>CANJQN010000013.1 GCA_947476465.1 Comamonadaceae bacterium | reverse complement strand
TGCATCGCCAGCGCGCTGGCGATGCAACTCGATCACCTTCAACAACCAACCAGATCGATTAACCTTCAACCCCCAGGACTTCCTAATCACTGGTACGGCGGTAGGGGGCAGGTCACAACGACCGGCTGCCCAATAGGGCCGCCGCCATGCGCAGAACGCACGCGCCCTGTGGTCAGCTGGGCGCTGCGCCGCGCACGAAGCGTGCCACCGCGCCGCGCTCGCACAACTCGATGACTGTGCCGTGGCCGTCGCGTTTGAGCACCCAGCCGCGGCGCAGCGGCAGATTGGGTGTCGGGGGTTGGTCGAATGCGCGCACGCCCTTGGCGCGGTAATGCGCCAGAGCCGCGTCCAGGTCGTCCACCTCGATCGCCACCACGACGTCGCCAGGCGCCAGGTCGCTCTGGCCGGAGAACTCGACCAGCTCGATGATGGTTCCGCCTTCGCCAGGGTCGAAGAACGCACATCGGATCTGCAGTTCCGGTATGGCGCGCACGATGGGCTCACCGAGCCCGACGACCGAACGATAGAAGTCGATGCCGTCTTCGAGCGTTTTCACGAAGATGGCGATGTGGTCGAGGCGGGTGGTCATGGTCAGGGTGCTTTCATCGTGGGGTGGGATGCCACACCGGCCTGTTCTTCGCGTACCTTGCCCGCCACGATGGCGCGCAGCGCGTCCTTCTTGATCTTTCCGGCCGGCGTCATCGGAAACTCCGTGAACAGCTCCAGCCGCTCGGGCAGCTTCTGGCGCGCGATGCCGACGTCGCCCAGAAAGCCGACGATGTCGGCCAGCGTCGGCGGCGGGCTGCCACGGGCCACCACGCAGGCGCAGACGGTCTCGCCCAGCCGGGCATGCGGCATGGCGACCACGGCAACCTGGTCAATCGCGGGGTGGCGCAGCAGGATGTCCTCGACTTCGCGGGCCGAGATGTTTTCGCCGCCGCGGATGATGAGGTCTTTCTTGCGACCGGTGATCACCACGGCGCCGCCCGCAGTACGGTAGCCCAGGTCGCCCGTGTGGAAGTATCCCTGCGCGTCGAAGCTCTTGGCCGTCTCCGCGCGGTCGACGTAACCCGCGGCCTGCGCCGGGCCGCGCGCGATGATCTCGCCTTCGCTTCCATCGGGGACCGAAAGGCCCGCATCGTCGACAAACAAGACGTCGAAGTCGATCATCTTG
Source organism: Comamonadaceae bacterium (assembly GCA_947476465.1). GTDB lineage: Bacteria > Pseudomonadota > Gammaproteobacteria > Burkholderiales > Burkholderiaceae_C > Ramlibacter. The sequence continues at coordinate 97,650 of CANJQN010000013.1, read as the reverse complement.
CCGTCGGTGTCTGCGGCCATGTCCTCGGTGCCTTCGTCAACGAAGCCTTTGCCGATCATCAGCACTTCGGTGGCGCCATAGACCCGGAAGGCCCGCCCATGCGAGAGGTACCGGTTCGCACGCCGGATCAGGTCCGACGGTACCGATGCGCCGCCGCAGGCAAAGATGCGCAGCGATGGCAGGCGGGTCTGGCGGGCGGCGGCGGCGTCGAGCAGTTCGGACAGGAAGGGCGTGGCGCTGACCGTGAGCGCGACGCCATGCCGGTCGATCAGATCGACCGCCTCGGCGGCGTCCCAGCGGTCCATCAAGACGGCGGGGGTGCGCCAGGAGAACGGCGCCTCCAGCCCCCACAGGTAACCCGTGACATGGCTCACTGGCGAGGGCATCAGGATCACCTGGCCCGCGCCGATGCGCCAGAACTCCATGCACCCGGCCAGGGCCCGCGCCAAGGTGTTGTGGGTGTGCAGCACGCCCTTGGCCCGACCGGTCGTGCCCGAGGTGTACATCACGAACTTGATCGCATCGGCATCCTGGGGCGGCGGGGGCAAGGCATGCCCGGTGGGGGCCAGCAGGTCTTCGTAACGCAGCAGGCCGTCCACGGGCGAGGCCGCGCGTACTTGCACGATGAGTTCGAGCTTGGGCGTGTGCGCGCGTACGCGCCTGGCCATGTCGGCGTGGTCGAAATTTCGCCACACTGTCGGCACGAACAGCACACGGGCGCCGCAGTCGGCCAGGATCTCGGCGACTTCCTTGTCGCGGTAGATGGGCACGATCGGGTTGACGACCAATCCGAGCATGGCGGCGGCAAGATTGACGACCGCCGCCTCGATCCAGTTCGGAAGCTGGAACGCCACCACCTGGCCGGCCCGCAAGCCGCGCGCCGACAGGCCCGTGGCCAGTGCGCGGGCTTCCAGCAGGATCTCGCGGTAGCTGATGGCGCGCGCGCCATCGCGCAGGCAAATCTCGTCGGGCGCCGCTGCTGCGGCTTCGGTCGCGTCGTCGATGATGGTCCGGCCGCGCCAGATGCCTGCGGCCCGCAACTGGCTTGCCTCTTCTTCGCTGAAGCGGACCGTCCATCCGCTTGCGTCCTTGCGCATGTGTGCACCTCCTTGATATGGTGTCAAGTCACCGCCGCTGAATCGTTTAGCACATGCATAGTACGCGATCGTAACTATGATGCGCGACATCGAATCATCACAGGGAGACACGTCGTGGCCAAGCCGCAGGCATACCTTTCCACGCGATTGACGCAGTCGTACTGGCCCGCCGAAACCTCGCGCCAGCTGCTCGACTGGACACTGGGCCGCGCCTTGCATGAAGCGGCGGCGGCGGTGCCCGACCGGTTGGCGCTGGTGGAGGGTATCGATGGCGACGCCGGCCGCCGCTGGACCTACGCCGAGCTGCAAGCGCAGTCCACACAGGTGGCCTGCGCCCTGCTCGAGCGGTTCCAGCCGGGCGAGCACGTCGCCGTGTGGGCGCCCAACGCGCCCGAATGGCTGCTGCTGTTCTACGGTTGCGCGATGGCCGGCGTGGTGATGGTGACGGTCAATCCGGCCTACAAGGCGCGCGAGTTGCATTACGTGCTGGAGCGTTCCGGGGCGGCGGGTCTGTTCGTCGCGCAGGGGTACCGGGGCCTGGACATGCCGGCAACGGCGCGCGAAGTGGCCCAGCGGCTGCCCGGGCTGCGTCACATCATTCCCATCGGCGATGTGCCGGCACTGGCGCGGCAGGCTGCGCCGCGCGCACTGCCCCCGGTCGATCCGATGGATGTCTGCGTGATCATGTTCACCTCGGGCACCACCGGCGCGCAAAAGGGCGTCATGTTTCATCACAAGGGCATCGTGAACATGGCGTACTTCACGCAGGAGCGCGCAGGCCTGGCCGACGGGGGTGTGTTCGTCAACCCCATGCCGATGTTCCACATCGGGTCGCTGGGGCATGCTGGCGTCGGCGCCGTGATGCGGCGCGCCACCCACGTGTTGGCCTGCGAATGGTCGGCCGATCTGTTCATGTCGCTCGTGCAGGGCGAAGGCGGCACCTACTCCCTGCTGGTGCCGACGATGATCGAGGCGCTGCTGGCGCATCCGGACCGCAGCAAGTACCGGTTGGGGACACTCAAGAACCTGGCGTCCGGTGCCGCCGTGGTCGAAGCCAGCCTGATCCGGCGCACCGACGCGCAACTGAGATGCTCCATTGCAAACATCTACGGCCAGACCGAGATGCAGGGCGTCGTGACGGCTGTGTTTCCCGACGACTCGCCGCAGGATCAGGCCGAGACGATCGGGCAACCCATGCCGCATGTGGAGGTCAAGATCGCCGACACCGATACCGGCGCTGTCCTGCCGATCGGACAGCCGGGCGAGATCTGCGTGCGGGGTTACCTGACCATGGTTGCTTATATCGGTATGCCCGAGGAAACCGCCAAGACGCTCACGGCCGACGGCTGGCTGCGTTCGGGTGACCTGGGCACCATGGACTATCGTGGCTTCCTGCGCATCACCGGGCGTATCAAGGACCTCATCATCCGCGGCGGCGAGAACATCTATCCGCGAGAGATAGAGAACCTGCTGCGCGAGCATCCAGGCGTCGGCGATGTCGCTGTGGTGGGAGTGCCGCACCCGCATTGGGGTGAGCAGGTGGGCGCCGTCATCGTGGCGCGATCCGCAGCGCATCCGCCTGATCCGGCCCAGCTGCATGCTTTCTGCCGCGAACAGCTTGCCAGCTACAAGGCGCCGCGCCTGTGGTACTTCATGGACGCCTTTCCGATGACGGAAACCGGCAAGCTGCAAAAGTTCGCGCTGATCGACGCCATCCGGTCCAAGGCCCTGCTGCCCGTCGCCGTTTTTTGACTTCGATTTGACATGCCATTGAGTAGTACTTACCATCTGAAAATCTTCAGAAATCTCTCTGAAAACGCCACTCAATACACGTTGGTTGCTGGGTCTGAGTCGCTCTTAGGTGAGTTTGACTTATAAAATACCGCAGCGATCCGCCCGCCCGGAGAATCACGGCATGCCAGACACCCAAGACGCCATTGCCACGCTGACCCGCATCGCACAGGATCCGCACGCGTATGCCCAGGGCTGGAAGCGCCAACACCAGCGCAAGGTCATCGGCACGTTTCCGATGAATTTCCCGGCCGAGCTGGTCCACGCCGCTGGTGCCTTGCCGGTGGTGGTGCAGGATGATCGCGCGCCGATCACACTGGGCCGGACATTGATGTACGAGTTCTATTGCGGATACGCCAGGAGCCTGACGGACCAGGCGGCGACGCGCAAGCTCGGGGTATTCGATGCGTTCCTGGTCGTGGACCATTGCGTCGCCTTGCTGGGGGCGGTCGATGCCATGCGCTTCGAACTGCCGGAACAGCCGGTGTTTCTGGCCCAATACATGGCGTCAATGGACGAGGAGTGGACGCCGCCGGAGGTGCGCAAGCAGGTCGAGTCGCTGCAGACGCAGCTGGAGGAGCTGTGCGCGGTGACGATCACAAAAGAGGCCCTGGCCCACAGCATCCGGGCGTTCAACCGCAACCGCCAGCTGCTGCGCCAGGTCTACGACCTGCGCCGGTCCGGGCGCACGCGCATCACGGCAACTCAAATGCAGACGCTGGTCAAGTCCAGCATGGTGATGGACATCGAGGAGCACACCGCGATTCTTTCCGGGCTGGTAGGGGCGCTGGAAGCCGAACGCGAGACTGCCCCGAACCTCGTGCGCCTGCACCTGTCCGGCCATTTCTGTCATGGACCGCGGCCCGAACTGCTGGACGTCATCGAGTCCTGCGGCGCCGTGGTGGTCGATGACGACCTCTACACCGGTTTTCGCTACATCTCGACTGATGTCCCCGAGGATGGAGACCCAGTCGATGCGCTCACGCGTTGGTACTTCGACCGCAACACCCGCGTGCCGTGCGCCACGCGCGCCCAAAAGAATGTGGACTGGGAGAGCTACCTTCTGGGCTCGCTCAAGAACAGCGGCGCGGCCGGCGTGGTGATCCTGATGGTCAAGTTCTGCGAGCCGCACATGCTGTATTACCCGGAGCTGCGCAAGGCGCTGCTGCGCGCCCAAGTGCCACACCTGCTGATCGAGACCGAACACGAGGGCCTTGCCGTCGAGTCGATCCGGGTGCGGATGGAGGCATTCCTCGAGCAGATCCGCCGCCCGGCCGTCACCACGGCCTGACATCGACCCATCGACCCCAGGAGCGCCGCCCATGTCTATCGCCACTGAACGTACCAGCCCCAACCCCAACCCCGCCGCTACTGCGGCGGCCTTGTCGAACCGCCTGTCCAGCACCAAGAACGGCGGCAAGATGGTCAAGGACTACTGGGACCGCATCTTCACGGCGCGCGAACGCGGCGCCCAGGTCGTCTGGTACAACGGCGCCGCGCTGAACCCGATCTTCCAGGCCGCCGGCATCGAGTGGTGCCATGGCGAGGCCTTCGGTGCACGGCTGGCGGCGATGCACCTGGAAGGGCCAGCGCAATTGGCAGGCGAGGAATACGGCTACATCAATGAGCTGTGCTCCTACGCGCGCACGACGCTGGGCTGCGCGGTGCTCACCCAACGCGGTGCGGAGTACGAGGAGGAGGGCGGCATCGTCGACCGGGACACGCTGGCAGGCCGTCTGCCCCCGCCTGATTTTTTCGTCAATGCCTACGCAGGCTGCAGCACGGGCCAGCAATGGGACGAGATTTCCTACCGGCTGTTCAAGAAGCAGCTGCCGTTCTTCAAGGTCTCGTACCCGCTGCTGTGGGGCAACAAGCCCGATGCGGGGTACCTGCGTGGCCAGGAATGGGAAAGCGCGTCGCGTTATGTCGCGAGCCAGCTTCGCAAGCTGATCGAGTTCCTGGAGGTGCAGACCGGCCGCAAGTTCGACTGGGAATTGCTGCGCGAATCCATGCACTACATCAAGCGCGCTTCCGAGCTGCGGCTGGAGGCCATGGCCTTGTGCCGGGCCAAGCCCGCGCCCGCGACGTACTGGGACTGGATCGCGTGCATTGCCCCGATCAACTTCCTGCCCGGCAACCAGGCGCTGGTGGATTATTTCGCGGGCGTGAAAAGCGAGATCGAGCAGCGCCTCAAGGACGGCGTCACCGCGCTGCCCAACGAGCGTTATCGGCTGGCCTTCGACGGCATCATGAACTGGAACAAGGTGGGGTGGCTAGCGAACAAGTTTGCCCAGCATGATGCCGCGGTCATGGTGGGGCGCTATACCCACAATTCGTTCTGGCACGAACCTCAGCTGATCGATGTGGATGATCCGATCCTGGGCATGGCGCAGCACTACCTGCTGTGCCCGTCCAATCACAGCGCCAAGACCATGGGCGAATTGTTGCTGCGCGATTGCGAAAGCCATGGCATCGACGGGATCGTGTTTCATGCCACCCGCACCTGCCGCTCCTTTACGAACGGACAAATGGTCATGGCCCAGATGGCGCAACGCGCCGGCATCCAGACCATGTTCTTCGAGGGCGACGTGGCCGATGCCGCGTTCTACAAGGACGCGATGCTCGAGAGCCGCCTGGAGGCGATGCTCGAAACCATCGATGTGCGGCGCACCCAACAGGCCACCAGCAACTAGGAAGCGGAACATGAACCAGGCAGTGTCACGACCAGCGTTGCGGCTCGAGGAATCGAGCGTGCTGATCACCGGTGGAACTTCGGGGGTGGGGCTTGCGACGGCGATCGATTTTGCCCGTGCCGGCGTGCCTCGCATCGGCATCAACGGCCGCGATGCGGCACGCGGCGAACGGGCACGGGCGGCGGTGCTGGCGCAGGTTCCCACCGCACGGGTCGAGTTCTTCGCGGGCGATTGCAACGACGCCGGGCAGGCGCGCACGGTCTGCGAAGGGGCTCGGGCGGCCTTCGGAAGTGTCGATGTGCTGGTCAACTCCACGGTGGGCCCCTACGGTCCCAAACTGTTCCACAACATTGCATTCGAAGACTTGCAGCCGATGGTCCTCAAGCAGTTGATGGCCCCGATCCTGACCTGCCACCTGGTGTGGCCCTGGATGCGTGAGCGCAAGGCAGGCGTGATCGTCAATATTGCGTCGGACGCCGGCAAGGTCGCGACGCCGGGCGAATCGGTGCTCGGCGGCGCGATGGCCGCCATCATCATGCTCTCGCGCACACTGGCGATCGAGGGCAAGCGCGATGGCATTCGCGTCAACTGCCTGACACCTTCAATCATCGAGGGCACCATCACCTACCGAAACGTCATGGCGGACGAGTTCGCCGGCAAACTTTTTGGCAAGGCCGTGAAGATGGCGCAGTTGGGGCTGGTGCAGCCCGAGGACCTGGCGGCCATGATCGTGTTTCTGGCGGGCCCGCACGGCGCGCGCCTGACCGGCCAGGCGATCAGCGTGAATGGCGGCATCTCGGCTGCCTGATCGCGGTGCCTGGCCATCGGACAGCGACAGGTTTGACCTCATGACCCCTCCATCCGACCGACGTGTTGCTCTGGTGACCGGCGCCGCAGGCGGCCTCGGTGAAACGATCGCACAGGAACTGGCGGCCAAGGGCTTCGACCTGGTCCTCTGCGACCTGGTGGACAACGACACGCTGCGCCAGCGTTGCGGTGCCTTGCAGGCAGGCGGGGCGCGCGTCCAGGCGCTGGCGCAGGACATTGCGCAGGTGGACGAACTCGCGGCCTTCGTCGACAAGGCGCATGGCGTCTTTGGCCGGCTCGATTGCCTGGTCAACAGCGCCGGCGTGTCGGTGCTGTCGCGCGGTGACATTCTCGACGTAACCCCCGAAAGCTTCGACCGCTGCATCGCGGTCAACCTGCGCGCCCAATTTTTCCTGACCCAGGCTGTGGCGCGGCGCATGCTCGCCGACCCGGCGCCGGCAGTAGCGGAAGCGCGGCGTTCCATCATCACCCTGACCACCGTGGCGATCGATCACATGGTCGCTGCGGTGCTGGCCGAATACGCCATTTCCAAGGCCGGGCTTGCCCACATGGTCAAGCACTTCGCGGCGCGCCTTGTGGCGCAGGGGATTGACTGCTACGAGATTCGGCCGGGAATGATGGCGTCGACCATGACCCGCTCCTCGGCCGGCAAGTACCAGGGGCTGATCGACTCCGGGTTCGTGCCGGCGCGGCGCCCGGGCGAGTTGTCCGATGTCGGTCGCGCCGTCGCCGCACTGGCCGATGGGTCCCTCAGTTATGCCGTCGGCCAGACGATCTCGATCGACGGCGGGATGGCGCTCAAGACATTTTGAGGCGCGGTCCCCCGCTTATCCAAATCGGTGGACGAGGAACAGGGACAAGGCGGGCACGGTCACCAGCAACACAGTGCGAAAGCCGTCGGCGATCAGGAAAGGGATGACCCCGCGAAAGGTCTCGGTCAGTGGCACGTCGCCGGCCAGGCGGTTGATCAGATACACGTTCATGCCCACCGGTGGGTGGATCAGTCCGACCTCCACCACGGTGAGGCAGAGGATGCCGAACCAGATGCTCTTGTCGGCCACCGACATGCCCCACAGATCCAGCCCCATGATCATCGGATAGAACAAGGGAACGGTGAGCATGATCATCGACATCGATTCCATCACGCAGCCCAGGAACAGGTAGATCAGGATCACGACGAACACGATCATGAGCGGTGGCAACCCAAGCTCCTTGACCCAAACGGCGAGCGCTGCCGGCATCTGGGTCAAGGCAAGCGTGGTGTTGAGCATGTCAGCGCCCAGCAGCACCAGCAAAATCATGGCAGTGCCGGCAGCCGTTCCGAGAATGCTCGTAACAACGCCCTGCATCCGCATGCCGCCCGCGACCGCGATGATGCCCGCCGCCGCCGCGCCGATGGCTGCGGCCTCGGTCGGTGTGGTCCAGCCGCCATAGATGCCGCCGACGACAACGACGAAGACCAGCAGGATCGGCAATACATCGACGAAGGCCCGAAAACGGGGCCTCCAACCGACGCGCGGACCGGCCGGGCCCGCGGCCGGATTCAAGGTGACCATGACCTTCACCACGATCATGTAGCCCAGCGTCGCGATGATGCCGGGAATGACCGCCGCCATGAACAGCTTGCCGATCGACTCTCCGACCAGGATGGCATAGATTACCAGCGGTATCGACGGGGGGATCAGGATCCCCAGCGTTCCGCCCGCTGCCAGGGCCCCGGTTGCGAGCGCGCCTGAGTAGTTCAGACGGCGTAATTCCGGCAGGGCCACCTGGCCCATGGTCGCGGCGGTGGCGAGCGAGCTTCCGCAGATGGCCCCGAATGCGGCGCAGGCCCCAATCGCCGCCATGGCCACGCCGCCGCGCAGGTGACCGACGCACGAGGTGATGAACCTGAACAGTCCCCGTGACAGGTTGCCGTGCGTGGCAAACTGACCCATCAGCAGGAACAGGGGAATCACGACCAGGTCGTAGTTGGACAGGCGCGCATACGCCAGATTCTTGAAAAAGTTCAGTAAGGGCGTGATCGATGCACCGGTCAACTGCACATACGCCACGGCGCCGCTGACCAACATCGCGATGCCGATCGGCACCCGGAAGAACATCAGCCCGAGCATGCCGGTGAACGTGAGCAATCCGATCTGAACGCCGGTCATGGGGTCACTTTCGCGCCGCGGGCTGCGGCAGGCAATGGAGGCATCTGACGAAGGTCACAGATGGCCTTGTGTCCGGGGCTGCGCGCCCAGTGCGGGCTGCGGCCCGAATACTTCTCGCGCATGGCGAAAGACGCTGTCCAGTGCGACCAGGGCGAGCAGGACAAATCCGGGCACCATGCCGGCATAGGAAATCCAGGTGGGTACGGCGAGAATCGCGGAGATCTCTTGCGCCTCGTGGATCGAGAAGGCGGCAACGACCGTGCGCCATGCAATGACAATGGCCAGCACCGCGATCAGCAGCGAGCCGATCGCTTCAAGGAATGCGATCGTCCGGGGACTCCACCGGTTGGTGAAAAAGTCGACCTTCACGTCGCCCGCCACGATGTGGCACCACGGGAAAAACCAGGCGGTGGCGATTGCCGCGGCAAAACTGGTCAGCTCGACGTCGCCGGGCACGGGCATTGCCAGTATCTTGCGCCCGACCACGGAGACGACGACAAGGATCAGGATGGCCACCAGCATCGCGCCGCCAGCCAGAGCCATGAAGCGCGCCATCGACTGCAAACCGCGACTGAGGGCGTTGGAAGTCGCCGCGTCCGGCGCGGCTGCGTCGAATGGATCGCTCATTTCAAAAGGTCAGCGGGGGTACTTGTTCACCAGGGCCCTGGCGTCTTCCAGCATCTTCTGCCCGTTGGCGCCCTTGGCACTGACTTCCTTGACCCAGTCGCTGGCCACGGATTCGGTGGCCTTGACCCAGCGCTGGTACTCGTCGTTACTCAGACGCACATTGCGGCCACCCCCCGTGTTGCCGATCGGCGCGTAGGCGGTGATCTTCTCGGCGAAGAACTTGCCGCCGATCGCCGACGCGTCGGGGCCGGAGTTGGCGTCGATGACGCGCTTGAGGTCGGCCGGCAGGCTGTCGTACTTGGCCGGGTTCATGGCAAATACCGTGGCGCTTGCGAAAAACCCGGTCTGGCCCTCGGGCACGTCGAGGTGGTACTTGGTGACCTCGTTGAGCTTGAGCATGGGCACGCCGCTCCAGGTCATCATGGTGCCGTCGATGACGCCCTTGGACAACGATTCCGTGATGGCCATGGAAGGCAGTTGCACGGTTGCCATGCCCAGGGCGGCCAGGCCCTTGGCGGCGTAGCGGCTGGGCGCGCGCACCTTCATGTTGGCCGCTTCGGCCATCGAGGTGACGTTCTTGTTGCTGAAGTGGAGCAGCTGGGGGTCGGTGATGGCGACCCACAACACCTTGACGCCGCGGTATTCGTCCATGGCGTTGGCCTGGATAAAGTCCCACAGGGCGCGGCTGCCGCCTTCGGCGCCCTTGACCATGAAGGGCAGCTCGAACACTTCGGTCTTGGTGAACGAACCCGGCTTGAAGCCGGGGTTGGTCCAGGTGGCGTCCACGACGCCGTCACGAACCTGGTCGAACAACTGCGATGCATTGCCGCCAAGTTGCATCGACCCATAGACCTCGCACTTGAGGCGGTTGGACGACTGCGCGGCGATCTTGTCGCACCAGGGCTGGATCAGTTCGGTCTGGTAGATCGACGAGGCGGGCGTTGCATGGTGAACCCGAATCGTGACGGTTTGGGCGCTGGCCGCGACGGCGAACGCCGCCAGTGCAAGACCCGTCAGTGAGTTGGTGAATTTCATTGCTCTTGTCTCCTGCTCGTTATGAACTTAAAACACATGCTGGGGGGTGACGCGCTGCGGGCCCGTTGGTGTGGGTTGCTGGGCGCATCCGGCGGCGCGTCGGAATTGTTGGTCGAACCGAAGTGCGTGTCAATCACCAAAGACCCGAAGCTCGGATTCGGATCGTGGTGGCATCGGAGTGTAGCTTCTTGTCGTGGAAAACGTGATGTCAAGAGCGGTTTTTCTTGACAAGTTGATTTGACCTGACCGAACTTGCCTCGGTGAATGTAATGAGCTAGACTCACCTTCGATGATCGTGCCGTCTTTTGGCGCCACGCCACGCTCGCAACGGGCAGCCTGGAGAACACCGTGGACAAAGACCAGATCTTGGGAATATTCGGCGCGGCGGCACAGGAGCCACTGGCCTATGCGCGCGCCTGGAAAGAAAAGAACCAGCGGCCGGTGATCGGCTCGTTTCCCATGAACTTCCCGGGCGAACTCGCCCATGCGGCGGGGGCGCTACCGGTGATCCTGCAGGAGTCGCCGGCGCCCATCACGTTCGGCCACGGCATGCTGTTTCCGTTCTATTGCGGCTACACCCGCAGCATCGTCGACCAGGCCATGATCGGAGAGTTCAAGTTTCTCGACGCCATCATGTTCGGCGACCATTGCGTGCAGCTGCTGGGCGCGGCCGACGCGGTGCGCATGCAGTTGCCCGATACCCGGGTGATTTTCTTCCAGCTGATTTCCTCGATGTGCGATCCGTGGACCTTGGGTCGCTCCCGCGAAAGTTTCCTGACGCTCAAGCAAGAGCTCGAGGAGTTCATCGAGCGCCCGATCGAGGAAGACGCGCTGCACGCCAGCGTGCGCATCTTCAACCGCAACCGCCAACTGTTGCGCAAGATCTACGACCTTCGAACGGCCGGCAAGATCGCCATGACCGCGACCCAGATCCAGCATGTCGTCAAGTCGAGCATGGTCATGGACAAGGCCGATCACACGGTGCTGCTCGAGCAACTCGTGCAGCACCTTGAGCGCCACCCAGAGGCGCCCGGCGCGGGGATCCGGCTGCACCTGTCCGGCCATTTCTGCCAGGCGCCCAAGCCCGAGATTCTCGACATGATCGAGGAGTGCGGCGCCATCGTGGTGGGTGACGATCTCTACCACGGGTTCCGGTATATCTCGACCGACGTAGATGAGGTTGGCGACAGCATCGACGCCTTGGCCAAGTGGTATCTGGCACGCAACACCGGTGTGCCGTGTCCCACCCGGGTCCAGAACAACGTCGATTGGGACGCATTCTTGCTCAAGGCGATGGAGCAGGAAAAGGCCGACGGCATGATCGTCCTGATGGCCAAGTTCTGCGAGCCCCACATGTATTACTACCCCGAGGTCAAGGAAGCGTTCGAGCGCCACGGCGTCCCGCACCTGCTGATCGAGACCGAACACGAGAGCATGGCCCTCGAAAGCCTGAAGACCCGGGTCGAAACCTTCCTGGAAATCGTCAAGCGCAGGCTCGCGGTCACGGCTTGAGCAACGCTCATCATCGACAACACCGAGGCAACCATCATGAACGCAGTCGTCAAGCCAGAGCCCTACGCCAACAAGCTCAAGTCGACCCGCATCGCCGGCAAACTGGTCAATGAATATTGGGAGATGGTGTGGCGTGCCAAGGCCGAAGGCAAGCTGGTCTGCTGGTACGAAGGCTCGGCCATCAATCCGTTCCTGGAGGCGGCCGACATCTGCTGGGTGCATGGCGAGGCCTACTCGGCGATGCTGGCGGCCCGCCACCAGGAGGGGCCAGCCCAGGCGGCGGCGGAGGCTCGCGGTTATATGAAAGAGCTGTGTTCCTATGCGCGCACCCACCTCGGATGCGCCGTCTCCAACCAGCGCAACCGTAATGACGTCGACACCGGCGTGAGCAATGCGCCCGATGACAACGACCTGGCGTCCAAGTTGCCGCCGCCCGACATGATCATCAGCGCCTATGCCTACTGCAGCACCGGGCAGCAGTGGGATGAAATGACGTCGCGGCTGTTCGGAAAGAAGATTCCGATCTTCAACGTGTCCATTCCGTGGGTGTGGGGCGCCAAGAAGGACTCGGGTTACCTGCGGGGCAAGGAGTGGGACGAGACCTCCGCCTATGTGGCGCGCCAGCTCAACGACATGGTCAAGTTCATCGAGGAGCGTACCGGCAAGCCCTACCCCTGGGACCGTCTGCGCGAAATGATGGGTTACGTCAAACGCGCGTCCGAATTGCGGCTGGAGGCGATGGACATGTGTACCGCCACGCCGGCGCCGGCGAGTTTCTTCGACTGGGTCGTGAGCATCGCGCCCATCAACAACCTGCCGGCCGGCCCCCAGATCGTCGACTACTTCCAGACCGTGCGGGACGAAGTCGCCGCGCGGGTGGCGGCGGGAGAGGGCGCCATCCGCAAGGAGCGGTACCGCCTTTTCTTCGACGGCATCATGAACTGGAACAAGGTGGGCTGGCTGGCCGAGAAGTTCGCCAAGTACGACGCGGCCGTCATCGCCGGTCGCTACACCCACATGGCGTTCTGGCAGGAACCCAAACTGATCAATCCGCAGGACCCGGTGCTGGGCATGGCGCAGAACTACCTGATCTGCCCCAACAACCATGCGGCGCCGATCTTGATCGACCTGATCATGGACCTGTGCAGCAAATACGAGGTCGATGGTATGGTGATCCACGCCTCCAGAACCTGTCGGGCATTCACCAACCCGCAGTTCATGATCGCCGACGCGGCGACCAAGCGGCTTGGCATTCCGACGTCCATGTTCGAGGGCGACGTGACCGACGAGTCTTTCTACAAGGACGAGTTGGTCAACAGCCGTGTCGAGGCCATGCTGGAGGCGATCGACGCGCGGCGGCTGGTGACGGCGTGATGCCGTTTGTGATCCCCAGGAGAGTCGTATGAAGCACTTTGTGATGGGCATCGATTTCGGGTCGACGACCGCCAAGACCGTGATCCTCGATCTGCAGGGCAAGGTCGTGGCGTCCAACGTGGCTCACATGGGCGCCGTGAGCGGCGAGGGGGTCAAGTCTTCGATCGACGGCGCGTTGGCGCAGGCCGGCATCACACAAGCGGATGTCGGGCGGACGGTGAGCACCGGTTACGGCCGGCGCATGCTGGACATCGCTGACAAGACCTACACCGAGATCACCTGCCACGCGCGCGGCGCCGTCGCCATGGTCCCTGATGCGCGGCTGGTCATCGACATCGGCGGCCAGGACAGCAAGGTGATCGCCGTGGACGCCAGCGGCCTGGTGGCCCAGTTCGCCATGAACGACCGGTGCGCAGCCGGGACGGGCAAGTTTCTCGAGGTGCTGGCGCGGGCCATGCAGATCGAACTGCAGGACATGGGCGGCATCGCCCTGGAGGCCCAGCAAGAACTCAAGATCTCCAGCATGTGCGCGACTTTCGCCGAGACCGAGGTGATTTCGCTGCTGGCCGAAGGCAATACCAAGCCCGATGTGCTGGGCGCCGTGCACGCGGCCATCGCCAGCCGCACCATGGGTCTGATCGGCCGTGTCGGCAAGAAGGGCCCGGTGGTCATGACCGGCGGCGTCGCAAAAAATCCCGCGGCCGTGCACCACATCCAGAAGGCGCTGGGCATGCCGATCCACCTGCCGACGGCGCCGCAGACCGCGGGCGCGTTGGGCGCAGCCCTGCTGGCGCTCGACGACTACCGGGCCGAACACAAGGACGAGATTGCACAGGCGCTCGACGGGCGGCTGGACCTGCAGATGGACGAGGCCCAGCACTGCGTGCCGGGCTGCAAGGGGGTGCCGGCGCAGGTGGAGGGGGTAGCGGTTCCGCTGGTGCCGGCTACCGAGTCATTGCGGCAGCGCTTGCACAGCCAGATCTGACGCACCACGGCGATTGCCGCGAGCCGAAAAAATTGAGGTCGCCAGATGTCAACAAGTGTGGTTCCCAGCTTCTGCCGCAACTGCCTGGCGTATTGCCCGATCCTCGTGACGGTCGAAGACGGGCGCGCCGTGAAGGTCACCGGCGATCCGCAGGCTGCGGCCTTTGACGGGTACAGCTGTCCCAAAGGGCGGGCGCTGCCGGCGCAACACAACGACCCGATGCGGCTGACACGCTGCCTGCAACGCCAGGCCGACGGCTCGCTGGCCCCGATCCATTCCAGCCTCGCGATGGACCAGATCACGGCCAAGGTGCAAGAGGTTCTCGCCCGGCACGGGCCGCGCGCGGTGGCCATGTACCGCGGCAGCGGGCAGGTCTCACACCCCAGTACGGCACCGATCATGGGGGCCTGGATGCGCGCGATCGGCTCGCGCATGAACTTTTCCGCGGCCAGCATCGACAAGCCGGCCGAATACACCTCGGTGGCGATGCATGGCAACTGGCATGCCGGCTTGCAGACCTTCGAGACTTCCGATACCTGGATGGTCGTGGGCGCCAACCCGGTCATTGCCAAGTCCAATGGCGGGCCGCTCAACAATCCCGGTGCCCGGCTGAAAGAGTCACAAGAGCGGGGCATGCGGATGGTCGTGATCGACCCGCGCCGCACCGAGACCGCCAAGCGCGCCGCGGTCCATCTGCAACTGCGTCCGGGAACCGACCCGATGGTGTTGGCGGGGCTGATCCACATCATCATCGCCGAGGGGCTGGTCGACACCGCTTTCGTGGCCGACAACTCGGTGGGTTTCGAGGCGCTCAAGGACAGCGTGGCGACCTACACGCCCGAAGTGGTGGCGCGGCATGCCGACGTGCCAGTGGCGCAGCTGCTGGAGGCGGCGCGTGTGTTCGGGCGCGGCAAGCGCGGTGGCGTGGTGTGTTCCACCGGGCCGAGTTTTTCCACGCACAGCAACCTCACGTATTACCTGGCCTTGTGCCTGAACACGTTGTGCGGGCGCTGGGCCCGCGAGGGTGACCCGGCGCCCAATCCCAACGTGTTGTTGCCCGCATTCACGCCGCGCGCACAGCCCTACGCGCCCTACCCGGTGGTCAGTGATCGGCCGATGCGAGTGCATGGCCTGTTCGAAAACGCCAGCGGAGTGCCCACCGCGGCACTGTCCGACGAGATCCTGCAGGATGGCGAAGGCCAGATCAAGGTGTTGTTCTGCCTGGGCGGCAACCCGGTGCTGGCCTGGCCCGACCAGGCCAAGACCGAGGCGGCGATGCGCAAGCTGGAACTGTTGGTGGTGCTGGATTACCGCATGACCCCGACCGCCGAGTTCGCGCACTATGTGGTGCCGCCGCCGATGTCACTGGAGCTGCCCGCTTCGACTCAGATGGTCGAATCGCTCAAGTACTACGGTGTGTCGCGCGGCTATGCCATCCCCTGGGCGCAATACACACCCGCCATCGCGCGGGTGCCGCAAGGCTCCGACCTGATCGACGACGGGGCCTTCTTTTTCGGCCTGGCGCAACGCATGGGGCTGCAGCTCGATTGGATCAGCCAGCGCGGCCAGGGGCCCAACCTGGAAGGCCCGGCCCAGAACGTCCCGCTCGACATGACGCGGGTGCCAAGCACCGAGGAGCTGATTGAACTGTCTTGCGAGGCCTCCCGGATCCCGCTGGAGGTCGTGAAGGCGCATCCGCACGGGAATGTGTGGGACCTCGACGTGCCCGTGCTCGGGCGCGAGCCTGGTTGTACCGCCATGCTGCAGCTTGGCGACGCACGCATGATGACCGAGCTGCGCGACCTGCGCCCCACGGTGGCCGGGCAGCCGGTGGTCGACCCCGCCTATCCGCTGACGCTGGTGTGCCGGCGCGCCAATAACTTCATGAACTCGGTCGGGCAGGAGATGCGTGCGCTCAATAACGGACACACCCACACGCCGGCGTACATGCACCCGGACGACCTGGCCGCGCTGGGCATCACGGCCGACTCCCTGGTGACGGTGCGTTCACGCCACGGCGACATGCTGGCGCGCGTCGAGGCCGACGACAGCCTGCGCAGCGGCGTGATCGCGGTGGTGCACGGATTCGGGGCAGCCATGACCGTCGCCGGCGCACACGCGCAGGGCGCCATGGGATCGGTGGCGCGGCTGGTGAACATGGACGAGCCGGACCCGATCAGTGGCATTCCGCGCATGAGCGCCTTGCCGGTGGCGGTGCAGCCGGCCGGGCCGCGACCGTGATCAGTCGATCAGGCCTTGACCGCGTCAGCCGCAGGCGCTGCCCGACGACGTGGCCGCGGGCCAGGCGTGTCGGTCGAGGCTGCTTGTTCCAGGCGTGCGGCCACAAGCTCGAGCCGACGCACCGCGTCATCCAGGCCGCGGTCAGCGCTGTTGGCGGGTGCGGCCTGGTGGGTGCGCATGCCACGAACGACAACGGTCGCGATGCCGTCAGTCACCTCGTCGACTGAAAAGTCCCCCTCGCCGCGCAGATAGGCCCAGGTTTGGTGCTCAATACAACCGAAGATCATGTCGCGCAGCAGGCTGATCGGCACATCATTGCGCAACTCACCCTTTTGCACGCCCTCGCGCAGCACCTCCGACACCTGGGCCGTGAATCGGCGATTCAACTCGAAGATGGACATCGATCGGTAGGCCGGGTCGGGCCGCAGGTCGAGCAGCACGAAGCGTGTCAGCGCGGGTTCGCGGCGCACCAGCGACAGATTGCGCCAAATGAGTTGGCGCAGTGCCTCCAGCGTGCCGCGGCCGCTGACGCTGCGATGGTCCTCGCGCAGCAGTTCGTCGAACCATTGCTCGGCCACCCTGATCAGCAGGTCACGCTTGCTGTCGAAGTACTTGTAGATGGTGGCTTCGGAAATGCCGCACCGCTCTGCCACCTCGGTGGTGACCAGGTTGTTGTGGCCCTTTTCCGCCAGCATGGCGCGGGTCACCGTCATGATCTTGGAGATGCGTTCGTCGCGCGGAAGCCTGCGGGTTGCGGAGCGGGTGCGCGGTGTCGGCATGGATCGGTGCGGGGCGGGTTGTCGAGCGTTCCATTATCGCGCCCGGACACTAATATGGCGACCTAGATGCCGCAAGCATCCTGCGCCTGCCGTCCTCGCATCACCGGCCGATCGCAGCCATCCACATCACACACAACAAAGGAGACAGTCACATGCCATCGAGCACCACGTTCACCGAGTCGTACTTCCCTGCCGACAAAGAGGGAGAACTGATCGACAAGACGCTGCCCGACCTCATGATGGACATTGCGCGCGAGGTGCCTGATCGCCTGGCGATGGTGGAAGGCGTCGCGGACCCGGCAAAGCGGCGGCGCTGGACCTACAAGCAGCTGATCGACGATGTCCAGAAGGTTGCTCGGGGTCTGCTGACCCATCTGCAGCCGGGCGACAAGGTTGCGCTGCTGGCATCCGAGACGCCGGAGTGGGTCATCATGCAGCACGGCCTGTGTTTTGCAGGGATGATCATCGTGCCGCTGAACCCGGCGTACACCGAACGCGAGGTCGAATTCGTCGTGAGAAGTTCCGACGCCAGAGCCATCGTGTTCGCGGAAAGCGCCCGCGGCAAGGATCTGCGCAAGATCGTCGAGGCCGTCAAAGCCAAGCTGCCGAACGTCAAGACCACGATCTGCATCTCGGATATCGAAGCGCTGAAGGCCGCGGGCGACCCGGCGCGGGAACTGCCAAAACAGTCGCCCACGCAAATCATGCAGATCCAGTACACCTCGGGCACCACCGGTTTCCCCAAGGGCGCGTGCCTGCATCACCGCGGCGTCATCAATGCGTCGTACCTGATCGCGACCCGCGCGAAATTCCCCGAAGGCGGTGTATGGATCAACTCCATGCCGATGTTCCACATCGGCGGCAGCATCGTCAGCGAGATCGGCACGTTCAGCCGCAAGGGCACATTTGTCCTGATGCAATCGTTCGACCCGGGTCTGTTCCTTGAACTGATCGAAGCCGAGCGCTGCAACAACGCACTGATTGTCCCGACCATGATTCTCGCGCTGCTCAATCACCCCGATCTGAAAAAGCGCGACCTCTCGAGCTTCAACTCGATCCTGTCGGGCGCGTCGACGGTGCCGGCGTCACTGGTGCGGCGGGCCACCCAGGAGTTTGATTGCCAGTTTTGCATCATGTATGGCCAGACGGAGTCCAACGGGGCGTTCATGGAAACCCTCACGACCGATTCCGTGCAGCTGCAATCGGAGACCATCGGCCGACCGATCCCGCACGTCGAAGTCAAGGTGGTCAATGCCGAAACGCTCAAGACCGTTGCGGTCGGCACGGTCGGCGAGTTCTGGGTGCGGGGCTTTTTGACGATGTCCGGTTACTACGGGCAGCCGGAGGCCACCAAGGCGGCGCTGACCGAAGACGGATGGTTGCGCACCGGAGATCTCGGAACGATGGACGAGAACGGCTACTTCCGCATCACTGGCCGGCTCAAGGAGATGATCATCCGCGGCGGCATGAATCTCTATCCCAAGGAGATCGAGGAAGTCCTGGTCGGGCACCCCGGCGTTGCCCAGGTGGCAGTCTCCGGCTTGCCCGACGAGACCTGGGGCGAGATCGTGGCCGCGGTCGTGATGGCCAAGGATCCGAAAAGTCCTCCGTCAGTGGACGAGCTTCACCAGTACTGCCGGGCCAACCTGATGCCCCAGAAGACACCCGAAAAGTGGTTCTTCGTCGACCAGTTTCCGCTGACCGCCACTGGCAAGATCCAGAAAAACGTGTTGCTGGAGATGGTGCGCGAGGGCAAGCTCAAGCCGGTCGATTGGGTGCGGCCCAGGTGATGGGCGGGTCTGTCGGCCCGCTCCTATGGTTTGCATCAAACGACCTTATGAAGGTGGCCGACCCGGGCCCGCCAGCCTAGCATTGGGGCACACTTGTTGCTGCGTACGATGGCCCGATTCGTCCAGCATCACGCACAAAGAACAATCAGGAGACGTTCATGTCGGGTCCCCCGCCAGCGCTCGAGCATCAATTGGCCATCGTCACGGGTGGCGCATCCGGCATCGGCGCGGAAATCGTCCGTGCGCTTTGCGCGCAAGGCGCGACGGTCGCCATCATCGACCGCGATGAGGCCGCGCTCCATGAAGTGGGCGCCAGTTTGCGTGCGGCGGGCCACCGCTGCAGCGAACACGTTTTCGATCTGGCGCGGCACGACGCCATCGCCGACCTGGTCGCCACCATCCATGGTCAGCATGGGCGCCTGGACATCCTGGTGAACTGCGCCGCGCTGGTCGACGGCGGGCGCACGCTGCTGGACATCGACCTGGACACGTGGGACCGGGTGCATGCGGTCAATCTGAAGGCGCCGCTGGTGTTGATGCAGGCGGCGGCTCGGCTCATGATCCAGGCCGGCAAGGGCGGACGCATTGTCAACGTCACTTCCAGTTCGGCCTTTCGCGCGCAGTTTGTTTTTCCGGCCTATGGCAGTTCCAAGGCCGGCCTGACCCAGTTGACGCGCTCGGCCGCAGCCGATCTTGGCCCGCACGGCATCAACGTCAATTGCGTGGCCCCGGGTGTGACGGTCACACCCATGCTGCAAAAGATCGTGGGCCTCAAGGGCGCGCAGGACATGGCCGAGACCGGCCCGCTGGCCAACCTGCTGGGACGCCCTTCGCAGCCCGAAGACGTGGCGCAGGTGGTGGTATTCCTGTGCCTGCCCGCCAGCCGGCAGATCACCGGCCAGACCATCCACACGAGCGCGGGCGCGATTGTATGAATCAGACCCTTGACAGGGCAGGAGCGAATATGGAGATCAAGGCAACAAGTGTGTCGGCGCAGCTCAAGGCGGCGGTGTGCGACCTTTACGACGACTATGCGGACGCGGTCGACGCCCAAGAGCTCGACCGCTGGGTCGGCTTCTTCAGTGACGATGCCGTCTACCGGGTGATCGCGCGGGAAAGCCATGCGCTGGGGCTGTCGCACGCCACGATCTACTGCGACGGCATCGGCATGATCCGCGACCGCGCGACCATGTTGGAGAAAGTGGCCGTGTTTGAACCCCGGGTGCTGCGCCATTTCATTACCGGCGTGCGCATCCACCGTGCAAGCGCCGACACCATCGTGGCGTCCGCTAATTTTCAGATCATCGAATCGCTGTTTGACGCCGAACCGACGCTGCTGATGGTCGGCCAGTACCAAGACGAAATCATCAGCCAGGGCGGCCAGCTGTGCTTTCGAAAGCGCGATGCCATCTATGACCAGTACCGGGTTCGCACGACCCTGGTCATGCCTGTTTGACGCTCGATTCCCAAGGACGAACTCATGACTTCCGATGCTGTGACAACCGAACCCAGGACCTGGCCCAAGGAAGGCGTCAGCCGCGTGCCCGCCTGGATCTATTCCGACGAAAGCCTGTTCGAGCGCGAGATGGAGAAGTTCTACGCCGGCAACACCTGGAACTTCGTCGGCCTTGAAGCCGAGATTCCCGAGCCCGGCAGCTTCCAGCGCACCTTCATCGGCATGAAGCCGGTGCTGATGACCCGCGATGCGCAGGGCGAGATCCACGTGCTGGAAAACCGCTGCGCCCACCGCGGCGCGCCGGTGTGCTGGAAGCAGCGGGGCAAGGCCACGGAACTGACCTGCCCCTACCACCACTGGACCTACGATCTGGGCGGCAATCTGCAAAGCATCGCCTTCATGCGTGGTAGCCCAAAGCCCAACCCGGGCATGCCCAAGGACTTCGACAAGAGCAAGCATGGCATGCGCCAGTTGCGCACCCTGGTGCGCGGTGGCGCGGTCTGGGCCACGTTCTCGGACGAGACGCAACCCTTCGAGGAGTATGTCGGCCCTCAGGTACTCGAGTTCGTGGATCGCGCCTTCAACGGCAGGCCCCTGCGTCTGCTGGGTTACAGCCGGCAGATCATGCCGTGCAACTGGAAGCTGTACTTTGAGAATGCGCGCGATCCTTATCACGCCACTCTCTTGCACACCTTTTTCACGACCTTCGGCTTGTTCAGGGCCGATGCGCACACCCGGGCCATGCCCAGCGCCGACGGGCGGCATGAGGTCACCTTCTCGTGGTTCGATGACAAGGCGACCGAGAAGAACACGGATCTGTCCAGCCAGATCAAGGGCATTCAGACCGACCTGAAGCTTCACGACAGGGAGATCGTCACCCCCCGGCAGGAGTTCGCCGACGGGCGCATCGGCACTTTGGAGGTGTTTCCCAGCATGGTGCTGCAGCAGCATGTGAACACGCTGGCGGTTCGCCACATCATCCCCAAGTCGCCGACCTCGACTGAGCTGTCCTGGATCTACTTCGGTTACGAGGACGACGACGAGCAGCTGCGCAGGCTGCGCCTGAAGCAGGGCAACCTGACCGGCCCCGCCGGCTATGTGTCCCTCGACGACAGCGAAGTGCTCAAGCAGATGCAGCCGGTGGTGCAGAACTACCCCGAGTCCGTCTCGGTGGTGGAGATGCACGGCCGCGATCACATCGGGGTGTCGGAGACCAGCGTCTCCGAAAGCATGATCAGGGCGTTCTATACGTTCTATCGGCGCGAGATGGGGCTTTGAACGGGGACGGACATGAGTTCATGGAAAGTGATCGCCCGGGTTGACGACATCTTTGGCGAGGAGCCTTGCGCCGTTGACGTGGATGGCATTCGGGTAGCGCTCTTCAATGTGCAGGGCTGCATTCATGCCATTGAGGATCGGTG
This sequence comes from Comamonadaceae bacterium, assembly GCA_947476465.1. GTDB lineage: Bacteria > Pseudomonadota > Gammaproteobacteria > Burkholderiales > Burkholderiaceae_C > Ramlibacter. Next base: position 75,868 of record CANJQN010000013.1, on the reverse strand, counting down.
CCCGCATGACAAGGTGGTCCGGCTGTCCGACGGTTATGTTGACAACGGCACGATCGAGTGCCCTATCCATCAATCACGTTTTGACATCCGCACCGGCAAGGTCTTGTGCGCGCCCGCTCAGGAGGACGTCCGCTTTTTTGCCACGCGGGTGGAGGATGGAAAGATCTCCATCGAGCTCGATCCCAAGGAATAGCCCGAAGGCCTCAAGCCTCGGCCAGAATCGCCTCGGCCGCGCGCAGCCCGGTCACGCTGGACTTCACCAGCCCGCCGACATAGCCCTTTTTCTCGCCGCCTTCCAGGCCGCCGGTCGCACAGCCGGCCGCATACAGGCCGGCGATCGGGTCGCCGTCGGGTGTGAGCACCCGCCCGTTCGCGTCGATGGAGATGCCGCCCATTGTGTAGGTGATGCCGGCGACGGCCGGGAACGCGTAGAACGGCGCCTTCTCGATCGGATAGGCGTCCAGCTTGTGTGTGCTGCGCGGCGGCACCAAGCGCTGCAGCTCCTGGGTGCGCACGGCGTCGTTGTAGGCCTTGACTTGCGCGACCAGCCCCGCCGGATCGATGCCCGCCTTGGATGCGAGTTCCTCCAGCGTCGAGGCGCGATGGATCGTGCCACCGCCGCGCTCCAGCCAAGGGTTGGGCGGCACCATATTGAAGGTGCCGCGTTCGGCCCAGATGCGTTCGTCGGCGATGACGGTGGTGTCCAGCGGGTCCGGCAGCTGCGCCATCTCGTTGGCTACCACCGTGCCGCCCAGACCTTCATCGGTGAAGCGCTTGCCGTCCGGGCCGACGATCATGCCCGCGCCCAGCAGATAGTCGAGCCATGCATAGGGCCACAGCTTGTCGGTGCGCAGCGCGTCACGTGACTGCACGTGGCCGTAAAAGCCGCGCAAGTCACTGACGCCTGCGCCAGCAGCCTGCGCCATTTTCAGGCCATCGCCCATGCCGGTGGCGGCGTTGCGCTGCAGCAGGCGTGACGGATCGCGGCTGACCGGACCCCGGGTGAGCTCCGGGTTGGCCTGGAACCCACCATCGGCGATCACCACCGCCTTGGCCTGCACCCTGAAGCCGACGCCATCGGCCTTCTGGCCGGCAAAGCTGGTCACCTTGCCCTCGCTCTTGACCAATTCCAGGGCGCGGTGTCCGCGCAGAATCTTGCCGCCGAGCTTGTTGAGTTCGTCCTCGAATGTGCGCAGCATGACGTCCCCACCACGGCCTTCCCATTGGCGGCCCTGGGGGGTGATCGTGGGAGGCGACAGCATGAAGGACTGGTAGTGATTCGGCCCCTTGATGAACCGGATGCCAACGCTTTGCATCCAACGCACGACGCGAATGCCGTCGGTGGCCACCGCCTTCGCCAGGTCGGGCCGGGCGTTTCCGCCGGTGACGTCCATGATGCGGCTGGCCAATACGGCGGGGTCGTCCAGGATATCCGTCAGACAGCAGTGCCAGATGCCCGCGGTCAGGCGCGAGTTGCAGATGTAGCGCTGATCAGGCGTCTTCTCAAACACCAGCACGCGCCGGCCGCCTTGGGCGCTGCGCAGCGCGGCGATCATGCCGGAGATTCCGGCGCCAATGACGGCGACGTCGCAGACGAGAAGTTCGTCGGTGCTCATGGCGATCCTGACTGACGCTGTTCCAAGGCAGACTTGGTGGCGGCTCGCTCGGCGGCCTGCGCGCCGGCGACCCGGCCGAAGATGGCCGCCTTTCCGAGTGACGAGCCGCTCATGTAGCCCGCCCCGTGAAACCCCCCCACAACTTCGCCGGCGGCATACAGGCCTTCAATGGTGTCTCCAAACACGTTTCGCACCTGCATGGCCGTTGACACCCGCAGGCCGGCGTAGGTCGACAGCACGGCGGCCGAACAGGGCAAGGCATAGAACGGAGCGGTCTGCAGCGCCACCGGCCGGCCGAAGCCGCCGCTCAGGCTCTCGCGTGCGAACTCCAGGTCTTTGCCGGTGCTGACGAAGCCGTTGTAGCGGCGAACCGTCTCCTGCAGCGCCGGACCATCGATGCCGATCTCGCGGGCCAGATCGTCCCAGGAGTCGGCCTTCTTGATGACGCCCTTGTCGAACGCGCCCTTGAAATCGTTCACCGACGGATTCGCAACCGATTGATCCATGATCGCCTGGTCGAAGATCTGGAAGGCGATGCCCCGGGGCTGATAAAGGCAGGCGGTGGCAAGCTTCTTGTACGACAGCGATTCGTCGGCGAACCGCTGGGCGTCGAGGTTGACCGCGATCCCGCCACGGTACATCGCCATGCGCAGCAGCAGTTCGTCCCCGGCGCGTGCCTCTGTGTCCGGATAGTGATTGATTGCCACCCCGAAGGTCCCAGTCACGAACCCCATGTCGGCCACATCGGCGCCCAGGGCCCATGCCATCGTCAGGCCGTCTCCCTCATTGCCGGCCCCGCCCCAGGCTGGCGCGCTTGACAGCTCCGGCGCGAACTTGCGAATCAGATCGCGGCTGCGGCTGAAGCCGCCAGTGGCGATCACCACGCCGCCGCGGACCGTCGTTTCCCAGCGGCGCTCGCCGCTTTGCAGATGGACGCCCCGCACGCGTCCATCGCCGTCGACCTTCAGGCGTGTGGCGCGCGTGTTTGGCAGATAGCGGATCAGCGGCTGATTCATGACCCGCTCGTGCAGTGCCGAGATCAGTTGGCGCGAGTTGGTTGGGTGGGTGCGTGGCACGCTCGTCGAGGAACTGAGCGTGATCTTGTGAAAGACCACGCCATGGCGCTTGAGCCATTCATAGGTGTCGGCCTGCCGCTCGACATACATCTGCACGAGCGCGGGCTCGGCATGGCCACCCGACACGCGCATGAGTTCCTCGGCCAGCTTTTGTGGGGAGTCCTCGACGCCGGCAGCCGCTTGCAGGTCGGTGCCCGCGAGCGCGAAAGACCCGGCGCTCGTTGCTGAGCTTCCGCCCGGTTCCGCGCATTTTTCGAGAAGCAGCACTGATGCGCCTTGCTCGGCGGCCGCGAGCGCGGCGCAATGACCCGCGAGACCGCCGCCCAGCACGGCGACATCGGTGTTGAGTAGTTGTTCATCCATAGGTGAGTTCGTTCAGGGTATGGACGGGCGCTGCGGCCTCGTTCCAGGTGTGATGCCGGTGCGTCCGCCATCGACGGGCAGGACGACGCCGGTGATGTAGGACGCTTGGGGCGATGCCAGGAATCGCACGGTGGCCGATACCTCATCTGGATAGGCCGGGCGGGCGATGGGCGTGTGGGCAATCAAGGGAACCGACATGGGGTTGAGTTGTTGCGCATCCCGGTTCACGACCATCGCGCGCGCCACGCAGTTCACCCGGATACCCTGCGCCGCGAACTCCTCCGCCATGACGTGGGTCAGGGGGGTCAGCCCGCCTTTGGCGGCGGAGTAGGCCGGAATCTGCGGGTTGCCCAAGATGCCGTCGATCGAGCCGATGTGGACCACGGCAGCATCGCCAACCATTTTCGCGCCTTGCCTGAGCAAAGGCAGGAACGCGCGCGTGGCGTACACCGGACCGAGCAGGTTGAAGGCGATCACGCGCGCCCAGCCGTCGTCCGAGGTGCCCTCGACTGAGGCGAGCTCGGTGTCGTGATGGCTGTTGACAAGCACGTGGACTGCACCTGTGAGCTGCTCGCACAGCCGAGCCGCTTCCTGCAGATCGCCCGGCAGGGAGGGGTCAAGCTGGAGGGCATCAATCTTTCCACCCGCGGCGCGAATCGACGAGGCGAGGGCGTCAAGCGCCGGCGCATTCGTGTCGATCGCAATCACGTGGGCGCCATGGCGCGCGAAATCGAGGGCACAAGCCGCGCCCAGGTGGGTGCTGTACGCCGCGTGCTCGCGCGTGCGTGGATCGCCGCGATCCACCGAAATGGACGCAACAACCACGACGCGGCCCGTGAAGTCATGCATCGGAGCATTCCCCCGTGTGGCGTAGCACCTCACCCGCGGCGATGCGGCCGAAGAAGGTCATTCGCCCTTGATGCCCAGGGTCTGAACGATCTGTTGGAACTCGGCCGACTCGCGTTCCAGGTTGACCATGATCGACGTGGGGGTGTTCGCATCCGTGGGAGTGGATCCGCCAAGGTCGCGCAGGCGGCCGACAAACTCGGGCTCCGCGATGATCTTGCGCACCGTCTGGGCCAGGCGATCAAGCGTGGCGGGGGCAATCTTCGCCGGTGCGAAGAGACCGAACCAGAGATCCAGGTCGAGCTTGCCCATGCCGGTTTCGGCCATGGCGGGAACGTTGGGGTACATGGGAGTGCGCTTCTGGCTCAGTACAGCCAGCGGCCGGGCCTTGCCGCCGTCGATCTGGGGCTTTACATCGTTCACGCTGACAAGTGCCCATGCGATGTCACCGCTCAGCAGGGCCTGCAGCGTGCCGGGCGTGCCTTTGTAGGGGACGTGGACAAACGAAGTCCCCGCGGCGAGGTTGAACATTTCGGCGCCCAGGTGCGACAACGCGCCGATGCCCGAGGAGCCATAAGCAGCAGGCTTGCGGCCGGGGCCAGCCTTGCCGGCTGCGACCAGTTCGGCGAGGCTGCGGTAGGGCGAATCCGCGGCAACGGCCAGCAAGAACGGGGAGCGGAACACCATCGCCACCGCAGCGAGATCCTGCATGCGGTAGCCGATGTTCTTGTTGACGTGTGGCACTGCGACGATCGGTCCGGCCACGGTAAAGACCAGGGTGTTCCCATCCGGCTCGGACTTGGCCACCACGCCCGTGCCCAACCCACCCCCGGCGCCGGGGCGGTTGTCGACGATCACCTGCTGTCCGAGCTCCTCCGACATGCGCTTTGCGAGCAGGCGAGCAACCACATCGGTTGCGCCGCCCGGCGGGAATGGGACCACGATGCGGGTTACCTTCGCCGCGCCGGGTGCGCTTTGCGCCCAGGCGAACGGTGTGAGGGTTGCGCTCAAGAGGGCGGCGGCAATCCAGCGACGTTTCATCATCGGGTCTCCAGAGTCAGGAGTGTGCATATGGGGGGACGGGATTGACTGTATTGCGGTCAGACCATAAACGCAAGTCTGAGTCTTGTCCAACGAGGTATGAGCCTGGAGCCAGGCCCATGATTCCAACGAGGAGTGAGCCTGGAGGGGGTCTGGGCGAGGCGGTTTGGCGGCTGATGGGCAGTGCGCCAGCGCGGCGATTCGACCATCGAAGCGATGGTGATCGACATGAACGAGGGACCGGTGCGCACGCTGGAACAGGTGCGCCAGGTGGTGGCAGGAACCCAGGCCCTGCAGTTTCGGCGGGCCGAAGATGATGAGGGACGCTACGGGTGGATTGAATCGGTGCTGCGGCGTTTCGACTACCGCCAGTTGCCGCGTTCAGAGCGCGGGGCGGTGCTGGCTTACCTGCAGCACCTAAGCGGCTACAGCCGCGCCCAAGTGACTCGGCTGGGCTCGATCTCGGTGAGCCATCTGTACGCCCTGCGCAACAGCGCTCCCGACCGTGCCCAGCGCGTGGTGCTGACCAAAACGCGGCCCACCCAAGCGGCCCCCATCGGGGTGCGCCGCGCCCGGGCCCCAAGGGGCGACCGGGCTTCATCTGCATCGACAGCGTCCACCCGGGCGACCTGGACGGCACCAAGGGTCTGTACCACATCAACGCGGTGGACTGCGTGACGCAGTGGCAGGTGGTGGCCAGCGTGCAAACCATCGCCCAGAACCATCTGCTGCCGGTCATCGAGCAGATGCTGGCGCGGTTCCCCTTCGAGATCCTGGGCTTTCGCGCCGACAACGGCAGCGAGTACGTCAACCACCGGGTGGCGCAGATGCTGGACAAGCTGCGCGTGGAGTTCACCCGCAGCCGCCCGCGGCGCAGCAACGACAACGGCCTGGCCGAGACCAAGAACGGCGCGGTGGTGCGCAAGCTGTTCGCCACCGACGTGGCCCACCCCAAGAAGCCCGGACGCATCAAGCGCGTGTACCGGCCCAAGGACGCGATGACGCCGCTGGACAAGCTGGCCGGCCTGCCCGAGGCGGTGTCGTTCCTGCCCCAGGGAGTGACCCTGGAAGACTTGCAGGCGATGGCCACAGCACTGACCGACATGCAGGCGGCCAAAGAACTCAACGAGGCCCGGCTGGCGCTGTTCAGACGCAGCCCCTGACGCGCGGCCTGATTCCACCCCGACGGGGCTGAGTTCCGGGATCAAGACAATGTTCAGGAAACAACCCCAACATCCGAGACCCAAACCACTGCCTTCGTCTACAACAGGTCGACTCGCTTCACGCCGCCGATCTCAGACCGCTCCAGGCTCATACCTGAATTGGGAAAGACTGCGTTGGCCGCGCTATGGCGTCCGCGCCACGGGCAGATTGCACAGGCGCACCACTGCCGCCGATTCAATAGCTCGACTTGGTGCCCTTCTTGCCCGAGATCTGCCAGGCGGTGCGCTGGTCCACCAGCCGGGCCAGGGTTTCGAGCTCTTCGTCGGTGTGATTGATCGCTGGCGCGGGCCGCAGCAGCAGTCCGTCGCGGGCTTGGGGCTCACTCCAGAACGCCTGGTGGTATTCGGAGGCGGACTCGATGCGGTCACGCCCGGCCGCCAGGTCGACCATGCCATAGCAGTTGCAAAAATAGCTGCGCTGGTCGGGCGTGACCTCGGTGTAGACGCCCGTGCCGCGGATGCCGGCCGTGAGCGTGGGCGCCACGATCTGCCGGCGGCTGCCCGGCCCCCAGACGCTGGCGACGCCGCCCGTGATCAGACGCAGCACGCTCACCAGGTTCAGGCGATCGCCCCGAGAGATCGACATGCGCGAGTTCTGGCGCATTTGAAAGCTGCTGTTGCCCACCACGAAAATGAGGCTGGAGCCCGGGCCGGTCTCCACCAGGTCGCCGGTCTGGACTTGCGAGTCGGGTGTGATCCGCTCGCCGTTGCGGGTGGCGTCACCCAACAGGTCGACGATGTTGCCGCGGCGCTGGGCCTGCGCGCCCGACCAGCCGCCCATCGCCGTCCAGGCCGCGGCGGCCTGCAGAAAGGTTCGCCGCTGGAACCACAGAACCTCGGATTCTTTGCGGCCCTGGAGAACGTGCTGGCTCATGGTGCGGGTCCTTCTTCGGTGATGGCCGCATCGGCGGCGAAGCTGTCGCGGAAGGTGAAATAGATCGAGCTGGAGAACATCGCCGCCAGCACCAGGGCGGTGGGCACCATCATCGCCCGGGCCATGCCGGCGCCGCCGATCAGCCCGCCGACCAGGCCCAGCACCGAGCCGACCGCCAGGAAGAGCATCAGCCAGCACAGTGCATAGACCGCATGGGCGCCGAAATTGCGCAGCACGGCCACAGCGCTGAAAAACAGGCTCTTGGCCGGGGAGACACCGTGCCAGTGCACCAGTGCGGGCGCGTGCCAGAACATGATGAACAGCGGCAGGTGCAGCACCAGCGCCAGCAGCGTCACGACGTCCAGTTGCTCGGGGGATCCGGCGGGTGCTGGGGGCGGCGTGCCCGCGACCAGCGTGGCCAGCCCGCTGGCCAGGATGGAGCCGGTGGTGTAGATGGCCCCCAGCACCAGCATGGCCCGGGCACGCTGCTTGCCGGCGCGAAACGCGCTGAGCAGCACGGAAGGCATGGGAAAGCGGCCGTCCGATGCCTCTGCTGTGGCTGCCATCAGCCCCAGGGTGGCGGCCGGCACCAGCAAGCCGCCGATCACCAGCCCGATCACCGGCACCTGCGAGACCACCAGGACGACCGCCATGTACATGAAGAACAGCCCGGCCAGTGCCAGCGGCTGCCGAAAGAAGGTGCGCACGCCCAAGCGCACCCATTCGATGCCTTTTCGCGGCGCAACGACATTGAGTTTCATCTGGCGTCGAATTTACCCGATGCCAAGTCCCACCCCCGAAGCGGCTCACTTCGTGTAGCCACCCCCCCTCAAGGGGGCGCCATCAGCGGCCCGGCAAAGCCGGTTCCCCGGTGGCCTGATCCAGACCCTGCGATCAAGCGACGTGGGTCGGCCGGACGAATACGTCGGCGCGCTGGCGCAGCACGCGTTCGAAATGGGCGGGGTCATGCGGTTTGAGCATGCTGGCTTCGCGCGGCAGGTGGAAATCCCACAGCCGGGAGATCCAGAAGCGCAGGGCGCCGGCCCGCAGCATGGCGGGCAGCAGCTCGTGCTCGGCCGCGCTGAACGGCCGCTGCGCGGCATAGGCCTGGAGCAAGGCGCGGGCGCGCGGCTCGTCGTGCGTGCCGGTGGCCAGGTCGATGCACCAGTCATTCAGGCACACGGCGACATCGAACAGCCAGGTGTCGACGCCGGCGAAATAGAAATCGAAGAAGCCGGTGAGCCGGGGGCCCTGCGGCCCCGGTTCGAACATGACGTTGTCGCGAAACAGATCGGCATGCACCGGGCCCCTGGGCAACGCGGCGTAGGCGGCACTGGCGGCCACGTGGTTCTGGTAGGCCAGCTCGGTGCGCAGCAAGGCGGCCTGGCTGGCCGCGAGGTAGGGCTGCACCACCAGTGCGGTCTCGTTCCACCAGGCCAGGCCGCGCAGGTTGGGCTGGTGGCGGGCATAGTCGCGGGCGGCCAGGTGCATGCGCGCCAGCATCTCGCCGACGGCGGCGCAGTGGGCAGCGTCGGGCGCCAGCTCGCTGTTCCCGGGCAGCCGGTCGACCAGGGCCGCCGGCTTGCCGCAGACCGAGTGCAGGATGTCGCCGGCGCGGTCGGCCTGCGGGTCGGGCACCGGAATGCCGCGCTGGGCCAGGTGCTTCATCAGGTACAGGTAGAACGGCAGCTGCCGCGCGGTCAGGCGCTCGAACAGCGTCAACACCCATTCGCGGCGCAGGCCGTCCTGCAGGGTTGTGACGAAATAGTTGGTGTTCTCGATGCCGCCCTGGATGCCGCGCAGATCGTGCAGCTCGCCCAGGCGCAGCTCACCCAGCAGCTGGCTCGCCTGGTCGGCGGACACTTCTGTAAAGACGGCCATCGTCGAATCAGAAACGCAGCACGTTCCATGCGCGGGGCGCGCCAGAGCCGCTCAGTCCTTCGCGTGGATCGCCCCGGCGGGTGCCGGAAAGGGGGTGGGTCTGGATCTCGTAGGCCGGCACGTTGGCCTTGGGCACAACGGTCACGCGCTCGACCTCGCCGCCATAGCGGACCTCGTCGATGCGGCTGCCGGCATCTTCGTGCCGGATGTACTCGATCTTCTGGTTGGTACGGCCCTCCAGTGGCTGGCGCTCGAGCGCTGGCGGGCGGGGCGCGGCGGCCGGGGCCTGGGCGCAGGCGGCGCCGGCCCACAGGGCCAGGGCGGGGATCAGCAGGAGGGGGCGCATGAGGGCGATTGTAGGAGGCGCCGGCAGGCACAATCGCGCCCATGCCCGTGCCCTTCGAATCGCCCGACGGCCGCAAGACCCTGCTGCTGGTCGACGGCTCCAGCTACCTGTATCGCGCCTTCCACGCCATGCCCGACCTGCGGGCCGTGCCAGGCGACCCCGCCAGCGCGGCCACCGGGGCCATCCGCGGCATGATCAACATGCTGCAGAAGCTGCGCAAGGACGTGCGCGCCGACTATGCCGCCTGCGTGTTCGACGCGCCCGGCAAGACCTTCCGCGACGACATCTACCCGCAGTACAAGGCCAACCGCTCGCCGATGCCGGACGACCTGCGCGCCCAGATCCCGCCGATCCACGAGGTGGTGCGTCTTCTCGGCTGGAAGGTGGTGCATGTGCCCGGGGTCGAGGCCGACGACGTGATCGGCACCCTGGCCTGCCTGGGCGCCGACGCCGGCATGCGCACCATCATCTCCTCGGGCGACAAGGACCTGAGCCAGCTGGTCAACGAGCAGGTCACGGTGATCGACACCATGAACGACCGTGTGCGGGACCTGGCCGGCGTGGAGGCCGAGTTCGGCGTGCCGCCCAGCCTGATGGTCGACTACCAGACGCTGGTGGGCGACACGGTCGACAACGTGCCCGGCGTGGACAAGATCGGCCCCAAGACGGCGGTCAAGCTGCTCAAGGAATACGGCTCGCTCGACGCCTTGATCGCGCAGGCCGACCAGATCAAGGGCGCGGTCGGCGAGCACCTGCGCAAGGCGCTGCCCTGGCTGCCCACCGGCCGCGCGCTGGTCAGCATGCGCTGCGACTGCGACCTGCGCGACCACATCCCCGGCCTGCCGGCGCTTGATGACATCGCCATCGGCGGCCAAGACACCGACCAGCTCAAGGACTTCTACGCCCGCTTCGGCTTCAAGGGCCTGGTCAGGCAACTGGAGGCCCATGAGGTGCCGCCCGAAACCCTGGCACAGGACGCGGCTGCCAAGGCGGCCGGTCAGGGCCCGGGCAAGGCCGCCGATGACGCCCAGGGCGGGTTGTTCGACGAACCGGCACCGGCCCGTGACGTGCGGGTGACCAACCTGCGCTACGAGACGGTGTTCACCTGGGCCCATTTCGACGCCTGGCTGACCCGCATCGAAGCGGCCGAGCTCGTGGCCCTGGACACCGAGACCACTTCGCTCGACGAAATGGTGGCCCGGATCGTCGGCCTGTCCTTTTGCACCGAGCCGGGCGCTGCCTGCTACATCCCGCTGGCGCACAGCTATCCCGACACGCCGGCCCAGTTGCCCATCGACGACGTGCTGGCGCGTCTGAAGCCCTGGCTGGAGAACCCAGACAAGAAGAAGCTGGGCCAGCATGTCAAATACGACCGTCATGTGCTGGCAAACCACGGCATCGAGGTGCGTGGCTACGCCCACGACACCATGCTCCAGAGCTATGTGCTGGAGGTGCACAAGCCCCACGGCCTGGCCAGCCTGGCCGAGCGCCACCTGGGCCGCAGCGGCATCGACTACGAGTCGCTGACGGGCAAGGGCGCGCACCAGATTTCGTTCGCGCAGGTGACGATCGAAAAAGCGTCCGAGTATTCCTGCGAAGACTCCGACCAGACCCTGGACGTGCACCGCGTGCTGTGGCCGCAGCTGCAGCGCGACGCCAAGCTGCGCTTCGTCTACGAGCTGGAGATCAAGAGCAGCGAGGCGCTGTACCGCATCGAGCGCAATGGCGTCCTGATCGACGGCCCCATGCTGGCACGCCAGAGCGCCGAGCTGGGCCAGCGCATCGTGCAACTCGAGCAGGAGGCCCATGCCCTGGCCGGCCAGCCCTTCAACCTGGGTAGCCCCAAGCAGATCGGCGAGATCTTCTTTGTCAAACTGGGCCTGCCGGTGGTGAAAAAGACGCCCTCGGGCGCGCCCAGCACCGACGAAGAGGTGCTGGAGAAGTTGGCCGAGGACTACCCCTTGCCGGCCAAGCTGCTGGAGTACCGCGGCCTGTCCAAACTCAAGGGCACCTACACCGACAAGCTGGCCCAGATGGCCCACCCGGCCACCGGCCGCGTGCACACGCATTACGCGCAGGCGGTGGCGGTGACGGGCCGGCTGTCCAGCAACGACCCCAACCTGCAGAACATCCCGGTCAAGACGCCCGAAGGCCGGCGTGTGCGCGAGGCCTTCGTCGCTGCGCCCGGCCACGCGATCGCCAGCGCCGACTACAGCCAGATCGAGCTGCGCATCATGGCCCACCTGAGCGAAGACGCGGCCTTGCTGCGCGCCTTCACCGAAGGTCAGGATGTGCACTGCGCCACCGCGGCCGAGGTGTTCGGCGTGGCCCCGCAGGACGTGAGCAGCGAGCAGCGCCGCTATGCCAAGGTGATCAATTTCGGCTTGATCTACGGCATGAGCGCCTTCGGCCTGGCCAAGAACCTGGGCATCGACAACACGGCCGCCCGCAATTACATCGAACGCTATTTCCAGCGTTACCCGGGCGTGAAAAATTACATGGACGAAACCCGCCTGTCGGCCAAGGCCCAGGGCTATGTCGAGACCGTGTTCGGCCGGCGCCTGTACCTGCCCGAGATCAACTCACCCAACGGGCCGCGGCGCGGCAATGCCGAGCGCGCGGCCATCAACGCGCCGATGCAGGGCACCGCGGCCGATCTGATCAAGCTGGCGATGTGCCAGGTGCAGGACGTGCTCGATGGGCAGCGGCGCCGCACGAGAATGATCATGCAGGTGCACGACGAACTGGTGTTCGAGGTGCCCGAGGACGAGGTGGAGTGGGTGCGCGGCGAGATCCCGCGCCTGATGGCCGGCGTCGCGCAGCTGCGCGTGCCCTTGCTGGCGGAGATCGGTGTGGGGCCCAACTGGGAAAAGGCGCATTGAGAACCGGGGTGCCCGCCGGGGCGGCTGGCATTGACCCTGCAGCAGCGGCATCATGGTGCGGATGATCTGGATCGCCGCCGGCCCCAGGATCACCATGATCACCGACGGGAAAATGCACAGCACCAGCGGGATGAGCATCTTCGTGGGGACCATGGCCGCGGCGCTCCTCGGCCATGGCGTTCGGTGCGGATGACTTCGGCCGGCGCGCGTGCGTGCAGTCCCAGGCGAGGCAGGTCGACCTCGACCGCGATCCAGGGGGCGATGCGGCTGCGCAGCGGCAGTTGCAAATACATGCCGTGGGCGCTGATGTCAGGCGAGTGCGCGATGAGGCCGTTGTGGGCAGGCGTACCTTCAGCGCGATGCGCTCGCGCTGGTTCTTGCGTCGGTCCGGTGGCATGAGAGCCGTCTCGGCACACTGACACGCGCGGCGCAGGGTGGTGTGAACCAAAGACCCTGGTCTTTGTGTCCTGCGTGCCCGCGGTGTCCCATGCGAGCAGCGCCGCGCCGAATGCTCAGCCAGTCCTACAAGTTCCGCTAGAACTACGTAAGCATGTGCAAAGCTGTGACGCAACAGCGGCGGATGTCTAGCATCGTGCCGGTCGCTACTTTGGGCTCACCACCATGACTTTCACACCCAACCGCGAGCCGATTCATATCGTGTTGATTGCCCCGCAGATGATCTGCTGGGGATTGCAGCAGCTGGTGCTGTCGGCCGGCAACTGTTTCGCGCTGGGAGGCGTTGCCAGCAACCTGGCCTGTGCGCCGCCATCGCTGCTGGCCGCGCATGTGGATGTGGTTCTGGTCGATCTGGACGACGCGGTCAAGCCTGCTGAGTTGGGCGAGCTGTCGGCACGCACCGCCGCGCGCTGTGTCGCGTTTACCGCGTCGCAAGACCAAGCGACCTTGGATCTGGCGGTCCTGATGGGTGTGCGCGGCATCGTGTGCAAGAGCGACCCGCCGCAGATGCTGCTGCGCGCGCTGCAGAAGGTGCACGAGGGCGAGCTGTGGCTCGACCGCAGCGCCACCGGCCGCCTGTTCATGGAGATGGTGCGCCGCAAGTCGGCGCAGGACGGCGACCCCGAGGCCGCGAAAATCGCCACGCTCACCCAGCGCGCGCGGCGGATGATCGCCGCGCTGGCGGCCGACACCGGATCGCCCGGCAAGGTGATCGCCAGCCGCCGGTGCATCAGCGAACACAGCTTGCGCAACCACCTGAGCTCGATCTACCGCAAGCTCGACCGGATCACAGAGTCCACCCCCGAAGCAGCTCACTGCGTGTAGGCACCCGGTGCTCGCCGCCAGAGGCGGCGGCTCTTAGGGCCGTCCGGACCTGCGCAGGCAGGCCCGGAGCCGAGGCCCTCAGCCCCTCAAGGGGGCGCCACCAGCGGCCCGGCAAAGCCGGTTCCGCGCTGGCCGCTGGATCAGACACTGCTCTCGTGCAGGGTGAGCGATTTACTGCCGGATGGGCGAACCTCGCGGCAACTTAGGCCCGTCAGCCGCAGTTCGCTTCGCGGACGCGGCCCTGGGCGTCCAGCCACAGCGTCAGGCGGCCCACCATGTATTCCTTGGTCACCATCTGGTCGTGCCGCACCATGCGCGCGGTGGTGGCACCGGCCTGAACCCGCGCGGCCTCCACCAGTTGCGCGCTGGCGGGTTGGCCCACAACGTTTTGCAGCCGCGTGGCGTCACATTGCGCTTGCGGCAGTGGAGTGGTTGAGGTCATTTGCGGTTGCGCGCAAGCCGGCAGCAGCAGCACGCCGGCACAGGCCGCCAGCGCGGCGACCATGCGGATGTCGCTCATGATTTCTCAGACCAGAGCACTCCGCCGGTGGCCCAGTCCTGGCGCTTGATGTCGAACAGCAGCACGTCGACCGACTCGGCCTTGCTGCCCAGGGTGTCGACCACAGCCTTCGTGAGCGCCTGCACCAGGGCTTTTTTCTGCTCGACCGTGCGGCCTTCCATGAGTTCGACGCGAAGGGTGGGCATGGGGACTCCTTGTTGGATGGGTTCGACATTTGTCCGTTCAAGCGGGGGATTATGGTTCCCGCGGCGCCTGGCTGGCGGCGCAACGCTCGGTCGCGGTTGCTAAGATCAGCGCATGAATCTTGTCGCCATCGTGATCGCCACCGTCTGTGCTGGCATTGGCAGCGTGTGGGTCGCAGCCTTGCTGTTGCGCCTGGGCGTGCGCAACCAACCCGACCAACCCGGCCACGTTGGCGCAGAGCACCTTCTGAGCCTGGCCGCCGGCGCCCTGCTGGCCACCGCCTTCATGCACCTGCTTCCGGAGGCCTTCGAAAGCGACATCGAGCCGCAGACCTTGTTCGCGGTGCTGCTGGTGGGGCTGGTGTTCTTTTTCCTGCTGGACAAGGCCGAGCTGTGGCACCACGGACACGAGCATCACCACGCGTTGCAGGGCGGGCGTTCTGATGCTCACCAGCGTGTCCATGCACATGCACATGACGATGATTCGGCCCATGAGCGCGCCCACGAACCTTCCCCTGTCCCTTCGCATGCCTCGGCGCAACGCGGCGGCAGCTGGGCGGTCCTGACCGGCGACAGCGTGCATTGCTTTGGCGACGGCATCATGATCGCCTCGGCCTTCATGGCCGACATCCGCCTGGGCGTGGTGGCTGCGCTGTCGGTGATGGCGCACGAGGTGCCGCACCACATCGGCGACCTGGTCGTCCTGGGCCAGACCAGCGGTAGCCGGCGCGCGGCGCTGGTGAAGGTGTCGCTGGCGGGCGCGGTGACGCTGCTGGGCGGCCTGGTCGGCTGGTGGCTGGTGGCGCGGCTCGAAGGCTACCTGCCGTATTTCCTGGCGGTCGCCAGCAGCAGCTTCGTCTACGTGGCGCTGGCCGATCTGATCCCACAGCTGCAAAGGCGGTTGGGCGCGCGTGCCACGGTCACCCAGGTGGCCTGGCTGCTGTCCGGCATTGCCATGGTGATGCTGGTCAGCCGCGCGGCCCACGCGGGGCACTGACACGCGCGCCGCGCCGCATGCCCGGCGCTTTCACACACCCCGGCCGGCGGCCGATGCCAACCTCGCCTACATCGAATCGATGAAGCTGCGCAGCTTGTCGCTGCGGCTGGGGTGCTTCAACTTGCGCAGCGCCTTGGCCTCGATCTGGCGAATGCGCTCGCGGGTCACGTCGAACTGCTTGCCCACTTCTTCCAGCGTGTGGTCGGTGCTCATCTCGATGCCAAAGCGCATGCGCAGCACCTTGGCTTCGCGCGGCGTGAGTGAGTCCAGGATGTCCTTGACCACGTCGCGCAGGCCGGCCTGCATGGCCGCTTCGATGGGCGCGGTGTTGCCGGTGTCCTCGATGAAGTCGCCCAGGTGGGAGTCGTCGTCGTCGCCGATGGGGGTTTCCATCGAGATCGGCTCCTTGGCGATTTTCATGATCTTGCGGATCTTGTCTTCCGGGATTTCCATCTTGGCCGCCAGGATGCTGGCGTCGGGCTCGAAGCCGAACTCCTGCAAGTGCTGGCGCGAGATGCGGTTCATCTTATTGATGGTCTCGATCATGTGCACCGGGATGCGGATCGTGCGGGCCTGGTCAGCGATCGAGCGGGTGATGGCCTGGCGGATCCACCAGGTCGCATAGGTCGAGAACTTGTAGCCGCGGCGGTATTCGAACTTGTCCACCGCCTTCATCAGGCCGATATTGCCCTCCTGGATCAGGTCCAGGAACTGCAGGCCGCGGTTGGTGTACTTCTTGGCGATCGAGATGACCAGGCGCAGGTTGGCCTCGATCATCTCCTTCTTGGCATGGCGCGAGGAAGCCTCGCCCTCGTTCATGCGCTTGTTGATTTCCTTGAGCTGGGCCAGTGGCACCACCACGCGCGACTGAATCTCGCCCAGCTTGGTCTGCAGTTCCTGGATGGGCGGAACGTTGCGCGCGATCACGACGCTCCAGGGCTTGCCGGCGGCGGCCTGCTTTTCGACCCACTTGAGGTTCAGCAGGTTGGGCGGGAAGTCCTTGATGAACACGGCCTGCGGCATGCCGCACTTTTCCACGATGATGCGGCGCAGCTCGCGCTCTTTTTTGCGAACGTCATCGACCTGGGTGCGCACCAGATCGCAGAGCTTTTCGATGGTCTTGGCCGTGAAGCGGATGGTCATCAGCTCCTCGGAAAGGGACTGTTGCGCCTTCATGTACGCGGGTGTGCCGTAGCCGTCCTTGTCGTAGTGCTTGTGGATCTTCTCGAACAACTCGGCGATGCGGGTGAAGCGCTCGAGGGCCTGGTTCTTGAGTTCTTCGAGCTTCTTGGTCAGCGCCTTGGAGCCGCCATTGCCGTCGTCATCGTCGTCGGCATCGAACTCGTCGAAGTCTTCCTCGGCCACGTAGTCGTCGGCCTCGTTGGGGTTGGAGAAGCCGTCGACGATGGTGGAGATGACAACCTTGCCCTCGCGGATGTCGGCGGCCATGCGCAGGATCTCGGCGATGGTGGCCGGTGAGGCCGAGATGGCTTCCATCATGGCCTGCAGGCCGGCTTCGATGCGCTTGGCGATCTCGATTTCACCCTCTCGCGTGAGCAGCTCGACCGTGCCCATCTCGCGCATGTACATGCGAACCGGGTCGGTGGTGCGGCCGAACTCGCTGTCCACGGTGGACAGGGCGGCTTCGGCTTCCTCTTCGGCTTCCTCGGCCGTTGCTACTGTCGGCGTCGTGTTGTTCAGGAGCAGCATCTCGGCGTCGGGCGTCTGCTCGTACACCGCCACGCCCAGATCGTTGAGCATGGTGACCACAACTTCCAGCGTCTCAGCTTCCACCAGCTTTTCGGGCAAGTGGTCGGTGATCTCGGAGTGGGTCAGGTAGCCGCGGGTCTTGCCCAGCGTGATCAGGGTCTTCAGGCGCTGGCGGCGCCTGAGCATTTCCTCTTCGGTCAGGACGGTCTCGTCCAGGCCGAATTCCTTCATCAAGGCCCGTTCCTTGGCCTTGCTGATTTTCATGCGAAGGGGTTTGACCTTCTCGGTGGTGGTCGCGGCTGCCCCGGTGACAGTTTCTTCCTCGGCATATTCGGCGACGACATCGGACAGGTCTTCGTCGTCGCCGCCAGCCACCTTGCCGTTGGTGGTAGCCGCCGTGGGCTTGCGGCCGCGCTTGGCGGGTTCCTTGGCGGCCGAGCCGGCTTCGGCGGTGGCGGCCTTGGGCGGGCGGCCCGCCTTTTTCTTGATCACGACTTCCTCGGAGGCGCTGGCCTTGACGGGCTTTTTCACCTCATCCTTGGCGGGCTTTTTCACCTCATCCTTGGCGGCTTTGTCGGTCTTGGCGGCGGCGGTCTTCGATGCGGGCACTGGCTTGGCTTTCGTTGCGATCGGGGCGGCGGGCTTGGCGGGGGTCTTGACGACCTTGAGCGCAGGCTTGGCGGGCGATCCGTGTTTGACTACTTTCCTCGCTTCGGGTTTTGCGGCAGTCTTGGCTGACTTCTGAGCAGGCATGTACGAGCACCTCGGACTTCTGGAAGAACAGGAACAAACACTAGCGCGCCACAAAAACCCGGCGCGGGTGAACTTGGCAAGACGACACCGGACCGCGGCGCGGGCCGATCAACAGATCCGACTTCAGGGCGGACCGGTGGCGTCTCTTGGGCAAGATGTCTGGGCGAACATTTGGTGTGCAGTCCTTGCGGTGAAATGGCGCTGTCGTGAAGCCTTTGCTGTCACAGTCGGCCTGGCCCGGAGGTGCTGCTGTCGCTCTTGCGAGAAGCAAACCGTGAATTATAGCGATCGGCTCAAATTTCAAGAGGAATTTCAACGAGAAGGATCAGGAACCGCCGGTCTTGGCCTGGGTCACCAGCAGCTTGAGCCGCTCGTAGGCGGCCGGGTCGGTGGCCGCGCGGGCCGACAGCGCGGCCATTTCCTCGTGTTTCAGGCGCTCGCGTTCACGCGTCAGGATGTGGACGAGCTCGGCCGCATCATTCTCGATGGTCTCCGGCAAGCGCGACATCAGAGCAAGAGCAAAACTTTCGTGCTCATGTCCAGCCAGCACCGGGCGCAGATCGGCCCAGGGCTGCGGGCCATGGTCGTGCGACTGCGCGTCGAGCCAGGCGAACAGCGGCCCGTGCGGTGGCGCGAGCTCGCACAGCAGGTGATGGTCGTCGTTGGACAGCCGCCCCCAGGCCGCGGCATCAGACAGCACGATCTGCAGGGCCCGGTCGATGCGGCCCGGCGGCTGCGCCCGCCCGGGTGGGCGCCGGGGTGCCTGTGAGGGCGACTGCGCGGACGACAGCGGCGAACCCCAGGGGCGCTGCTCGCGCTTGCGGGTGCCCGGGGACGACGCGGCGTGGAGCGGCTTGCCGCTCCACAGCGCCGCCAGTTCGCGCCCTTCGAGCTGGGCCAGGTCGGCGATCTCGCCCAGCAACTGGCGCTTGAGCGCACCGTCGGGCAGCAGGCTCCACAGGGGCTTGGCGTTGGCCGCCATGTGGGCGCGGCCCTCGGCGGTGGTCAGGTCGCAGCCATCGCGGGCGGTATCGACGAGGAAGCGCGACAGCGGCGTCGCTTCGCCCACGTAGCGCGCAAAAGCATCGCGGCCGTGCTCGCGGATGTAGCTGTCCGGATCGTGCTCGGGCGGCAGGAACAGGAACTTCACCGATCGCAGATCCGAGGCATAGGGCAGGGCGCCTTCGAGCGCCTTGCGTGCCGCGCGGCGTCCGGCGGCGTCGCCGTCGAAGCTGAAGACGACGTTGTCGGTGAAGCGAAACAGCTTTTGCACATGGTCGGTGGTGCAGGCCGTGCCCAGAGTGGCCACCGCATTGGGAAAGCCGAGCTGGGCCAGGGCCACCACGTCCATGTAGCCCTCGGTCACCAGCACATAGCCCTCGTCGCGCAGGGCCTGCCGTGCTTCGAACAGCCCGTACAGCTCGCGCCCCTTGCTGAACACCGGGGTTTCGGGCGAGTTGAGGTACTTGGGCTTTTCGTCACCGAGCACCCGCCCGCCGAAACCGATGCACTCGCCCTTGACGTTGCGGATCGGGAACATGATGCGGTCGCGAAAGCGGTCGTAACGCCTTGCCTGTCCTGAGCCAGTCGAAGGGTCGTCCTCGTTGACGATGACCAGTCCGCTCTCGGCCAGCAGCGGATCGTCGTACTGCGCAAACACGCTGGCCAGACTGCGCCAGCCTTCGGGCGCATAGCCCAGGCCAAAGCGCTTGGCGACCTCGCCTGACAGCCCGCGGCCCTTGAGGTAATCCACGGCGCGGGGCGACGCCTTCAGGTGCTTGCGATAGGCTTCGCCAGCCTTTTCCAGCACCTCGCTCAGCGTGGCCTGCTTTTCGCGCTGCTGGGCCGCGGCGGCCCGATCTTGCGGCGAGCGTTCGTCTTCGGGCACCTGCAGGCCGTACTGACCAGCGAGGTCCTTGACTGCCTCGACAAAACCCATGCCAGCATGCTCCATCAGGAAGCCGATGGCGTTGCCATGCTTGCCGCAGCCGAAGCAATGGAAGAACTGCTTGGTCGGGCTGACGGTGAACGAAGGCGACTTTTCCGCGTGGAAGGGGCACAGGCCCGAGAAGTTGGCGCCCGTCTTCTTCAGCTGCACGGAGCGGCCGACGATCTCGACCACGTCGGCGCGTGCCAGGAGTTCCTGGATGAATGTTTCGGGGATGGCCATTGGCCCGCCTATTCTCCACCGAAGCGGCCGCAGACTTGGCCGGAGCCGTTCAATGAGGGTTTCTGCCATGATCACTCTTGCGGCCGCGATGGCGGCGCGGTCGAGCAGCTGCGTTACCCATGCGGTAGTCCTCGTCGGGCTGCCTCTACACTCAGGACGCAGCGAGTCCAGGAGATGGCTATGTCACTGTTGCTGCGTTGGTTTCTTGTCGTCTTGCTCGCTGCAGGCTCGTTGCCGCAAGTCGCCGCGCGCGATGAGGTGTCGAGCCATTCGCTCCCGACGCTTGTGCCTTTCTCTTCGGAAGAAGGCATTGCACGCCTCGCGCGGGCTCGCGACAAACGCGCTTTTGCGACGCTTGCAAACCAGTTCGAAGCCCAATCGAACGGCGCGTTCTGCGGGCCGACTTTGGCTGCCATCGTGCTCAATGCGATCTATGCCGGCACGAGGGACCTTCCTCGTGATCGAAGCAGGTTGCGGCCCGAAGATCTGCGGCATCTTCCCGGCAGCGTCGATCTGGCCGTGCCGCGTTTCACTCAAGACAATGTCATCGGCAAGGGGCGCAAGACGCGTGCCCAGGTGCTCGGCGAGCCAGTCACGATCAATGGGAAACTGATCCACGACGTGGGGTATCAGTTGCGCCAGTTCGACGAACTGCTCAAGGCGCATGCGCTCGTGACCAGGCTCGTTGTCGTCGACGACAGCAAAGCCGAGGACGAAATTCGCGCCGACCTGGTGGACAACCTCAGGCGTGCCCGTGACTATGTCATCGTCAATTACAGACGAGAACAAGTGGGGCAGACCGGCGGCGGGCATATCTCACCGCTGGGTGCCTACGACGCCGAAACGGATTCGGTCCTGATCCTCGACGTCAATCCGGCCAGTGCTGGCTGGGTCTGGATGCCGGTACGCACACTCATCGCGGGCATGAGGACCCGCGACACGCTGGAGAACCGGGGATACGTCCTCGTTCAATCCCGTTAAGGGAGCGAGGGCGTCCAGTATTACTTCGGCGCGAGCCGGATCGCACCGTCGAGGCGAATCACCTCGCCATTGAGCATGTCGTTCTCGAAGATGTGGCGCACCAGATTGGCGTAGTCCAGCGGTGTTCCCGGCCGTGGCGGGAAGGGCGCGGCGGCGGCCAGCGAGTCCGGCATTTTGCCTCGCGCGCCGTGGCTGCCGGTCAGTCGCCCGCGACAGTGCCTTCACGCCGGCTGTCGGCGCCGCCGAACCAAGCTCCGGGCGTGCGCACAATGGCCTGCACGCCGCTGGGCAGCACCTGTTCGAGAACAACGGCGCCCCGAGCGCGCAGGGCCTGCAGCGTTGCGGCAGGGAACCGCTCGCTCTCGACGAAGGTGGGGCCATTGTTCGAGCCGAAGTTGGGCAGGTCGATGGCCTGCTGGGGGTTGAGGCCCCAGTGGAAGACGCCATAAAGCGTCTTGGCCGTGTGGTGAATGATCACGGCGCCGCCCGGGCTGCCGGCGGTCATCACCAGCTGATTGCCCGCCTTGTCGAAGACCAGCGTGGGCGCCATGGACGAACGCGGCCGCTTGCCAGGCTGGACACGGTTGGCGACGGGGCGGCCTTGCGCATCGGCCGGTTCGAAGCTGAAGTCGGTCAACTCATTGTTCAACAGGAAACCACTGACCATCTGGCGCGCGCCGAACTGGGCTTCGATGCTGCTGGTCATGGCCAGGGCATTGCCCTGGTTGTCGACGATGCTGATGTGCGAGGTGCCGTATTCGGGCTGCTCAGGCATGGGCGCGAAACTGGCCCGCGTGCCGGAGGGTGAGCCAGGCGAAGCCACCTGCATGCTGGCCGTACCGATCAGCGCCGCGCGCTGGGCCAGGTACGGCGGGTCGAGCAAGCTCGTCCAGCGGCCGGCGGGCGGCTGGACGAAATCCGGATCGGCGACCCACTGGGCCCGGTCAGCGAACGCCAGCCGTGCGGCCTCGGTATAGAAGTGCAACCAGTCGGCCGAGGGCAAGCCATCTTTCAGCGGCATCGCTGTCGCGGGGGTCAGGCTCAGCATGCCCAGGATCTGGCCGATTGCGATCGCGCCCGAACTCGGCGGCGGAAAGCCGCAGACGTGCCAGTCCTTGCCGCCAGCGTGCAAGTCGTGGCACAAGGGCTCGCGCTTGCGTGGCTGGTACGCGGCCAGGTCGGCCAGTGACAGCCGGCCCGGGTTGCCGGGGTGCTTTTGCACTTTGTCGACGATGGCCTGCGCAATCTCACCCTCGTGCAGCGCACGCGGGCCTTCGGCGGCGATGCGACGGAACACCGCCGCAAGCTCGGGGTTGCGCAGCAGCTCGCCGACGCGGCGCGGCGTGCCGTCGGCCTGGTAAAAATAAGCGGCAGCGGCCGGGTCTTGCTTCAGGTGTGCTTCGTTCGTGAGCAGCGCGTGCAGGCGCGCGCCGACCGGAAAGCCGTCATCGGCCAGTGCGATGGCGGGCTGGAACAGCTGTGCCCACGGCAGTCGGCCGTGCTGGCGGTGCGCCAGCTCCAGCATCCGTAGCGTGCCGGGTACACCGACCGCTCGGCCGCCCACCGCCGCCGCGTGGAACGCCATCGGCTTGCCGCCGGCGTCGAGAAACAGCCTCTCGTCGGCCAGCGCGGGCGCGGTCTCACGCCCGTCGAAGGCCTCGACCTCGCGGCCGTTCCAGTGCAGCAGGAACGATCCCCCGCCGATGCCGCTGGACTGCGGCTCGACCAGGGTCAGCACCATTTGCGCGGCGATCGCGGCATCGACGGCGCTGCCGCCCTCCTTGAGCATCCGCAGGCCGGCATCCGCTGCCATGGGATGCGCCGCCGCGACCGCTTGGGTGCGGGTGACCCATCCCGGTTTGCGGGTCTGGGTGGATGCGCCTTCTGGCTGCAATGGCCGCTCGCCAGTCACGGTCGGGCCCCTGAGTGGCGCAGGCGCGCAGGCCGCCAGCGCAGCCGCGAACATGACCACCGAGAGCATTCGCTTCACGGCCTGAACTTTGCCGCGTGGATCACAGCCGCGCTCTCGCGCGGGCTGTGATCATCACCGGGGCGCAAGCCGGATTGCGCCGTCGAGGCGGATCACCTCGCCATTGAGCATGTCGTTTTCGAAGATGTGGCGCACCAGCTTGGCGTAGTCCAGCGGTGTTCCCAGCCGTGGCGGGAAGGGCACGGCGGCGGCCAGCGAGTCCTGCATCTCCTTGGGCAGGCCAAACAACATGGGTGTGCCGAACAGCCCTGGGGCGATGGTCATGTTGCGGATGCCGCTGCGGGCCAGGTCGCGCGCGACCGGCAAGGTCATGCCGACCACGCCGGCCTTGGAGGCGCTGTACGCGACCTGCCCAATCTGCCCGTCGTAAGCCGCGACAGAGGCGGTGTTGACGATGCAGCCGCGCTCGCCCGTGACCTCGGGCTCGTTGTGGCTCATCGCTTCGGCGGCCACGCGCAGCATGTTGAACGTGCCCACCAGGTTGACATTGATGGCACGCATGAACACCGCCAGGGTGTGCGCCCCGGTCTTGCTGAGGGTCTTCTCGGCAGTGGCAATCCCCGCGCAGTTGACCAGGCCCATCAGCTTGCCCATGGACGTCGCCTTTTGCACGACTGCCAGCGCATCGGCTTCCTGGCTCACATCGCAACGCACGAAGGCGCCGCCGATCTCGCGCGCGACCGCTTCCCCCTTGTCGGCCTGCATGTCGGCGATCACCACCTTGCCGCCGCATTCGGTTAGCAGGCGGGCGGTGCCCTCGCCCAGCCCCGACGCGCCACCGGTGACGATGAAGACCTTGCCGCTGATGTCCATGGTTGCTCCCGCAGGTGATGTTGACGTAGCGTAAAGGGCGGATTATGGCCTTGGATGCAAGCCGGCAGCGTGCTGGATCCCCGTCTTCGCAGGGACGACCGGCGCTACGCGCCGGTCACTTGAAGCCGACGCGGTCGAGCATCTGCTGCACCTTCACCGTGTTCGCTCCGGCAGCGGCCAGGGGGATGGTCTCGGAATTGAAGTCGCCGCCGCTCATGGCCTGTAGCGCGGGGTTGTTCACCTTCACGCCCTTGGCGGTCGGCCACTCGTTGTTGCCGTTGGCGAAGTGGTCCTGCGCCTGCGGGCTGGCCAGGTATTCGAGGAACTTGACGGCGGCGGTCGGGTTCTTGGCGTGGCGGGCGACGGCGCCGCCGGCGATGTTCACATGGGTGCCCCAACTGTTCTGGTTGGGAAACACGATGCCCACCTTTCCCATCAGCGCGCGGTCGTTGGGGTCATTCGAGCGCATGAGGCGGGCGATGTAGTAGGTGTTGCTCACCGCGACTTGGCACTCGCCGGCGCCGACGGCCTTGATCTGATCGGTATCGCCTCCCTTGGGGTCGCGGGCCAGATTCGCCACCACGCCCTTGAGCCACAGCTCGGCCTTGGGCTCGCCCAGATGCTCTGTGACGGCGCCAAATAGCGACAGGTTGTAGGGGTGCGAGCCGGAGCGAATGCAGATGCGGCCCTTGTTCTTGGGGTCGGCCAGTTCCTCGTAGGTGTCGACATCCTCGCGCTTGACCTTGAGCTTGTCGTACACCACCACCCGCGCCCGGGTGGAAAAGCCAAACCAGGTTGTTCCCTCGGCGGTGTCGCGCGCCCGGTACTTGGTCGGGATCGCGTCGGCGAGGAGCTTGGACTGGATGGGCTTGAACAAGCCGTCGACCTCGCCCTTGTACAGCCGCGCGGCGTCGACCAGCAGGATGACGTCGGCGGGGGAGGCGGCGCCTTCCGCCTTGAGCCGTGCCAGGATGCCCGCATCATCGGAGTCAACCCGGTTGATGCGGATCCCGGTGGCCTTGGTGAAATTGCTGTAGAGCGCCTCGTCGGTCGAGTAGTGGCGGGCCGAATACAGGTTCAGCACCTGGTCTTGGGCCGACGCGGGCGTGCCACCGGCCAGCAAAAGCGTGAGGGTGGAGACGGCGGCGAACGGTCGGTGGGTCATGAGGATCTCGGTAGTCGATCAATGGGTTGATCATACGCGAACGAGAATTATTCTCAATTGCGGGCGACAAAACGGACGCCCAAAAAAAACGCCCCAGCACAGTGGCTGGGGCGAATGGATCCCTGAACCCGATGGCTACGAAAGGACCCGAGGAGACAACCTGAAGAACCCTGCCTGGAAAATCACAGGCATGGGGTAGGTAACCATGCCTCATGGCAGAGTTCCGGCCGACCTGCGGCGGAACTCTGTCGAAGGGCTTAACGCTTGGCGCGGGTGGTGGTCTTGGCGCCGTTCACCGCGGTGCTGGCGACCGCGCTGAAGTTGGCTTCGGCCACATCGGTGGCTTGCTTGACAGCCTTTTGCACCGATTCCAGGGCGTTGCTGCCGGCGGCAACAGCGCTCTTGAACACGGCGACGGCGGTTTCGCTGCCGGCCGGGGCGTTCTTGGCGGCGTTGTCGACCACGCTCATGAACTTCTTTTGCGCCTCGGTGGCTTGGGTTTCGAGCGACTTGCCGAACTCGGCGCCGGCGCCAGAGGCGATTTCATAGACGTGGCGGCTGTAGGCGGAGGCTTTTTCGGCCAGGGGCTGGAACAGCGAGGCTTGCAGGGCCAGCAGTTCCTGGGCGTCCTTGACGCTCAGCAGCGCTTGGGCGCTGCCAGCGGCTTCGCTCAGGGCGGCCTTGGAGGCGGTCATGTTCAGTTCGACGAGCTTTTCGACGCCTTCGAAAGCCTTGCTGGTCAGGCCGAAGAGGGTTTCGAAGTTGGCTTTTTGCGAGGCCAGGATTTGTTCAGCGGTCAGCATGGAGAACTCCAGTAGGGTTGGTTTCGGGGTACTTCTGCTGCCTGCGAACATGTATGTTGCGCTGCAGCATGGTTTGAATTGTAGGGGCTGATTTCGGCATTACAAGCTTTTTGTGCTGCGCCGCAACAAATTTGGAGGAGATCGGGCGCGGCAAGGCTGAGCTGGGCCGACCGCACAATGGCGGCATGCGGGTCTTCTACGCCACCCAGTTCGTGCTGAGCCTCCCGCCGGGGCATCGGTTTCCGATGGCGAAATACCAGCTCCTGCGCGATCGCCTCGCTGATGAGCTGAGTGAAATGCAGCTGATGCAGGCCGAGCCGGCCAGCGACGGGGAACTGGCCCTGGCTCACACACCAGGGTACGTGAAGGCCATCACCGACGGCTCGGTCGACCCGCAGATCCTGCGCGAGATCGGTTTTCCCTGGAGCCAGGCCATGGCCGAGCGGGCGCGGCGGTCGGTGGGCGCTACCATCGCCGCCTGCCGCGCCGCGATGACCGAGGGCGTGGCGGCCAACATCGCCGGCGGCACCCATCACGCCATGGCCGAGCGCGGCGGGGGCTTTTGCGTTTTCAACGATGCCGCCGTGGCGGCCCGACTGATGCAGGCCGAACGGGGGCGCAACCGGGGCCGGCCGCTCCAGGTGGCGGTGATCGACCTGGATGTGCATCAAGGCAACGGCACGGCCAGCATCTTTCGCGGCGATCCGTCTGTGTTCACGCTGTCGATGCACGGGCAAAAGAACTTCCCGTTTCGCAAGGAACCGTCCGATCTCGACATCGACCTGCCGGACGGCCTGAGCGACGCCGGCTATCTGCAGGCGCTGGAAGGCGCGCTCGACGAACTCGATCGCAGCTTCGAGCCGGGTCTGGTGATTTACCTGGCCGGCGCCGATCCACACGAGGGCGACCGGCTTGGCCGGCTCAAACTCACCTGGGGCGGCCTGGAGGCGCGCGACCGCCGGGTTTTCGAGTGGGCCTGGCAGCGGCGTGTGCCGCTGGCGTTCGCCATGGCGGGCGGTTATGGCCACCGTATCGAGGACACCGTCCAGGCGCAGGTGAACACCTTCAAGGTCGCCGCCCAGTACTGGCGGCGCTGGCAGAATGCAAGGCGGTCATCGTTTAAGGCGGTCATCGCGCGACGGCCTGCGATGGTCGTGCAATATATTGGAGCAGTTGAACCCATGACAAGTACCCCCCAGGTCAGCGTCCGCATCGAGGATCCGGCCAGCGTCGACGCGGCCATCGAAAGCCGTTTTTCCGCCCGCGCCTTCCTGCCGCGCCCGGTGCCGCGCGAGATGCTCGAAGGCATCCTTGACCTGGCGAGCCGGGCGCCCAGTGGCAGCAACGTCCAGCCCTGGAAGGTCTATGTGCTGCAGGGCGCCAGCCGCCAGTCACTGTGCGACAAGGTGTGCGCGGTCCACGACGCGATCCGTGCCGACCCGGCGCTCGCCTCGCAGTACCCCAGGGGCTACGACTACTACCCCGAGAACTGGGTCTCACCCTACATCGAGCGCCGGCGCGAGAACGGCTGGGGCCTGTACGGCTTGCTGGGCATCGGCAAGGGCGACAAGGACAAGATGCACGCGCAGCACCAGCGCAACTTCCGCTTCTTCGACGCGCCGGTCGGCCTCGTGTTCACGATCGACCGCATCCTCAACCGCGGCTCGCTGGTCGACTACGGCATGTTCCTTCAGAACATCATGGTGGCTGCCCGCGCCCGTGGCCTGCACACCTGTCCGCAGGCCGCCTGGAACGAGTTTTCCGGCATGGTGCATTCGCACATCGGCGCTGGCGAGCGCGAGATGGTCGTGTGCGGCATGGCGCTGGGCTATGCCGACGAAGCCGCGCTGGTCAACAGCTTTCACACCCCGCGCGAACCGATGCCGGGCTTGACGCACTGGCTCGATTGAGTGTCGCCGCCGTGATCGCCGCTCGCGCCGCGCTGGCCGCACTGCTGTTGCTTCCCGGGTGGGCCACTGCCGCGGATATAGATGGACGTGCCCTGTCCGCCGTGTGGGGGATACCGTTCGCCGGCATCCTGCTATCGATCGCCCTGGTGCCGCTCGCGGCACCCCGGTTCTGGCATCACCACTTCGGAAAGATCGCGGCGGCCTGGGCCCTGGCCTTCCTGATCCCCTTCGCCATGGTGTTCGGTTCCGGTGCCGCCGGCGCGAGCCTGGTGCACGTGGCCGTGGCCGAGTACCTGCCTTTCGTCATTTTGGTGACGGCCTTGTTCACCGTGGCCGGGGGCATCTTTATTCGTGGCAATCTGCACGGCAGCCCGGGGACGAACACGGCCATCCTGGCCATTGGCGCGGTCCTGGCCAGTGTCATGGGCACCACCGGCGCGTCGATGCTGATGATCCGCCCGCTCATTCGGGCCAACGACGACCGCCGGCACAAGGCGCACATCGTCGTCTTCTTCATCTTCATCGTTTCCAACGCCGGCGGCTCCCTGACGCCACTGGGCGATCCGCCCCTGTTCCTGGGGTTCCTCAAGGGTGTCGACTTCTTCTGGACGATCAAGCACCTGTTTCCCGAGACCTTGTTCCTCGTCGGCGCGTTGCTGCTGTTGTTTTATGCGCTCGACGCCGGCTACTTTTACCGCCGCGAAGAGCTGCTGCCGGTCGACCCCACGCCCGACACCCGCGACATCGGCTTCGAGGGCGCGCGCAACTTCTGGCTGCTGGGTGTCATCGTGGTCCTGGTGCTGCTCAGCGGCCTGTGGAAGTCGCCGGTCTCCTTTGATGTGGCCGGCACCACCGTGGGCTTGCCCGGCCTGGTGCGCGATGTGGGGCTGGTCATCGTGACGCTTGTGTCCTTGAAGTTGACGCCCGACGTCGTGCACGAGAAGAACCAGTTCTCGTGGGCGCCCATGCAGGAGGTGGCCAAGCTGTTCGCGGGCATCTTCCTGACCATGATCCCGGTGATCGCGATGCTCAAGGCCGGCACGCAGGGGCCGTTTGGCGCGATCGTTGCCGCGGTCACCCGGGCCGACGGCTCGCCCGACCCCGCCGCCTATTTCTGGGCCACCGGCGTGCTCAGCTCCTTCCTGGACAACGCGCCGACCTACCTGGTGTTCTTCAACACCGCGGGCGGCGATGCGGCCGTGCTCATGACCACGCTGGCGCCCACGCTCGCCGCCATTTCGGCCGGCGCGGTCTTCATGGGCGCCAACAGCTACATCGGCAATGCGCCCAACCTGATGGTCAAGGCCATCGCCGAAGACCGGGGCATCCGCATGCCCAGCTTCTTCGGTTACATGGCCTGGTCGTGTGCGGTGCTCGTTCCGCTTTTCGTTGCCATGACCTTCATCTGGTTCCGGTGACGGTCCATTTCCCGCTCAACCCCGCAGTCCTGGAGCCGCATTGAACGTCGAAGCCTGGATCGCCCTGGCATTGGGCGGGGCCAACCTCCTGCTGCTGGTGCTGCTGCTGATGCGCCGCCCGCCCAGCCAGGAAGGAATGCGCGTCGAACTGCTGGCCGCCAACGAACGGCTCGAGCGCGAACTGCGGCGCGAGATCAGCGAGTCTTCGCGCGGCGCGCGCCAGGAGCTGACGCTCAACCTCACCAGCTTCCAGGACGCGCTGGTGCGCCAGGGGGCGGAGGCCACGCGCACCCAGAACGCCCAGATCGACGCCTTTGGCCAGCAGCTCGCGCTCATGCAAAAGGGCTTGGGCGACACGCTCAATTCGCAGCTTCAGGCGCTCAGCGATTCCAACGCCCGGCGGCTGGCCGAGGTACGCGCCACGCTTGAGGCGCAGCTGTCGGTGCTGCAGCAGACCAACTCCGCCAAGCTCGAGGAGATGCGCCGCACCGTCGACGAAAAGCTGCAGGCGACCCTGGAGACGCGGCTGGGCGAGAGCTTCCGCCAGGTGGCCGAGCGGCTGGAGCAGGTGCACAAGGGCCTGGGCCAGATGCAGTCGCTGGCGCAGGGGGTGGGTGAGCTGCAGCGCGTGCTGACCAACGTCAAGACGCGCGGCATCTTCGGCGAAGTGCAGTTGGAGGCCCTGCTCGAGCAGGTGCTGGCGCCCGAGCAATACGCCCGCCAGGTCGAGACCAAGCCCGGCAGCCGCCAGCGTGTGGACTTCGCGGTGCGTTTCCCGGGCCGCAGCGACGACGGCACGCCGGTGTGGCTGCCGATCGACGCCAAGTTTCCGCGCGATGACTACGAGCGCCTGCTGGAGGCGCACGATCGCGCTGATGCGGTGGGGGTCGAGGCCTGCGCGCGCGCGCTCGAGGCGCGCATCCGCCAGGAGGCCAAGTCGATCGCCGAGTCGTATGTCAGCCCGCCGCACACCACCGACTTCGCCATCTTGTTCCTGCCGGTCGAGAGCCTGTACGCCGAGGTGCTGCGGCGCCCCGGCCTGATGGACGCGTTGCAACGCGACTGGCGTGTCACGTTGGCCGGCCCGACCACGCTGCTGGCCATGCTCAACAGCCTGCACATGGGCTTTCGCACCCTGGCCTTGCAGGAGCAGGCCTCTGAAGTCTGGAAGGTGCTGGGCGCGGTCAAGACCGAGTTCGAGCGTTATGGCGACTGGGTCGCGCGCATCAAGGAACAGATGCAAAAGGCCTCGGACACCCTGGACAAGGCCGACACCCGTACCCGCCAGATGCGGCGCGCCCTCAAGGTGGTCGAAGCCCTGCCCGAGACCCAGGCCCAGGGCCTGCTGCCGCCGGCGGAGGACGTCGTTGACGACACCGCCGAGTGAGACTGGCGCCGGGCGCACCGGCCTGAGCGCCGACCTGGCGCGGGTCATGGCGGGGCATCTTTTTATTCACGCCTGCATGACCGGCATGCGCATGGCCGCACCGCTGCTGGCGCTGCGCGCCGGACACAGCGCGGCGGCGGTTGGGTTGCTGCTGGCTTTGTTCGCGGTGACTCAGGTGTTCCTGGCGGTGTCGGCCGGGCGCTATGCCGATCGGCATGGCGTTCACCGCCCCGTCATGATGTCCATCATCTTGGCAGTGTCTGGTGCAGGCATGGCGGCCGCCTGGCCAGTGTTTTCGGTTCTGTGCGTGAGCGCCATGATGACGGGCTGCGCCGCCGCGATCGCCTCCATTGCCCTTCAGCGGCATGTGGGTCGTGCGGCCAGCGGCCCGGCGCAACTGCGCCAGGTGTTCTCGTGGCTATCCATCGCACCGGCCGGCTCGAACTTTCTCGGACCGTTTGTTGCCGGGGTGCTGATCGATAACGGGGGCTTTCGGGCCGCGTTCTTGGCGATGGCGTTGCTGCCGTTGGTGGCCTGGGCCTGCATGCGCGGCGTGCAGGAAACGCCACTTGCCGATCCCGGCGGCGACGCACGAAGCGGACCGGCATGGGACCTGCTGCGTGATCCCGTCTTTGCGCGCCTGATGATCGTGAACTGGCTCGTGTCCTCGTGCTGGGATGTGCACACCTTCGTCATTCCGGTCCTCGGACATGAGCGCGGGCTGTCGGCGTCCGTCATCGGAGCGATCCTCGGCGCCTTCGCCATCGCGGTGGCTGCGTTGCGCCTCGCGCTCCCCTTCCTGGTCGCGCGGTTTCCAGAGTGGGCAGTGATCGTGGTGTCTATGGCGGCATCGGCCGTGCTGTTCGTCGTGTATCCGTTCGTGCATTCCCCGTTGGGCATGGGCGTGTGCTCGGTTCTGCTGGGATTCGCGCTTGGGGGGGTGCAACCCATGGTCATGAGCAGCTTGCACCAGATCACGCCCGCGCACCGTCACGGCGAGGCCGTGGGCATGCGGATGGCCGCGATTTACGGCTCGGGCGTGGTCATGCCAGTGGTGTTCGGCCTGGCTGGAACGGTGATCGGCATCTCGGGTGTGTTCTGGGTGGTTGGCGCCATGGTCGTTGGCGGCTGCCGGATTGCCGTGCGGATGCGTCCCGGCCAAGGCTGATCGCGCGTCAGAGCCGGTAGAACGTACGGATCAATTCCCAGGCCGTGTCGGCGTCGTCCGCATACTGGAACAGATCGAGGTCGGCCTGCGACACCACGCCCTCATCCACCAGGGCGTCGAAGTTGATGACCCGCTTCCAGTAGTCGGAGCCGAGCAGCACGATGGGCACCTGCTTGGCCTTGCGTGTCTGCACCAGCGTGATCACCTCGAACAGCTCATCGAGCGTTCCGAAGCCACCAGGAAACGCCACCAAGGCCTTGGCCCGCATCATGAAGTGCATCTTGCGCAGCGCGAAGTAGTGGAACTTGAACGACAGCTCCGGCGTGACGTAGGGGTTGGCCGCTTCCTCCATCGGCAGGGCGATTGCCAGGCCCACGCTCACCCCACCGGCTTCGAACGCGCCGCGGTTGGCCGCCTGCATGATGCCCGGACCGCCGCCGGTGCAGATAAACAGCTTGTCACGCGCTTGCTTGTCTGCGCTGTAGCGCGCGACAAGCTGGCCGAAGGCGCGAGCCTGTTCGTAGTAGCGCGCGTTGCGGGCCATGACCCGGGCCCGCTGGATGGTGACTTCGTCGCCGCCGGCCTCGGCCGCGGACAGCAGCGTTGCGGCTTCCTCCTGACTGCGAAAGCGGGCGCTGCCAAACACCACGATCGTGTTTTCGATGCCATGCGCTTGTTGCCCCAGGTCGGGCTTGAGCAGCTCCAACTGGAAACGGATGCCGCGCGTCTCGCGGCTCAGTAAAAACTGCGGATCTGCGAAGGCCAGGCGGCTGGCGTCGGGCTCCAGCGCAAGGCCGGAGTCGGAGTGGGCTTGCAGGGTGGCCCAGGCGTCGGCGATGCGACGGTCGTGGAGATCGCGGTTCGAAAACATGGGGCCATTGTCGCGGGATTTCATGGGCGATCCGCAGCGCGGGCCGCAAGCCACCGAAGCAAGGGCGCTCGCGCGGCCGCCAGGCCTTTGTAACGCAGCACGGCATCGCTCATCGAGGCCAGGCTGTCGTGCAGCCGCAGCGCCTTGTCGGCCGTGTCCACTGTGTGTGTCAACGGGGCGAGTTGAACGCGGATGGTGAACACCGCCTGGTGCGTGCCCCGTCCCACTGGAAAGAAAGTCTGGCGCTCCGCCCGCAGAAAACAACGCGAGGCGAAGGCCGTGGCGTCGGGGGTGTCCGGCCACGGGGTGCGCGGCTGGCGCCGCGGGTGCTGGTCGTAGCGGTCCGACGGGCTCACGGTCCACACCTGGCGCTCCCAGCGCTCGCCCCCCGTGGCCAGCCGCGTGAGCTGCGCCGATGCCGCCAGCAGCCTGTCGTTGTCCGCCACCGGCGCGTGCACCGCCGTCAAGGACAGCCCCAGTTTGTCCTGCGGCGCCCAGTGCGAGGGGGTGCAGACGCACAGCCAGGGCAGGGTGCCGGTGTCGCCGTCGAGAACGGCCAGGTCTTCCTCGAACGCCAGCTCCAGCGGCTCGCCCGCCAGCAGCCGCGCCTGGGCACCGTCGTGGCGGGCCTGCTCGGCAATGGCTGCCAATGCGGGGGCGGCGTCGAAGCCCGCAACCGCCAGCCTCACGGGGCCGGCCGCCAGCACAGAGCGCTTTTCGGCATGCAGCGGCGTCGACGGATCCAGCGCCGTCAACTGCGGCGCGCCCTGCTCCAGCCGGGCGATGTTCGGCTGCATCCGGAAGGGCACGGCGATCTGCGCGAAATCGAAGTCCATGGGCAAGGGGCAGAAAATGAAAAAGGCTCCCGAAGGAGCCTCTCTTGTAGCCTAAATGTTGGCCGTCACCCTTGTCGATCGAATGCCGTGTCTGGTTTAGCGGCCACCGCGGAACCGGCTTTGCCGGGCCGCTGGTGGCGCCCCCTTGAGGGGGGGGGCGGCTACACGGAGTGAGCCGCTTCGGGGGTGGGTCACACCCTCCGGCGGTACTCGGCGGTGCGGGTGTCGATCTCGACCTTGTCGCCCTGGGCCACGAAGATCGGCACGCCAATCTCGAAACCGGTGGCGATCTTGGCGGGCTTGAGCACCTTGCCTGAGGTGTCACCCTTGACGGCCGGTTCGGTCCAGGTGATCTCGCGCTCGACGCTGGTGGGCAGCTCGACAGAGATGGCCTTGCCGTCGTAGAACACCACTTCGGCGGTCATGCCGTCTTCGAGGTAGTTCAGCGAGTCGCCCATGTTCTCGGCCTCGACCTCGTACTGGTTGTACTCGGCGTCCATCCAGACATACATCGGGTCGGCGAAGTAGGAATAGGTGCAGTCCTTCTTGTCCAGCACGATCTGGTCCATCTTGTCGTCGGCCTTGAAGACGATTTCCGTGCCCTGGTTGGACAGCAGGCTCTTGAGCTTCATGCGCACGGTGGCGGCGTTGCGTCCGCCTCGGGCGTATTCGGTCTTGAGCACAACCCACGGGGCGCCGTTTTGCATGATCACGTTTCCGGCGCGGATTTCTTGAGCGATTTTCATAATGAGTGGTGGCTAGGGTTGAGCCGCAGGCTCAGGGCGAACTTGCCGCGGCGGGTCCATTCGAGGGTGTTCACAGGCGTTGGGGGCAACCGCGGAGCCTCTCGATGCGGCGCGGGTGAGCGCAAAGCCCGCAATTTTAGCCGGTTTGGCGGGCATACTTGCGGCCCATGACGCTTCGACGACCCCTCGTCTCGGTGGAGGCCCTGCTGAGTGCCGGGGTGCTCTACCTGTTTCTCACCTGCAACGGCCCATTTTGGCGCGCCGCCCTCGATGGCCTGGGGTGGGACGCGGCAGGCACCTGGGTTTTCGCGCTGTCGCTCCTGGGCATCGGCGGCGGCCTGTACTTCGTGTTCCTCAGCCCCCTGGCCACCCGCTGGAGTGTGCGGCCCCTGCTGAGCCTGCTGTTCCTGATGTCGGCGGCGGCCTCCTATTACACCGGACGCTATGCCGTCTACATCGACCGGACCATGGTGGCCAATGTGCTGGCCACCCATTACCAGGAAGCGCGCGAACTGATCACGCTGTCGATGGTCGGTCACATCCTGCTGTTTGGCGTGTTGCCCGCGGCGCTGCTGTGGTGGCCCCGGCTGGCGGCGCGGCCCCTGCTGCGTGCCGTGGGCGTGCGGCTGGCGTGGACGATCGCCGCCGCGTTGCTGGCCGTGGGCAGCCTGATGCTGGTCTTCGCCGACTTCGCCTCGTTGATGCGCAACCACCGTGAGGTGCGCTATCTGGTCACGCCGGCCAATGTGGTGGCGGCTGGCGTGGCCAATGCCTTCGGACGCGTGCGCCGCACCGGGCCGCTGCTGCCGGTGGGCCAGGACGCCCGCTTGTCCGCCGCCTGGCAGCAGCGCTCGCGGCCGGCGCTGTTCGTGCTGGTGGTTGGTGAAACTGCGCGTGCCCAGAACTTCTCCCTTAACGGTTATGAGCGCACCACCAACCCCGAGTTGGCCAAGCGTGACGTGATCAACTTTCCCCACGTGCGTGCCTGCGGCACCTCCACAGAGGTCTCGCTGCCCTGCATGTTTTCGCCGTATGGCCGCCGCCAGTACGACGAGGACCGCATCCAGACCCACCAGTCGCTGCTGCACGTGTTGGCCCGCGCCGGCTTTGGGGTGCTGTGGCGCGACAACCAGTCGGGCTGCAAGGGCGTGTGCGAGGGTCTGCCCCAGCACGACCTGGCCGCCTCGCGGATCGAAGGACTGTGCAGTGGCGGACAGTGCAGCGACGAAGTGCTCTTGCACAACCTCGATTCGGTGCTGACCGACGCGCGCGGCAACCTGTTCGTGGTGCTCCATCAGCTTGGCAGCCATGGCCCGGCGTACTTCCGGCGTTATCCGCCGGCCTTCAAGCGCTTCCAGCCCGCCTGCGAATCGCAAGACCTGCAGCGCTGCACCACGGCCGAAATCCGAAACGCCTATGACAACAGCCTGCTGTACACCGACCACGTGCTGGGCCGCCTGATCGACTTCCTCGCGGCGCAGCAGGACCGCTTCGACACGGCCATGCTCTACGTGTCCGACCATGGCGAGTCGCTCGGCGAGAACGGCATGTACCTGCACGGCATGCCCTATGCCATCGCGCCCGATGTGCAACTGCGCGTGCCCATGGTGACCTGGATGTCACCGGGCTTTAGCCGTGCCTTCGGCGTCGACACGGCATGCTTGCGTGGGCGGGCTGGACGACAGCTCAGTCACGACAACCTGTTCCATTCGATGCTGGGCCTGATGGACGTGAGCACCACCGTCTACGACCGGTCCATGGACATGTTCGCTGATTGCCGCGCTCCGGCTGCGGCCCCGGCCGCCAGCCGCTGAGGCCGCAGCTCACAGCGTGGGCGCCGGCTCCAGCGCCATGCGCCGCAGTTGGTCCACCAGGTCGGCTTGCTGCCACAGGCGCTGGCGGGCGGCCTCGGCCGTGTCGGCCCACCCATCGATGTCAATCGGGGGCAGCTCGCCGCCCGCGTTCCAGGCCTCGTGAAAGGCCCGCAATGACGGCGGCGCGCCATACCAGTCAAGAAAGGCGTGCAGCTTGTCCATGTGCACGCCATCGTGCTGCGGGTAGATCTGCCACACCAGTGGCTTGCCGGCCCACAGGGCGCGCACCAGTGAGTCTTCACCGCGTACGAAGTTCAGGTCGCAGGCCCACAGCAGCTCGTCGAACGCGCGCTGGGTGAGCAGGGGCAGCTTGTCAATGGACGGGCGCACGGCGGCGGGCAGGCCGTGGAGGGCAGCGGCTACTGCGGCGGCGCTCCGACCTGCCGTCACGAACAGCCGGGTCTGTGGGGCATCGTGGGCGAGTTGGCGCAGCAGCTGGGGCAGGGCCGGGGGCTCGTAGCAGAACAGGCTCAGCCATTGGTCATGGTTCGGGTCTGCGGGGGCGACCCCTGGCTGGTCATCTCCGCGAAGGCGGGGATCCAGGAGCGAGGTGCCTCCAGCGTGACGGGCCATCCCCCCGCCTTCGCGGGAGTCGGCCTCGGCCTGGATTCCCGTCCCCGCCTTCGCTGGGGGCAGGCTCTGCGCGGGAATGACGACATCCGCGAGCAGATGTGCCATGCACGCCACTCGGTCGAACCGCGCCTGCCGCGCTTGAAGATCCAGTTCCCGGATCAGTCCCCCCGTGGCGGGCGTGAACCCCGGGTAGAAAAACCGCTTGACCAGCCCCTTGGCGGGCCCGCCCATCACCGGCGAACACAGCCCGTGGCAGCGTTCCACATAGTTCTCGGCGGACAGGTACTCGAGGTTGATCCAGGCGGGCTGCCGGCCGGTGCGTGCCGCCCGTTCGGCCATGGCCGCCAGGAAGGCCTCATGCGGGTCGCAGCCGAAGGCCTCGACCACCACGTCGCCAGGCACCACGGCCGATTCCTTGGCCGATCCCGCGCCGCCAACCTGTGCGTCCCAGCGAATCACTTCCACGCCGGGCTGCCCCTGCGGCGCCATCCAGGCCAGCGCCGAAGGATCGTCCACCCACAGGCGCACCCGCTCGCCTCGGGCCGCCAGTTCGGCCGACAGTCGCCAGCCCACGCCGATGTCGCCGTGGTTGTCGATGACTTTGCAAAAGATGTCCCAGAGCATGGCCTGGGATAATAGGCCCCCATGTCCGCCCTACCCGAGGTGCATTCCGAAAAACTGCTCGAGCAGGTTGCCGCGCTGCCGCCGCTGCCGGGCGTCTACCGGTATTTCGACGCCGAGGGCGGGGTGCTCTACGTCGGCAAGGCGCGCAACCTCAAGAAGCGCGTCGCCAGCTACTTCCAGAAGAACCACGGCGGCACGCGCATCGGCCACATGATCGGGCGCATCGCCCGCATGGAGACCACCGTGGTGCGATCCGAGGCCGAGGCGTTGCTGCTGGAAAACAACCTGATCAAGGCGCTCAACCCACGGTTCAACATCCTGTTCAGGGACGACAAGAGCTACCCCTACCTCAAGATCACCGGTGCGGCCGACAAGTCCGCAACGACCACCGAAGGCGCCGCCGCCTTCCCGAGGATGGTGTACTACCGTGGCGCGGTGGACAAGCGGCACCGGTACTTCGGTCCCTATCCGAGCGCCTGGGCGGTCAAGGAATCGATCCAGCTGCTGCAGAAGGTGTTTCGCCTGCGCACCTGCGAAGACACCGTGTTTGCCAACCGCACGCGGCCCTGCCTGCTCTATCAGATCAAGCGCTGCACCGGCCCCTGCGTCGACCTGATCGCCGCGGGCGACTACCAGCGCAACGTCGAGAACGCAGAGCGCTTTCTGCGCGGCGACGCGCAGCAGGTGATGGCGCAGCTGGAGCTGCGCATGATGGAACATGCCGGCAAGCTCGAGTTCGAGCAGGCGGCCGAGTTGCGCAACCAGATGAGTGCGCTTTCGCGGGTGCTGCACCAGCAGTCGGTGGACACCGGCACCGACAAGGACGTCGACATCCTGGCGGTGAAGGTGCATGGCGGCAAGGCCTGTGTGAATCTGGCCATGGTGCGGGGCGGGCGGCACCTGGGCGACCGGCCCTATTTCCCCTCGCACGTCGAGGATGCCGCCGCGCTGCAGGCCCTGCAAGAGGGCGAGCAGGCCCCGCGGCCGGTGGAGGTGCAGGTGCTCGAGGCCTTCATCGCCCAGCACTACATCGGCGTGCCGGTGCCGCCGGCGCTGATCACCAACCACCCGATTGACCGCGCCCTGGTCGAGGCCCTGTCCGAGCAGGCGGGCCTTCGCATCAGCGCCGTTCACAACCCGCGCGAACAGCGGCGCCTGTGGCTGGAGATGGCCGACAAGAATGCCGCGATCCAGCTGGCGCGGCTGCTGGCCGAGGAAGGCTCGCAGCAGGCCCGCACCCGGGCCCTGGTCGACACGCTCGACCTGGCGCCGGACGACATTGACGCCTTTCGCATCGAGTGCTTCGACATCTCGCACACCTCGGGCGAGGCCACGCAGGCATCTTGCGTGGTGTATCACCAGCACAAGATGCAAAACGGCGAATACCGGCGCTACAACATCGACGACATCACGCCTGGCGACGACTACGCCGCCATGCGGCAGGTGCTCACGCGGCGCTATGCGAGGTTGGCGCAGGCGGGGCCGGATTCGCCGGAGGCTGTGCCGCCGGCGGGGAGGGAGGAGGGGGGTGCGGGTACCCCAAGCTCGGTAGACCTCGCGCTGGATCCCCGCCTACGCGGGGATGACGACATTCTCCCGTCATCCCCGCGTAGCCCCCGCCTTCGCGGGGGTGACAGGGGATCCAGCGGCGGCGGAGCCCCACGTCTGCCCGATTTGGTCCTGGTCGACGGCGGCAAGGGCCAGGTCAGCATGGCCCGAGAGGTCTTTGCCGAGCTGGGGCTCGACCTGTCGGTCATTGTCGGCGTCGAAAAAGGCGAAGGCCGCAAGGTGGGCCTGGAGGAACTGGTGTTCGCTGATGGCCGGGCCAAGGTCCACCTCGGCCACGATTCAGCGGCGCTGATGCTGGTGGCGCAGATTCGCGACGAGGCGCACCGGTTCGCCATCACCGGCATGCGTGCACGCCGCGCCAAGGTGCGTGTCGGCGGCAGCCGGCTGGAGGACATCGCCGGCGTCGGCGCCAAGAAAAGGGCGCGCCTGCTGCAGCGCTTCGGCGGCATTCGCGGTGTCGCGGATGCCGGCGTCGACGACATCGCCACCGTGGAAGGCATCTCGCGCGAGCTGGCCGAGGAAATCTACCGTGCGTTGCACTGAAGCAGCCGCTGGCGGCGCGCGGCTCTGGCCTCGTGCCAGAATCAGCACCATGTTCTTCACCATTCCCACGATCCTGACCTGGACGCGCATCGTTGCCATCCCGCTCATCGTCGGTGTGTTCTACGTGGGACTGGAGCCCCGGGTCCAGAACCTGGTGGCCACCGTGATGTTCATCGTCTTCGCGCTGACCGACTGGCTCGACGGCTATCTGGCGCGGCGGCTCAACCAGCAATCGGCCTTCGGCGCCTTCCTCGATCCGGTGGCCGACAAGTTCCTGGTGTGCGCATCGCTGCTGGTGCTGGTCCACCTGCAGCGCGCTGACGTGTTCGTGGGCCTGATCATCATCGGCCGCGAGATCGCCATCTCGGCCCTGCGCGAATGGATGGCGCAGATCGGCGCCGCGCGCAGCGTGGCTGTACACATGCTTGGCAAGCTCAAGACCACGGTCCAGATGATCGCCATCCCCTTCCTGCTGTTCGATGGCCGGCTGTTCGGCTTGATCGACACCCGCGTCTGGGGTGGCTGGCTCATCTGGATATCCGCCATCCTGACCGTTTGGTCCATGGCCTATTACCTGCAAAAGGCCATGCCCGAAATCCGCCAGCGGGTGCGCTGAGCGTTGGAGACTGTTACATGACCAAGAAACGTATCGCCGTCATTGCCGGCGACGGCATCGGCAAGGAAGTCATGCCCGAGGGCGTGCGGGCCATGGAGGCCGCCGCCACGAAATTCGGCCTCGACCTGCACTTCGACCACTTCGATTTCTCCAGTTGGGACTACTGCGAAAAGCACGGCAAGATGCTGCCTGACGACTGGAAAGACCAGATCGGCGGCCATGACGCCATCTACTTTGGCGCCGTGGGCTGGCCCGAGAAGATCGCCGACCACGTCTCGCTGTGGGGCTCGTTGCTGCTGTTTCGGCGCGAGTTCGACCAATACATCAACCTGCGCCCGGCCCGGCTCATGCCCGGCATCATCGCCCCGGTGGTGCGCCGCGACGGCAGCCCCCGCCTGCCTGGCGAGATCGACATGTACATCGTGCGCGAGAACACCGAGGGCGAGTACTCCAGCATCGGCGGGCGCATGTTCCCGGGCACCGAGCGCGAGATCGTCATGCAAGAGACCGTAATGACGCGCGTGGGCGTGGACCGGGTGCTCAAGTTCGCCTTCGAGCTGGCGCAAAGCCGCCCCAAGAAGCACCTGACCAGTGCCACCAAGTCCAACGGCATTGCCATCACCATGCCTTACTGGGACGAAAGGGTGGTTGAGATGGCCAGGGCCTATCCAGGCGTCAACGTCGACAAGTTCCACATCGACATCCTGACCGCACATTTCGTGCAACGGCCCGACTACTTCGATGTGGTGGTGGCGAGCAATCTTTTTGGCGACATCCTCTCGGACCTCGGCCCGGCCTGCACCGGCACCATCGGTATCGCGCCCAGCGCCAACCTCGATCCCCTGCGGCGCTTTCCCTCGCTGTTCGAGCCGGTGCACGGCTCGGCCCCTGACATCGCCGGGCGCGGCATCGCCAACCCGATCGGGCAGATCTGGTGCGGCGCGATGATGCTGGAGTTTCTCGGGTACGGGCAGGCGCATGACGCGGTGTTGGCGGCCATCGAGCGGGTGCTCGATCCGGCCAGCGGCGCTGCGCGCACGCCTGACATCGGTGGCACGGCGGGCACCAGCGACCTGGGGCGCGACATCACCGCGGCGATCTGACCGATCATGTGTGCCGGCTTGCCACTATCGACGCGGGCGTTGGTGCGCAAGAGGCAGCGCCTAGAATGCCCGCCTCATGTTGTAAAGCGCGCATTCCATATTGACAGTGCTGGGGCCGGTGGCTTTAATCAGCACGACAGAAGCATCCGGCTCAGCAAGGCAGTTACTCCCACCCAGCCCCCAATCCAGCGCTCTGGATGTGCGCTTGGCCGGAGTGTCTTCCCTGGCAAGAACAACCCGACGAACACTTCCATTCTCACCTAGAGGGCCCGTACGTGAACAAGACTGAACTGATTGAGCACATCGCCAAGCATGCCGACATCTCCAAGGCCGCGGCCACGCGCGCACTGGAATCCATGATAGGCGCCGTCAAGACGACGCTGAAGAAAGGCGGCTCGGTTTCGCTGGTCGGTTTCGGCACTTTCGCCGTCGGAAAGCGTGCCGCCCGCAGCGGCCGTAATCCACGAACCGGCGACGCGATTAAAATCAAGGCCGCCAAGGTACCCAAGTTCCGTCCCGGCAAGGCGCTCAAAGACGCGCTGAACTGAGACTGAGCTTGCGGGGGTGCTTAGCTCAGCTGGTAGAGCGGCGCCCTTACAAGGCGTAGGTCGGCGGTTCGAACCCGTCAGCACTCACCACCCCCAGCAAAGGCGAACATCCGTTCGCCTTTTGTGTTTCTGCTTAGCCTGTGGCGTATTGGCGCCAAGAGAGTCGACATGTTTGATTTAATCCGCAAGAACAACAGAACCCTGATGTTCTTGTTGTTCCTGTTGATCGTTCCCTCCTTCGTGCTGTTTGGCGTCGAGGGCTACACGCGCATGGGTGACAAGGGCGCGTCGGTGGCCCGCGTCAATGGCGAAGACATCCTCCAGAGCGAATGGGACGCCACCCACCGGCGCGAGGTCGACCAGCTGCGCCAGTCCATGCCCACCGTCGATCCCAAGGTGCTCGATTCCGCCGAGGCGCGCTATTCCACGCTCGAGCGTATCATCCGCGATCGTGTCATCCGCGCCGCCGCCGCCGACGCTCACCTGACCGCCGGCGACCAGCGCCTGGCCAGCGAGCTGCAGCAAAACCAGGTGATCGCCTCCCTGCGCGGGCCCGACGGCCGCATCGACATGACGCGTTATCGCCAGCTCGCGGCGCAACAGGGCCTGACACCCGAAGGTTTCGAGCAGCAGATGCGCGCCGACCTGTCGTCGCGCCAGGTGCTGGGCGGTCTGGCCAACAGCGCATTTGCGTCGGCCACCCAGGCCAAGGTGGCGCTGGGCGCCTTCCTTGAAAAGCGCGAAGTGCAGGTGGGGCGTTTCGACGCCGCCGAGTTCGCCGCCAAGGTCGCACCGACCGACGAAGAAATCGACGCCTTCTACAAGGCCAACCCGACGCTGTTCCAAGCACGTGAGCAAGTGGATATCGAGTACCTCGTGCTCGACCTCGACTCGGTCACCAAGGGCATCTCCATCAACGCGGCCGACGTCAAAGCCTACTTCGAGCAGAACGTCGCCAAGACCACCGGCCAGGAAGAGCGGCGTGCCAGCCACATCCTCATCGCCTCACCGGCTTCGGCGCCCGCCGCCGAACGCGCCGCGGCCAAGACCAAGGCGCAGCAACTGCTGGCCCAGGTCAAGAAAGCGCCGGAAACCTTCGCCGACCTGGCGCGCAAGAACTCGCAGGACAAGGGCTCTGCGGTGCGCGGCGGCGACCTTGATTTCTTCACCCGCGGCGCCATGGTCAAACCCTTCGAAGACGCCGCCTTCACCATGAAAAAGGGCGACATCAGCGACGTGGTCGAGTCCGACTTCGGCTATCACATCATTCGCCTGACCGACGTCAAGGTGCCGCGCCAGCGCACCTTCGAGGAAATGCGCCCTCAGCTTGAGGCCGAGCTGCGCAAGCAGCAGGGTCAACGCAAGTTCGCCGAGACCGCTGACGGGTTCAGCAACGGCGTCTACGAGCAGGCCGACAACCTCAAGGGCGTGGCCGAGAAGTACGGCTTGCCGGTGCGCACGGCCACCGGCGTCACGCGCGAGCCGGCGCAAGGCGCCACTGGACCCCTTGGCAATGCCCGCCTGCTCGGGTCACTGTTCTCCGCCGACAGCCTCGAGCGCAAGCGCAACACCGAGGCCGTGGAAACAGCCCCCAACCAGCTGGCGTCGGCCCGCGTGGTCAAGCACCAGCCCGCCCGCACCCGCCCCCTGTCCGAAGTGAAGGACCAGGTGCGTGAGCGCCTGCGTGCCACGCGTGGCGCCGAGTTGGCCAAGAAGGCCGGCTCCGAGCAGC
Organism: Comamonadaceae bacterium; assembly: GCA_947476465.1. GTDB lineage: Bacteria > Pseudomonadota > Gammaproteobacteria > Burkholderiales > Burkholderiaceae_C > Ramlibacter. Next base: position 32,837 of record CANJQN010000013.1, on the reverse strand, counting down.
TTGCCGCCCTCAAGGCCAACCCGGCTGCGGCCACCTTGCCGGCAGCCATGGTCATCTCGCGCGAGGACGTCCAGAAGGTGCCCAGCCAGGCGATCGAAGCGGCGATGCGGGCCGATCCGGCCAAGCTGCCGGCGTTCGTCGGCGTCGACCTGGGCGCGCAGGGTTACGCGGTGGTGCGGGTGAACAAGGTGATCCCGCGTGAGACCCCGGCCGCCGAGATGGCGCTGGTAGAGCGCCAGCAGGTGGGCCAGTGGTGGGGCGCGGCCGAGAGCCTGGCCTACTACAACCTGCTCAAGCAGCGCTACAAGGTCCAGATCAAGGTGCCGGCCTCGGCGGTGGACAAGGCCGCGTAGTCACCGCGGCAGGCGCGACCTTCGCAGGTCGGCTATCGGGCACTCGACCCCCCCGAAGGTCGACGCCGAGCCTTCGGGCGGCGGCCAAGCCGACGCGCGGACTACCCGCGATCCTGGGCGTCCATCAGTTCCCGCGAAGGATATTGCGCGCGATGATGTTCCTCTGGATGTTGGACGTGCCGCCGCCGGTGACGGCCCCCATGCCTTCCCGAAAAGCGCGCGCCATGCCGAAGTCTTCGGTCAGCCCGTAGCCGCCTAACAAGCGCATCCCCTCGAATGCGATCTTGACCTGCGTCTCCGTGCAAAACAGCTTGCATTCCGCCGCTTCAGTGTTGCAAGGGATGCCGCGCTCGAGCATCCACGCCACCTTGTAGACCAGCATCTCCGCGCAGTCCAAAGCTACCTTGAGGTCGGCGATCGTGTGCTGGATGGCCTGGAACTCACCCAATGCTTTCCCGAACTGCTTGCGCTGCCTCAGGTAGTCCACGATTTCAGCGAAGGTTTGCTTGGCGAACCCCACGCAACTGGCCGCGACGGTCATGCGCTCGCGCTCCAGGTGGTCGACGATGTAACTCCATCCCTGGCCAGGCTCACCAAGAACCGCGTCGCGGGGTACGCGCACGTTCTCGAAACTCAGCGCGTAGTTGCCCAGCATGCGGCGCGACATGGTCGTCAAGCGGGTCATGGTCAGGCCCTTGGCGTCGTGCGGCACAAAGAGCAGCGAGATGCCCTTGTGCTTGGTCGACGAAGTATCCGTGCGTGCACACAGGATGATGGTGTTGTTGGGCGCCGCGGCCTGCGTGCTGAACACTTTCTCGCCGTTGATCACCCATTCATCGCCCTCCAGAACCGCGCGTGTGCGCAGTGATGCGGCGTCAGAGCCCGAATCGGGCTCGGTCATGCTGAAGGAAAATGTTTGCCTGCCCTCATTGACGCGCGGCAGGTAGTAGTCTTTGTGGGCAGGGCTGCCGTGCTTGGCGATGTTGAGCACGCCCCAGATCGCCATGTAGTAACCCGTGGCGATGCTGGGAGAAAAGCGGGCCACTTCCTCGGACATGATGGCCAGTTCCATCGGCCCGAGGCCCTGGCCGCCATGTTCGACGGGCGTGAATGCGGAGTACCAGCCCAGGGGGGCCATCTTGGCGAGGATCTCGGTCGGGTAGATGCGCTCCAGGTCGAATTTGCGCATGAGTTCTGGCTTGCACTCGCGCTCGATGAAGTTTCGAACAGATTCGCGCAGCATCTTTTGCTCGTCGGTGAAGTCGAAATTCAAGGTACCTCCGGTGAATAGCTTGTGAAAAGGGTTGGGGTTTGCATCACCACGCCTGGGCAAGAACCTGGCCGAAAAATGCCTTTTCCTGCCGGAACTCCTGCCTGGGATCTGCGTTGTAGTTCTGCATTGAGTTGGCGAGAATTCGGTCGAACTCACCGCGTGGGATCTCTAAATCGCGAAGGCGGGTCGGCAAGGCAAGGCCAGCGAACACTCGCTCAATACCCGCCGCCGCCGCCTCGGCGGCTTCTTGCAGTGGCCGATCCTCAACCCATGTGCCAAGTGCTCGCGCGATCTGCCGCATCTCGAGGGGATCGCGCGGACCGAAGCGGCGCATGAACGTCGGGGTCAGCGCACTGTGCGCAGCACCCTGCGAGACGTGTGGGAACAGGTTGAAGATCGCCGCCGCGACCGCATAGACCGTTCGCTCCACCCAATGATGGACCCACGCGCCGCCAAGATCGATTTCCAGGTTCTGCAAATAGGTTGCTACACACAGGTTGACCCGGGCCTGCGTGTCCGCGTCGCTCTGACCGACCTGGCCGACAACTTGGTGCGCCAAGGCGAAAGCCTCTTGCCGGTTTGCGTCGACCATGTGGCTCGCGCTGATGTAGCCCATGTTCATCGCGGCGCGCCAGAAGACATAACCGGCGGTCGCGCGCATCATCGCCTGCGGCGCGGTAGCGAGCACGTCCTCGTCCCAATAAAGTGCGACGGGACGCGTCTTGGGATCGAAGAACTCCATTCGCCGATCCAACCCCTCGACCTTCGCTGGCGCACCTCCACGGTTTTGCGCCGCGGTTCCCGCCGTGAGGATATTGATGATCGGCAGTTTGGGCGCGTTCAGACGCGGACTTAGCGCAGCGCCGCCATCGACTGGATACTGGGTCATCAGTTCTTCCGGTGGCCCCACTTCGGCCAGCAGGATGGCGACCACCCGCACGGCCTGGATCACGCTACCGGCACCCAACCCAATCAGCATGTCGGCGCCAGAGTTCCTCGCTTGATCGCGCGCAGTGATGCAGTCGGGCAGCGGCGTATCTTTTCCCATGGCGTCGAACACACCCACGAGCTTGTCGCCGAGCAGGGATCGCAGCCGGTTCATCGTTTGTCCGTGTCGGCTGATCGAGCGGCCGCAGATGACAAACGCGCGACGGCACCCGTGCCGATCAAGCTCGGCAGGCAGACTGTTCAGTGCATCCTTGCCGCTGTAAACCCGGTGCGGATAACTGACGATTCGAAAGTTCGTTTCGTGCGTCACGTCATGCAAGCGGTCGCGCCCTGGGTGCCCCGCGACGGCGTCAAGGCTTGTTCAGGCCGAGTTCGCTGATCAGCTTGCCGTATTTTTCGGTGTCCGCAGCGACGACCTTGGCGAGGTACTCCGGCGACTTGATGTCGACCTCGCCACCGTTCATGGCAATCCTCGCCCTCACATCGGGAGCCGCCATCGCCTTCTGAATGGCGTCATACAGCTTTGCCTGGACGGCGGGGGGCGTTCCTGCCGGCGCGAACCAGCCGTACCAGAGCACGATGCTGTAGTTGGGATTGCCCATCAGTTCCGCCAAAGTTGGCACGGTGGGCATGGACGCCAGACGCTTGGTGGAGCCGACTGCGATCGCGCGAATCTTCCCCGACTGAAGCATGCCTGAAGCGATTGGAATATTCGACAACAAGAAGTCCGGCTGCCCTTGCGAGGTGTCGATGACCGCCTGCCCGGCATTCTTGTAGTGCACGTCCTTGGCCTTGAAGCCGAAGGACTTCATCACTTCTTCCGTGAAAAGGTGAGAAGTGCCCATCTTGCCGCTGGTGGCGTAGTTCAACTTGCCGGGATTGGCCTTGGCTGCGTTCACCACGTCCATCCAGCCTTGGTAAGGCCCCGTCGGAGAGGCCATGAACACCATTGGAATCGTCGCTATCTGTCCCAACGTGACAAAGTCTTTGGTGGGACTGTAGGGCGGTGGTTCTGTGACGAAGCTGGTGGTGACCATGTTGGTGGCGGCCAGCGTGACGGTGTAGCCATCCGGCGGCGACTTGGCCACGTACTGTGTGCCGATCATCCCGCTGGCGCCTTCGCGGTTGTCCACGGTCACGGGCACGCCCAGTGCCTGTGACAAGTGGGGCGCCATCGCCCGTGCGATGGTGTCCGAGCCCGTGCCCGCCGTGAAGGGGATCACGATGCGGATTGCGCGGGAAGGGAAATTGTCTTGCGCCGCCGCGGCGGAGACAAGACCGAGTGAGACGGCGGCGACAAGGAAAAGATGACGAGTACGCATGGCTTCTCTCCAGACGTGCGGAATTGAAAAGGCGGTGGTGAACCGATGGATTTGCCTTGAACGACCGCGAACAATATTGAGTCGGTCAGACCATTAAACTACCATGACAAGGGCGCGAAGGCAAGTTCGCGTCGGCTTGACCGGCGCCCTCAACTGAAAGGTCTCCAATGGGTCTGTTTTATGAAGAGTTTCAGGTTGGCCAGTCTTGGACGTCGCCGTCGCGTACGGTCTCCGAATACGACCTGATCAATTTCGCTGGCATGACAGGTGACATGCACCCCCTGCACACGGACGCCGAGTACTGCCGTGGCACGCAATTCGGCGAGCGCATCGCGCACGGGTTCTTGGTCGCCGCGCTTGCGTCGGGCTTGAGCTATCGCCTGCACATCACGGACGGCACTGTTCTAGCGAACCTTGGAATGGCCTGGAAATTTCAGAACCCCGTGAAAATTGGCGACACCATTCATGTGGTCTGCACGGTAACGGAGCTGCGTCCGTCAAGAAGCAATCCGCAGGCGGGCATCGTCAAGAGGGATTACACAGTCAAGAACCAGCGCAGCGAAACCTGCGCTGTGGGTGAGATCACGGTCCTTGCGAAGCGAAAACCGGTCTGAGGCGGAGCTTCAGCGTGGAGTCTGTTCAATGAGTTCTACGTGGAGCTTGTACCGGTCGGGGTGATAGTGGGCGATGACGGCCATCACAGGTCTCGCATCGGCCAACGAGAACACACGCGTGCTTCGCAGCAGTGGACGGGATACCGCGATGCCGAGTGCCGCCGCACACTGCGGGTCTGCGACATCGGCTTCGATGAGCTTTTCGGCGCGTGTCACGCGCTGTCCGAGTCGGGTTTCAAGCGTAGCCAACACGAGCGCACGATCCTGCAGAACCTCGCTGTCCATCTTTCTGCCGATATCAATCGGATAAAAAAACTTGACATTGGAAATTGGCTCGCCTTCGATGCACCCAACTCCGCACTGCAAGACAATTTGCGATCCGGCCTCAATACGCAGCCACTTTGCGATATCAGGTGGCGCGGTGATTTCCTGATGGATCGAATCACGGTACTCAAGGCCGCGGATGTACTGCAGGGCTTCGTGCACGGAACTCACGAGGCGCACGACCTTCTGCAAATCACCCGATTCGGCAACGAATGTTCCCAGGCCGCGACGGCGGACGATGACCCCTCTGGAAAGCAGGTCAGTCATTGCCTGCCGGACAGTGGATCGGCTAACGCCGTACTCGGTGCATAACTGCTCCTCGGTCGGCAGTGCTGAGCCTACAGGAAATTCCGCATTGCGAATTCGCTGCAGCACGTGCTGAGTCAGCTGGTAGTAGAGCGGCAGTGGTCCGCCGAGTTGCATCTCTGATCCTCAAGCCCTGCGGACTTCGCAGGCAGTTAACACGCCTTGTATGATACGACGCGTGCGCTTTATCATGTCATCATGACAACCTGAAAAATTGAGTGTAAAAGATGGACCTAGGGTTTACTTCAGAGCAGTCGATGTTTCGCGAGTCGGTGCGGACCTTTGTCGGCAAGGAGTGTCCGCCGGCGCTCATGCGCGAGCTGGACGTGGAAGGGCGATACCCAACAAGCATCATGTCCAAGATGGCCGGGCTGGGGTGGTATGGCGCCTTTACCCCCGAGAGTCATGGCGGTCTAGGCCTGGGGCCGGTTCACCTGGCTCTGATGATCGAGGAGCTGGCCCGTTTCTCGCCGTCTATCGCTTCCGCGTACTACATCACGATGTGGGGCGTGCTCAACATCAACCTCCATGGTTCACCGGAACAGAAGGCTCATTACCTACCGCGGGTCGCAGAAGGTCGACAGAACTTCTCGTTCAGCCTGACTGAGCCCGACTCGGGCTCAGACGCCGCAGCCTTGCGATGCCGTGCGGTGTTGGAGGGCGACAACTGGGTGATCAATGGCCAGAAAATGTTCTGCACGCAGGCCGGCGCCCCTGACAACTCCATCATCTTGTGCGCGCGTACGGACGCAAACTCAAAACAGGGCGGCTTGTCGATGATCTTCGTGCCGACCGATGCGCCGGGCCTGCGGATGCACAAGATGTCCACCATGGCGCGACGGATGCAGGGCACCTATGAACTGTATTTCGACAATGTGCGCGTGCCACGGGCCAGTGTTCTCGGCGAAGTCAACCGCGGTTGGGAATACATCGTCGGTCATTTGGAGCGAGAGCGGATGTGCGTCGCCGCGGGCGCAATGGGCCATGCCAAGCAGGTACTCAACGAGATCGTCCAATACGTCAAGCAGCGCAAGCAGTTTGGGCGGACATTGGGTGACTTCCAGGCGATCCAGCACACCATTGCCGATCTGCGTGTGCAGGTCGACTGCGCCGAGCTGCTGACCTACAAGACAGCCTGGATGCTCGAGCAGGGGCTCCCTTGTCCGACGGAAGCATCGATGGCCAAACTGCACGCCACAGAGACTTTGGTGAACTGTGGCATGCAGGGGATGCGCCTGCTCGGTGGCTATGGCCTGACCGAGGAGTTTCCCATGGCGCGCGCCTTTCGCGAGGGCATGGGCGCGGTCACCGGGGGCGGCACCTCGAACATCCAGCGCAACATCATCGCCCGCAACGTGCTTCGCGGTTGAAACAAAAGAGGAAGCGGCATGGCCGGCAAATACATCGACTCCTGCAGCTTTCTTCCCACCAGGGAAATCCTGGTGCAATGGTTTCAGATCGTCAGCGCAAGTGAGGCTTACCTGAAGGTGTTCTGGAAGGGCTTCGCCCACTGGGCGGGGCTGACCAAAGATCAGTACTTCGCCATCGTGAATGGCAACACCGGCGAGCGGGCCCGCGCCATCTTGGCCGATCATGTGGCAACGGCGCGTTCCACGTCTGCGCAGGAGTTTGTAGCGCAAATGGATGCCGCTGGCATTGAGGCTGCTGTCATTCACAACTCTGATTGCTCCACGACGTTGGGTGTCCCGCACCTTCCCTACGATCACACGGCGGAGATCGCGCGGCGCTTTCCTGGCCGCTTCCTCATGCTGGCGGGCATCGATCCCTTCCAGGGCCAGGAGTCAGTGAACACCCTTGGCCGCTGCGTGCGCGAGTTGGGCTACGCGGGGTTGTTGGTTGTGCCGTTCCGCAACGGGGTGCCTGCGGACCACGAAGTCTTCAAGCCTCTGTACGCACTGTGCCAGGAGCTCGGCGTACCCGCGTGGATCCATTCCACCAACAATTGGGATCCGCGCTACCCGTCTGACTTTTCACATCCGCGCATCATTGACCGAATCGCGATCGAGTTCCCTGCGCTAAAGATCATGGCCGGCCACGCCGGCTGGCCCTGGGTCATGGAGATGGTCACCACCGCTTGGCGTCACCCCAACGTGTACGTCGAATTCTCGGCCTTTCATCCGCGCAGCCTGGCCGAGCCGGGATTCGGATTCGCGCCGCTCTTGCACTTTGGCAAGGGGCCCCTGCAGAACAAGATCATGTTCGGCAGCACTTGGAACATGCTCAATGAACCCATGGAGACCATTTTGGGACAGGTGCGCAGCTTGCCGGGTGTGACGCCCGAGCTTGCTGAAAAGTGGCTGCATGGCAACGCGGCCCGCCTGTTCGGCTTGGCTTGAGAATCTGACAGGAGACACGATGGGACGATCCAAGCTGGTCAGCTTGCGCGACGCCATCGAGGCGCATGTGCATGACGGAGACACCGTCTACCTCGCCGGCTGGACCGGCCTCGAGCCGCACGCCGCGATGCACGAGATCATCCGCCAGCGCCGGCGGGATCTCGTGCTGGCGCGGGCCAACGTCAACTTGATGCTTGACCAGGCGGTTGCCGCCGGCACCGCACGAAAATTGATCTTCAGCTACGCTGGCCTGCCAGGTGTGGGCTTGCTCGGTCCGGCGCGTCGCGCCATGGAGCGCGCTGGGATCGAGTGGGAGGAGTACACCCACTACCAGCTGCTGGGCCGCATGTATGCTGGCGCGTCCGGCCTGCCGTTTTTCCCGCTGCGCTCCGGGCGTGGCACTGGGCTGGAGGCGGTGAACCCCAACATCAGGACTGTCACTTGCCCGTTTACCGGGCAAGTGCTGTCGGCGGTTCCTCCGCTGAATCCGGATGTCACGATCGTTCATGCACAGCGCGCGGACATAGAAGGCAATCTGCATGTCTGGGGCGTCGTGGGAGACATCCGGGAGGCCGTCTTCGCAGCCAAGCGCGTGGTGGCCACTGTGGAAGAGATCGTGGACGAGTCGGTGATCCGCTCGGATCCGAATCGAACGGTGGTGCCCGGCTTTCGCGTGGATGCGCTCGCACTTTGCCCGTATGGCGCCCATCCCTCGTTCGCGCAGGGCTACTATGACCGCGACAACGGCGCCTACACCGATTGGGCCGCATGCTGCAAAACGCAAGAGAGCGTCCAAGCCTATCTCGATGAGTGGGTCTTCGGCGTTCCTGATCGCGCTGCTTACATGAACAAGCTCAGTGCCGAGAAACTGCTCTCGCTGGCCGTCAGGCCTTTTTGCAGCACGCCCGTCGATTTCGGGCGCAACGACTGAGGGGTAACGTCATGGAAGCCAATCGCCAGGACGTGATGATCTGCGTCGCATCCAAACTGTTTCGAGACAACCAGGTCGCCTTCATCGGCGTGGGCGCGCCCAATCTGGCGGCCAACCTGGCCAAGCGCATGCATGCGCCGGACTTGGTCATGATCTACGAGACCGGCATTGTGGGCGCGCGCCCTTTCAAGATGCCGCAGTCCGTGGGGGATGCCGGGATTGCGTCGAACTCGCAGGCCATCCTCGGATCGTTCGAGATCTTCACCTGGGTGCTGCAAGGTGGTCGCGTGGACCTCGGGTTTCTTGGCGGCGCGCAGGTCGACCGCTGGGGCAACCTCAACAGCACGGTGATCGGTGACTACACACGTCCCACGGTGCGGCTGCCAGGCAGTGGCGGGGCCAGCGACATCGCCTCCATGGCCAATCGCACCGTGATCATGATGCCGCACGAGAAGCGGCGCTTTCCGGCCGATGTCGACTTCATCACCAGCCCAGGCTTCGTCGGTGGCCGCCAAGGGCGGCGAGATCTGGGCATGATCGGAGGCGGGCCCGAGGCGGTCATCACCGACCTGGGCGTTCTGGGCTTCGATGAATCCGGCGAGATGGAGCTTCGCTGCGTCCATCCCGGCGTCACCGTCGATCAGGTCTTGGCTCAGACCGGATGGGACCTCAAGGTTGCGCGCACCGTGGGAAGCACGGAGCTTCCAACATCAGAGGAGCTCGATGTCTTGCGTGAACTGCAGCGGCAGCAAGCGAGCTGACGCTACCATTGAAAACGCACGATGGCGGTGACGGCATCGCGCAGTGCATTCACACCCACGCAGGCCAAGCCCCATGTCCACCGAAGCCCTTCAAGTCGCAGAGGCCTTCTACGGCGCCATCGCGGCCCGTGACCCCGCCGCGATCGACGCCACCCTGGCGCACGACAGCCTGGTCGTCGTCGAACCCGACGGCCTGCCCTACGGCGGCACTTACATGGGCATCGAGGGCTTTCACGAACTGTCCACGAAGGTGGCCGCCAGCTGGAAGCGCGCCCGCTTGCTGGACGTGCAGTTGGCCAGCGCGGGCAACCGCGTGTTCGGGCACTTTATCTTCTCGGCCATCGCCCGCGGCACGGGGCAGGAGGTGGCGGTGCCGATCGTTGAAGTGCTGGAGGTGAGCGATGGCAAGATCGTGTCGATCAGGCCGTTCTACTGGGACACGTATGCGGTGCGGGAGGTGCTGGGGTTGGCCGGGTGAGGTGACGGTTGCCAGGGCAAAGATATCTTCATGGCTGACATGGCGGCTGGCGCTGCGCAACTGAATTGTTGGGTACCGGCCCGTCGCGGGCCAGCGCGGATCAGGCCCCCGCCTGCCGTGTGGGCTCGGAGCTTTGCGCCATGCGCCGGATACGCCAAGTGTCAGCTTTCCGCTGACTTGCAGATCCGTTACTTCTACTGTTCCTTCAACGCCGCTTTCAGCGCTCGTGTGGCACCAGATCCAGGCGATGCCGAAGGCTCGAGCTCGATCCGCACCCGCAAGTCGCTACCAGTGAATGCGAAAGGTTGTACATAGGCATCGCTCACTGGTGCAGTGCCGTCTCGCCCGCAATTCATTCCGCAGGTGAGGACGTTGATCGGCCAGGTCTTGGATATATCCATCGATGCCAGCTCCTTGCCCGAGACGGCGAGATGCGCCACGCCGGCGTTCTCGGTCTTACGCTCAAAACGCATCGACAGCACAACAGGACCCGTGACTGGCAGCGGCGCGCTCATCGCATAGCGCGCCAATTCGGAGTACAGGTATTCGCAATGCACGTGCCCATTCATCACATAGATCACCAGGCCGCCGAACCAGGAGCCGTACGACAGTATCACCCCCTCGGTCGAGGCAGCTTCGTTACTATCGAAACGCGCGTCGATGCGATAGCCCCGGTCCGTGATGTCCGGTGCCGCATGTCGGTCAATGCGAGACATGCCCGCCAACAGATCGTAGTGAGCGCGCGGTGCCGCTTGGGTCCTGTCAAGCAACCGTTCGGTCTCGCGGTCGTCGAGCGGGTAGACCTGGTAGCGATTGGCTTGCTCGTCCCACAGCTTTACCAGCTCCGCCAGTCGCTGCGGCTTGAGGCTTGCAAGATCGTTGCATTCGGAGAAGTCCGCATCCAGCTGGTACAGCTCCCACTGGTCCTTGGCGAAGTCCTGACCCTTTGGATGGCGCGCCACGGCCTTCCAGCCCATATGCCAGATCGCCCGGTCGCCCAGCATCTCGAAGATCTGCGTGGTCTTGTGCGTCGGCGCGGCCGGTTGATCGAAGCTGTAGGCCATGCTGGTGCCGTGCACTGGCAACTGCTCCACGCCCTGGAGCTGCCTGGGCGCCTCGACATTGAGCAGTTCGTACAGCGTAGGTGCGATGTCAATCGCGTGATGGTATTGCGATCTGATCTGCCCCGCGCTTTTGATCGCCTTCGGCCAATGCACGATCAATGGCGCACGGATTCCGCCGCCATGGTTACCGCGCTTGTACCATTTCAGCGGCGTATTGGAGACTTGGGCCCAGCCGGTCGCATAGTGGTTGAAGGCCCTGTCGCCGCCGATCTCGGCGATGCGCGAGAGGGAATACGCGGAGGTCTCTTTTTCATAGACCAGGTTCCGCCGCGCGTTCACCGCGCCTGCGGCGCCGCCTTCGGGACTGGCGCCGTTGTCCGAAAGAAGGATGACGATGGTATTGTCCAGCTGGCCCATGCCTTGCAGGAAGTCAATCAGCCGGCCGATCTGCGTGTCGGTGTGCTCCATGAAGCCGGCGTACGTTTCTTGCAGACGCTGCGAGACACGCCGTGTGTCCTCAGCGAGACCATCCCATGCAGGCACACCCGGGTTGCGCGGCGCAAGTAGGGTGGCGGCGGGCACGATGCCCAGCTCCAGCTGCCTTTTAAAACGGCGTTCGCGCACGACGTCCCAACCCTCGGCGTAGCGACCCTGGTATTTGTCGATGAACTCCGACGGCACATGGTGAGGCCAGTGGCACGCGCCGAAGGCAACATAGTGGAAGAAGGGCCGCTGCGGCGAAGAAGTGAGATGGTCGCGCATGTCGCCGATCGCATGGTCCACCAGATCGACGCTGAGGTGATAGTTGGCGGTCTTTTCCAGTCGAATCGACCGGTTGTCCTGAAATAACTCCGGATTCCATTGGTCGGCTAACGCGCCGTGGAAGCCGTACCAGCGGTTGAAACCGCGGCCCAGCGGCCACCCATCGTGCGGGCCGGCGGAGCCGTACTCGTCCATGTTCATCAAATGCCACTTGCCGACGGCATAGCTCGCGTACGCGTGCGGGGCCAACACTTCGGGGATGGTCGCGGCCGCGCGGGAGATCTTGCCGCGGTAGCCGGGATAGCCGCCGGCCCATTCGGCGATCACGCCCATGCCAATGGAATGGGCGTTGCGGCCCGTGAGGAGGCAGGCACGCGTCGGCGAACACATCGCAGTCACGTGGAAGTTGTTGTAGCGCAGACCCCCGGCGGCTAACGCGTCCATGCGCGGCGTGGCAATCTCAGAGCCGTAGCAGCCTATGTCGGAGAAGCCGACGTCGTCCAGAAGGATGACGAGAATGTTGGGCGCGCCGGCGGACGCTTTCGGCTGCGGCGGCCACCAGGGCTGCGACTCGCGCCATGTGCTGCCGATTGAGCCTTCGAATCGCGGGGCTTGCGACATCGCGGCGTCACTCCATCTTGACGGCGGCGAGTTGCACCATCTCTTTCCATTTGACGCGCTCGCTCTCGGCCAAGTCGGTCAGCTGCTGCGGCGTCGACGAAATGATGCGCGCGCCAATGTCCAGGAAGCGTTGCTGCACCGCCGGATCGGCGGCAATGGCCTTGATCTCTGCCGCCAGCTTGTCGGCGATGGCAGGCGGTGTGCCACGTGGAAAAACGAAGGCGCCCCACGATGTGATGATGAAGTTCGGCAATCCGGCTTCGGACATCGTGGGCACGTCGGGCAGGGTGGGCCAGCGATCCTTGGAGGTCACCGCCAGAGCGCGCACCTTGCCAGCTTTGATCATGCTCATGTAGCTGGCCACGTTCTCGATCGCGAAATCGGTATCTCCCGACAGTAGCGCTGGCATCGACTGCGCGACACCACGGAAAGGAATGTGCAGCATCGGAATGCCGGTTCGGGCGCGGAACAGCTCGCTGGAAAGGTGCGGCGTGGTGCCAACTCCAGGCGAGCCGTACTTCACGCCCTGCGGTTGTTTGCGTGCCCATGTGACGAATTCCTGCAGGGTCTTGGAAGGATGCTGGCTTGCGACAATGAGCATGTTGCAGTTCTCGAAGAATGTGCTGCCATAGGCGAAGTCCTTCACAGGCTCGTAGCCGAGCTTGGAAACCAGGAACTGGTTGATCGACAAGGTCCCCACCGTCGCCGCGACCATGGTGTAGCCATCGGGCGCGGCCTTCTGTACCACCTGCATGCCGAGGTTGCCGCCCGCTCCAGTGACGTTGTCGACTATGAAGGTCTGACCAAGGCGCGACTGCAGGCGCTCGGCCAGCACCCGCACCAGAAGGTCGGCCGCGCCGCCAACGCCGAAGGGCAGCACGATGCGCACCTGCCGCTCCGGCCAGGCTGTGGCTTGCGCGAAGGTGTGGGGAACCACAAACGTGGCTCCCGTGGCAAGCGTGGATCCGATCATTTGGCGGCGAGAAATCATTTGTCTTCCTTTGGATGAGTGAGCTGGCGGTGGCGTCCAGCGATGGCGGGCCGGACTCAAGCGTCGAAATAGGCGCAAAGCATCCGTGTCGATTCCACGATGAAAGCTTCGTGCTCCAGCAGCAGCGGGCCAGGTCGGTTAAGCACCGCGTGAACGATGAGGGAAAAAATCGCCTGGTTGGCAAAGCGGATTCGCAGGTTGCGCTCGCGTGGCGCGAGCCGCTTCAGATGCGGCGCGAGCTGCAGTACCAGCGCTTCCTTATAGCGCGTGCCCAGCTCGCGAAACGGTTCCCAATGGTCGCCACCGCCTTGCGGGGTATGTAGCATCGAAGCACGCAGCAGGCCGTGGTCATTGCGAGCGTGGGTCACAAGGTAACGCACGAAGTGCTCGCAAATCTGGTCCAGCGTCAGGTCTTCCTCCTCGATGCCAGCAAGCAGCGCATCGAACTCGGACACGCGGGCGTCGCAGGCGCTGCGCTGCAGCGACTCGAAGAAAGCTTCCTTGCTATCGAACGAACTGTAGAAGGCGCCGGTCGTCATTCCAATGCGTGCGCACAGCTCGCTGATCGACAAGGCATGGATTGACTTTTCCTTGAGCACTTCGCGCGCTGCGGCGTTCAGAGCCTGCACCGTTGCCATGCTGCGCTGACGCCGGCGCGGCGAGTCGGACCGGCGCGACACGGCGCTGGCAGCTGGGACGGCTGGCGTGAGCGAAGCATTGACGGTGGAGATTGCGGCAGAGGGCCAGTCTATTTTTCTTTTCATAACGATAATTATCATTACAGTAACGGCCATGTTCGGCAAGAGAATTGAACATTTTGAGGGTTTTCCCCGCATCCAAATGAACTCACACATTTCCATAACGATAGTTATGAATACAAAAAGTTGGGAGCGAAATGGATGATCCACATTCGAGGTTCAGCGAATACGTCTCCACGGGTTCATGACCGCAGGATGCGAGCACACTTGAATCGCCCCGGGTTCCGTGGAGCGCCAAGGTGCCTGCTCCCAAGCTGCAGAGGCAGCCAAATTGGCGGCAGATTTGCGCCGCTACAATGATTCGATGGCGCTGAACCTCCGTCAGATCGAGGTCTTTCGGGCTGTGATGATCACTGGCTCCGTCAGCGGGGCCGCGCAGCTGCTGTTCGTATCGCAGCCGGCGGTGAGCCGACTCCTGTCGCAAACTGAAAACCGTCTCGGTTTTGCCCTGTTCGAAAGAATCAAAGGCCGGCTGCACGCCACCGCTGAGGCCAAGAAGCTTTTTCAGGAGGTACAGAGCGTTTACGCCGGCGTCCAGCGTGTCAACGCCATGGCCAAGGGACTGGGCGACAACCGCCACGGGGTGCTGAAAATTGTCTCAAGCACCAGCGTAGGTCAGATGTTCATCCCACAGGCGATCGCCACCTTTCGCCAGACTCACCCGTCGGTCCGGATCAACTTCATGATCATGAGTTACGCCCACCTGCTCGAGCGACTGCTTGATCACCAGGCGGACGTCGGCGTGATCACGTCCCCGATGGAGCATCCGAATTTGACGGTGGAGCGGCTGAGTGAAAACCGGCTTGTGTGCTTGTTTCCAGTTGGACACCCGTTGGAGCAACGCGAGGTCGTTCGGCTGGAGGACTTGCGTAACGTGCCGCTCATCACCTACGACAAGGGCACACCCTTTGGCGCGCTGATTGAGCAGCTCTACGAGGGGCAGGGGCTGCCACTGCAGCCGGTGGTGGAGGTGGGCTCGCCGCACAGCGCCCGCGCGCTCGTGCAGTTGGGTAGCGGCATTGCCTTGGTTGACGAGTTTTCGGTCAAGAACGAGTCAGAGCGCCTGTCGATGCGCCCGTTGGCCGATTCGCCAGTCGTGCAAATCAATTTGGTGTGGCACGGGTTGGAGCCCGTGTCGCAACTCACGCGGGCGTTCGTGGACGTGCTGCGCGAGTCGGTCCAGCGGGTGGAGTCGCCCGCGCAGCCGACTCAAGCCGCTGCCCGTCCGGTCTAGGGCTGAGCGCTGGCAGCGCTTACTAAAGCTTGATCCCGGCCGACTTGATCACCTGCCCCCATTTGATGCGCTCGGCTGCGACAAACGCCGCGTACTCTCGGGGCTCCATCACGTCCAGCTCGAACCCGGCGGCCTTGAAGTCCTCGATGTTCTTGCTGGACTTGTACGCCTGTGCGATGGCGGCCGCGACCTTGTTGACGATGACTGGGTGGGTGTTGGCCGGCGCGAAGAGCCCCACCCATCCCGGTGCGGAGAATCCAGGCAGACCCTGCTCCGCGATGGTGGGCACTTCGGGGAAGAACGACGACCGCTCCAGCGCCGACACGCCGATGGCGCGTAGCTTGCCCGCTTGAAGGTGGGGGCGCGAGTTGCCAACCGAGTCGAACATGAAGTCGAGGCGGCCGGAGATGAGGTCCGTCATCCCTGTGACCTGGCTGTTGTACGGCACGCCAACCACGTTGATCCCTGCGTCGATCTTCATCTTTTCACTGGCCAGATGGGACGAGCTTCCGATCGCCACGATGCCGTAGCTGAGCTTGCCGGGCTGCTCCTTGGCAATCCGCACCAAGTCCTGGAAGGTCTTGATAGGCGAGTTGATGGGCACTGTCAGCACGTTGGTGATCTTGATCAGCAGCGTGACGGGTGTGAAGTCTTTCTGCGGGTCGTAGGGCAGTTTGCCGTAGAGGAACTCGTTCATGGCATGGGTCGCGGTGGTCCCCAGGACCATGGTGTAGCCGTCCGGCTCCGCCTTGGCGACCAGGGCACTGCCAATTCCGCCTCCCGCGCCGGGCCGGTTGTCGATGATGACGGGCTTGCCCAGGATCGGTTCGATCGCGCGCGCCACCTGCCTGCCCAGGATGTCGGTACCCCCGCCGGCAGCGAATGGGATGACAAATTTGATCGGCTTGCTTGGGTAGGCAACGGGCGACTCCTGCTGCGCGAGTGCGCAAGAGCCCCAGCCCGCCAGGCCGGTGCCAAGGCCGAGACCCAGGATGTTGCGGCGCGAGGGAAAGCGGTTAGACGATTTCATCGTGGTTTGCCTTTGGAAGAGTTCTGCGGGGGATGGATGATGTGGGGGCCTGCGCCTCAGGAGCGGCCACCGTCGGCGGAAAGAATCTGCCCTGTGATCCATCGACTGTCGTCTGCTGCGAAGAACATCACGGCATGGGCAATGTCCTCGGCTTCGCCCAGGCGCCGGGTGTGCAGTGAGTCCAGAACCCTCTGCTGACCTTCGGCGCCATAGCTTTCCCATTGGTAGCGCGCCCAGGGACCAGACAGGACAATGCCCGGCGCCACGGCGTTGGAGGTGATGCCGTACTGGGCGAGTTCGAAGGACATCTGCTTGGTCATCCCCACCAGTGCATGCTTGGACGCAGTGTAGGCCTGAACGCCATTCAGGGCGGGCCGCAGACCCGCGCCGGAGGCAATGTTGACGATTCGGCCATAGGTGGCCTTCTTCATGTGGGGAGCGACGGCTTGGCACAGCCAGAATGCGCCGTTGAGGTTCGCGTCGAAGATGGCGTGCCACTCGGCCTCGGTCACGTCCTCCACCGGACCACGCCCCTTTCCCAGCGAGCCGCCGGCGGCATTGACCAAGATGTCTATTTTTCCCTCGGCATCGACGATCTTGGAAACAGTCAGGTGGCACGCCGAGCGATCGCCAATGTCAAGGTGATGTGGCACGGCACCCGCCTCGGCGATCTGGTCCAAGCCCTCGAAGTTGATGTCCGCCACGTGTACCCGGGCGCCGCCTCGCATCAGCCCCAACGCGATCGCGCGCCCGATTCCCTGGGCCGCACCGGTGACCAGCGCTGCCCGGCCCTTGAAGTCGTATTGGGTGCTCATGCCACCGCCAGCGCCTGGAAGGTGTCGACCGACTGCACGCGCCGGCCCTCCTCGATGTCATGAATCAGCTCAGTCAGGCGCCGAAGCAAGGGCGTGTTTACACCGGCCGCGGCGCCCATCTGCGCCACAAGTGCGATCTGGGAGTCCACCTCCGTACGGCGCCGGCGAACCGCGAGGTCGCGCCAGATTCCGGAGTGCGTCTTTGCGCTCGCGCGTCGGAAATCGCACAGCGCGGCCAAGGAGGCGAGCGCCGCCGTCTCCGGTGCGTCTGCCGCGAACGCCTGCGGCTCGAAACCGGAAAAACCAAGCGGCTCTACCCCTTGGGCACGGGCCACCGCCACGGTCTCGCGGGCCAGACGGATGAACGTATTGCGGAGCGCGGGATCCTCGAAATTGGCCAGCATCGAATCGTTGTTCAGAGCGGTTGCGTACACCATGGACAAGTAACCCAACTTGCCCCAGAGATGCCCCCATACGTTGGTGGACAACTGAGCGTTTGCATCAAAAACCTGGAGAAGTTCGTGCATGAGGCGTGTTCGGGATCGAACAGAGCCATCCAATTCGCCCACGACCAGCGTTCCACGGCTGCCGAAGAGGATCCGGCCGGGCTCGACCCAATCCGCCGCGAAGTTGACGAAGCAGCCCAGTGTGCGATGGGCGCCCACCATCGCTGAAATCATCACTTCGTTCAGTCCGTTCTGCGCTGACAACACCGCACCGTCATCGGCCAGGTAGGGTAGAAGGCTTTGTACGGCCGCCTGCGTGGCCAGCGCCTTGACAGCCAGGACCACTTGCGCGTGGCGTCGGTGCGGCATCGCGGCAAGTTCTTGCGGTGTCACGCAGGGGATGATTTGAGTGAACTGATCCACCGGCCCCTCGATGCGCAGCCCGGATGTGCGGCACACCTCGACGTGATCGGGCTCAATATCAACCATCAGGACCGGCACGCCCGCGCGCGCCCACCAAGCCGCCAAAGTACCGCCGATGGCGCCGCCGCCCCACACCAGTACGGGCTGCGGGCCGTTAGGCGGTCTTGGCTCGGTTGAAGTAGTTGGCATTGAGAAATTCCGTGAGGTAGCTACGGTAGGTGATGGGCTCGTGCTTGGGAGGGTTGTCCGGGCCCTGGCAGGTTGGCAGGCAGGTCATCACCTGGTCCAGGTTGGTGTCAAAAAAGAGTGCAATGGAGTAGCGCTCTACGCCCGACACGTTGAGAACCCGGTGCGGCGTCGACAAAAAGCGGTCGTTTGTCCAGCGACGCAGCATGTCCCCCGTATTAACCACAAACTTGCCCGGCATGACCGGCGCATCGAACCAGGTGCCGTCGGTACGCCGCACCTGCAGCCCGCTGACGCCGTTTTGCATCAGATAGGTCAGGAAGCCGGCATCGGTGTGGGCACCCGTGCCGAACTGGTCAGGCTCAGACTCATCCCGAATGGGGTAATGCAGCATTCGCAGTGAAAGCTGCGGTGGATCAAAGTAGGATGCGAAGAAGTCGGCCGGCAGATCCAGCGCGCGCGCCACGACGGGCAGCATTTTCTGGCCCAGCGCGCGCACCGCGTTCTGGTAGGCCATGACGTCTTCGCGGAACCCGGGAAGGGCGCGTGGCCACTGGTTCATTCCCATGAAGGGGACTTTCGCATTCACCGCAGGATCGTCCGCGCCCCGGTCGATCTTGCAGAAAAAAGAGGCGTTGTAATTTGGCTTTCGCGCCGTCTCGACCTTGGAATGCCGCTGCATGCTGGCGTTCACCGGCATGTACCCGACGTTGTCCGAATTGAGCGCAACTTCCATCTTCCGCGCCAGTGGCAGCGAATGGAATCGCCTACTGGCTGCAAAGGCGCGGTCGATCAGGTCTTGCGACACGCCGTGATTGGCGACGGAGAAAAATCCAACCTCCTCGCAAACGCGTCGCAATTGCGCTGCCAACGGCTCCAGTGCGCCCGCTTCCCCTCGCATCCACGGCCCAACGTCCAAGGCGGGCATCTCGCCGTCGAATCGGACTTCTGGGACGACCTTGGACCGCAGCGTGGCACTCATGTCGCGCACCTCATTCGTCGTACGCGCCCGCGTACTCGGCACGGGTGAGCACTTGGCCGCTAGGCTCACCGATCAGGGACGTGCGCAGCAACTCGCGCTGGCTGAAGTCAGTGTAATCGCCCAGCGCAAGATGGACGGTACAGCGGTTGTCCCAGATCAGCAGATCATCTGGGCGCCACATCTGGCGAAACTGGAACTGGGGTTGAGTCGAATGCCGAAACAACATCTCGAGGATGGGTTGGCTCTCCTCTCGGGTCATGCCGACGAACTGCGGACAAGCCCACTCGCTGACGAAGAGGGCCTTGCGCCCCGTTTCTGGATGCACGCGGACCGCTGGCTGCCTTACTGCGGGATTGCGCTTGCGGCTCGCGGCCATCAGATCCAAGGGCCGACTCTGGTGCGTCGTGCCATGGTTCAGATCGTGCACCACCTCCAGGCCGTCGAGGAAGCGCCGCAATGGCGGTGACAACGTCTCGTAGGCAAGGTACATGTTCGCCCAACACGTGTCGCCACCCACCGGTGGCATGCGGCGCGCGTAAAGGACCGACGCCAGGGCCGGGCGGGTCGTGAACGACATGTCCGAATGCCACTGCTCGCCGAATCGGGTGTTGCGACCGGCCACCTCCCTAGCCTTGACGAGGAGAATTTCCGGGTGCTCGGGGTGCCGCAGTTCCGCTTCGTAGTTCTCGTGTGTGTGCGGTGTCGCGAACCTGCGGCTGAAGGCGATGAGGTTCTGCGGCGAGAGCTTCTGGCCCCGAAACAGCAGCACCAGATGCTGCAGCCACGCCTGCCTGAGCCGGGCCTGGGTTTCATCGTCCACGGGCTTTGACATGTCGAGTCCGATGACCTCGGCCCCTAGGGCGCTTGCTAAGGGCTTGACCTGAAAATCCATGGGGCGCATCTCCATTTTCGTTGTGCCTAGCGGGCCGGGCTTGCAGTGCGGAATGCTAGAAGTCAGATGCAGTGCTTGTCATATCGAATAATGTCATGCGACCTTAACCAGCGGTTATGCATCAAGCGCCACACTAACGGCCAACTCAGCATGGTCCTGCGCCAGTCCGATGGAGAGTCACTTTGAATGCGAAGACCAAGGTCGCCCTGATCAGCACCGGCGGCACCATCACCTCGATCAGCCATGTGGGCGAGCTCGACCTGTACGAGTACACCACCAGCGGCAACCGCATGACCGCGCAGCAGATGCTGGAGCGGTTCCCGCACGCGAAGACAGTCGCCGACGTCATCCCCGTCAATTTTGACCAGCTGCCCTCGACTGCGCTCGGTTTCGTGCAGTGGCGCAAGCTGGTGCTGACGATCGACGACCTCGTGCGGCAAGTCCCCGACCTGGCCGGAGTCGCCATCCTGCATGGGACAGCAACCATCGAGGAAACGGCCTACGCGCTCAACCTGACGCTCAAGACCGACATCCCGGTGGTCGTCACGGGCTCTCAGCGGCCCGCCAGCGCAGTGTCCACCGACGCCGCACTTAACATGTACAACGCGGTGCGTGTGGCAGCGTGCCCCCAAGCCCGCGGCATGGGCGTGCTGGTCTGCCTGAACGACGAGATCAACGCCGCGCGCGACGTGACCAAGACATCGACCGCGCGACTGCAGACTTTTCGCAGCCCCGATTTCGGCGCGCTTGGGCACGCTGACGGTGACCGCGTGGTGTTCTATCGGCGGCCATTGCGCCGATGTGCGCCGGACACGCCGTTCGACATCCGCGAGCTGACCGAGTTTCCGCGCGTGGACATTGCCTACTCTCATGCGGACAGCGACGGCACGGCGGTACGCGCGTTCGTGAATGCGGGGGCCAGGGGCATTGTCGGCGCCGCCTACGTGCCCGGGCTGCTATCGCCCCAGGAATCGGCCGCGATGAAAAAAGCAGTCGATCAGGGCGTGATTGTGGTCCTGTCGTCCCGGGGTGGCTCTGGGCGCGTCTTCGGGCCGGCGAAGACCCGGGATCTCGGCTTCCTTCGGGCCGACAACCTCACGCCTCAGAAGGCCAGGATCCTGCTGGGCATGGCGTTGACACAGACCTCCGACCCCGCGCAGATTCAGGCCATCTTCGATACCTACTGACCCGTGCCGCGTTCGCGCGAATGGCTCAGCCAACAGCAACATGAAGTCGCTTTCGCAGTGCCATAACATCGACGATTTGCGCCAGATGGCGCTTGCCAGACTGCCGCGCGGGCTGTTTGCGTTTGTTGACCGTGGCGCCGAGGACGAGTCGGCATTGCGTCACAACCGGGAAGTGTTTGAGCGTATCCGCTTCAAGCCGCGCGTCCTGGCGGACGTCTCGGCGCGGCGACATGCCCCGCTCTGAGAACTACCCCGCGCAAGTCAAGCAGCGTTTCACTGCCGGCCCGGTCGGCCGCTCCACCGTGCCCAACGATGGTTTGAACTGGGACGACCTTCGCGCATTGCGCGGCGTGTGGCCGCACAAATTGCTGGTCAAAGGTGTGCTGCACCCGGCTGACGCGACGCGGGCGGCCCACTGCGGCGCCGATGGCGTGATCGTTTCCAACCACGGGGGGCGCAACCTGGACGGCGCAATCTCACCCATTGAAGCGTTGCCGCCTGTGCTGGACGCGGTCGGGCATTTTATGGCGCAGCTTGGCTGCAACCAGGTTGGAGAGCTTTCGAATGAGTTGCTCCACTGGCCTGAGCGGCCCGGATGAGGCTCTTCAACTGGGCAGTGGCTCACATGGCCTGGCCACGAGCGGATGTCGCTGCGGCGGTTTGTCGGGTCGAGGGGGTGGTTTGACTGGAGAGCTTTGCGAATCAATGATTTGACAAAGCGCTAGAAGAGGATGGGGTGGCTGATGGGACTCGAACCCACGACGACCAGAATCACAATCTGGGACTCTACCAACTGAGCTACAGCCACCGTTGAGGCCGCGATTATAACTGGCGTTTTCGCCCCTCCAAACCTGCACACCCGTCAAGGCTTCAAACGGTCAGAACCAGCTTTCCCTTGATGCTGCGCGTGACCATCAGGGCATAGGCCTCTTTTAACTGGGCCAGGGGCATGACGCGGTCGATGTGCGGCTTGATCTTGCCCTGCGCGTACCACTCGGTCAGCACGGCCATCTGGCGGGCTGACTCGGCGGGTTCGCGGCGGCTGAACTCTCCCCACAGCACGCCAACCACGGACGCGCACTTGAGCAGTGGGAGGTTCAGCGGCAGCGAGGCAATGGTGCCGCCGGCAAAGCCGACCACCAGGTAGCGGCCGCGCCAGGCGATGGAGCGGAACGCCGATTCCGTGAGTTCGCCGCCCACCGGGTCGTAGACGACATCGGGGCCCTTGCCACCGGTGGCGGCCTTGAGCGCATCGCGAAAGGCGGCAGGGGACTTGTCGCGGCTGTAGTTGATGGTGTCGTCGGCGCCCAGAGTTGCGCACAGCGCGCACTTGTCGTCGGTGGACGCGGCGGCGATCACTCGGGCACCGGCCGCCTTGGCGATTTCGATGGCGGCGCTGCCCACGCCGCCGGCGGCGCCCAGCACCAGCACGGTTTCGCCGGGCTGCAGGCGGGCGCGGTCGATCAGGGCGTGGTAGCTCGTGCCGTACGTCGCAATGAAGGCCGCCGCGTGCTCGTGCGCGAAGCCCGCTGGCAGCGGCACGCACCGTTCGGCAGGCACCACGGCATGCGTGGCGAAGCCGCCGGTGATGTTCATGCAGGCTACCAGTTGCCCGATGGACAGATGCGTCACACCTTCGCCGACGGCGGACACGGTGCCTGCGAACTCCATGCCCGGCACGAAGGGCAGGGCGGGCTTGGCCTGGTACTTGTTCTGCACGATGAGCACGTCGGGAAAGTTCAGGCTTGCGGCCGTCACCTGCAGCAGCACCTGGCCAGCGCCTGGTTGCGGTGTCGGCAATTGCCGCCACTGCAGCGCGTCCGCGCCGACCAGACTTTCGCACAGCCAAGCATGCATAGGGGGTCTCCAATGTGATTTGCGTGACGGATGATAGGCGCACCGGCAGGGGTGCCCCGTCTCGGCGGAGTCGGTGCCCGCCTACAATGGTCTGCACTCGCTCTCCCCTATGAAAATCCTGATCTCAAACGACGATGGCTTCCAGGCGCCGGGGCTCGTCGCGCTGTACGAAGCCATCAAAGACCTGGGCGATGTCGAGGTGGTGGCGCCCGAGCACAACAACAGTGCCAAGTCCAATGCCCTGACGCTGCACCAGCCGCTGTACGTGCACCAGGGCGCCAATGGTTTCCGCTATGTCAATGGCACGCCGGCCGACTGCGTGCATATCGCCCTCACCGGCCTGCTCGATTACCGCCCCGATCTGGTGCTCAGTGGCATCAACAACGGGGCCAACATGGGCGATGACACCATCTACTCCGGCACGGTGGGCGCGGCGATGGAGGGCTACCTCTTCGGCATCCCGGCCGTCGCCTTCTCGCAGGTGGAAAAGGGCTGGTCGCACCTGGACGCCGCCGCCGGCAAGGCCCGCGAGCTGGTGCGCCAGTTGATTGCGCAGCGGCTGCACGAGCGGCCCGCGCCCTTCCTGCTGAACGTGAACATTCCCAACCGGCCGGCCGACAGCCTTGGCGCGTTCGAGGTCTGCCGCCTCGGGCGCCGCCACGCGGCTGAAAAAGTGATCTCGCAACCCAGCCCGCGGGGCGACACCATGTACTGGATCGGTGCGGCGGGCGCCGCGAAAGATGGCGCACCGGGCACCGATTTCCACGCCACGGCGCAGGGCCGCGTGGCGGTGACACCCTTGCAGGTCGACCTGACCGAGCACGACACGCTGGCGCCCTGGGCGCAAACCTTCTCGAAGGCGCCCTTGTCATGACCCGCCGCCCCACGTTTCCCGCGCAGCTCGGCGCCGGCCCCGGCCCAGGGCTGTCGCTGCGGCCGTCCGCCGCGCGTGCGGCCGCGCCTCGGCCCGCGCCGCAGCAAGCCGCGGGCATGGGCCTGGACTCCGGCGCGGTGCGCGCGCGCATGGTGGCCAAGCTGGCGGCCCAGGGCATCGGCGACGCGCGCGTGTTGGCCGCCATGGGCGAGGTGCCGCGTCATGCGTTCGTCGACAGCGCTTTGGTCAATCAGGCTTATGAAGACACCAGCCTGCCGATCGGACTGGGCCAGACCATCTCCAAGCCCAACGTGGTGGCGCGAATGATCGAGCTGCTGCTGGGCGGCCATTGCGATGCGCAGGGCCGGCTGGGCCGTGTGCTCGAGATCGGCACCGGCTGCGGTTACCAGGCCGCGGTGCTGGGCCGCGTCTCGCGCGAGGTCTACAGCATCGAGCGCCTGCGCGGCCTGCACGACAAGGCACGCGACAATTTCGGCCCCTTGCGCCTGACCAATGTGCACCTGCTGTTTGGCGACGGGATGGTGGGTTATGCCAAGGGCGCCCCGTATGCGGGCATCATTGCGGCTGCGGGTGGCGACGCGGTTCCCGCCGCGTGGATCGATCAACTCGCGCCTGGTGGGCGCATCGTTGCGCCCTGCGTGATGCCGGGCGGTGCGCAGGCATTGGTCGTCATCGAGAAGACGCCCTCGGGGCTGCAACGCAGCGTGCTTGAGGCTGTTCACTTTGTCCCCCTAAAATCAGGAATCGCTTGAAGGAACGCATGAAGATGCCCGACACCCTGGCTGCGCGGTGGAAGTCCGCAGTGGTGCTGCTGGCAGTGGCCGCGGTGCTGGCAGGCTGTTCGTCCGCCCGCCGCGCGCCAGCGCCCATCGAAGACCGCGCCCCCTCGGTACGCGCCCAGCCCGCCGCCGTGGCGGGCACCCCGGCCGCGCCTGCCGACGCGGCCGCACGCCTGCCGCTGGGCGCGGACAATGCCGGCAAGCCCGGCTATTACAGCGTTCGCCCTGGCGACACCATCATTCGCATCGCGCTTGACAGCGGCCAGAACTGGCGCGACCTGGTCCGCTGGAACAACCTCGACAACCCCAATGTGATCGAGGTCGGGCAGGTGTTGCGCATCGTCGCACCGGTTACGACGGTTGCAACGGCCGCGTCGCCATCCGCATCGCCCGTTTCTGCGCCATCGACGGACGGCGTCGTGTCACGGCCCGTGACGGCAGCTGCGCCCGTGACGGGCTCGCCAGTGCCGCCGGCGGGTGCAACGGCTGCGGCCAGCATGCCGCGCTCCGGCACAGCCACCGCGGCGGGGTCGCCGGTCGCGGGTGCGTCCGCGACGGCGTCCGCCCCCACGGCTTCGGCCGTCACGCCCACGCCGGCAACCGCAGCGGCTGCCGCATCGGCCAATCTGCCGGCAGTGCCCGCCGCTGACGAGCAAGTCGCATGGGGCTGGCCGGCACCGGGCAACAGCAACGTGATCGCGAACTTCGACGAGGTCAAGAACAAGGGCATCGGCATCGCCGGGCGTGCCGGCGACCCGGTGCTGGCCTCGGCCGATGGCCGCGTTGTGTACGCTGGCGCAGGTCTGCGCGGCTACGGCAACCTGATCATCCTCAAGCACAACAACACTTACCTCACTGCCTACGCGCACAACCAGACCCTGCTCGTCAAAGAGGATCAGTCCGTGCGAAAGGGCCAGAAGATTGCCGAGATGGGCAGCACCGACAGCGACCGTGTCGCGCTGCATTTCGAGATCCGGCGGCAAGGCAGGCCGGTGGATCCCGCCCGATTTATTCCCATGAGGTAGAGCATGACGCAGCGCAAGGAACGCGGTTCGACCGAAGGTGTTCCTGGCGCTGCGAAAGTCGCGGCCGAGGCGCGCGCGGATTTTTGCTGGCGGGTTGCGGCACGGCCGCCCAGACAACCCCTTGACGCCCCGAGCAATGCCACCGGCAAGGCCCGCCGCAAAGGGAGCGCGCGGCCTGCTGGCAGGGGCGACACCCTCGACCTGTTCTCTGAGTCCACCGACACGCTCACGATCTACCTGCGCGACATCCGGCGTACCGAGCTGTTCACCGCCGAACAGGAACACGAGACCGCTTGCCGCGCCCGCGCCGGCGACTTTCAGGCGCGCCAGTCGCTGATCGAGCACAACCTGCGTCTGGTGGTGAGCATCGCCAAGACCTACCTCGGACGCGGCGTGCCCCTGGCCGACCTGATCGAAGAGGGCAACATCGGACTGATGCACGCTATCGACAAGTTCGAGCCCGAGCGTGGGTTCCGCCTGTCGACCTACGCCACCTGGTGGATTCGCCAGTCCGTCGAGCGCGCGGTGATGAACCAGTCGCGTGTGATCCGCCTGCCGGTGCACGTGATCCGTGAGTTGCAGCAGGTGCTGCGCGCCCGCCGCACGCTGGAGAACGACCCGGCCATCGCCGCCCGTTCCCATGAAGGCGTGCGGGTTGAGGACGTGGCGGCTCTGCTCGGCCGTGATGTGCAGGAGGTGTCCGACCTGCTGGCCATGGCCGAGACGCCCCGCTCGCTTGACATCGGGTTCGACGCGCTGTCCGACGACCGTACGCTGGCCGACACCATGCCCGACAACGGCAATGGCGACCCGGCCGGCATCGCACAGCAGCATGAGGTCGAGTTGCTGCTCGCCAACTGGCTCGAAGCCTTGTCACTGCGCGAAAAAGAAGTGCTGGAAGGCCGATTCGGCCTGAAAGACCGCGAGCCCGAGACCCTGGAGGTGCTCAGTGTGCGCCTGGGCCTCACGCGTGAGCGGGTGCGCCAGATCCAGAACGAGGCCCTGGGCAAGCTGCGCCGGAAAATGACGCGCAAAGGCGTCGGGCCCGATTCGCTGTTCTGAATGTCGGCCGGCGGGCGCTACGAATGAGCCCGATGCGCGGAACCGGTCTCGCCCGGTTCTGCGCCGAGTAATGAGTCGTCTCCGGTCATCTCGGCGCGCGGCAGCTTGATGTGGGCCGCCAGGCCGCCTGACGTGGTGTTGGCCAGCGCGAACACGCCGCCCATGCGCTGCACGGTCTTGTCGACGATGGCCAGGCCCAGGCCGGCGCCAGTGGCGGCGGTGCGCGCCGTATCCCCGCGAAAGAACGGCTTCGTCAGGTTGGGTAGTGCCTCGGGGGCCACGCCCATGCCGTGGTCGCGCACCTTGAGCAGCACCCATTCATTGCGTGCCTTGGCGGCGATCTCGACCACGGCCACGCCGGTGTCCGGCGACTTGCCGTAGCGGCGGGCGTTCTCCAGCAGGTTGGACACCACGCGCGCGAGCTCCACCTCGTCGGCCAGCACATAGGTGTAGCGGGGCAGGTCGATCGAGATGCGCATGTCGCCCAGGTCCCGCACGGCATACACGCACGCCTGGATCACATCGTTGAGGCTGACCGGCCGCAGCTTGGTGTGGTCGGGCCGAGCGTAGTCGAGGAACTTGTCAATGATGGCGTCGAGCTGGTCGATGTCGGCCGCCATGTGTTCGCGCGCTTGGGCGTCGGCCACGCTCATCTCGGTCTCCAGCCGCAGCCGGGCCAGCGGCGTGCGCAGGTCGTGCGAGATGCCGGCCAGCATCACAGCACGGTCCTGCTCAATTTTGGCCAGTTGCTGCGCCATGCGGTTGAAGCCGATGTTGACCTCGCGGATCTCACTGGTGACGGCTTTCTCATCAAGCCGGCTGGCGTCGAAGTCGCCGTCGCGCACGCGGCCAGCCGCGAAGGACAACTGCTTGAGGGGCCGATTGATCAGCCGCGCGATCAGTGCCGCGCCGGCCAGCGATAAGGCCGCCGCGGTGACCAGCCAGATCAGCCAGGTGCGCCCGCCCACCCGCGCAAAGCGATTGGGGTCCATCAGCAGCCAATACAAATCCTCGCCGATGGCAAAGCCGACCCACAGGCCGGTTTCGCCGTTCACGCCGGCGGCCACCACAGTTCCCTTGCCCAGTCGTGAGACCAGCTCGCGGGCGACTTCGGGGTCGATCGAGCCGGCGTCGAACACGGTGTGGGTGTCGGTCGGCTTGCGCGGCATGATGCGCACGCCTTCGCGCTCGGCCAGGGTTTTGATCAGGGACACCCGGGCGATCGCGTCGGAGTATTCAAGCGCCGCGCTGCTGAGGTTGACGAGCGAGGCGATCTGCTGGGCCGTCTGGATGGCCCGCGGCTCGAACTCGAGTGCGCGAAAGGTCTGCAGCCAGGCCACGATCGAGCCGATCAGCAGCAACGACAGCAGAAAAAAGGTGCGCCAGAACAGCGACAAGCCCACCCGCGGGCGCGAGTCCTGCGGCAGCGGAGCCGGCGCCGTCTCGAGCGACGCGGGCTCGGACGGCGGGTTCATCCCGACAGAGCCGTGTGAACGGTTCAAGTGCTTGCGCGTCCTTTGTCAGCCGGCGCCGTCCGGCACGAAGACGTAGCCCACGCCCCAGACTGTCTGGATGTAGCGGGGCGCCGCCGGGTCGGCCTCGACCAGCTTGCGCAGGCGCGAGACCTGCACGTCCAGGCTGCGGTCGAAGGGCTCGAACTCGCGGCCGCGCGCCAGCTGGGCCAGCTTTTCGCGCGACAGCGGCTGGCGCGGATGGCGAACCAGGGCCTTGAGCATGGCGAACTCGCCGGTGGTCAGCGGCAGTTCGTCGCCGTTCTTGCGCAGGTTGCGTGCACCCAGGTCGAAGGCGAAGGGGCCGAAGTTCACCACCTCGTTTTCGCTCGAGGGCGCCCCGGGGGCTTCCAGCGCGGGCCGGCGGCGCAGCACGGCGTGGACTCGGGCGAGCAGTTCGCGCGGGTTAAAGGGCTTGCCCAGATAGTCGTCGGCGCCGACCTCCAGGCCGACGATGCGGTCGACATCCTCGCCCTTGGCCGTGAGCATGATGATGGGCGTGCGGACGTTGGCGGCGCGCAGGCGCCGGCAGATCGACAGGCCGTCTTCGCCGGGCATCATCAGATCGAGCACGATCAGGTCGGCGGTTTCGCGAAGCATCAGACGGTTGAGCGCCTTGCCATCTTCAGCAAGGATGACCTCGAAGCCTTCCTGCGTCAGGTAGCGTCGCAGCAGGTCACGGATCCGGGCGTCGTCGTCGACCACCAAGATCTTGTCGGTGCGGGCTGCATTCTGGTTCATGTCGTTCCAAGTTTGATTTGTAACAGAGCCATTTTGGGGCCCTTGTTGCACTTTGTGCGAAGTTTGGGGCGATCCGTCACACAGGGTTACAAAAGTTGCCCCGGCCTTCACCGGGGGTGCTGGCTACTGATGAGCTGCCGGCCAAGGCATGATGCGGCCTTGCGTCCAACACTATGCCACGGGGCTGGCTCATGCATTCGAGTTCACTGCACCGCCTCCTGACCGCGGCCCTGCTCATCCTGGGGGCACTGGCGGTATGGCGGCCTGCCGCTGCCCAGCATGCGCTGGTGTCCGATCCCGCGCCGCAAAATGTGCTGCAGCTCAGCGCGACCGGCAGCACGGAAACCCAGCAAGACCTGCTGGCGATCAGCCTGTCCGTCACGCGGGAAGCGCCCGACGCCGCCGCGGTGCAGACGCAGTTGAAAAGCGTGCTCGACAGTGCTTTGGCGGATGCGCGCCGCTCGGTCCTGCCGGGCCAGATGGAGGCGCGATCGGGCCGGTTCTCGGTGTCTGCGCGCTATGGCCGAGAGGGGCGGATCGCCGCCTGGACCGGTACCGCGGAATTGATTCTGGACGGCCGCGACTTTTTCCTCATCAGCCAGACCGCCGGGCGCATCACCGGCATGACCGTGTCCGGCATGGCGTTTTCGCTCAGCCGTGAGCAGCTGCAGCGGGCGGAGGCGCTGGCGCAGCAGCAGGCGGTCGAACGTTTCCGGGGGCGGGCGACAGAGCTCGCACGCGGGTTCGGTTTCAGCAGCTACACCCTGCGCGAGGTGAGCGTCCAGTCGGGCGAGCA
The DNA here is from genome assembly GCA_947476465.1 of Comamonadaceae bacterium. Taxonomy (GTDB): domain Bacteria; phylum Pseudomonadota; class Gammaproteobacteria; order Burkholderiales; family Burkholderiaceae_C; genus Ramlibacter. Next base: position 3,113 of record CANJQN010000013.1, on the reverse strand, counting down.
GGCGCCGCCGCCGCGCCCGCGCATGCTGGCCCTGGAGGCCCGCTCGGCCGCATCCGATGCGCCGGTGCCGGTGGAGGCCGGGCGCAGCACGGTGATGGTCACCATCAGCGGGTCCGTGCAACTGCAATAAAAGCCCACCCCCGAAGCGGCTCTCTGTTAGCCGAGGAGCCTCTGCCAGAGACAGAGGCTCTTCGCAGCCGTCCAGGCCTGCGCAGGCAGGCCCGGAGCCGCGGCCGCTCAGCCCCCACAAGGGGGCGCCACCAGCGGCCCGGCAAAGCCGGTTCCGCGGTGGCCCCCGTATTCGTCCCCTGCGTTCGGTTCAGCCTCCCGTCAAGCTCTTTGCGGCGATCTGCTTACCCTGCGGCGTTTTGCGTCGCGCGTGCCATCACGGCCGCGCGCCCACCAGAACAAGACAGGGGACGGGGCGATGCAAGCACAGCGCAGCGTTGCGGCGGCGGCATGGGGTCGTGTGGTTCGCAGGATGGCGTCGACGCCAGGGGCCGCTTTGCTACTGGCGCTGTGCCTGCCCCTTGCGGCGCAGGCCGACACACAGGTTCGCACCAGCGGCTTCGACCACGACGCGCGGGGCCTGTTGATCCGCGAGGTGATCGAGCCCGACCAGCCTGACGACTGTCTGCAGACCACTCACCGGTATGACGCCTGGGGCAACAAGGCGGGCGTGGCCGCCGGCGCCTGCGCGGGGGCTTCCGGTCACACGGTCGCCAGCGCCACGGCGGCCCGCGCCGCAGCCACCGACTGGGGCCCTGACGGGCGATTTCCTGTCGCGTCCACCAATGCCTTGGGCCACAGGGACACTCAAACCTTCGATCCGCGCTTTGGCCTTCCCGTTCGCCTGGTCGGCCCCAACGGGCTGGCCACCACCTGGACCTACGATGGTTTGGGCCGGCGCATCCGTGAGCAGCGCGCCGACGGCACGGCAACGAGTTGGCGCTACCTCCTGTGCACCGACCCCGGCGCCGAGTGCCCGCCCGGCCTGAGCGCTCCGGTCGCCTGGGTCGTTATTGAACAAAGCTGGGCTGCCGACGCCCGCGCTCGCGCCCCCGGCAAGCGCCAATACCACGACAAGCTCGCTCGGGTGCTGCGTGTGCAGACCACCGGTTTTGACGGTGCCGGCCCCGCCGCGGTGCTGGTGCAAGACACCGAATACGACCGCCTGGGCCGCATCGCGCGCAAGTCCGCGCTTTATGCCGTGGCGGGCGGCTCGCCGGCCTGGACCACTTTCGCCTACGACGTGCTCGGCCGCCCAGTCACCCAGACCAGCCCCGACCCCGACGCCCCCGGTGGCCAGGCCAGCGTCACCACCGCGTACAACGGCCTGTCCACCACGGTCACCAACCCCAAAGGCCAGCGCAAGACCAGCACGAACAACGCCCAAGGCCTGCTCGCCCAGGTCACCGACGAGCAGGGCAACACCGTGGCCTATCGCTACGACGCCCTGGGCCAGCTGATCGAAACCGACGCGGCGGGCCTGGTCACCCGACTGCGTTACGACCAGCGAGGCCGCAAGGTGGCGATGCAAGACCCGGCGATGGGCGAATGGCGGTACGCCCACAACGCCCATGGCGAGCTGGTGTGGCAGCGTGACGCGCTGGGCCAGACCGCCACCCAGGCCTTCGATGCGTTGGGCCGTCTGGTCCAGCGCAGCGAGCCTGACCTTGTGAGCCGCTGGAGCTACGACCGGCGCTTCGATCAAACCGCCTGCGGCAAGAGCATCGGCAAGCTGTGCGAGGCGACTACCGACAACGGGTACCGGCGCCTGCACCGCTACGACGCGCTGGGCCGGCCCCTGAGTACGTCCACCGTGCTGGACAACCCGCAGCAGCCGGCGGTCGTCAGCGTGGCCTACGACGCGGCCACCGGCCGGGTAGCCCGTCAGCGTTGGCCCACAGGGCTGGAGGCGCGCTACGAGTACACCGAAGGGGGCTTTCTGCGGCGCGTCACGGGAAGCCAGCCGCCCACGGCAGGCGCCACCACGCCGCCCGCGGCGCCGGTGAGCTATGAGGTCCTGGCCATGGACTCCCAGGACCGCATCACGCGGTTTCGCCAGGGCAACCTGGTCACCGTGCGCACCTTCGATGCTGCCACCGGGCGCCTGCGCAACCAGCAGGCCGGCGCGGTTTTGAATCATTCCTACGGCTACGACAGCCTGGGCAACCTGACTTCGCGCACCGACACCTCCCCCGGGGTGGGCACCCGCGAGAGCTTCGCCTACGACCGTCTGAACCGCCTTGGCCTGTACACCGTCAACGGTGGGGGCCTGACCAAACCCCAGGCCACGCAGGTGCTGTATGACCCCCGGGGCAACATCCGCTACAAGAGCGATGTCGGCAGCTACTGGTACGACCCGGCCCGCCCCACGCGCCTGGCCCATATCACGCTGGACACCGCCCCAGCCGCCAGCCTTGCGCTGACCGGCACCCGGGCGCTGAGCTACGCCTTCGACGACAACGGCAACCTGCTCTACACCGTCGGCCAGGATCTGCCGCGCGCGCGCCATACCCATCGGCGCGAGAGCTACACCAGCTTTAACAAGCCCAGCGAGTTCAGCTACAGCGAGTTCGCGCTCGAGGGTGCCCCCGCCAGTGGCGCCAGCGCCGACCGAACCCTGAACTTCGTCTACGGTCCCGAGCACCAGCGCATCCGCCAGCAGGTGCGCATCGCCGGCAACGCGCCCAGCGCGCTCAGCTCGGGCAGCACCTGGTACCTGCACGGCGAGGGCGAGCAGGCCTTGAGCTACGAGAAGGAGGTCAAGGACTCAGGCCTCGTCGAGCACCGCCACTACCTGCAGGCCGGCGGCATGGTGTTCGCGATGTTCGTCACACGCACGGGCACGCTGGCCGGCCACACGCCCACCGCCCCCCGCTACTTCCACCACGACCACCTGGGCAGCATCGCGGCGATTACCGACGAGGGCGGCCAACTCGTCGAGCGCCTGGCGTACGACCCCTGGGGCAAGCGCCGCCAGGTCGATGGCGCATCAGACCCCACCGACAGCCTGATCGGCTGGACCACCGAGCGCGGCTACACGATGCACGAGCATCTGGACGAGATCGGCGTCATCCACATGAACGGGCGGGTGTACGACCCGCTGA
>CANJQN010000012.1 GCA_947476465.1 Comamonadaceae bacterium | reverse complement strand
CTTGGGTTCAAGGGGTGGTCGCAACACCGGTTGCTTGAGCGTCGGATAGTAGGCCATTCAGGGCCTCTGCCGGCGTTCTCCATCCGAGAATCTTGCGCGGCCTTCCATTGAGGGCGGCTGCCACTGCATCGAGCTCACGCTCGCGATACCTGCTGATGTCGGTGCCTTTAGGGAAGTACTGACGCAGCAATCCATTGGTGTTCTCGTTGGTGCCGCGCTGCCAAGGGCTTCGTGGATCGCAGAAGTAGATGTCCAGCCCTGTCTCGATTCTCAGTTGTGCGTGCTGGGCCATCTCTGCTCCCTGATCCCAGGTCAACGACTTGCTCAACTGCTGCGGGAGTGTCGTGATCTTCACTGCAATTGCATCGCGCACCGCCTCAGCGCCATGGCCGGCCGAGGCGGGGCCGTTCTTGATGCGAACGCCTGTGGCGTGACCGGCCATTGGGGGCAAGTGCAGCAGAATCGTGAATCGCGTCGTACGTTCAACCAGCGTTCCAATGGCAGAACTGTTCAGCCCGATGATCAGATCTCCCTCCCAGTGGCCAGGCACGGCGCGGTCAGCCACTTCAGGCCCACGCTCACTGATCATCAACTCAGGCGTGATGAACTGCTTTCCTCGCTGCCGTGTTCGAGCCCGTGGCACGCGCAGCGCCCGACCCGTACGCAGGCAAGCGCACAGCTCTCGTTGCAATGCGCCCCGGCCTTGAATGTAGAGCGCCTGGTAGATGGCTTCATGAGACACCCGCATGGACGCATCATCGGGGAAGTCCACACGCAATCTTTGACTGATCTGCTCCGGGCTCCAGCTGGTGCCCCAACGTCGATCCGCCCGGCGACCATGGCGTCGTCCCTTCCACGGCACATTGGGGCCGGCAATTCGTTTGCCTCGGTCATCCAAGATCGTCCCGGCAAGCCTCTCTTGTACGTACGCTTGCAGCCGATTGTTCTGCGCGAGCTTGGTCGCCTTGGGCCGCCGTGCCGCTTTCTCAGCCTTCCACTGGGCGACCGTCGCTCGATACCGCAGCATTCCGGCACGCGTCTCTGCGTTGCGACGCAGTTCGCGCGAGATCGTCGATGGCGAGCGTTCCAGCCGTCGGGCAATCTCCCGTACGCCGAAATTCTGGGCTCGCAACAGAGCGATTTCTTCGCGCTCACTCAATGATAGGTATCGTCCCGAAAGCGGCGTCAGGTTAGTTGGTGACATCCCCCCAGCTTGGCGGAACCAGCGCGGGCCAAGAGGCTGTGAGACGCCACACGCCTGCGCCGCTTCCTCACTCGACAAGCCCGCCTCAATGAGATCCCAGAATGCCCGGCGGGCTTGCCGTTGATTGACCTGCGGTCGACCCGGCGAACGCATCGGTGCTCGCCCTGTCCGTTCACTCGTCCACCCCTTTGGTCGTCCCATTGAATTTCTCCACGATTGGGGTGTTGCGACGACCGATTGAATCTACCCTGTCCACCGCCATCACAGTGGTGGAAGCTCTGGCCGTGCTAGCCTTTGCCCTGTCGGGCCTGGTCGCGGCCGCGCGAAAGCGGCTCGATGCCGTGGGCCTGTCCGTGGTGGCCGGCCTCACGGCCTTCGGCGGTGGCACCGTGCGCGACGTGCTGCTGGATCGCCGGCCCTTCTTCTGGGTGGAACACGCGGCATGGCTGTGGGCACTGCTCGCGCTCACGGTGCTCGCCATCACCTTCATGCGGGCGCGCCACCTTTCACCTACCCTGCGCGCCACGCAGTGGCCCGACGCCATCGGCATGGGCCTGTTCACCGCCAACGGCACGCTGATCGCACTGGGCGCGGGACTGCCGGCCATTGTCGCGGTGCTGATGGGCACGATCACCGCCGTGTTCGGCGGGGTGCTGCGCGACATCGTCTGCAACGAGATCCCGGCTGCCTTCAGCGACCACCGCCCCTATGCCCTGTGCGCCTTCGCCGGCGGCTGGGCGCTGGTGGCGGCGCATGCGCTGCAAGCGCCCGAGTGGGCCGCCTTGGGGGTGTCCGTCGCCACGGCCACCGGCCTGCGGGCCTGGGCCATGGTGACCGGGTACACCTTGCCTCGCTGGGGCGGCGACCAGACCGAGGGCGATTGAGCAGATCGGCGCCTGCGACACAATCGCAGGACACCGCCATGAAAACCGCCGCCCGCGCACCCTCCACCACCGCCCTCCCCCCCGCCGGCAGCATCACCGATGTCGCCGGCATCGAGGTAGGCCACTTCACCGATACCCGCCGGCCCACCGGCTGCACCGTGATCCTGGCGCGCGATGGCGCCGTGGGCGGGGTCGACGTACGCGGTGCGGCGCCTGGCACGCGAGAGACCGATCTGCTCTCACCCACGAACGTGGTGCAACAGGTCCACGCCGTGCTGCTGTCAGGCGGCAGTGCCTTCGGGCTCGACGCCGCCTCGGGCGTGATGCGCTGGCTGGACGAGCGCAACATCGGCCTGCAGGCCGGGCCGGTGCGGGTGCCGATCGTACCGGCGGCGGTGCTGTTCGACCTGCTGATGGGCGACGCGCGCATCCGCCCCGATGCGGCCGCCGGTCATGCGGCCTGCGAGGCCGCCTCGGCGGCGGCGCCGGCCGAAGGCAATGTGGGCGCGGGAGCGGGTGCGGCCGTGGGCAAGTTGTTCGGCATCGAGCGCGCCATGAAAGGCGGCATCGGCACGGCTTCGGTTTGCGTCGGCGGCGTCACGGTGGGTGCGTTGATTGCCTGCAATGCGCTGGGCGATGTGGTCGACCCCGACACCGGCCGGCCGATCGCCGGCGCACGCACCGCCGACGGCGCCAGCCTGCTCGACACCCGCCGCGCCATCCTGGCGGGGCAGCCGCCCAAGGCCATCCTCAAGGGCGTGAACACCACCATCGGCGTGATCGCCACCAACGCGGCGCTCACCAAGGTGCAGACCAGCCGCCTGGCCACGGCCGGCCACGACGGGCTGGCGCGCAGCATCAACCCGGTCCACACCGAGTCGGACGGCGACACCCTGTTCGCGCTCGCCACCGGGCGCGTGGCCGATCATCCCGGCATGTTCGTGCTGGCCACCATGGCCGCCGAGGCCGTGGCCCTGGCGACGGTGCGCGCGGTGCTGGCAGCGCGAACCGTGGTGGCGGATGGTTTTAGGCTTCCCGCTGCGCGAGACCTTTAGACGGGAGCGCAAGCCCGTTCGAAAGCAGTGTCCGGTCCAGCGGCCACCGCGGAACCGGCTTTGCCGGGCCGCCGGTGGCGCCCCCTTGAGGGGGAGGCGCCGAAGGCGCATCGGGGGTGGGATTACTTCAATGCCTTGAAGCGCATGCGATGCGGCTTGGCGCCCTCTTCGCCCAGCCGCTTCTTCTTGTCGGCCTCGTACTCCTGGTAGTTGCCGTTGAAGAACACCCACTGGCTGTCGCCCTCGGCGGCCAGGATGTGCGTGGCGATACGGTCGAGGAACCAGCGATCGTGGCTGATCACCATCACGCTGCCGGCGAACTCCAGCAGCGCGTCTTCCAGGGCGCGCAGGGTTTCGACGTCGAGGTCGTTGGAGGGCTCGTCGAGCATCAGCACGTTGCCGCCCGAGATCAGCGTCTTGGCCAGGTGCAGGCGGCCGCGCTCGCCGCCGGAGAGCAGGCCCACCTTCTTTTGCTGGTCGCCGCCGTTGAAGTTGAAACGGCCGCAATACGCGCGGCTGGCCATCTGGAACTTGCCGACGTTCATGATGTCCAGGCCGCCCGAGACATCCTCCCAGACGGTCTTGTCGTTGGACAGCGCGTCGCGGTGCTGGTCGACGAAGGCCATTTTCACGGTCTGGCCGATCACCACCTTGCCGCTGTCGGGCTGCTCCTTGCCGGCGATCAGCTTGAACAGCGTGGACTTGCCCGCGCCGTTGGGGCCGATGATGCCGACGATGGCGCCAGCGGGCACGCTAAAGCTCAGGTCGTCGATCAGCACGCGGTCACCGAAGGACTTGCTGACGTTGTGGAACTCGATGACCTGCGTACCCAGGCGTTCGGCCACGGGGATGAAGATCTCGTTGGTCTCGTTGCGCTTCTGGTACTCGAAGTCGGACAACTCCTCGAAGCGGGCCAGGCGGGCCTTGCTCTTGGCCTGGCGGCCCTTGGGGTTCTGGCGCGCCCACTCCAGTTCCTTTTTCATGGCCTTGGTGCGGGCGTCTTCGGTGCGCTGCTCCTGCTCCAGGCGCGCTTCTTTCTGCTCCAGCCAGTTGCTGTAATTGCCCTTGTACGGGATCCCGTGGCCGCGATCGAGTTCGAGAATCCACTCGGCGGCGTTGTCCAGGAAGTAGCGGTCATGGGTGATGGCCACCACGGTGCCCGGGTAGCGCTGCAGGAACACCTCCAGCCAGTCGACGGATTCGGCGTCCAGGTGGTTGGTGGGCTCGTCCAGCAGCAGCATGTCGGGCTTGGACAGCAGCAGCTTGCACAGGGCCACACGCCGCTTTTCGCCGCCGGACAGCACGCCAATCATGGCGTCCCAGGGTGGCAGGCGCAACGCGTCAGCGGCGATCTCCAACTGGTGCTCGGAGTCGGTGCCGGAGGTGGCGATGATGGCCTCAAGTTTGGCCTGCTCGGCGGCCAGGGCGTCGAAGTCGGCGTCTTCCTCGGCATAGGCGGCGTAGACATCCTCCAGGCGGGCCTTGGCGGCGTTGACCTCGCCCAGGGCCTCTTCCACCTCCTGGCGCACGGTGTTGTCGGGATTGACCTTGGGCTCCTGGGGCAGATAGCCGATGTTCAGGCCCGGCATCGGGGTGGCCTCGCCCTCGATTTCGGTGTCGATGCCGGCCATGATCTTGAGCAGCGTCGATTTGCCCGAGCCGTTGACGCCCAGCACGCCGATCTTGGCGCCCGGGAAGAAGGACAGGGAGATGTCCTTGAGGATGTGTCGCTTCGGCGGGACGATCTTGCCGACCCGATTCATCGTGAAAACGTATTGAGCCATGTGCGTCTAAGTGGGTGTGGGTGCCGCCGCGGCGGGCGCCGTGCCGGCATGCCGGCAAGCCAGAACGTGGCTCAGCATCCGGTGCAACCTCGCATTATCGTTGGCTGGCCGACCCGGTGGCCGCCAAGCTTGCGCTCAGCCGTTTTCGGCGCCGCCAGAGCCGCCATCGACGCTGTTGCGCAGTGCATCGCGGGCGACCTGATCGAGCGCCTCTTCCACCAGGTTGCGGCCGGCCACCACGCGCACGTTGCCGGCCGCCTGCAGCCGCTGCAGGGTACGCCGAGACATCGAGTGCGCGGCGCCGGTCGGCGAGGTGAACATGAACAGCGTCTGGTGCGGGCTGGCCCAGGTCAGCTGCACCCGCTGCCACTGGCCCTGCACCATCAGCTCGGCCCAGGCACCGATCACCAGCGCCGGCCGCGCCGCCCGCTCCTCGGGCGAGACCGAATCGGGGCCCGCCGGTGAGACCGAGTCGGGACCCATGTAGCCGGCCTCCTGCGCCTCCCGCCCGGCCAGCCAGACCGCCGGATCGTCCAGCACGCTGGGGCCGAATTCGCTGGGCGCGGTCTCGGCCTCTTCGGCGGCTCGGCGCGCGATGGCGTCGCGCCCGTCGCGCAGGGCCGAGGCATGGATCGCGCCCAGGCGCGCGAAAAAGCGCTCGGCCAGCTCCACCGGGTAGTCGATGCCAGACAAGCCCACGCGCAAACGCCCAAGGAGGGCCGGCACGATCTGCGCCAGCCGTTGCAGCCGCCCGCGCTGGGCCGGGCCGGGTTGCACACTCCACAGCAGATCGGGCACCAGCGCGTCCAGGCCCTGCGGGTCGTCAGAGGCGTCAACGCAGCTGAGCTTGGCCTCGGCCACCGCCTGCGGCCAGGCGATGCGCAGGAAATCGGCGACGAACTCGGGAACGCCGGCGGCAGACGCGGCCTGACCGTATTCAGACGCCAGCCGCTGCGCCAGCAGGTTGCGCTGCTCGGCGTGCACCAGGGCGCGGGCGGCCTCCTCGCGCCGCTGGCGGGCGGCGGTGTCATGCGCGTCCCAATCGGCCTGCATGGCACCCATCAGCTCGTGGAAGGTGTCGGCCTCGGCTGGGCGCTCGCGCAGGCTGGCCGTGGCCGCCTCGACGCTGCCCAGAAACCGCTGCCAGCCTTCGTCGGATTCGGCGGAAAAGGCCAGGCTGCGCTGCGTCATGCGCTCGAGCATCTGCCGCGCCGGGTGCTGGCGGTCGGCGAAAAAGCGCGAATCGTGGCTGGCCAGGGCCAGCACCGCCGGCTCCAGGGCCCGCAGCTGCTGCTTGTAGGCCTGCACGAGGCGGCCGTCCTGCGCCAGGTTGTCGAACATCAGCCGCACCACCTGCTCGCCGAGCTGGCGGCCCAGGGGCGGTAGCGAGGCGGCGTTCTCCTGCTCCACCAACAAGTCCACCTGGACGACCGGCGAGCGCGCGGCGCGCTCCTGCTCCAGCCGCTTGACCAGCTGGTCTTCCTGCTTGAGGTCTTGCAGCATGGCCATCGACGCCGGCACGGTGTGCAAAAACTCGGCACTGCCGCCTTTTCCCTGGTCGAAGTCGCCGGCCAGCAGTTTGCGCAGGCGCTCCAGCGTGAGCAGGGTCTTGGCCAGCGAGCGCGTGACCGGCGAGCCGCTGGCGCCGGTGGTCGCGGCATCGCGGCGGCCACCGGGGGGCACCGCGGGCTCGACGCCGGACGTGGCCAACCAGTCGGCCAGTTCGCGGTAGATGCGGCGCAGCTGCGCGCCCAGCAGACCGGCGGTGGGAACCGTGAGCGCCTCGCGCACCGGCCCTTCGGGCACGTGCTGCCACAGACTGGTGTGCAGCGCACGGATGAACACCTCGGCCCGCAAAGGATTGAGCCCGGGCTGGACGCTGCGCCAGCCCAGCAGCGTGCTCACCAGCGCATCGAGCCTGGGCAGCACGTCGTCGACCATACGGGCCACCTCCTGCTGCGCGCGGGCCAGCTCGATGCTTTGATCCAGCTCGGCGTCACCCAGCATTTGCAGGTCGTCGAAACGCACCACACCAGTCGCCGCTTCGTCCTGGCCGCCGCCCTCGTACAGCAGGCGGCTGAGTTCGGCATGGAAGGTCTCGCGCAGTTGCGGGGCATGGGACTTGAGCGATTCCACAGCGGCGCGCACGCCGGGCTGCTGCAAGGCCGATGCGACATGCGGGCCCTGGGGCGCGCCGGTATGTGACAGGCCCTCGAGCACGCTGTCGATCAGCGTCTCGCACTGGGCCAGCAGATTGGTCAGGCAGTCGACCAGGGTGGGCTGGGTGGCCGCGGGGTCATCGGAAACGCCCAGACGCAGGTGCAGCAACTTGGCCATGTTCAAAGGAAGAGCTTCACTCCATTATCGGCACAGGTTGCGCGGCGCGGTGGTAACCGAATATTTGCACCTGCGCGTGTTGTGGCGCGGATCCGTGCGACAATGCGCGTTGCCGTGCCACCAGTGAGTGCGGCGCCAGCAGTCCTGCTGGGGACGAAGCGGCCAACCCGGCCTGCCGGCTCCCACCTATCCCGAGACCCGATCCGCCTTACTGGCCCGGTGCCCTGCACCGGAAGCGGCTGATCCCATGCGCCATGGCAACCAGGCGCTCCCCTACTGCATGAATTTCGACGATCTCAAACTCGCTCCCGCCATCCTCAAGGCTGTGCGCGACCAGGGCTACGACACGCCCACCCCAATCCAGGCCCAGGCCATTCCAGCTGTACTCGACGGGCAAGACTTGCTCGCCGGCGCACAGACCGGCACCGGCAAGACCGCGGCGTTCACGCTGCCCATGCTGCACAAGCTCACCATGAGCCGCAGCGCCACCAACAAGTTCGGCGGCTTCGGCATCCGCGCCCTGGTGCTCACCCCCACCCGCGAACTCGCGGCCCAGGTTGAAGAATCGGTGCGCACGTACGGCAAATACCTGCAACTGACCTCCACCGTCATCTTCGGCGGTGTGGGCATGAAGCCGCAAATCGACCGCATCAAAAAGGGCGTCGACATCCTCGTGGCCACGCCCGGGCGCCTGCTCGACCTGCAGCAACAGGGCTTCCTGGATTTGTCCACAGTGCAGATGCTGGTGCTAGACGAAGCCGACCGCATGCTCGACATGGGCTTCATCCACGACGTCAAGAAGGTGCTGGCCCTGGTGCCCAAGGACAAGCAGAGCCTGCTGTTCTCGGCCACCTTCAGCGACGAAATCCGCGACCTGGCCAACAACCTGCTCAAGAACCCGCAAAGCATCCAGGTCACCCCGCGCAACACCACCGTGCAGCGCATCACGCAGACCATGCACCCGGTGGGCCGCGGCAAGAAAAAACAACTGCTCGCGCACATCATCAAGGAGCACGACTGGAGCCAGGTGTTGGTGTTCACCCGCACCAAGTTCGGCGCCAACAACGTCGCCGAATTCCTGGTCAAGAACGGCATCAACGCCATGGCGCTCCACGGCAACAAGAGCCAGGGCGCCCGCACCCAGGCGCTGGCCGGCTTCAAGAGCGGCGACATCCGCGCCCTGGTGGCCACCGACATCGCCGCCCGCGGCATCGACATCGACGACCTGCCGCACGTGGTGAACTACGAAGTGCCCAACGTGCCTGAAGACTACATCCACCGCATCGGCCGTACCGGCCGCGCCGGCAAGGAAGGCCAGGCCGTGAGCCTGGTGTGCCTGGACGAGGAAGGCTTCATGCAGGAGATCGAGCGCTTCACCAAGCAGGACATCCCGGCGCAGATCGTCGAGGGCTTCGGCCCCGAGCCGGACGAGCGCGCCGAACCCATCGCCATGGGCCGCCAGACCCTGTGGGGCGGCGCCGGCAAACCGCCCAGCCGCGAGGTGATGGCGGCGGCCGCCAAGTCCGCGCGCCAGGAGATGGTGCAGCGCGTGCGTGACAACAAGGCCACCGGCGGCAACGGCCGCGGCGGTGAGAAGCAGGCCCGCGCGCCCCAGGACGGCGGCCCCCGCCGTGGCAGTGGTGGCGGTAACGGCGGTGGCCGGGGACAGACCAGCCGCAACCCCAACGGCGCACGCCAGGCACCGGCGCAGCCGCGCCAGGCCACCGGCGACGGCTACGGCGCCAGCCGCGGCCGGGGTCCGGCACCGGTTCGCCAGCACGCCGACGACGACCAGCCGCGCCTGGGCGCCCACGCCCCCGTCAGCCCCTTCGTTCAGCGCGATCCCAACCCGGTGCGTAGCACGGACGGCCAGCCTGATCCGCTGCGCACCAGCGTCGACAGCATGGGCGGCCGCGGCCGTCGCAGTGGTGGCGGCGGTGGTGGCGGTGGGCGCGGCTTCGGCGGCGGCGGCGGTCGCAGCCAGGGCAGCGGCGCGCGCAACTGGGGGCGCTGAGCCTTCGGGCTACGTGCCCTTGCCGTCTCGAGCAGGCGGCCAGGTCGAAACGGATTCAAGCAGCCTGGCCCGCATCGCGGCGATGAGATCTTCCAGTCGGGTCTGCTCCATCGTTTGCCACGACGTCGCCAGATCCGCGAGCTGGTTCTCGATCTTGGTGGCAAGTGGGAGGGCCGCTGCGCCGGCCCGCCTGTCGTCGGGCTGCCGCGACGCCGGGCCCGCTGGATTGAGCAAACGATCCAGCTTCCGAACGACCGCCAGCGCATACGCACCACAGGCATTGCCAGCCCGGCCGTTGTCCTGAAGATCGCCGCCCAGCAGCTTCGGCTCTTCAAAGCTCAGCCCCTGGTCGTTCAAGCCCTTCAGGGCCTCGATCAGCCCTGCGCCGGTCGCACCGCCTTTGGCTTGGGCGTTGCCGTCGCTTGCCCGGGGCTTGATGTTGCTGTCGAACACCAGGGCGTCCAACTTCCCGTCGCCCCGGCGGCTCAACACCAGCGTGACCCAGTGGTGATCGCCATTGCCGCCGTGCACGAAGGTGGCGATAGGCTTGGCGTCGGGGGCCAACTGCACCACCTCGGGGAGCCTGAACCAGGCCGCGAGACTCTCCGGTGTATCGAGTCTCGCAAACTCGCCGGGTGGCAGCGCGACCACCTTGCAGTTGCGAAGCTCGGCACTGGCGTGCCAAAGCTCCTGATCCGCAACCGTTCGAATCTGGTTCGCGAGGTCGCCGTGCAAAACGGCGTCCAGCTTTTGGGAATCGACCTGCTGGGCCAACTGCTCCCCGATCATCTTTGCCGTGCCAGCGTGGTATTGCGCTCGGGCGGCCGGTAGCGCGAGGGAGAGAACAGCGGACGGAAGCTGGGCCGACGCCTGGGGCGCAAACAGCGTCGACGCCGGCTTGCCTGCCTTGTTCGCCTGTCGCGCACTCGCTTCTTGCGGAATTTCCACCAACCTGAGCGCCATCGCGGACACGACGCCACCGATGTCCTTTCCCGCCGGCGGCTCTTCGCAAAGTTGCAGCAGGACGGCAACGCTGTCCTCGGCGAGCTTCCTGTTACCCGACCAGCTAGTGAGGTTCAGCAGGGACTCGATGGCCTCTGCGTCCCCGCCGAGCGCCAGTGTGGCGAGTTTCTCAAACAACTTCTCAGGTGGCGGCTCAACCGGGCCCGGCGTACCTGCGGCGGGACGCGGCGGTGATGAAATAAGACTCGCGGTGAGATCAATGGCGTTGGGCGGTGGCATGGTGTGGCCTTGGTTCAGACGGCGAGGCACATCCCCGCCGGTGAGTCGGTAACCCACCGCCGCCACCGGTTCCCTGTCCACCACAGGTTCCAGCCCGTCGCGCCGGAGAGACAAACGCACAGTCCGATCCGCCAGAAAGCGTAACTTCCTGCCGAGTCGGCCACCCGGCACGCGCCTGCGCCGGCACGTTGCGGCCAACCGCATTGGCGCGACGCCCGCACTGCACGCCTGCGGCCCTGGCATGCAACCCGCAACCGAGCGCGCACATTTGCGCCCTGCAATCTGTTTCCAGCGTGACAGGACCGCCACCTGCAGTTCGGGCTGGCTGATCTTTGCCCTGTCATGAAACCCGAGGAACACTTGCTCGACCCCCGATGGACCGCCGACCCGGCAAGCAGCCGGCGCCGCGCGCCGGCCGACGATGTGCAGGCCGTGCTGGCCCGCTACGGTGCCAGCCGCTGGGACATGGCGCAAGGGCGCGGCAGCATCGAGGGCGCGCCCGCCGATGAAGGCGAACCCTTGCGCGCCGTGGCCGACTCAGGCTGTGGCTGCGGCCATGCGATGGACATGCTCAATTGGGTCAGCGAACACGACCGGGCGGGCGGCGCCATGGCGCCGCCGATCCTGCGCACCGTCAACGGCCGCCGCTGCGCCGACCATACCGCGCCCAACACCTGGGGCCTGTGGTGCCGCCGGCCCTCACCCACGCCGGGCTCGCAGCCCGATCCACGCAACCGCCTGCACTACCAGCTGCACGATCCGCACTTTGCCATCGTCGCCATGAGCGTTCCCGGCCCGCGTCACAGCGGCATCGTGTTCCAGGCATCCAAGGCCGAGGGGGTGCACGGCGTCGAGCTCGCGTTGCGCGGCAACCACCCCCAGGCACGCTGGCTGGACACGCGGGCCAGCGCGTCGAGCTCACCGCGCCAGAGCCGCTCGCACCGGGCGTGTCAACCGTGCTCACGCTCACCTCCCGTCCAGGTGAGCAGACCTTGCGCGTCAACGGGCAGATGGCCGCGCATGCCGGCGCGTCCCTGGCCGTGTCGCCGCTGGCGCAGATGCTGATCGGCTGGGGCTTCCTGCATTACTTTACGCGTGCCGGTTTCGGCGGGCATGTGTTCGCGGTGGTGACCGGCCGGGGCGTGCTCACGCACGCTGAGCTGTGCCTGATCGAGCGCGACCTCGGCGCCGCAGCCGGCTGCCTGGCGCCCCATTGAGCGGCACCCATTGAGCGGCGGGTGGCGATAATCGCCCGATGCGACTCCTACACACCATGCTGCGCGTCGGCGACCTGCAGCGCTCCATAAATTTCTACACCCAGGTGCTGGGCATGAAGCTGCTGCGCACCAACGAGCGGCCAGAGCAAAAGTACTCGCTGGCCTTCGTCGGCTACGGCAACAACCCCGACCATGCCGAGCTCGAGCTGACCTACAACCACGGGGTCGACCACTACGAGATGGGCACGGCCTACGGCCACATCGCCCTGGGCGTGCCTGACGCCGCCGCAGCGTGCGAGCGCATCCGCGCGGCGGGCGGCACCATCACCCGCGAGGCGGGGCCGGTCAAGGGTGGCAATACGGTGATTGCGTTCGTGCAGGATCCGGATGGCTACAAGATCGAGCTGATACAACGAGAGTCAGCGACTTAAAAAAGCCACTGCATTCTTCAGTCGGCGGGCGTGCTGGGTAGCCGCATCAGCGCGGGTCAGACTGAATCCACTTACGCACCACTGCAATGGCCAGTCCAGTTCCCGCCAACGTCCAAACCACGGCGGGACCCGAGGGCAGGTCATAAACCGCCGACAGAGCGAGCCCGCATGCGTAGCCAAGCCCGCCCAGCGCGTAGGCGACCATCAAACGCGTACGGCCTTGCCACGCCATGGTCGCGAGTGCCGGCACGATCAGGCTGGTGAACACAAGATAGATGCCCACCACCTGCACGGACGCAGTGACCGCCACCGCGAAGGTGGCGTAGAACCCAAAGCGGCCAAGCCGCCGCGTCGCGCCGGTCACGATGGCAATGAGCAGCAATGCAGTGACTGCCGCGAGAGCCAACAACTGAGGCTTGCCTACCCACAAAATCTGGCCAACCAGCAGGTCCTTCATCTGTTCGCTGCCATGCGGGCTGCTTGCCAACAACAGCAGTCCCCCGGACGCTGCCAGCACGAACAACACGCCTATCAGAGCCTCCTGCTGCTCGCCAGCACGCTGCTCGGTCCAGGTGAGCAGCGCCGCGCCGGCGAGGGCGGCAGTGATGGCCGCGACCTGCACGGTCAAACCGCCCGCGTCCAGACCCATCGCGGCCGCCGCGATGACTCCGAGGCCGGCGATCTGCGCGATGGCCAGATCAATAAAGACAATGCCCCGCTTAAGCACCTGCATACCAAGGGGCACGTGCGTAGCCAGCACCAGCAGGCCAGCTAGCAGGGCGGGCCCCACGATGCCCAGGTCAACAGCGCTCCAGTTCACTTTGAAGCGGCGGCGGCCGCGAGCAAGCGCGCTACCGTATCGTCAAAGAGCCCGAACAAGTCTTTGGCGTTGTCGGTACCGCCGACCGTGAAGGGCACCTTCACCACGGGGAGGCTCGCGTTCTTGCCTAACCACTCAGCCGGCCGGGAATCTTGGTATGCGGAGTACAGGACCATGCGCGCCGGCGTTGCCTTCAACGTCCCGAGCACGTTTTGCAGGTGCGCTGCGCTGGGGTCGACGCCGGGCTTGGGCTCGAGTACCGCCACTTCGTTCAGACCCAGCCAGTCGTAGAGATAGGCGAAGGCCTTGTGTTGTGACACCACGGGCAAACCCCGCAAGGGGGTAGCCTGGGCAGTCCACCGGGCCGTCGCTTGTTGCCACTTCTGCTGGAAAGTGCCTGAGCGCTGCCGGTACGTCGCCGCATTGCCGGAATCCAACTGCTGCAGGCGGGCGGCCAGCGCAGCGGCGATCGTCGCAATGTTGCGCGGGTCGGTCTGCACGTGCGGGTTGCCGGCCGCGTGGACGTCGCCCTGCGAGCGATCGACACTGGCGGGGATCTCGAGCTTGCGCACTTGATCGGCAGCCGCGAAGTAGCCGGGTTGCCCAGGCTGCACCCTCGGATTGCCGGACTGCCGCAACAGCAGCGGAAGCCAGCCGGCCTCGAGGTCCGCTCCAGTGCACACGACCAAGTCAGCGTTGCGCACGCGCGCGATCAGGCTCGGACGCGCCTGTACCGCGTGGGGATCCTGCTGCGCGGTGGTCGCGGACGTCGCTTCGACCAGCGGTCCGCCGAGTTCCTGCGCCAGCGCGGCCCATTCGGGTTCGCACGTAAAGACCCGCAGCGCAGCCTGGGCGGGTGCCAAGCCAACCAGCAGCGTTGCGGCTGCCATCAGTCGAATCAAGATTCTCATCGTGCGCTCCTTCAGAATCCGTGCGCACCGTGCGCGCCCAGGCTCATCTGGTACTGCAGCCACCATTGCAAGTCGCGGCCGCCGTTGCCGCGCGCGCGGTCCTGCGCCACCTGCACACGGAAGCGGGAAAATTCACTGGGGTTGTGCTCCAGCATCAGCGTGTTGCGGCGCGGCGTCCCCGTCCCCAGGTCGACCAGGCCGGCGTTAGTGCCGAAGTTCGGCACGCCGGGGCTCAGGCGTTCCGTGCGAACGCCCAGCCGCCAGCGCGGCATGAACTGGTAGACGCCCTGCAGGTACCAGCCCGACTGGTTGGCGGCGAAGCTGCCCGCGGACGCGGCACCGGCCGTGTCGACAAGCATCTCGCCGTCGCGACGACTGTCCAGGTATTCAGCTTGCAGCTTGAAGTTGGTCTGCTTGGGGTTGCCGTTGGGCGCCCAGCGATACACGGCATCGGCGATCCACGTCCGAGTTCGGCCGGTGAAGGAGTTCGTGATGTCGTTGCCGGCCAGGTCGGTGGCCGCGAGTTCCTGCCCGCCTGCTTTCGCCTGCAGTACCGACAGGCCGGCTCGCCAGCTGTGGCTGGTGCCGAAGTCGTCGCCGATGTGCGCTGCCAAGGCCACTGCGCCCGCGCCGTTTCGCGCGCCGTCGCTGCCTGGGAAGCTGCTGCCGCGCCCCACTTGCGCCCGCACTT
Organism: Comamonadaceae bacterium; assembly: GCA_947476465.1. Lineage (GTDB taxonomy): Bacteria > Pseudomonadota > Gammaproteobacteria > Burkholderiales > Burkholderiaceae_C > Ramlibacter. Next base: position 84,960 of record CANJQN010000012.1, on the reverse strand, counting down.
CGAAGAAGCGGTCGGTCGGCGCCAGCCAAGTGAACTGAAGTCCGTCCTCGGCGAACTGCGTGCCCAGCATCGCCTGGTACGCCAGGGGCGCGTCGGCGAAGTCCCAGGTGTGGCGGTGCTGCGCGTTCAGGTAACCGACGCTCGACAAGAAACGGCCCGCCCTGACCGTCAGGCCGCGACCCAGGGCGGTGGTCTGCACGTACGCCTCCTCCACTTCGATCTCGTTCTCAGGCGTTATGGCGAAGGTCGCCTGACCGCGAAAGTACGGGTCGATATTGGCGCCCAGCGTCAGTTCGGTCTCAGACAAGCTGAAGCCGCGGGTCCCGGGGCCGAACTCCGCATCCGTTGGCAACTGGAAACCGCGGATGCGATAAGTGGAGGGATCCCGCCGCGTGTTGGTGTACTGGCCCGACAGGATCATGGAAATGTCCAGCTGCCCACGGCTACCTCCGTCCGGTTGCGGCGGTGCGACCGCGATCGGTGCAGCCGCGATTGGCGTGGGGCTCGCCTGCTCGGCGGCCAGAAGCTTCTGCTCAAGGGCACGGATGCGTGCCTCGTATTCGGCACGCATTGCGTCCAATTCCCGCTTGAGCGCTTGGGTATCCGGGGACATCTGGGCGCTCGCGCCGCCCGCGGCCAGGCACAGAGCCCATCCTACCTGGCGAAAAAATCTCTGCATGGTTGCTCCTTCACGACGAATGTCAAACTCACGCGCTATCGGCGCGTGGGAACGAGGTCAGACGTGCGGAAGCGGAGGCGCGCGACTGCGGTAGGCAAGCGCAGGGCGTGATACAGGCGCGGCGTGCGTGAGGAAAAAGACCGCGAGTGCTGCCGGCTCGAGCCCAATCAGCGCCGGCGGGTGCGAAGCGGCTCCGCCGCCGCTAACGGCAGAAGCCACCACACATAGTTCGCAGGTGCTGGGGGCCTGGTCCGCCAGGTCTGGATCGCCGATGTCCGTCGCGTACAGGTGCACCAGCGCATGGGTCGCCGCAGCCAATTGCGCTCCCGGCAGCCATAACGCGAATATCAGAAGCCAAGCGCAGCGGTGCGAGGTAATCAGGCGGCGAACGGCTGTGAAAGTCATGCAAAGCGCATCTTACGACACTGCCATTGCGTTCTCCGGCCAATTCCGGAACCCACGCAGACCGGGCGCTAACCTGCCCCGCGCCCTGCGCGCCTCAAGCGCACCAGATCGCAATCTGCTCTGACAAATCCATCCACAGCGCGAACACCGCCGTGGCAGCCAGCAGGCCGCCGGCCGCGCGCGTGCCCCAGTCCTGGCGCAGGCGGTTGCCGGCACTGCGGATGCGGGCCAGCACCTGCGGAGCGAGGACCAGGCCCAGGCTGCTGGCGGCGGCGAACAAGGCCATCGCCACCGCGCCTTGCAAGGGCCCGCCGCTGAGCGAGGCGACCAGCAGGGCCGAATACAGCAGCCCGCAGGGCATGAAGGTCCACAACGCCCCCGCACCGAAGACGCCACCCGTGCGCTGCACCAGGGGCCGCACGCGGCTCCAGGCGGCCAGACCGGCCTGCTGGGCCCAGCCGGGCTGGCGCGCCAGGACCAGCAGGGTCAGGCCCCAGGCCAGCACCAGCAGGTGAAACAGCGTCCAGGCCGGGCGCAGCGCCGCAGTCTGGGTGGTGAGCCAGGCAAAACTTTGCACCAGGCCGGCCGCCACAGCACCGGCACCGGCATAGCCGGCCAGGCGCCCGGCCTGAAAGGTCCACATCGAGCGCTGCGCCGAGCCCCGGCCGATGCGGGTGACGCCCGCACAGGCGGCCCCGCACATGGCGGCGCAGTGCGGGCCGCCGGCCAGCCCCATCAACAAGGCGGTGGCGGCGAGCGTTGTAGCGGACATGGCCAATTGGCTCAGCGCGTCAAAGAATGCGCGAGAACTGAACGCGGTGCCGGTCGGCCTGCAGGTAACGGTCGAACACCATGGCGACCGCCCGCACGAAGTACCAGCCTGTGGCCGTGACCTCGATGCCGTGCTTGCTCACCTGCACAAGCCCCTGGTCGGCCAGCGCCGGCAGGCGCTCCATCTCGGCGGCGAAGTAGCTGCGGAAGTCGATCATCCAGGCCAGCTCGATCGACTCGAACAACACCTGGCCCTGGCACATCAGGGCCATGATCACCGCGCGGCGGGCCAGGTCGTCGCGGTTGAGCGCCAGCCCACGCGTGACCGGCAACTGCCCCTGTTCGATCAGGTCGCGGTATTCGTCAATCGTCTTGGCGTTCTGGCTGTAGGTGGCGCCGATGCGGCCGATGGCCGACACGCCCAGGGCGATCAGGTCGCAGTCGGGCTGCGTGCTGTAGCCCTGAAAGTTGCGGTGCAGCCGGCCTTGGCGTTTGGCCACCGCCAGCGGATCGTCGGGCAGCGCAAAGTGGTCCATGCCGACGTACACATAGCCTTCGCCCTGGAACGAATCGAGCGCGTCAGCCAGCATGCCCACCTTGTCCACGGCGAGCGGAAGCTCCGCCGGCACGATGCGCCGTTGCGGCTTGAAGCGCTGCGGCAGGTGCGCATAGCCATACAGCGCGATGCGGTCGGGCCGCAGGTGGCCCACCTGCCCCAGCGTGCGCAGGAAAGACTCGCGGGTCTGACGCGGCAGGCCGTAGATCAGGTCCACATTGATCGACTCGAAGCCGATGCGCCGGGCTTCGTCGACCAGCGCGAACACCAGCTCGGCCGGCTGCACCCGATGCACCGCCTTCTGCACCTCGGGGTCGAAGTCCTGCACGCCGAAGCTGATGCGGTTGAAACCCAGGCGCGCCAGGGCTTGCAGGCGCTGGCTATTGACCGTGCGCGGATCAACCTCGATCGAGTATTCACCCCCGGGCACCAACTGGAAATGGCGACGCAACATGGCCATGAGCTGGGCCAGCTCGTCGTCGGACAGAAAGGTGGGCGTGCCGCCGCCCAGGTGCAGCTGGCTCACGCTGCGGCCGCCGCCCAGCTGCGCCACCTGCAGCTCCACCTCACGCGAGAGCAAGGCCAGGTACTGCGCGCCGCGCTCGTGGTGCTTGGTGATGATCTTGTTGCAGGCGCAGTAGTAGCACAGCGATTCGCAAAACGGGATGTGCACATACAGCGACAGCGGCAGCGCCGACGCTTGCTGGCCGCGCTGCTGCAGCGCCTGCGCGTAGTCGGCCGCGGTGAAAGCCTCGACGAAGCGGTCCGCCGTGGGATAGGAGGTGTAGCGCGGGCCGCTGACGTCGTAGCGCTGCAGCAACTGCGGCGAGATCGTGGTCATGCTACGGCAACCTTCGGAAAGACGGGACTTCAGCGCGTGACCAGCACCGGCACGGTCGAATGCGCCACTATCTTGGACGCGACGCTGCCCAGCATCAGGCGCGACAGGCCCGAGCGCCCGTGCGAGCCGACCACGATCAGGTCGCAGCCTTCGTCCTTGGCGGTGCGCAGGATGCCTTCGACGGCGGAGACGTCCTCGACGATGCGCTGCTCCAGCGCCAGCGGCGGCTGCTGGCGCTCGCAAAGGGCAGCCAGGCGCGACAGGGACCCGGTGGCGTGCTCGCGGGCGGCGTTCATGTAGGCCTCGAAGCCCATGGGGTTGGTCTCGCCGATGCCCAGGTAGGGATAGGGGTCGACCACGTACAGGCTGGTCAGGCTTGCACCGTGCAGCCGCGCCAGGGACACGGCCATCTCGGCCGCGTGATCGGACGCCGGGGAGCCGTCGGTGGCCAGGAGGATGCGCTTGAACATGGGAAACCTCGCTCGGTAGGGCTGTCAATGCGCGAATGATGCGCCGCCGGGCACCGCCGCGGTTTGACCTGAGTCAACGCGGTGCGCGGCAGGGCTGTGCATCGCCGGCTACGCCGAATGCGCGTCGGGGATGGGTCAATGCGCCCGTGCCTCGAACGCCCGGGTCAGGCCCTCGAGGTCGACGATGCGGATGTGCCGTTTGTCCACCTCCAGCAGCCGTTGCTGCTGGAAGGCCGAGAAGGTGCGGCTGACCGTCTCGAGCTTCATGCCCAGGTAGCTGCCGATCTCGGCGCGCGACATGCGCAGGTGAAACTCGCTGGGCGAGTAACCACGCGCCTTCATGCGCTGCGACAGATTGATCAGGAAGGCGGCCAGTCGCTCCTCAGCGTTCATGCTGCCCAGCAGCATCATCAGGCTGTGCTCGCGCACGATCTCGCGGCTCATGAGGCGGGCCATCACCATCTGCATGTCGGCGCTGCCAGTCGCCAGCTCGGTCAGGTGGACATAAGGGATGGCGCAGACATCGGCGTCTTCGAGCGCAATGGCCGAGCTGGCATGGCGGCCGTTGGCTAGGCCATCCAGGCCCATGAGCTCGCCGGCCATGTGAAAGCCCGAGACCTGCTCGCGGCCGTCGGCCAGCATCAGGGAGGACTTGAACGTGCCGGTTCGCACCGCGTAGATGAACTGGAAGCGCTCTCCGCCTCGGAAAAGCTCCTCGCCCGCCTTGATCTTGCGGCGGCCGAACATCATGGTGTCGAGCCGCTCGAGATCGAGCGTATCGAGGCCGCAGGGCAGGCAGATGTCGCGCAGGTGGCAGTTGGAGCACTGCGTCTTGAGCGGCGTCGCGCCGGAGGCGATGCCGGCCTGGCTGCCGTGGCAGGGGGCGCAGTCGGCCCCCTGGGTCTGGGCACGAGCGGGCACGACACGGACAGGGGCGATGCGGTTGGCGATGTTCATGGTGTGTCTTTCGTGGAATTCAGTGGGGCTGTGCCTGGCCGGCAGTGACCACAGCCGCGGGAAGGCGTTCGAAGTCGCTGCTCTTGTCGAGGAAGGACGCGGCGCCTTCGCCCAGGTAGCGCTTGCGGTAGGCCGGGCCGGCCTTATTGCTGAAGACGACGAAGGCGATGCCAGGATCCGCCTGGCGCACCGCGCGCAGCACCTGAAGGCCCGTGCCCCCTTGGAGCTGCACGTCGAGCACCACCACCTGCGGGTGCGACGCGAGGATGCCCTCGATGCAGCCCTTCGGCGTGGTGGCCTCGCCGACCACGGTCATGTGATGAGACCCCAGCAGCGCGGCAACGCGCGAGCGGATCATGCCGGAATCGTCTGCCAGGAAGACGCGGGGTTGAATGTTCGAGGCCATGCACCAGACTGTGCCGCGCCAGTGCCAGCCCGCCCATCGGCGCACGCTGAATCGTCCCCTCGGAATGTTCCGGATACCGGCCCGGAAATGTCCGAGGGCGCCTAGGAAAATTCCGAGTCCTGGCGCGCTCTGGTCGGTCGGCTGTCCCCTCAGGCCCCGAGTTCCTCGGTATCGACCTCGGCCCGCGCCTGCGCGCTGTAGCGGTTGCCGGTGACCGTGTGCTCGTTGATGTGCGCTTCAAGGCGCTCCACCAGCCCCGGGCTCAACCGCAGGTCGGCGGCGTCCAGGTTCTCGCGCAGGTGGGCCAGCTGCGAGGTGCCGGGGATCGGGATGATGTCCGGGCCCTTGTGCATCAGCCAAGCCAGGGCCAGCTGGGCGGGCGTGCACCCCGCCTCTTGCGCCAGCGCCTTGTAGCCTGGCAGCAGCTTGAGGTTGGCGGCGTAGTTCGCCGGCTCGAAGCGCGGCATGCCACGGCGGATATCTTTCTCCGCCAGCGCGGACACGTCGTGCAACGCATCGCACAGGAATCCGCGGGCGACCGGACTGAAGGCCACGAAAGTCACGCCCAGCTCGCGGCAGGCCGCCAGCCCTGCGATCTCGGGGTTGCGGGTCCACAACGAGTACTCGGTCTGCAGCGCCGTGACCGGATGCACCGCATGGGCGCGGCGCAGCGTGGCGGCCGACACCTCCGACAGGCCCACCGTGCGCACCTTGCCCTGCTCGACCAGGCGGCTGACCGCGCCCATGCTTTCCTCTATGGGCACCTTCTTGTCCCAGCGGTGCAGGTAGTACAGGTCGATCACATCGGTCTGCAGGCGCCGCAGGCTCTCCTCGCAAGACCGCAGGATGCTTTCGGGCCGGCCGTCGATCACGCGCCGCGTGATGCCGTCCTCGCCCTTGACGCCACCCAGTACACCCTTGCTGCACAAGGTGATGTTCCGGCGATGCGCCTTGAGCGCGCGGCCCACCAGCGCTTCGTTGGTGCCGAAGCCGTACATGGCAGCCGTGTCGAACAGCGTCACGCCTTGGTCGATCGCCGCCTGCAGCAGCCGTTCGCCGTCTTCGGGCGGCGGCGGGGTGCCGTAGGCATGGCTGAGGTTCATGCAGCCCAGGCCGAGGGCCGAGACGGTGAAGGGGCCGAGTTGGCGCTGATGCATGTGTCTACTGTGCCTTCCGCATGAATATCGGCGGAGCACCTCGCTCCTGGATTCCCGCCTTCGCGGGAATGACGAACCCCAGCTTACTTCAGCTGCTGCTCCAACTGGTGCAGCACGTCGTAACAGGCCAGCACCTGCGCCACGCTGGAGTTGGGCTCGCGGCCTTCCCGGATGGCGGCGAAGAACTCACGGTCTTGCAGTTCGATGCCGTTCATCGACACATCGACCTTGGACACGTCGATCTTTTCTTCCTTGCCGTTGAACAGGTCGTCGTAGCGCGCCAGGTAGGTGCCCGTATCGCCGATGTAGCGAAAGAACGTGCCCAGCGGGCCATCGTTATTGAACGACAGCGACAGCGTGCAGATCGCGCCGTTGGCCGCCTTGAGCTGGATGCTCATGTCCATGGCGATGCCCAGCGCGGGATGGATCGGGCCCTGCACGGCATTGGCCTTCACGATGGGGCTTCCGCACTGGTAGGCGAACAGGTCCACGGTATGCGCCGCGTGGTGCCACAGCAGGTGGTCGGTCCAGCTGCGCGCCTGGCCCAGGGCGTTCATGTTGGTGCGGCGCAAGAAGTAGGTCTGTACGTCCATCTGCTGGATGTTGAACTCGCCAGCCGCAATTTTCTTGTTCACCCACTGGTGGCTGGGGTTGAAGCGGCGGGTGTGGCCGCACATGGCGACCAGGCCGGTGCGCTTTTGCAGCGCCACCACTTCCTGAGCGTCCCTGAGGCTGTCGGCCAGGGGGATCTCCACTTGCACGTGCTTGCCGGCCTTCATGCAGGCGATCGCCTGCGAGGCATGCATCTGCGTGGGCGTGCACAGGATGACGGCGTCCACCTCCTTGATCGCCAGGCTGTCGGCCAGGTCGGTGGTGACATGGCCGATGCCGTACTTGCCGGCCACTTCCCGCGTCTTGCCGAGCTCGCGGCCGACCAGGGAAACCACCTCGACGCCAGCGATGTTCTTCATGCCGTCCAGATGCTTGATGCCGAAGGCACCGGCGCCGGCGAGGGCGACTTTGATGGTTTGGGTCATGGGGAACTCCATTTTTTTTGCCGTCATCCCCGCGAAGGCAGGGATGACAGATGTGGGTTTACTTGCCTTCTTCCAGGATCAGATGGCCCACCGCCGTGTTCGACGCGGGCACATGGTAGAAGCGGTGCCTGACGGTGGGCGCCGGGCCACCGGCGAGGTCCGCCATCGCACCGCGCGCGATCAGCCACATCACCAGTTCGATGCCTTCGGAACCGGCCTCGCGCACGTAGTCGATGTGCGGCACCGCGGCCTGGCCGGCCGGGTCGGCGATCAGGCGGTCCAGGAAGGCGTTGTCGAAGGCCTTGTTGATCAGGCCGGCGCGCGGGCCCTGCAACTGGTGGCTCATGCCGCCGGTGCCCCAGATCTGCACCTTCAGGTCGCCATCGAAGCTCTCGATGGCCTTGCGCAGGGCCTTGCCCAGATTCAGGCAGCGCTGTCCCGAGGGCACGGGGTACTGCACCACGTTCACCGCGAATGGAATCACCGGGCAGGGCCAGGCCTGGGGCTGGCCGAACATCAGCGACAGCGGCACCGTCAGGCCGTGGTCCACGTCCATCTTGTTGACGATGGTGAGGTCGAAATCCTGCTGGATCACCGAGTGCGCGATGTGCGCGGCCAGCTCCGGGTGGCCGACCACCGTGGGCACCGGACGCGGGCCCCAGCCCTCGTCCGCCGGCTGGAAGTGCGCCGCCGTGCCGATGGCGAAGGTGGGAATGAAGTCCAGGCTGAACGCGGTAGCGTGGTCGTTGTAGACCAAAAAGATCACGTCGGGGGGGCTGTCTTTTTCCCACTGCTTGGAGAACTCATAGCCCTTGAACACGGGTTGCCAGTACGGCTCGTTGTTCTTTCCCAGATCGAGCGCGGCGCCGATGGCGGGCACGTGCGAGGTGTAGACGGTGGCGGTGATGCGGGCCATTTACTTCTTTTCTCCGACGTAGCGGTTGCCTTCGATCGAGCGGCCGCCGCCGATCATCATGTCGCGGTACGCTTGTTCCGACAGGCCGGTCATGCTGCCAGCCATCTGCTGAAAGCTCTTGCCGTCGGTCGCGCCGATCTTGGCCAGGAAGTAGATGTTGCCGCCCAGCGCGATGCAACGATTGAGATCGCGCGCCAGCACGGCCAGCTTCTGGTCCTCGGTCATGGCCCACTCGTCGAGATAGGCGCGTTCGCCGGCCTTGAAGCGCTCGCGGTTCTCGGCCTTCATGAGCGACATGCAGAACTGGTTGAGCCAGTAGCCCTTGCGGCTTTGATCGGCGTCGAAGATGGTCGTGCCGGGCACGTCCAGGTAGGGTTTGTCGAGAGGCATTGCGTGTGCTCCTTGGTATCGTTCGCCCTGAGCCAACATCCCGTTCGCCCTGAGCCAACATCCCGTTCGCCCTGAGCCTGTCGAAGGGCTCGCCAAGGCTTCGACAGGCTCAGCCCGAACGGTGATGGTTTGGATAAGCCCGAACGATGATGGTTTGGATCAGCCCGAACGGTGATGGTTTGGATTTAAGCCGGAACGGTGGTTATTTGACTCAGGCCCAGTACAGACGCATCGGATTGTCCACCAGCAGCTTGCGTTGAAGCTCGGCGGTGGGCGCGATGTGCGCAATGAAATCGACCAGCAGGCCGTCGTCGGGCATGTGGTTCTTGAGGTTGGGGTGCGGCCAGTCGGTGCCCCAGAGCACGCGGTCCGGGAACTCCTGGACCACCTTGCGGGCAAAGGGCACCACGTCGCGGTAGGCGGCCTGCTCGCCGTCCAGCGCATTCGGGCCGGTGACCGACAGCCGCTCAGGGCAGCTGACCTTGCTCCACACATTGGTGTGCTCGCGCATGAACTTCAGGAACAACTCGAACTCGGGCCCATCGATGGGCTTTCTCACGTCGGGGCGGCCCATGTGGTCCACCACCACCGTGGTGGGCAGCGCGGTGAAGAAGTCCCACAGCTGCGGCAGGTCGACAGCCTCGAAGTAGATCACCACATGCCAGCCCAGCGGCGCGATGCGGGCGGCGATCTCCATCAACTCGTCCTTGGGCGTGAAGTCGACCAGCCGCTTGACGAAGTTGAAGCGCACGCCGCGCACGCCGGCTTCGTGCATGGCCTGCAGCTCGCCATCGGTGACGCCGCGCTTGACGGTGACCACGCCACGCGCCTTGCCGTCGGCATGCTGCAGCGCATCGACCAGAGCGCGGTTGTCGGCGCCGTGACAGGTGGCCTGCACGATCACGTTGCGCGCAAAGCCCAGGTGGTCGCGCAGCGCGAACAGCTGGGCCTTGCTGGCGTCGCAGGGCGTGTACTTGCGCTCGGGCGCAAAGGGAAACTGCGCACCCGGGCCGAACACATGGCAGTGCGCGTCCACGCTGCCGGCAGGCAGCTTGAACTTGGGCTTGCTCGGGCCGGCGTACCAGTCGAGCCAGCCTGGGGTCTTGGTGAAGTCACCTGAGGTGGGTTTGCTCATCGTGGTTCAGTCGATATAGCGCAGGCCGGCTTTTTCCAGGGGCTCGCGCATCTTGTACATGTCCAGGCCGAGCACGCCGCCGGCCAGCTTGGCGCGCTTTTCGCCCTCGTTGGCTTCACGCGCGGCGGCGGCCTCCAGGGTCTTGACGGCCAAGGCGGCCGGCACGCACACCACGCCGTCGTCGTCGGCCACGATCACATCGCCGGGGTGGACGATCATGCCGGCGCACACCACGGGGATGTTCACCGAACCCAGCGTGGCCTTGATGGTGCCCTTGCTGCTGATCGCCTTGCTCCACACCGGAAAGTTCATCTCGGCCAGGGTCTTGACGTCGCGCACGCCGGCGTCGATGACCAGCGCCAGCGCGCCGCGGGCCTGGAAGCTGGTGGCCAGAAGGTCGCCGAAATAGCCGTCGGTGCATTCGGCGGAGATGGCCGCCACCACGATGTCGCCAGGCTGGATCTGCTCGGCCACCACATGCATCATCCAGTTGTCACCGGGGTGCAGCAGCACCGTGACGGCCGTGCCCGAGACCTGTGCGCCAGGGAAGATGGGCCGCATGTAGGGTTTCATCAAACCGACACGGCCCATGGCCTCGTGGACGGTGGCCGAGCCCAGGCGGGCCAGGCCGTCGGCGGCTGCGCGGTCGGCCCTTTGGATGTTGCGGTAGACAACGCCGAGTTCGTACATACGGATCTCCTTATCAAGCAGTGTGTCGTCATTCCCGCGGAGGCGGGAATCCAGGCGGAGGCCGAGCGCAGCGATGGCACGGATCGAGCGCGAAGACCTCGCTCCTGGATCCCCGCCTTCGCGGGGATGACGGGCATTGGGGTTCGTTACTTGCCTTGCGCTTTGAGCCGCTGGTCCAGCCGCGAAAACACGCGGCGCGTGTTGCCTTCATAGATCGCCTGCTTGTCCTGCGCACTCAGGATCTTGCTGGCCTCGATATAGCGCTTGGTGTCGTCGTAGTAATGGCCGGTGGTCGGGTCGATGCCGCGCACGGCGCCGATCATCTCGGACGCGAACAACACGTTCTTGACCGGGATCACCGTGTTGAGCAGGTCGATGCCCGGCTGGTGGTAGACGCAGGTGTCGAAGTAGATGTTGTTGAGCACATGCTCAGTGAGCAGGGGCTTTTTCATCTCCTGCGCCAGACCGCGAAAGCGCCCCCAGTGGTAGGGCACCGCGCCGCCGCCATGGGGAATCAAGAACTTGAGCGTCGGGAAATCCTTGAACAGGTCACCCTGGATGCACTGCATGAAGGCCGTGGTGTCCGCGTTGAGGTAGTGCGCGCCAGTGGTGTGAAAGCAGGCATTGCAGCTGGTGCTCACGTGGATCATGGCGGGCAGGTCGTACTCGACCATCTTCTCGTAGATCGGGTACCAGCTGCGGTCAGTCAATGGCGGGCTGGTCCAGTGGCCGCCCGAAGGGTCGGGGTTGAGGTTGATGCCCACCGCGCCGTATTCCTTGACGCATTTTTCCAACTCGGGAATGCAGGTAGCGGGGTCAACGCCCGGCGACTGCGGCAACATGGCCACCGGCACGAAGTGCTCGGGGAACAGCCGGCTGACGCGGAACACCAACTCGTTGCAGATGGCCGCCCAGCTGGACGAGACATTGAAGTCGCCGATGTGGTGCGCCATGAAGCTGGCGCGCGGCGAGAACAAGGTGAGGTCGCTGCCGCGTTCCTTCATCAGCTTGAGCTGGTTGGTCTCGATGGCTTCGCGCAGGTCGTCGTCGCTGATCTTCAGATCGCCCGCGCGGGGCATGACCGATGGGTCCTTGATGCCGGCGATCTGCTGGTTGCGCCAGTCTTCCAACGCCTTGGGCGCGGTGGTGAAGTGGCCGTGGCAATCGATGATCATGGGTGGCTCCTGGTGCTCTCTTGAATGTTCAGACGGGTTGCATGCCCTGGCGGCGCTTGGCGGCCTCGGCCTCGGGCGAGACCATGAAAGCCAGCAGCTCGCGCGCCGCGCCGGCATGGGCAGAACCCTTGCGCACAGCGCCGGAAAAAACGGTGTCGATGGCGATCGCCGGCGGCAGCGGCCCCACGATGCGGATGCCCTGCACGTGGATCAACTCGCTCAGTTGCTGAAAGCCCAGCGCCACGCGGCCCGAGGCCAGCAGCGATGCCACCGGTGTGCCTGGTGGCGGGGTGACGATCTTGGGCTTGACCTGCTCGGCGATACCCCAGCGATCGAACAGCGCGGCCAGGGCCACGCCGCTCGGGCCGGTGGAATAGCTCACGCTGGGCGCGGCCCACACCGCGGCGCGCACCGCGTCTTCGCTGGAAATATCCGGCACGATCGCGCCGGCCGGCACGGCCACCGAGGTGCCCGAGAGCACGATGTCCACCTTGCAGCCTGGCTCCAGACAGCCGGCGGCCAGCAGCTTGTCGATGGCGTCCGACGCCAGGATCACGAGGTCGAAGGCCTCGCCAGCCTGCACCCGCCGGGCCGCGTCGACGCCGCCGACCGATTCGATGGCGACGGTCTGCCCTGTGCGTTCACGCCAGAGCGTGGCCAGCTCCCCCAGCAATTGGCGGGTAGCCATCGAGGAAATGCCGGTCAGGGCGGGCAACGCGGACGAGGACGTGGCGGCAGCTTGCATGAACGCCATTCTGGTTCGCCCACCCGCGCGGGGGAAGGTGCGGCCGCCACTAGCAGATATATCAAATCGGCATAATCGCTGCGAAGCTATTTCACTATTTATACTTTCAGAACTCATGACACACCCTCCCGTTCGGGCTGAGCCCGTCGAAGCCCTTCGACAGGCTCAGGGCGAACGGACGGTGACGTGTCATCAAATATGAAAACATCAATAGGTGCAGGATCGCAGACCCATGGACCTCAAGCAGATCGAGTATTTCGTGCGCGTGGCCGAACTGGGCAGCTTCACCCGGGCCGCCATCGCGCTGGATGTCGCCCAGCCGGCCCTGTCGCGCCAGGTGCGCCAGCTCGAGGTGGAGTTGCGCCAGTCGCTGCTGGTGCGCGACGGGCGGGGCGCGGTGCCCACCGAAGCGGGCAAGCTGCTGCTCGAGCATGGCCGCGGCATCCTGCATCAGGTCGAACGCGCCCGAGATGACCTAGAGCGTGCGCGCGGTGCGATGGCCGGCCGGGTGGCGGTGGGCATCCCGCCCAGCATCGCGCGGGTGCTCACCGTCCCCCTCATCCACGCGTTTCGCCAGCAAATGCCCGACGCCAGTTTGTCGATCACCGAAGGGCTTTCCAGTGGCATGCGTGAGTCGCTGGCCATCGGCCGGCTCGACATCGCCTTGCTGTACAGCGCCACCGCCACCCCGGAGCTGGAGCTCACGCCACTGCTGGAAGAGGCGCTGTTCCTGGTGCAGGCGCGCGGCGCCGCCCCCACCGGCAAAGGTGCGAAACGACCCGTGAGCCTGGCCGATCTGGCCACGATGCCGCTGGTGATCCCCAGCCGGCCCAACGCCATCCGCATGCTGGTGGAGTCGGCGTTGACGGACGCCGGCTACAAGCCCCGCATTGCCCTGGAGATTGACGGCGTGCCGGCCATCCTGCAACTGGTGGCCGATGGCGCCGGCAGCGCGGTGCTCTCACGCAATGCGGTGCTGACCTCTGGCCAGCCGCAGGCCTTCGACATACGGCCGGTGGGCACGCCGCAACTGGGCAGCCGCCTGTCGATGGCGGTCAGTGCGCAGCGCCCCACCACCCTCACGCAGCGGGCCACGCTGGACCTCATTCGCGTCGTAGTGCAGCGCCTGTTGAACGCCTGAGGCGACGCGCCGGGCGCAGGCCCGAGCGGCCCGAGCGGCCCGGCGTCAGCCAGCCAACATGCTTGCGAGCGATCGCGGTGAATACTCGCGCCCCATTCATGGAGGTGGCATGTTTCAATCTGCGAGCGGTGCTTCGACCCACGCTCCCCGCCCGACCCGCACAGGCATGTCGGCAACCCTGTCCCCCGGCCCGACCGCCGGCCCCGACGACAAGCGACTTCCGAGCGCACGCGACACCGCCCCGGGCAGCTATGTCCTGGCGGTGGTCAAGCCGTGGCTCAAGGAGCGCAAGGCGCTCGACTTTCGCAAGAACGCCGCCACGCCCCAGCAGCTCACCCAGCTGTTGACGCCGCTGCTCGATCCGACGCGCGAGATGTCGAACGCACGCACGGCCAACGCGCTTCGCGGCATCTGCCGCGTGTTGGGCGATCCCATCGCGCCGCCGCAACTCAAGGCGGTCGTTGACTGCGTGCACACGGCGGCCCTGCGCCGCGAAGGCTGGCTGGCCGGCTGCCAGTTCGCCTACGACATGCTGGCCTGCGTCGCGCAGCCGCCGAGCGACACGGTATTGACATCGCTGCTCGCGGCCTTGTTGCCCGACAGCGAGAGACCGCCTGCGGCGCCAATGATGGTCACCGCCTGGTTCGAGCTGGCGGCCAGGCAGCACGATGAAGACAGGCTCATGCCCTTCCTGGTGCGCGCACTGGGCCAGGTCGAACTGCCGCAGCCGCAGGTTCTGTTCAACGCCGTCGGGCGGATCGCCACCCAATGGATGCTCCGGCTGGGCGCCAAGCCCGATCAGATGCTGCCCCAGTTCGGCCAGTTGGTCGGATGGCTGTTGCGCCAACCGCTTGAGCACGCGCAAGCGGGCTTGTCCGGGCTGGGCCAGGGTCTGAACGCCGGCGCGCATGGGTCGCCGCGCCACCTGTGCGAGATGCTGCAGACCGTGACCGCCCTGCGCGCCGACTTTCAATCCGCCGGCCTGCACACCGCGATCCGCGGTTTTGTGGACGACATGGCTGGCGACGACGGCTTGCAAGCCAGCCATGCGCAGTCGCTGCTCGCACTGCTCGACGAGCGCACGCGGGGCGCCTGCCCCATGCCGCGCGACGAGGTGCTGGCCACGCTCGACGGGCTCGTATGGGGCACGCTCGCGCCGGACATGACGGCGCCGCAAGTGGCCGCCAAGGGGCCGCCGCTCGGCCGGATCGCACGTCTGGCTTGCCTGTCGTCGAACGATCTGGAGCATGTCGGTCAGACGGTGGTGCAAGCGCTGGGCGGCCAGGCCATCGACCCGGCGGTGCTGGGCGCCCTGGGCAGGCAGCTTGCCGCCATCGATGCCGCCGAGGGCGGTCACAGCGACAACAACGACACCGACATCGACGCCGATGCGCACCGCCGGGGCGCACTGCTGCGCGGCATGGTAGCGGCCGCCGGCGGCCCGGCGCTGGACGATGCACACCTGATGCCACTGGCGAAGGCGCTGGGCAGCACCGATGCCGGCATCCCGCTCGTTGCTCACGTGGCAAAGGCCCTGGGTGCGGTGGGCCCGGCCCGCGAGACCGTGCTGGCGCAACTGGCTTCGAGGCTGCAAGTCCTGGTGCCCGCCGCCGCGCCGCTGCGCCTGGGCATGGCTCTGGCGCGCGACCCCCTGGCGGCGGTGCACGATGCGGCATGGCCGACGCAGGAGGCGATCCGCCTGCTGTCAGGCGCGTGGCGCCTGCCCGGCGCACTGGACGAAGGCCGCCAGACCACTCACCTGTGGCATTGCGCGCTGCTGGCCGCAGACAACGGCGCGCTGGCGATCGGGGCCGCTGGTCTGCTGATCGAGCGCGGCCCCGGCGTCACGGTGGACGGGTTTCGAGAGTTGCGCAGCGCCTTGCTGGGGCAAGCCCTGGCCGAGCATCCCGACGGTCCGCCGCAAGCATGGACGAATGACATGGCCGGCTTGTATCGGCGGTTCCTGGCGCATGGCGTCTTTGACAGCGCGCACACGTCCACCTCACAGACGGCCCCAAAGACGGCCCCAAAGACGGCGGCCAAGGCGAAGGTCAAGAAGCCGCCCGCCGCAGCCCTGCCGCAACACCCAGCCCCGCCGCCGGGCAGCCACAAGTTCCTGCAGGAAGAAATCGCCTGGCTGGGCCTGGGCCTGGCGCAGGCGCCGATGCGCCCGCTGGTGGACACCCTGCGAACCCTGGCGCGCTCGCCCGTTGCGGCCCTCGACTCCAAATACTGACCCTGCGATCCATCCCCATGACCCCATCGAGCAAGAATACCCGCCCGCCACGCATGCGCGGCGCCGGCGGCACGGTGTCGGCGCATCCGGAAACGTCCCGCACGGCGGCCAACCCTTCGCCGCCGGATTCCAAACGCTCCGGCGCCCTGGCGACGCAGCAGGCGGCGCGTGATTTGGGTGCCGCCCACAAGGGCGACCACAAGGCCATCGGCAGCCGCACCGCGACGCCCGTGGGCGTGCTGGCGATCGGCACCGACGGTTCGGTGTTCGACCTGAGCTTCGCCGCGAGCGACGATGCGACCGGCACCCGGATGATCGCCCTGGACGCGCAAGTCACCGCCGAGCTTCACAAGGACTTCGAGCTCGCCGCCTTCATGGACAAGGCGCTGGAGAAAGCGCCCCGGCCCGTCCCGCCGGCGCTGGTGGGTGTGCTGGCCGAGCGTGTTCGCAAGCGCGCGGTGGGCAGCAACGATCACAAGGCGGCCATGCTGTTCAAGGGGCTGGTGATCGACCTGGGCCATCCTCAGGTGAGCGTGGCCCAGATCAAGCCGGTGCTGCGCGAGATCCTGCACGAATCCCTGGGCAAGGACGTGCTGCGCACCTGCATCGCCATCCGCTCCCTGTGCAGCCTGTTCCCGGACAACGCGATGGCGCCCGAGTGGATCGCCGCGCTGCTCGAATGCGCCCAGACACTGGAGAGCGCGCGGCCGCTGCAGACGCTGTCCACCACGCTCGGCCAGATGATGGACACCATCACCGCGGCCCGGCCAACCGACGCGGCGCGCCAGGCGCAGGCCGGGGCTTTGCTTGGCCACGCCATCGCGACCGCAGTCGAACCCCCGGCCTATCACATCGGCCTGGCCGGCTGGCTGCAGATGGCCGCCGTGGACGGTCAACAGGCGGCCGTCATGTCCCGGGTGCTGCGCGAATTGGACGCGGCGCCCGAACTCAGCGCCATTGCGGCCGCCAACGCCATCGTCACCCTGACCAGCATGGTGGTGCGGCACGGCGCGTCGACGCCGCAGGTATTGACGTCACGCCTCGTGCCCCTGCTGAAGTGGGCGATGGCGCGCGCCGACGGACACATCGAGATCAGCGAAGCCGTCGCCGTGGGCCTGACCCGCGCGAGCGCGGGCGCCCTGGGGCCACAGGGGCTGCTCGCGGTGGTGCAGGCGCTGGCCGAAGCGGGCCCGCATCTGCACACACAGCCAGGCCGCCTCGTGGCCGCCAGACTGCTCAACACGCTGATCACGCTTGGCGAACCCGGTATCACAGCCCCCGTGGAGACACCGCAGGCACCCGGCACGCCAACCCTGGCCGATGCCACGGCCAGCACCGTAACGGGCGATGCCCAGCTCGCCCGCGTGATCGCGCTCGCGGCCCCACTGGTGCCGAGCTTGAACCTCCTGGACAGCAAGTCGGCCGAGGCCTCGGCCCCTCTCGCGCCCGAAGACCTGGTTGGGCTTGAGGGCCCGACGCTGATGCAGATCGGCCGGGCCCTGGTCTCGACGCGTGGCGGCCCCTCCATCCCCGCCGCTACGCTCGAATCCATGGTGCAAGTCCTGGTGTCCAGCAGCCTGGGCGACGAGCCGGCGGGACTGCTGTTGTACGGCATGGCCTTGGCCGCAGGCGGTGCCAGCATGAACGCAGAGCAGTTGGGCGCACTGGCCGGGCCGATGACGCAGGCCGGCACGGCCCGGGGTGCCGCGCTCACGTGTTATCTGGTGCCCGCCCTGAAAGGTGCCGGCCCTGGTGCTGGCGAGGCACATGCAAGCGCCTCATTGCGACTCTCTCAGGCCATCGCGGCCCTGCCACCCGCCCAACGCGCCCTGCTGCCCGCACCCAAGGCCGGCGCCGACTTGCCCGAACCGCTGGCCCTGGGCCTGGCGCTGGGCGATGGGCCCCTGGCCGCACTGCGCGGCAGCGGCTTGCCTCGGGCCGACAAGGCGCGCTGCGTCGCGGCGGCCTGCTGCGCACCGGACGGCCTGGACCGATCCAAGTTGCACAGCGAAGTGCTTCAATGCGCCTTGCTGGCCGCCACCGAAGTTGATCTGGCGACGGTGGCGGCCGGATGGCTGTTGTCGGGCAGCGGTGCGGCACCGGACGAAGGCACCTTCCGGCAATTGCGCGCAGCCCTGGTGTCTCAGATCCTGCGCCAGGCTTCGAGCACGTCGAAGGCCCAGGGATCGGCCGCCCAGCCCACCCTGGCGATGCGGCTACGCGGGATCGTCGAGCTCTATTCCACCTACTGCGTTCGCGTGCAGTCACCGGAACGCGACGGCCCGCCGCAGGCCACCGCCAAGGACACCCAGGCCGGCGGCAAGCCGGCCGCCGATCCGCGGATCGCGTTCTTGCGCGCAGAGGCGGCTTTGCTGGGCACGGGTCCGCAGGCCAAGGCTCTGGCGCCACTGGTGGAGGGTTTGCGGGCGCTGGAGATGATGCTCTCAGCGCAATAAGAGCCTGGGCAGACCGGCGGGTCTTATTGAGTATTTCGTGGCTTACTGCCTCACATTCCGTTCGGGCTGAGCCCTTCGACGATGCTCAGGACAGGCCTGTCGAAGCCCTTCGACAAGCTCAGGGCGAACGCAATGGTATGTGTCACGAAACACGAAAAACTCAACAGGGCCGCGACCGGTGCTCAGTCCTTGCGGGCGTCCAGCAGCCTGTCGGCATAGTCCTGCCAGGACGCATCCTTGGCCAGGCCCTCAAAGACGCCCGCGGCGGCCTGGTCGGCCACCCACTGCTGCTTGTCGGCAATCGCCGCCGTCATCAGCGGCGCGAAGCCGACCTCACGCACGGTGTTGGCCGCCTCGCGCATTTCCTCGGCGCGGCGCTGGCCATGCTGCACCACCCGGCTGAAGAAGTAGGCGCCCTGCTTTTGCCAGTCGATGCTCGGGAAGGTTTCGGCCAGCGTGGGCAGCACATGGTCCTCCACCCCATAGGCGCGGGCGGTGGCGTAGCTCTCGATCACCAGCGCCTCCAGGCCCTTGATCATCACACTGCGGCACATCTTGATCGCGCTGGCCACGCCCAGCTTGTCGCTGACTGCCTTGGCATCCATGCCCCAGGCCGCCAGCAGCGGCGCGAGCTCGGCCGCCGCGGCGCCGCCCAGCAGCATGGGCACGCGAATGCCGTAGGGCGGCACCGAGGTCATGACGCCAGCTTCGACGTAGCGCGCGCCGCGCGCCTGTGCCAAGGCCGCGCACTGCTGCTTGGTGCCGGGCGAGGCGGAGTTGAGGTCGAGGAAGATCGCGCCCGGTTGCAAAAAGGCTGAGGCCTCACGCGCCACGGCCAAGGTGTTGGAAGCGGTCACCGCCGAGATGATGAGGTCGCTGCCCTCGCACAAGGCCTGCATGGATTCGCAAGCCTTGACGCTGGCGGCGGCCGCATGGGCCTGCTGGGCATCGCGCTGCGCATGGCCGGCCCCAAGCTTCAAGTCCCAGGCGGCCACGGCCTCAACGCCCGGCTTGCCCACCAGAGCGCCACTGAAAACCTTCCCCACTTCGCCGTAGCCGATCAGGCCGATGCGTCGGATGTTCACGGCTGGTCCCGCCTTCACTGCTTAGGAATCTTGGCGCGCTCGATCACCTCGGCCCACTTGCGCACATCGGCCGCCAGGCGCTGGGCCAGTTGCTCGGGCGTGCTGCCCTGGGCATTGAGGGTGAGTTCGGCCAGCTTGTTCTTCACCTCGGGTTGCTGCAAGGCGGTGTTGATGACGCTGTTCAGGCGTGCGATCACCGCTGGTGGCGTCTTGGCCGGCACCGCCAGGCCGTTCCAGGAGGTGGCGTTGAAACTGGCCAGGGTGCCGCCGGCCTCGCGCACCGTGGGCACCTCGGGCAGCAGGGGCTCGCGGCGATCGCCCATCAGGGCGATGGCGCGAATGGCCTTGCCGTTGATCTGGCCCATCAGCGGCCCAAGGATATCCACGCCCACATCGAGTTGGCCGCCGCGCAGCGCGTTGATGACAGGCGGCGTGCCGTTGAAGGGAACGACCTGGAAGTCGATGCCGGCCGCCGCCCTGAACAGCTCGGCCGCCAGGTTCTGCGTGGTGCCCACCTGCGGCGTGCCGACATTGAGCTTGCCCGGATTGGCCCTGGCATAGGCCAGCACGTCGGCCAGGGTCTTGAAAGGGCTGCT
The DNA here is from genome assembly GCA_947476465.1 of Comamonadaceae bacterium. Taxonomy (GTDB): domain Bacteria; phylum Pseudomonadota; class Gammaproteobacteria; order Burkholderiales; family Burkholderiaceae_C; genus Ramlibacter. The sequence goes on along the minus strand of CANJQN010000012.1, from coordinate 65,116 downwards.
GTCGGCCACGTACAGCGCCAAGTTGAAGGTGGCCAGCTGAGCCACCGGCGCGAAATCCTTGACGGTGTCGAAAGGCAGCTGCTTGAACAGCGCCTCGCTCACCGCCGTGCCGCTGGACACCAGCAGCAGTGTGTGACCATCGGGCTCGGCCTTGGCCACAGACTCACCGGCGCTCACGCCGCCGGCGCCGGGCTTGTTTTCAATGACCACCGGTTGCCCCAGCGGCCCGCCGATGGCCTGGGCGATGGTGCGCGCGGTGATGTCGGCGGCGCCGCCCGGCGCGTTGGGCACCACGATGCGCAGGGGCTTGCGCGGAAAGGCGGGCGCCTGGGCCAGGGCCAGCACTGGAACCAGAAGCCCCCCGGCAATGACGGCGGTGGATTGGAGGAGGACGCGGCGCTTGGTGGTCATGGGAATGCCTGGTTGAAATTGCGCTCAGCGTGCGACGCCGAGCAGGTGATCCAGAAGCTGCGGCGCCTCGCGCAGCTCGCGCGCGGTGCCCCTGTGCACGATGCTGCCCCGATCGAGCACCACGGCCGAATCGGAAATCGCCAGGATGGCCTGCGGATGCTGCTCGACGATGATGGCCGACAGGCCCTCGTCTCGCGTAATGCGGCGGATCGCGCGCAGCAGCTCCTCGACGATGATGGGCGCCAGGCCCTCCAGCGGTTCGTCCAGCAGCAGCAGCCGGGGGTTGAGCACCAGGGCGCGGCCCACGGCCAGCATCTGCTGCTCGCCGCCTGACAGTTGCGTGCCCAGGTTGCCCTTGCGCTCGGCCAGTCGCGGGAACATGGTGTAGACGCCCTCGGGGGTCCACTTGCCCGGCCGCGCCACGGCGGTGAGGTTCTCGTGCACCGTGAGCGATTTGAAAATGTTGCGCTCTTGCGGCACCCAGCCGATGCCGGCGCCGGCACGCTGGTGCGAGGGCAGCTTGTGCAGCGCCACACCGCCCAGGCTGATGCGCCCGCCATGCTGGCGCGTGGCGCCGGCCAGGGTGTTCATCAGCGTGGTCTTGCCGGTGCCGTTGCGCCCCAGCAGGGCCAGGGTCTGGCCCTCGGCCAGTGAGAATGACACGTCGTTGATCACCACCGCCTCGCCATAACCGGCGGACAGGCCTTCGACGTTCAGCAGATCAGCCATGCGCACGTCCTTCGGCGGCCAGTTCGTCGCCGTAGCCCAGGTACACCGCCTTGACCCGCGGGTCGGCCGCGATCTCTTGCGGGTCCCCCTCGGTCAGCACGGCGCCGTTGACCAGCACCGTCATGCGCTTGGCGAAGCTGAAGACCAGATCCATGTCGTGCTCGATCAGCAGCACCGACACATCGGCCGGCAGCGCGGCGACGGTCTGCAGGATCTCCTCGCGCTCGCCGGCCGGCACACCGGCCACGGGTTCGTCGAGCAGCAGCACGCGTGGCTCGCAGGCCAGGGCGATGGCGATCTCGAGCAGGCGGCGCTTGCCATAGGCCAGCACCTCGGTGCGCTGGTTCATCACCTCGGTCAGGCGGAACTGCTCCAGCAAGGCGTTGGCGCGCTCGGCCACGCCGGCGTGGGAACCGAGGGCCTGCCAGAAGCGCCCGCCCAGCCCCCTTTGCTGCGAGACGACCAGCGCAAGCGTCTGCAGCGGCGTCATCGAGGCGAACAACTGGTTGATCTGGAAGGTGCGCACCATGCCGCGGCGCACGCGCTCGTGCGGCGCAAGGCGGCTGATGTCCTGGCCTTCGAGCACGATGCGCCCGGCGGTGGGCTCGAGCACGCCGGTCAGCAGGTTGATCAGCGTGGTCTTGCCGGCGCCGTTGGGGCCGATCAGCGCATGGCGCGCGCCGCGTTTGAGTTGCAGCGTGACGTTGTCGGTGGCGGTGATGCCGCCGAAACGCATCACCATGCCCTGCGCCGACAGCACCACGTCCTGGTCGATGGCGATGGCGGCGTTCATCGTGGGTCCCCCTTGCGGGCGAACCAGGTCCAGGGGCGCAACAGGCGCTCACGCCCGACCAGCACCAGCACCACCAGAAACAGGCCGAGCCAGAACGTCCAGTACTGCGGCGTGATGGACGACAGCACGTCTTGAAGCACCTTGAACACCACCGCGCCGAGCACGCCGCCATAGAGCCAGCCGGTGCCGCCCACCACCAGGATCAGCATCACGTCGGCCGAGCGGTGGAAGTCGAACACGTCGAGCGAAACAAAGCCGGTGGTCTGTGCCAGCAGCGCGCCGGCAGCGCCGGCAATGGCCGCAGCGATGGTGTAGACCACAGCCAGGCGCGAGGCGACCGGAATGCCGATGGCCATGGCGCGCAGCCGGTTGTCGCGGATGGCTTCCAGCGTGGCACCGAAGGGTGAATGCGCCAGGCGCCGCGCCAGCAGGAAGAACACGATCAGCGCGGTGATCGAATAGAACGCGGCGGTGCGGCCGGCCAGGTCGAACTCGAAGCGCCCGAGCAAGGGGCCCAGCACCACGCCCTGCAGGCCGTCGGCGCCGCCGGTGATCCAGTCGAGCTTGTTGGCCAGTTCCAGCAGCACCAAGGCCGCGCCCAGGGTGACCATCAGGCGGGTGAGGTCGGTGCCGCGCTGGATGGTCAGGCTGCCCAGCGCCCCGAGCAGCGTGGCGCCGGCCATGGCCACCACCAGGCCCACCAGCGGATCGGGCATCACATGCTTGGCGAACAGGCCGGCGATGTACGCGCCAAAACCGAAAAACGCCGCATGGCCCAGCGAGACGATTCCGGTGTAGCCCAGCACCAGATCGAGCGACACCGCGAACAGGGCCACGATGGCGATCTCGTTGAAGATGGCCGCGTACTGCGGCATCGCCACCGGCGCGATCAGGACCAGCAACCACAGCAGCGGCTCCCAGGGCTTCCAGCGCGCGGTATGCAGCAGCGCGCGACGGGCCGGCGCAGCGGCGTTGGCCGATTCGGCCGGTGCGGCGACGGGCGGGGTGGCGCTCATGATTTGCCTCCGCTGCGCACGAACAGCCCCTGCGGCCGCCAGATCAGGATGGCGATCATGAGCAGGTACACGATGAACGCGCCCATCTTGGGGATGTAGTACTTGCCCGCCACGTCGGCAATGCCCAGCAGCAGCGCCGCCAGCAGCGGCCCGGTGATCGACGAGGTGCCGCCGACGGCGACGACGATCAGGAAATAGATCATGAACTTGAGCGGAAAGCTCGGGTCGAGCCCCAGCACCTCGGCGCCGAGTGCGCCGCCCAGCCCGGCCAGCCCGCAGCCGAAGGCGAAGGTGGACAGGAACACGATGTTCACATTGATGCCCAGGCCAGCGGCCACACGCTGATCGTCGACCGAGGCCCGCAGCCGGCTGCCAAAACGGGTGCGCGAGAGCACCCACTGCAACACCACCGCGAGCGCCGCGCACACCGCGATGATGAACAGGCGGTAGTGGCCCATCCCGAGCAGCCACGCGCCCTCACCGATCTCGGTGCGCCCCTTGAGCCATTCAGGCAGTTGCACGATCTGCTGGGTGGAACCCACGAAGTAGTCGACCGCGGCCACCGCCATGAAGGTCAGGCCGATGGAAAAAAGCACCTGGTCGAGGTGGGGCTTTTGATAGAGCGGGCGGTACAGCGTGCGCTCGAGAATGCCCCCGAGCAGGGCCGCGCCCAGGAAGGCCAGCGGCAGGCAGACCAGGAAGGGCACGCCCAGGCGCTGCATCAGCAGCACGGTGATGTAGCCACCGGCCATAGCGAAGGCGCCATGGGCCAGGTTGATGAAATTCATCAGCCCCATGGTCACCGCCAGCCCAAGGGCCAGGATGAACAGGAGCATGCCGTAGGCGATGCCGTCGAAGAGGATGGTGAGCATATTGGTCTGAGAGCCGATCGGCTTGCACCCAAGATTGGCTTGAGTGCAAGGTCGGCTCGCAACCCAGACCGTTCGGCCTGAGCCTGTCGAAGGCTTCGACAAGCTCAGCCCGAACGGTTCGGATGGTGATCGACGGACCGTCGGGCGTGGCTGATGACTTACTTGGTCTTGCCCGGATCCTTCACATCCTTGATCACATCAAACTCCACGTTCCACAGCTGGCCGTCCTTCTTCTCGACCTTGCGCAGATAGATGTTCTGCACGATGTCGCGCGTCTGCGCGTCGATGTAGACCGGGCCGCGCGGGCTCTCGAAGATCTGGCCCTTCATGCCGGCCAGCAGCGCGTCGCCGCCGGCCTTGCCGCCGGTCTTCTTGAGGGCTTCGTAGATCACGCGCATGCCGTCATAGCCGCCCATGGCCATGAAGTTGGGGCGCATGTTCTTGTTGGCCTTCTGGAACTCGGCGACGAACTTCTTGTTGGCCGCCGACGGGTGGGCCGCCGAGTAGTGGTGCGAGGTGACCACGCCCAGGGCGTTGTCGCCCATGTCATTGAGCTGGTCGTCGTCGGTCACGTCGCCGGTGGCGATCAGTTTGATGCCGGCCTTGTCCATGCCGCGCTCAAAAAACTGCTTCATCACCGCCGCGCCGGCGCCCGAGGGCACGAACACGAACAGCGCGTCGGGCTTGAGATCGCGCACCTTCTGCAGGAAGGGCGCGAAGTCCGGGTTGCGCAGCGGCACGCGCAGCGACTCAGTCACCTGGCCGCCGTTGAGCTGCAGGCGTTCCTTGAAGAACTTCTCGGCGTCGATGCCGGGGCCGTAGTCGGAAACCAGGCTCACCACCTTCTTGATGCCATTCTTGGGCGCCCAGTCGGCCAGGGCCACCGAAGCCTGCGGCAGCGTGAAGCTGGTGCGCACGATGTAGGGTGAGGCCTCGGTGATGCTGGAGGTGGCCGCGGCCATCACCACCAGCGGGGTCTTGGACTGCGTGGCGATCGGCGCCACCGCCATGGCCGAGGGCGTGATGCCGAAGCCAGCCAGCACGTCGACCTTGTCATTGACCACCAGTTCCTGCGCCAGGCGGCGGGTGACGTCGGGCAAGCTGGTGTCGTCCTTGAGGACCACCTGCACCTTTCGGCCGGCCACGGTGTCGCCGTTCTGTGCCATCCACAGTTTGACGGCGGCTTCGATCTGGCGGCCGGTGGTGGCCTGCTGCCCGGACATCGGCAGGATGAGGCCGATCTTGAAGGGAGCGGTCTGCGCCAGTGCAAGGCCGCCGGTGGATGCCAGCACGGCGAGGGCCGCGGCCTGGATGAGGGTTCTTTTTTTCATGGGAGGTCTCCTGAACAAGGAAGGGTCGGAACGGGATTCGTGTGCCGCGGCGCAGTGCCCGCGAGATGGTAACTCCGCCTCATGGGCGCTGGCGGATCAGGCGCACGCCGGGCATGCGGTCGAGGCTGCGGCTTTCCACCGCCTCGCGAAGATTGCGCTGCGCCAGGCGCGAATGCTCGCGCATGATGGCGTCGGCGCGCGCGCCCTCGCGGGCGACGATGGCCTCGAGCACCTGCCGGTGCTGGTCCTGCGCGACGATCAGCATGTCGCGCGCGCGGGGCGAGTTGGCTTGCAACACGACGAAGCCCGAGGGCGAGGCAAAGGGCAGGCGCACCACGCGGTCGAGCTCGCGGGCGATGGTGCCGCTGCCGGCCATCTCGCGCAGCAGTTCATGGAAGCGCTCGTTGAGCGTCACGTAACGGTGAAACGCCTCGTCGCCCAGGGCGGGCTGGTCCAGCACGGCGTCGATCTCGTCCAGGCAGGCACGGGCTTCGTTCAACACCACCGCCGGTGCGCCGCGCTCGGCTGCCAGCCGCGCCGCCAGCCCTTCGACCGTGCCTCGCAGCTCGATGGCGTCTATGACGTCGCGCTCGGAAAACGTGCGCACTGCATAGCCGCCGTTGGGCAAGGCTTCCAGCAGGCCCTCTTGCTCCAGCCGCATCAGCGCCGCGCGGATCGGCGTTCGCGAGACGCCAAGCTTTTCGACGATGGTCAGCTCCGCGATGCGCGAGCCGGCCGGCAGCTCACCGGCCAGCACCATTTCGCGCAGGCGAAGCAGGGCCTTCACCGCCTGCGAACCGGTGGGCTCGGCCTCGGTGGCGCGGACTTCATCACGTTCAGTGAGGCTTGGCATGTATTCAACTAGTCATAACAATCAGGAAGATAGGCAATATATCTGGTTAAACACGAACATTTTGCCGATTTTATCTATTCCATGTATACAACAAGTATCCGGAGATTCCATAATCCCACATTTTCGCTCAGCTTCCGATGGAAATCCCATGTTTCTGAAAAACGCCTGGTACGTCGCCGCCACCCCCAACGAAATCGACAGCAGCCCACTGGGCCGCCAGATCTGCGGCGAGAAGATCGCCTTCTACCGCGGCGACAACGGCGTGGTGGCCGCGGTCGAGGATTTCTGTCCGCACCGCGGCGCGCAGCTGTCGCTGGGCTATGTCTGCGAGGGCAAGCTCGTGTGCGGCTACCACGGCCTGGCCATGGGCTGCGAAGGCAAGACCATCTCCATGCCCGGCCAGCGGGTGGGCGGCTTTCCGGCCATCAAGAGCTATGCGGTGGTCGAGCGCTACGGCTTCATCTGGGTCTGGCCGGGCGACAAGGCGCTGGCCGATCCGGCCACCATCCACCCCCTGGAATGGGCCGACAACCCCGACTGGGCCTATGGCGGGGGCATGTACCACATCGGCTGCGACTGGCGCCTGATGGTCGACAACCTGATGGACCTGACGCACGAGACCTATGTGCACACCACCAGCATCGGCCAGAAGGAGATCGACGAAACGCCGGTCGCCACCAAGGCCGAAGGCGACCATGTGATCACCAGCCGCTTCATGAACAGTGTGATGGCCCCACCCTTCTGGCGCGCCAACCTGCGCGGCAACGGCCTGCCAGACGACCAGCCGGTCGACCGCTGGCAGGTGTGCCACTTTCATCCGCCGAGCCAAGTGATGATCGAGGTGGGCGTGGCCTTGGCCGGCCGGGGCGGCTACCATGCCGACTCGAAGTTCAAGGCATCGAGCATCGTGGTCGACTTCATCACGCCCGAGACACAAACCAGCATGTGGTACTTCTGGGGCATGGCGCGCAACTTCAATGTGCGGGACAAGTCCCTCACGGCGCAGATTCGCGAAGGGCAGGGCAAGGTGTTCGCCGAGGACACCGCCGTGCTGGAGGCGCAGCAGCGCAACCTGCTGCGCCACCCCGACCGGCGCTTGCTCATGCTGAACATCGACGCGGGCGGCGTGCAGGCACGCCGCATCATCGACCGGCTGGCCGCACAGGAGCAGCAGCCGTCCTAAGCATTGAAAGTGATGTAGATGTCGGATATCCAGGTGAAGGTGGTCGAGAGAAGGCGCGAGGCCGAAGGCATCGACAGTTTTGAACTCGCGCGCGTGGACGGCAGCCCCCTGCCCGCCTTCAGCGCCGGCTCGCACATCGATGTGCATGTGCCCGGCGGCCTGGTGCGCCAGTACTCGCTGTGCAACGACCCGCTGGAGCGCCACCGCTACCGCATTGCCGTGCTGCGCGACCCCGCCTCGCGCGGGGGCTCGACCAGCATGCATGACAAGGTCAAAGCCGGCGACACGCTCACCATCAGCGAGCCGCGCAACCACTTCCCGCTGGAGCACGCGCCCCACATCCTGCTGCTGGCCGGCGGCATCGGCGTGACGCCGCTGCTGTGCATGGCCCAGCGCCTGGCCACCAGCGGCGGCAGCTTCGAGCTGCACTACTGCACCCGTTCGCTCGCCCGCACCGCCTTCGAACGCGAAGTGGCGGCCTTCGGCGAGCGCACCCGCATCCACCTGGACGAGGGCGACGCCGCCCAGAAGCTGGACCTGCCCGCGGTGCTGGCCGCCCAGCCGCCCGGTGCGCGCCTGTACGTGTGCGGCCCCGGCGGGTTCATCGATTTCGTGGTCAAGACGGCCAAGGACCGCGCCTGGCCGGCAGACCATGTGCACGTGGAGTATTTCGGCGCGGCACCGGCTGACACCACGGGCGACCAGGCCTTCCAGGTGCGCTTGGCCAGCAGTGGCCAAACCTACGCCGTGGCGGCCGACCAGAGCGTGACGCAGGCCCTGTCGGCCCACGGGGTGGAGATCATGGTGTCGTGCGAACAGGGCGTGTGCGGCACCTGCCTGACGCGCGTGCTGGAAGGCGAATGCGACCACCGCGACTACTACCTCACCGACGAAGAGCGAGCCGCCAACGACCAGTTCATGCCCTGCTGCTCGCGGGCCAAGGGCCCGCTGCTGGTGCTTGACCTCTAGAACCCGTTGACCTGATCCCACCAAGGACCGCGCCATGATGCACCTTCCCGCCCGCTACGACCACGTCGGCAGCTTCCTGCGTCCCAAGTACCTGCTGGAGGCGCGCGAGCGCCTGGCGCGCGGCGAGATCACGCCGCAGGCTCTGCGTTTGGTGGAGGACAAGGCCATCACCGAGGTGGTGCACTTCCAGCAGGAGCTGGGCCTGAAGTCGATCACCGACGGCGAGTTTCGCCGCACCTACTTTCACATCGACTTTTTAGAGCAAATGGGCGGCGTCAAGACCGACATTCCGGTGACGGTGCTGCGGCCCGACGGCACCGAGGAGCTGGCGCCGCCGGTGATACGGGTCGTCGACAAGGTGCGGCACACCAAGGACATCCAGCGCGCCGACTTCGAGTACCTGCGCAGCCAGATCGCCCCGGGCATGACCCCCAAGGTGACGATCCCCTCGCCCACCATGCTGCACTTTCGAGGCGGGCGTGCCGGCATCAGCCGCGAGGCCTATCCCGAGCTCGAGCCCGCGTTCTACGACGATGTGGCCAAGGCTTATGGCGACGAGCTGCGCTCGCTGCATGCGGCCGGCTGCCGCTACGTGCAGATGGACGACACCAACCTGGCCTACCTGTGCGACGAGAAAATGCGCGAGGCGGCCCGCCTGCGCGGCGACGACCCCAACGAGCTGCCGCACCGCTACGCCAAGTTCATCAACAAGGTGGTGGCGCAAAAACCCGAAGGCATGCTGCTGGCCATGCACCTGTGCCGCGGCAACTTCAAAAGCACGCATGCGGCGGCCGGCAACTACGAGCCGGTGGCCGAGGCTTTGTTGTCAGAGATGAACATCGACGCCTTCTTCCTCGAGTACGACGACGACCGCTCGGGCGACTTCCGGCCGCTGCGCTTTTTAAAGCCCGGCAAGACCGTGGTGCTGGGCCTGGTCACCACCAAGTTCGGCCAGCTGGAGAACAAGGACGCGCTCAAGCGTCGCATCGAGGAAGCGGCGAAGTACGCGCCTATGGAGCAACTGGCGCTGTCGCCGCAGTGCGGTTTTTCCAGCACGGTACACGGCAACAACATCGCGGTGGAGGATCAGCGCAGCAAGCTGCGGCTGGTGGTGGAGACGGCCAAAGAAATGTGGGGAGACAGCTGAGCCCTCGCTCGGTGCACGGCACGCTCACGCGTGGTGCACCGCCGGCGTGACTTCCCAGTGTTGGAGCACACGCTCATGGGCGTCGACGCTTTCGAGCCGCACGCGAAAGCCCCACAGGCGGGCCAGGTGCTTGATCACCTCTTCGGCGCTGTCGTCCAGCGGGCGGTCGCTCTGTCGGGTATGCCGCAGCGTCAAGGACCGATCGCCGCGCAGGTTGACGTTCCACACCTGGATGCCGGGCTCGCGCCAGTTCAAATCGTACTGGCGCGCCAAGGCCTCGCGCACGTGGCGGTAGCCCGCGTCGTCGTGGATGGCCGACACCTGCAGATCCTTTTGCGCGGAATCGTCGACGATGGAAAACAGGTGGAAGTCGCGCATCAGCCGCGGTGACAAGAACTGGCCGACGAAGCTCTCGTCCTTGAAGTGCCGCATGGCGTGGTCCAGCGTCTTGATCCAGTCACTGCCGGCGATGTCGGGGAACCAGGCGCGGTCTTCGTCGGTGGGGTGCTCGCAAATGCGCCGCAGGTCGCAGAACATCGCAAAGCCCAACGCATAGGGGTTGATGCCGCTGTAGCGCTTGTCGGTGACGGGGGGCTGGAACACCACGTTGGTGTGCGAGGCCAGGCACTCGATCATGAAGCCGTCGGACAGGCGCCCCTGGTCGTACAGGGTGTTGAGCAGGGTGTAGTGCCAGAAGGTGGCCCAGCCCTCGTTCATCACCTGGGTCTGGCGCTGCGGGTAGAAGTACTGGGCGACCTTGCGCACGATGCGCACGATCTCGCGCTGCCAGGGCTCGAGCAGGGGCGCGTTCTTTTCGATGAAGTACAGCAGGTTCTCCTGCGGCTCCTCCGGAAAGCGGCGGTGCTCCTTGCGCTGCTGCTTGCCCTGGGTGCGTGGCAAGGTGCGCCACATGTCGTTGACCTGCTGCTGCAGGTAGGCCTCGCGCTCCTTGCGGCGCACCTCCTCCTCGACCATTGAGATCTTCTGCGGCCGGCGGTAGCGGTCGACGCCGTAGTTCATGAGGGCGTGGCAGGCGTCGAGCATTTCTTCCACCGCATCGACGCCATGGCGCTCCTCGCACTCGGCGATGTAGTCCTTGGCATAGACGAGGTAGTCGACGATCGAGCTGGCGTCCGTCCACATGCGAAACAGGTAGTTGCCCTTGAAGAAGGAGTTGTGGCCAAAGCATGCGTGGGCCATCACCAGCGCCTGCATGGGCAGGGTGTTCTCCTCCATCAGGTAGGCGATGCAGGGGTCTGAGTTGATGACGATCTCATACGCCAGGCCCATGTGGCCGCGCCGGTAGTTTTTCTCGCTGCTGATGAACTGCTTGCCGAAGGACCAGTGCCGGTAGTTCACCGGCATGCCCACCGAGGCGTAGGCGTCGAGCATCTGCTCGGCGGAAATCAGCTCGAGCTGCACCGGGTAGGTGTCGAGCTTGTAACGCTCGGCCGTCTTGCGGATGGCTTCGAAGTAAGTGTCGATGAGGTCAAACGTCCAGTCGGAGGCGGCCGGCAGGCGCCGCTCGGCCGCGTCGCCGGTGGCCGCAGGGTCTTGCAGCGTGGCGGGCATCAGGTGGCTCCTGTGGGATGTTTCTTGAAGAGCTCCCGGAACACCGGGAAGATCTGCGCGGCGGAGGTGATCTTCTGCATGGCGAAGTGGGGATAGACGTCGCGCACGCGGGTGTATTCCTCCCACAGGTTCTGGTCTTCGTCGGCGACCTGCACGTAGGCGAAGTAGCGCACCAGTGGCAGCAGCTTGTTCTCAAGCAGGTCACGGCACTTGGACGAATCCTGCTGCCAGTTGTCGCCGTCCGACGCCTGGGCGCCGTAGATGTTCCACTCGCTGCCCATGTAGCGCTCGCGGATGATCTCGTTCATGAGCGTGAGCGCACTGGAGACCACCGTCCCACCGCTCTCGGTGGCATGGAAGAACTCGTCCTCGGCCACCTCGGCGGCCTGGGTGTGGTGGCGGATGAACACCACATCGGTCTGCTTGTAGTGCCGCGACAGGAACAGGTACAACAAGATGAAAAAGCGCTTGGCCAAGTCCTTGCGCGACTCGTCCATCGAGCCTGATACATCCATCAGGCAGAACATCACGGCCTTGCTGGTGGGCACGGGCTCGCGCACCCGATTGCGAAAGCGCAGGTCGAACGGGTCGAGAAAAGGCACGCGCGCCAGCCGCTTGCGCAGGGCTTCGATCTCAGCCCGCAGCGCCTCGATCTCGGCCGGCGGCGTGTCGGGGCGCGCCTCGAGCAGCGCCAGGTGTTCCTCGGCGCGACGCAACTCGCCGCGCGCGTCGCCGCCCATGGCGATGCGCCGGCCCAGCGCCACACGCATCGATCGCACCACATGCAGGCTGGTGGGGTTGCCCTCGGAGACGAAGCCGGCGCGGCGCGACTTCCACTCGGGCGCGTCGGCCAGCAGCTGGGTGCGGATCAGGCGCGGCAGGGCCAGGTCGTCGAAGAAGTAGTTCATGAACTCCTCCCGCGTGATGCGGAAGGTGAACTCGTCCTCGCCCTCGCCGTCGGGCGAGGCCTGGCCATTGCCAGAGCCGCCACCGCCGCCACCGGGCGGCCGGGCAATGCGGTCGCCGCGCAGATATTCCTGGTTCCCCGGGTGCACCGTCTCGCGGCTGCCGCCGGGACCATGGTGAAACACCGGCTCGAAAACGTCGCGTTTGGGCAGGCTGATGTCGGCGCCGTCTTCGATGTTGTGGATGCTGCGATCGCCAACGGCTTTGCGCACCGCTTCGCGGATCTGGTCGCGGTAACGGCGCAGGAATCGCTCGCGGTTGCCGATCGACTTGTTCTTGCCAGACAACCGCCGATCGATGATCTGATGGAGCGCGTTGCGTCCCACCTTGTCGCTTGATCCGGACACTATTGATGTTTTCATATTGGGCGACACATCATCATCCGTTCGCCCTGAGCCTGTCGAAGGGCACGCGAGTGCTACTTCAAGGCTTCGACAGGGCCTGTCCTGAGCTTGTCGAAGGGCTCAGCCCGAACGGAATTAAGGTGTCATGGGTTATGAACTCTCAATAATGGTTCCCGGTTCCTCCGTCAGGAGCTCTTACGCACCCGCAGGTACCACTCGCACAACAGCCGCACCTGACGGTGCGTATAGCCTTTTTCAACCATGCGGTTGACAAAGTCCTCGTGCTTCTTCTGCTCGTCGGCACTCGCCTTGGCGTTGAAGCTGATCACAGGCAGCAGGTCTTCGGTGTTGGAGAACATCTTCTTCTCAATCACCGTGCGCAGTTTCTCGTAGCTGGTCCACACCGGGTTCTTGCCAGCGTTGTTGGCGCGGGCACGCAGGACGAAGTTGACGATCTCGTTGCGGAAGTCCTTGGGGTTGGACAGGCCGGCCGGCTTTTCGATCTTCTCGAGCTCGGCGTTGAGCGCCGAGCGGTCGAAGATCTCGCCGGTGTCGGTGTCGCGGAACTCCTGGTCCTGGATCCAGAAGTCGGCGTAGGTGACGTAGCGGTCGAAGATGTTCTGGCCGTACTCGGAGTACGACTCAAGATAGGCCGTCTGGATCTCCTTGCCGATGAACTCGGCATACCGCGCGGACAGGTGTTCCTTGATGTAGGAGAGGTACTTCTGCTCGGTCTCGGGCGGGAACTGCTCGCGCTCGATCTGCTGCTCGAGCACATACATCAGGTGCACCGGGTTGGCCGCGATCTCGTTGGAGTCGAAGTTGAACACCTTGGAGATGATCTTGAACGCGAACCGTGTCGAGATGCCCGTCATGCCCTCGTCGACACCGGCGTAGTCGCGGTACTCCTGGTAGCTCTTGGCCTTGGGGTCGGTGTCTTTGAGGTTTTCGCCGTCGTAGATCTGCATCTTGGAAAAGATGCTGGAGTTTTCGGGCTCTTTCAGGCGCGTGAGCACCGAGAACTGGGCCATCATTCTCAAACTGCCGGGCGAGCAGATTGCGTCCTTGAGCGACGAGTTTTGAATCAGCTTCTCGTAGATCTTGATTTCTTCGGTGACGCGCAGGCAGTAGGGCACCTTGACGATGTAGATCCGATCGAGGAAGGCCTCGTTGTTCTTGTTGTTGCGGAAAGCCTTCCACTCGCTCTCGTTGGAGTGGGCCATCACGATGCCGTCGAACGGAATCGCACCGAAACCCTCGGTGCCCTTGAAGTTGCCCTCTTGCGTGGCCGTCAGCAGCGGGTGCAGCACCTTGATGGGGGCCTTGAACATCTCGACGAATTCAAGCAGGCCCTGGTTGGCCAGACACAGGCCGCCGGAGTAGCTGTAGGCGTCCGGGTCGTCCTGGGCGTACGACTCGAGCTTGCGAATGTCGATCTTTCCCACCAGCGAGGAGATGTCCTGATTGTTCTCGTCGCCGGGCTCGGTCTTGGCGATGGCGATCTGCTTCAAGATGCTCGGGAAGCGCCTGACCACGCGGAACTTGCGGATGTCGCCGCCAAATTCCTCCAGCCGCTTGACGGCCCAGGGCGACATCACGCGCTGCAGGTAGCGTGGCGCAATGCCGTACTGCTGCTGCATCAAGGGCGCGTCTTCGGCGTTGTTGAACAGTCCCAGCGGCGACTCGTTCACCGGCGAACCCTTGATGGCGTAAAAGGGCACCTGCTCCATCAAGGCTTTCAGGCGCTCGGCGATGGATGACTTGCCGCCACCCACCGGCCCCAGCAGGTACAGGATCTGCTTTTTCTCCTCAAGCCCCTGCGCCGCGTGGCGAAAGCATGACACCACCTGTTCGATGGGTTCTTCGAGTCCGTAGAAATCTTTGAAGGCGGGGTAGATGCGCACCTTCTTGTTGCCGAAGATGCGCGACAGGCGAGAGTCGTGCCGGGTGTCGATCACCTCCGGCTCGCCGATGGCCGCGAGCATTCGCTCGGCCGCCGTAGCATAGACAAGTGGATCCTTCTTGCAAAGGTCCAGGTATTCCTCGAGCGACATTTCTTCCTCGCGCGTTTGCTCATAACGCGCCAGAAAGTTGCGGATCACATCCATGGGATCTCCTTCCGTCACCAGCAGGCGGCACAGCCCGGAAACGTCCGTCGGCGCGACCCACTTTAGCCCGGCAGGGACTGTGCCTGCCTGAGCATTTGTAGATCGCTGCCTGCGTTCAATGTAGGTGAACGGTAGAGAGTTGGAAAGGGTTTCGGTTCCATCCGCCGCACAATTTTTCGATGCCGTTTTTGCGCAACGCGCAGGCGACATCGTGCACGCCGCCGCAGCGCGCGTGCTAGGCCAGGCCGAGCAGCCGCACCGCGTTGCCCTTGAGGATGCCAGGCATCACCTCGGGCTTGAAACCGGCCACCTCGAAGTCCTTGATCCAGCGCTCGGGCGTGATCAGTGGATAGTCGCTGCCGAACAGGATGCGGTCCTTGAGCAGGGTGTTGGCGTACTGCACCAGTTGCTTGGGAAAGTACTTGGGGCTCCAGCCCGAAAGATCGATCCACACGTTGGGCTTGTGCGTTGCAACAGACAGGGCCTCGTCCTGCCAGGGAAAGCTCGGGTGCGCCATCACGATCTGCATGTCGGGGAAGTCGATCGCCACGTCGTCCAGATGCATGGGGTTGCTGTAGGCCAGGCGCAGGCCGCCGCCGCAGCGCATGCCTGAGCCGATGCCGCTGTGCCCGGTGTGAAAGATCGCCGGCAGCTTGTGCGCGTCGATGACCTCGTAGATGGGCCAGGCCATCTTGTCGTAAGGGTGGTAGCCCTGCACGGTGGGGTGGAATTTGAAGCCCTTGACACCCTCCTGCTTGATCAGCCGCTCGGCCTCGCGGGCGCCCATCTTTCCCTTGTGCGGATCGATGCTGGCGAAGGCCACCATCATGTCACTGTTGTCGCGGGCGGCCTGCGCGATCTCCTCGTTGGGGATGCGGCGGCGGCCCAGTTGGGACTCGCTGTCCACCGTGAACATCACCAACCCCAGCTTGCGCTCGCGGTAGTAGGCAATGGTCTCGGCGATGGTCGGCCGGCGGTTCGATCCGAAGTACTTGTCGGCCGCGCGGTCGTACTCCTCCCCGTAGTTGTCGAAGGGGTTGCGGCAGCTGACTTCAGCGTGCGTGTGGATGTCGATCGCGATGAGGTTCTTGTGGTCCATCAGGACAGTCTCCTAGGGTAAACACTAGCAGCCTTGAAGGCCGATTTGGTTATCTTAAATAACAATTTGCGCCTTGCAAAGAAAGCTTCCATGACTTCACCAGACATCCACCTGGACATCCGCGGCGCGGTTGCCGTGGTGCGGCTGACTCGCCCGTCCAAGCGCAATGCGCTGTCCGATTCACTGGTGCTGGCCCTGCGCCATATCTTCGAGACGCTGCCCGCCACCGTCGGCGCCGCCGTGCTGGCCGGTGAAGGCGACCACTTCTGCGCCGGGCTCGATCTGTCCGAGCTCAAGGACCGCGATGCCGGCCAGGGCTTGCTGCACTCGCGCATGTGGCACAGCGCGCTCGAATGCGTACAGTATGGCCCGGTGCCGGTGATCGCGGCGCTGCACGGCGCGGTGGTCGGCGGTGGCCTGGAGCTGGCGTCCGCCTGCCACATCCGCGTGGCCGACGAAAGCACCTTCTACGCGCTGCCCGAAGGCTCGCGCGGCATCTTCGTGGGCGGCGGCGGCGCGGTACGCATCCCAAAGCTGATTGGCGCTGCGCGCATGACCGACATGATGCTCACCGGCCGCGTCTACAACGCCCAGGACGGCGAGCGCGCCGGTTTCGCGCAGTACCTGGTGCCCGCCGGCACGGCCTTGGACAAGGCGCTGGAACTGGCCGAGCGCGTGGCGCAGAACGCACCCCTGACCAACTACGCGCTCACCCATGCGTTGCCGCGCATCGCCGAGCAGCCCGGGGACCACGGCTACCTGACCGAAGCCTTGATGGCGGCCATCGCCCAGAGCGCCCCGGAGGCCAAGGAGCGGGTCAAAGCCTTTCTCGACGGCCGCGCCAACAAGGTCAAGCCCAGCTGAGCGCCTGTCATGACGACCACCACCCGCCGATATCGCCCCTTGGCCTTCCCGGTCAACCGCGTGCTGTTGCGAGACGGCCCCAACGGCGTGCAATACCTTCAATCCGAGCCGCCGCTGCAAGCGTATCCGCAGCGCATGACCGACCGCCTGGTGCACTGGGCCGAGACCACGCCGCAGCGCAGCTTCATGGCCCGGCGTGTGAAGAACGCCGACGGCAGCCATGGCGACTGGCGCCACATCAGCTACCGGCAGGCGCTGGAAAGCGCGCGCGGCATCGGCCAGGCGCTGCTCGATCGCGGGCTCGGCGCCGAACGTCCCGTTCTGATCCTCAGCGAGAACGACCTGGAGCACGCGCTGCTATCGCTGGGCTGCCTGTACGCCGGCATCCCCTGGTGCCCCACCTCGCCGGCCTACTCCACGATCAGCCAGGACTACGACAAGCTGCGCCATGTGCTGGCCACGATCACGCCGGGCCTGGTGTTCGCCGCCGACGCGCAGCGCTATGGCCGGGCCATCGAGGCCGCCGTCGGCGCCGATGCCCTGGTGGTGCTCACCGAGGGCACGTTGGACGGCCGCGTCAGCACTTCCTTTGCACAGTTGCTGGCCACCGCCCCCACCCCCGCCGTCGACGCCGCGATGCAGGCCACCGGGCCGGACACCATCACCAAATTCCTGTTCACGTCAGGCTCGACCAAGATGCCTAAGGGCGTGATCAACACGCACCGCATGTGGTGCGCCAACCAGCAGCAGATGACGCAGTCCATTCCAGCGCTGGCCGACGAGCCGCCGGTGCTGGTCGACTGGCTGCCCTGGAACCACACTTTCGGCGGCAACCACAACGTGGGCATCACGCTCTATCACGGCGGCACGCTGTACATCGACGACGGCAAGCCCACGCCGGCGCTGATCGACGAGACGCTGCGCAACCTTCGTGAGATCGCACCCACCGTCTACTTCAACGTGCCCACCGGCTTCGAGGCGATCGCCAGCGCCATGAAGGCCGACGCCCAGCTGCGCCGCAACTTGCTGTCGCGGGTGCGCATGTTCTTCTATGCCGGCGCGGCCTTGGCCCAGCCGGTGTGGGACGCGCTGCACGAGGTGGAGGAGCGGGAGGTCGGCGAGCGCATCGTCATGGGCACCGGCCTGGGCATGACCGAGTCGGGGCCCTTTGCCATGTACATCACCAGCGCGCAGGTGCGCTCGGGCGACCTGGGCGTGCCGGCCGTGGGCATGGAGCTCAAGCTGGTGCCGGTCGATGGCAAGGTCGAGGTGCGCTATCGGGGCCCCAATGTCACGCCCGGCTACTGGCGCGACGAGGCCGTCACGCGCGAGCATTTCGACGAGGAAGGGTTCTTTTGCACCGGCGATGCGGTGGCCTGGATCGACGAAGCGAACGTGCACCGCGGCCTGCGCTTTGACGGCCGCATCGCCGAGGACTTCAAGCTCGCCACTGGCACCTTCGTGAGCGTGGGGCCGCTGCGCGCCAAGATCATCGCGGCCGGCGCCCCCTATGTACAAGACGCGGTGGTCACCGGCCTGAACCGCAGGGAAGTGGGCGCGCTGATCTACCCCACCTCGGCGGTACGCCAGCTCGCCGGCCTGCCCGAGGGCACGCCGCTGCAACAGGTGGTGGAAAGCCCGGCCGTGCAGGCGCACTTCCAGAGCGTGGTCAATGCGCTGGCCCATGAGTCCACCGGCAGCGCCAGCCGCGTGGCCTTGCTGCATGTGATGCATGAGCCGCCCTCGATCGACAAGGGCGAGGTCACCGACAAGGGCTCGATCAACCAACGCGCGGTGCTCAAGCACCGCGACGCGCTGGTGCAAGCCCTGCACGACGGCCCACTGGCCTTCACCCTCAAACCCCAAGCCTGAAAGCCATCATGAAGATCCAGGACCAATCCGCCCTCGTCATCGGCGCCGCCTCCGGCCTCGGAGAAGCCCCCGCCCGTGAGCTCGCCCGCCTGGGCGCCCGGGTGGCCGTGCTCGACCGCCAGGGCGCTCAAGCCCAGGCCGTGGCCGATTCGATCAATGCGCAATACGGAGCCGACGGCGCCTTGCGTCTGGCGCCTAGGTGAGCCCCCAACGCGACAGTTCACCACCACGACAGAAGTTCAACCAGGAGAAGACGACATGACAAGCCGCCGCCATTTCATCCAGTCCGCCGCTTCGCTCGCCGCGATGGGCGCTTTCCCCATGGCCGCCTTCGCTCAGGCCATCGAGCAGGTCAAGATCCTCTACGGCTTTCCGGCCGGCAGCTCGGGCGACAGCGTGGCGCGCCGCGTGGGCGAGAAGTTGGCCGGCTCGGCCTACACCCGCAATGCCGCCGTCGTTGACAACAAGCCGGGTGCGGGCGGGCGCATCGCGCTGGAGCAGCTCAAGTCCTCGCCGGCCGACGGCTCGGTCCTGGCGCTGGCCCAGGTGTCGGCGCTGGCCAACTACCCCTACATCTACAGCAAGCTCAATTACAAACCCGAGGACTTCGCCCCCGTGTCCATCGGCGCGATCATGCAGCACGGCCTGGCCATCGGCCCGATGGTGCCGGCCAGCGTGAAGACGGTGCGGGACTTCGTGGCCTGGGCCAAGGCCAATCCGGCGCAGGCCAGCTACGGCTCGCCGGGCGCCGGCTCCACGCCGCACTTCCTGGGCGCATTGCTGGGCATCAACACCGGCACCGAGCTGCGCCACGTGCCCTATCGCGGTTCGGTCCCCGGCGTCACCGACGCGGTCGCCGGGCAGATCGCCGCCATGGTCACGCCGCACGGCGACTTCATTGCCAATGCCAAGGCTGGCAAGCTGCGTATCCTGGCCACCTCCGGCCCCAAGCGCTCGCCCTACGTGCCCGAGGTGCCCACCTTCGCCGAGCAGGGCTTCCCCGAGCTGAGCACCGAGGAGTGGTTCGGCTTCTATGCACCGGCGCGCACACCCCGCAACATCATCGACGCCGCCAACGCCGCCATCAACGCGGCGCTCAAGGACAAGATGGTGATCGACAGCCTGAGTGTGGTCGGCCTGATCCCTCATGGCACCACGCCCGAGGAGATGGCGCGCTGGCAGGAGGCCGAGTCCAAGGCCTGGGGACCGCTGATCAAGAGAATCGGTTTCACCGCCGAGTCCTGATCCGCGATGCACGACCACCCCGTCCTCGCCGACTCGCGCTTCATTGCCCGTACGGGGCCGGCCTGCGCCGCCTCCAGGCTGCCACCGCATCGCTGGCCGAGGCACAATCGACGATGCCTGAGCTAACCGAGTCCCAGCCCGCCTGATGGCCCGATGAGCACGAAGTCCGAACCCATCCCCTTCGTCGACCAGGTCGACACCAGCTACCTCGAAAGCCTGCTCGGCTACAACGCCCGGCGGGCCGCACTGGCCGTGATTGAAGTGTTCATCGAACGGATGGCGCCCTACGATCTGCGGCCGGTGGATTTCTCGGTGCTGTCGCTGATCCTGCACAACCCCGGCATCACCTCGCGCCAGCTGTGCGCCAGCCTGGGCATCCTGCCGCCCAACCTGGTCGGCCTGGTCAACTCCCTGGAAAAGCGCGAGCTGATCGCCCGCAAGCCGCACCCCCGGGACGGCCGGGCCATGGGCCTGCACCTGTCGGCGGCCGGCCAGAAGCTCATGCAGGCGGCCGAGCGCACCGCCGCCGAGCTGGAGGCGCAAGCCGCCTCGCGGCTGACGGCCATCGAGCAGCGCACCCTGCTGCGGCTGCTCAAGAAGGTGTACGAATAGCACCCAGACCCGCCAGATCGAACCGCAGTGCTGCCTCGTTCCATTCTTGCTGTCATTTCCAATTGACGCTGATTGGTATACCGCCGTATTATAATTATGGACATTGGTATACCACTCTCCGACGATTCAGTTCGGTTGCTGTTTAGCCCCGGCTGCGGCTCAGAACAAGCAGGCACAACATTGGCTTCCCGACCCTCCTACCACCCCGAGACATTCCGGCCCCTGACCTTCTTCGATGCCGCCGCGCGCTTTCGTGGTGGCGATGACGACCCCAGGTCCTACCTCGAGCGCTGCCTGCAGGTGGTCGGGCAGCGCGAACCCGTCGTCCAGGCCTGGGTGCTGCGCAACGAGCCGGACGCGCGCGCCGCGGCGGACGCATCCGCCGCGCGATGGAAGAGCGGCCAGCCGCTCTCGGCCATCGACGGCATGCCAATCGGCATCAAGGACCTGATCGAGACCCGCGATATGCCCACCCAGATGGGCTGTGCCGCTTATGTGGACAACTTTCCCAAACGCGACAGCGCGCTGGTGCAGGCCCTGCGTGAGGCCGGGGCCGTGGTCCTGGGCAAGGTGGTCACCACGGAACTCGGTGGCTCCCATCCGGGCCCGACCACCAATCCATTCGACCCCCGCCGCACGCCGGGTGGTTCATCCAGCGGCTCAGGCGCGGCCGTGGCCGCCGGCATGGTGCCGGTGTGTATAGGCACGCAGGTCGGCGGCTCGGTC
The DNA here is from genome assembly GCA_947476465.1 of Comamonadaceae bacterium. Taxonomy (GTDB): domain Bacteria; phylum Pseudomonadota; class Gammaproteobacteria; order Burkholderiales; family Burkholderiaceae_C; genus Ramlibacter. The sequence continues at coordinate 44,404 of CANJQN010000012.1, read as the reverse complement.
GTGCGGCCGGCCAGTTTCTGCGGCAACTGGGCGCTCAAGCCCACCTTCGGCGCGATCAACCGCGGTGAGCGCCTGGGTTCCAGCCAGGGTCACATCGGCGTGCACGCCAACTCCCCGGTGGACATGTGGAACGTCGCCTTCGAAATGGCCGTGCGAGCCGGCGGCGACCCGGGGCATCCGGGTCTGTTCGGCCCGCTGGAGCCGCCGCAGCCGGTGCGGCCGCAGCAGCTGGTGCTGATGGAGACGTCCGCGTGGACCGCGCTTGACGTTGCCTCTCGCGATGCGTTTGAACAGGTGCTCGAAGCCTTGGCGCGGCACGGCGTAGTCGTCGTCCGCCGAGGCGACTCGCCTCTGGTCGAGGCCTTCGAGCGGAGCCTGGGCCGCGCCGGCGCGCTCAACGCGGACATCGCGGCCTACGAATCGCGCCGCTCGCTCGAGTCGACCGTCGCGCAGCACCCGGGCAAGCTGTCGCGCAAGGGAATGGCCAAGCTGGAGCGCGGACGCCGCCTGAGCCTGCAGGACTACCGCCGCTGCCTGCAGGAGCGGGACGATATCCGCCGGCGCGTGGCGCAACTGGCGCCCCTGGGCGACGCATTGATCAGCCTGGCATCGCCAGGGCCGGCGCCGGTCTTCGAACCCGACGCGGCGCGCCCGACCGGCGACGCCGCCTTCAACTATCCCGCCTCGCTGGCCGGCCTGCCGGTGGTGAGCGTGCCCCTGCTGGCCGTTGGAGGCATGCCCGTCGGCGTCCAGCTGGTCGGGCAGCCGCACACGGACGCTCGCGTGGTGGGCCTGGCTCGGTGGCTGCAACAAAACGTCCCGGCGGTCGCCGTGGACGCAACCCAGTGAGGCACGGCATTTCGATGACCACAGACACTGATGCAGCCGCTGCCGCCAGCGCCGCGGCCTTGCCCGATGCCAGCCTCGACCCGGTGATGGTGGAGATCGTTCGCGGTGCGCTGCGCTCCATCCAAGGCGAGATGGAAGCCTTGATCGAACGTACCGCCATGTCGGCCTTCATCCGCGAGAAGAAGGACTTTCATGCCGCGCTGTTCGATCCGCAGGGACGGGTGATCGCCACCAAGTCGCGGCCGAGCTCGGCCGACCTCATCGCCCCCATCCTGGCGCTGTACCCGGCGGACACCATGTCGGCCGGCGACATGTACTGGTACAACGATTGCTATGCCGCCTCGGGCGCGGTCTCGCATTCGCCGGACATGGTGATGATCGCTCCGGTGTTCAGTGGCGGTCAGCTGGTCGCGTTCGTGCAGACCTGGGCGCACTTCGCCGACATCGGCGGCATGCGCCCCGGCTCCATCACGCCGGACTGCACCGAGATCTTCCAGGAGGGCATCATCGTGCCGCCGGTGCGGCTGGCGCACCAGGGCCGCTTCAACGAGGACCTGCTGCGGGTGTTCACCCGCAACTCGCGCTTTCCGAAGGCGCTCGCCGGCGACATGCGAGCCACCATGGCGTCGCTGCGGCTGGGCGAGCGGCGCATCGAAGAGCTGGCGCAGCGCTTTGGCAGCGCCCAGTTGGTCGCGGTGTTCTCGCAACTGATCGAACGCACCCGCGCCGTGCTGCGGGCACGCTTTCGGGCACTGGTGCCCGATGGCGTCTACCGCTTCACCGACATCGTCGACTCCGACGGCCACGGCAGCGGCCCGGTCAAGATCCGCTGGAAGCTGGAAGTCACGCCGGACCGCGTCGTGATGGACGCGACCGAAAGCGACGACCAGGTGCGCGGGCCGATCAACTACCTCATGAGCCGCACCGAGCCGGCGATGGCCTTCGGCTCCTACCTGCTCGCCGACAGCCGCGAGTATTCGCTCAACGCCGGCGCGCTGACGCTGTTCGACGAAGTGCGGCTGCGCGAGGGTTCGATCCTGCGGCCGCGCTTTCCGGCGGCCCTGGGCCAGCGCGGCGTGACTCGCATGCGCAACACGGCGGCCTACCTCGGCCTGCTCGGCATGGCCACGCGGGGCCACGCACCCGCCTCGCACAGCGCCTACGTGCTGTGGAACGTGCGCGGCCGCGACGCCGAGGGCGAACCTTTCGTCCTGTCCGACGGCGTGGCCGTCGGCTGGGGCGCCCGCCCGCATGCCGACGGCCACGACGCCGTCTACCTCATCTCGCAGGAAAACTACCCCGTGGAGTTCATCGAAAACTCGTATCCGCTGCGGGTGCGCAGCTACGGGATCAACCCGGATACCGGCGGCCCGGGCCGCTGGCGTGGCGGCTGCGGCGTGGTGCGTGAGTTTGAGATCCTCACCGACGAAGCGACCGTCTCGGTGCGCCTGGACACCATCAAAAACCCGCCGTGGGGCGTGGCCGGCGGGCGCTGCGCCGGCGTCGGTCGCTGCGTGGTGAACCCTGGTCGTGCCGACGAGCGCGAACTGCCGCCGCTGAGCGACGGCAATGTGGTGCGCCGCGGCGACGTCGTGCGACTGCAGACGGGCGGCGGCGGTGGCTGGGGCCACCCCTTCGACCGCGAGCCGGAGCGCGTGCTGGAAGACGTACTCAACGGCTTCGTGAGCCGGGTCAGCGCCACGGCCGACTACGGGGTCGCATTGACGCCGGCCGGTGACCGCATCGACGTCGCGGGCACGGAACGCCTGCGCAGCGAACGCCCAGCGACCAAGTTCTTCCACCGACACGAGTACATGGAGGAACTCCAATGAGCGGGGCAAGGGGATTGCTGATCGGCGTCGACACCGGCGGAACCTTCACCGACGTCGCCGTGCTGGACGCCGCAAGCGGCAAGTTGTGGGTGACCAAGACGCCTTCCACGCCTCAGGATCCGTCGGTCGGGTTCGGCGAAGGCGTGGCCGACGGGCTTCGAGTGGCGGGGGCCGGTGGTGAGCAGGTGGACCGCGTGCTGCACGGCACGACCGTGGCCACCAACCTGATCCTCGAAAGCAAGGGACCGCAAACGGCGCTGCTGGTGACAAGGGGCTTCCGTTACGTGCTGGAGATCGGCCGGCACGACATCCCGCGCAAGGCGAGCCAGTTCAGCTGGATCAAGCCGAAACGGCCGGTTTCACCGCAGCGCGTGTGGGAGGTCGGCGGACGCCTGGACGCGCGCGGCCAAGTGGTCGAGGAACTGGACGAAGCGGCGGTCGTCGCCGCCGCGCGGGCGATCGCGGCGCAGGACATCAAGAGCGTGGCCGTGGTGCTGCTGCACAGCTACGCCAACGCGGCGCACGAGCAGCGGGTGCGCGAGCTGTTCTCCCGCGAGCATCCGGATGCCCGCCTTTCCCTGTCGTCGGAGGTGATGCCCGCCTTCCGCGAGTACGAGCGTTGCATTACCACGCTGCTCAATGCGTACGTGATGCCGGCCGTCTCCACCTACGTGGGGCGCCTGGAACGCCGGATCGGCGACAGCGGCATCGGGGCACCGCTCCTGCTGATGAAGTCGAGCGGCGGAGTCAGCAGCACCCGCGGCGCGCGCGACCGGCCGGTCGAGACGGCGCTGTCCGGGCCAGCGGCCGGAGTCGTGGGCGCCGCGTTCGTCGGCGCGGCATCCGGTTTCAACAACCTGATCAGCATCGACATCGGCGGCACGTCAGCGGACGTCGGCCTGATCCACAGCGGCACCCCCAGTCTCACCACCACCGGCACCATCGGCGACTGGCGCGTCGGCCTGCCGATGGTGGACATCCTGACGATAGGCGCCGGTGGCGGCTCCATCGCGCGCCTGAACGAGGCCGGCGGCCTGGTGGTCGGCCCGGAAAGCGCGGGCGCCCAGCCGGGCCCCGTGTGCTATCGCAAAGGCGGCACCCAGCCCACCGTCACGGACGCCCACCTCGTGGTGGGCAACCTGCCGGAGTACCTGCTCGGCGGCGCTTTCACGCTCGACCTGCGGGCGGCGCGCGAGGCGATCCGCAGCCAGTTGGCCGAGCCACTCGGCATGGATGTCGAAACGGCCGCCCGCGGCGTCCTCGACGTCGCCAACAACAACATGGTGGGCGCCATCCGCGTCATGTCTGTCGACCGCGGACTGGATCCGCGCGAATTCGCACTCATGCCGTTTGGGGGCGCCGGTCCACTGCACGGCTGCGCGATCGCGCGCTTGATCGGCTGCACGACGATGCTGATCCCGCCGGCGCCCGGCGTGCTTGCCGCGCTGGGCCTGCTCGTCTCCAACTTGCGCGCCGAGTTCAGCCGCACCTGCGTGCAGCGGGCCGGGCGCTTCGATGTCCGCCAGCTGGCCGAAGTGTTCAGCGAGTTGCGGTCGGCCGCCAGCGCCTGGTTCGAGGCGGAGGCGGTGGAGCCGGCGGCCCGCGTCACCTCCATCCAGGCGAGCCTGCGCTACAAGGACCAGGGCTTCGAACTGGCGGTTCCCTGGTCCGGTGAGGGCATCGACGAAACGGGGTTGCAGGCCACCTGCGAAGCTTTCCACCGCAAGCACGAGCAGCTCTACGGCTTCATGCAAAGGGACATGCCACTGGAGATCGTGACGCTGCGCGTCGATGCCATCGGCATACTGCCGCCACCGGCGCTTCAGGAGCTGGCGCCGCATGCGGCGGGGGCGACGGCCATCATCGGCAGCCAGCGCATGGCCTTGCCGGGAGGCGACGTGCAGGCGCCGCTGTACGACCGCACGCGGCTCGGTGCCGGCGCCCGCATCGAGGGCCCGGCGGTCATCACGCAGCTGGACGCCACCAGCGTGCTGCTGCCGCGGCAGACCGCCATCGTCGACCGCTACGGCGCGCTGGTGGTGAAGGACGAATTCGTTGCGCGCACCCGCGCGCAGGTCGCGGAAACGCAACCAAAAACCTGATCTGGAGCTTCTATGAGAACGTTCTTCCTCGCGCGCCGCGGCCTGCTGCTGGCGGCCGCAATGGGCCTGGTCGGCCCGGTCCTGGCCCAGGCGTACCCGGTCAAGCCGATCCGCCTGATCACGCCCTATGCGCCGAGCGGCACCACCGACCTACTGGCGCGCATGATCGGCCAGAAGCTCACCGAGAGCCTCGGGCAGTCGGTGGTGGTCGACAACCGCGGCGGCGGCAACACCATCATCGGCACCTCGCTGACGGCGAAAGCGCCGGCGGACGGCTACACGATCATGCTGATGGCGATGCCGCACGTGATCATCCCGCTGCTGTTCCCGACGCCTTACGACCCGATCAAGGACTTCACGCCGATCGCGGGCGTGGCGAGCAACGAGCAGGTGCTGGTGGCGCCGCCCTCGCTGCCCGCGAACAACGTGAAGGAGCTGATCGCGCTGGCAAAGTCGAAGCCGGGCCAGCTCAACTTCGCCACCGTCGATTCAGGAGGCCCCGGCCACCTGCTGATGGAATCGTTCAACAACATGACCGGCGCCAAGATGCTGCAGGTTCCCTACAAGGGCGCCGGGCCGGCCATCAACGCCATCCTCGGCAGCCAGGTGGACATCTACCTGGCGGTGCCGGGCCCAATCATGGGGAACATCAAGTCGGGTGCGCTGAAGGCCCTGGCCGTTTCCGGCAGCAAGCGCATGGCGGCTCTGCCCGACGTGCCCACTTTCGCCGAGCAAGGCCTGGAAGGTTTCGACGCCAAGACCTGGTACGGCGTGGTAGCCCCCGCAGGCGTGCCGCGGCCAGTGGTTGACAAGCTCTCGACGGAGATCCTCAAGATCATCGCCATGCCCGATGTCCAGCAGCGGCTGGAGTCGCTCTCGGTGACGCCGTTCGCGCTGAACGCCGATCGCTTCAGTAGCCTGATGCAGTCCGACATGACCCGCTACAAGCAGATCATCGAAGTCAACCAGATCAAGGTCAAATAAGCACCGGCTCAGCCTTTAACCAGCACGTCCACCCGCATGGGCCGGATGAAATGGGCGCCCAGCGGCGACTGGTGCGCCGCGTAGGCTTCCTCGATGCGGGCGACGAGCTCCGGGTTGAAGCGATGGTCTGTGTGGGTGACGTGCATCATCCGTCTGCGGAACTCGTCGAAGTTCGCGAACCCTATGCGCTGGTAGAACATGACCTGGCGTTCCCGCAAGAACAGCCGGTCTTTGAGCGCCGAGGCGATGGCCTCGGTCGCCTGCGCCCGCACCACCCCCTCGTCGTGGAAGATCCGCATGACGTCGTTGAAGGGGCCGTCGTAGGCGGGCTCTGAGATGTAGAGTCTGCCACCGGGCATGAGCACCCGGCGGATCTCGGAGAACGCCCGCGCCATCAGTTGCGCCGGCACATGGTGCAGCGACTTGAACATGGTCACCACGTCAATACTGGCGTCGGACAGATCGAGCGCTTCGGCACCACACAGCCTGAAGTCAACGTTGGCTGGGCGCGGCGCGGATGCGTTCTTCTCGTGCTGCGCCGCGTCGACTTCGATGCCCGTGACCCGCTTCGCGCCGCCGTCGGCGGCCATCCTGCGCGTCGTGTCGCCCTTGCCGCAGCCGATGTCCAGCACCTGCGCTGCGTCCAATTGAACGCAGCTGGCAAGGAGCGCAAACTCGTCGTCGAGGAATAGCGGGAAGATGGCGGAGAGGTCAGTAGTCATTGGGGCATCGTCTGCGTTCCAAGAAGAAGAAGGGGCGTGCTCCACGTCGCGCGGGAGCCACTTGCAATATACCGAATAAAGCGTGCCATCCGTGCGGTGCGCACGTTCACGCCGATCCAGTCGCCTGGTGCCAGCACACCTTTAGCCATACCGCGTCGTGTATTTGGCACCGCGCTATTGTTTGTATAGCGAACCCTGCTTACACTGGGCTCAGCCAGGCCCCCTCGCCGCCGGCAGGAGAACCCCAACGCATGAGCCCCAAGGAGTCCGCCGCCCTGCCGCAGCTGCTGACCCTGCTGGAGGCCCGTTATGCCCTGCGGGTGCTCTGGGCCCTGCGCGACGGCCATCCCCAGACCTTCCGGCTCCTGCAGGACAGCGTGGGCGGGATCACCCCCAACACGCTCAACACCCGTATCAAGGAGCTGCGCGAGGCCGCCCTGGTGGGCCACGGCGGTGACGGCTACTGCATCACCACTCTGGGGGCCGAGCTGACCCGGCGGCTGGCTGAGCTGCAGCCCTTCGCGTCCCGCTGGGCGCAGGCGCAGGCCCGAAAGAAGTAGAAGCTACACTGGCCGGCCGCGCCTGGGCCCCTGCCTGGCCGCCATCCGAGGACTATCCGCATGATCACCACCCCTTCCGGCCTTCAGTACGAGGACACCACCATCGGCGAAGGCGAGCAGGCCACCCCCGGCCAGCAAGTGCAGGTGCACTACACCGGCTGGCTCTACCAGAACGGCCAGCAAGGCGCCAAGTTCGACTCCAGCCGTGACCGCAACGACCCCTTTGCCTTCTCCCTGGGCGCCGGCATGGTGATCCGCGGCTGGGATGAAGGCGTCGCCGGCATGAAGATCGGCGGCAAACGCACCCTGATCATCCCGCCCGAGCTCGGCTATGGCGCCCGCGGCGCCGGCGGCGCGATTCCGCCCAACGCCACCCTGAAGTTCGACGTCGAGCTGCTCGGCGTTCGCTGATCGGCCCCACGCCCGGCCCGCAGCCGGGCCGGCCACGCTCGGCGACAGTTTTTCTAATTCCTTGTCTTGAAAAGGGGCTTGCCCGCCCCAAGCTCCTGCGCAGCCTGTCTATCAGGCGCCGCCTGTCTTTCGCCGTACCCCGACGACCAAAATGTCCGACACCCGAACCGAACCGACTTTCGACCCTAATGGCCTGCCCAAAGGCGTTTCGCCTGAAGAGCGTGAGGCCGCCGAGCATGCCAACGCAGCCTTGCCCCTGGCCGACATGGCTGCGTTGCAAGCCGACATCGCCAAACTGCAGGACGAGCTCGGAGGGCTGCAGACCAAGAACACCGAGCTGACCGAGCAGTTCCTGCGGGCGCAGGCCGACATGCAGAACACCCGCCGGCGCGCCGAGGAAGAGATGAGCAGAGCCCGCAAGTTCGCCATCGAAGGCTTCGCCGAGAGCCTGCTGCCGGTGACCGACAGCCTCGAAGCCGGCCTGGCCATCCACGACGCCACCGCCGAGCAGATCCGTGAAGGTGCGCAGGCCACGCTGCGCCAGCTCAAATCTGCGCTCGAGCGCAACAAGGTGCTGGAGATCACCCCCCCCGCAGGCGCCAAGTTCGATCCGCACCAGCACCAGGCGATTTCCGTGGTGCCCGCCCCCGAGGGCAGCGAGCAGGACGCCAACACCATCGTGGCGGTGCTGCAAAAAGGCTATTGCATTGCAGAGCGGGTGCTGCGCCCGGCGCTGGTCACGGTGTCGGCGCCGCGTTCAAGCGTCTGACCCACATCAAAAGCACGCCTGGCCCACGCCTTGAAACCACCGTCACCAGCCACACGTTAGTCGCAGGACGCTAGAAATTTCGGCCCTTCGGGGCCCACCGCATCAGGAGAATACTCATGGGAAGAATCATCGGCATCGACCTCGGCACCACCAATTCGTGCGTGTCGGTCATGGAGGGCAACACGCCCAAGGTCATCGAAAACAGCGAGGGCGCGCGCACCACGCCGTCCGTCGTGGCCTACCAGGAGGACGGTGAGATTCTTGTGGGCGCCTCGGCCAAGCGCCAGGCGGTCACCAACCCGCGCAACACGCTGTACGCGGTCAAGCGCCTGATCGGCCGCAAGTTCGAGGAAAAGGAAGTCCAGAAGGACATCCACCTCATGCCCTACGAGATCGTCAAGGCCGACAACGGCGACGCCTGGGTGGGTGTGCGCGGCAAGAAGCTGGCGCCCCCTCAGGTCAGCGCCGAAGTGCTGCGCAAGATGAAAAAGACCGCCGAGGACTACCTGGGCGAGCCGGTGACCGAGGCCGTGATCACGGTGCCGGCCTACTTCAACGACGCCCAGCGCCAGGCCACCAAGGACGCCGGCCGCATCGCCGGCCTGGACGTCAAGCGCATCATCAACGAGCCCACCGCCGCAGCCCTGGCCTTCGGCCTGGACAAGCAGGAAAAGGGCGACCGCAAGATCGCCGTGTACGACCTCGGTGGCGGCACCTTCGACATTTCCATCATCGAGATCGCCGACGTCGATGGCGAAATGCAGTTCGAGGTGCTGTCCACCAACGGCGACACCTTCCTGGGCGGCGAAGACTTCGACCAGCGCATCATCGACTACATCATTGGCGAGTTCAAGAAGGACCAGGGCGTCGACCTGTCCAAGGACGTGCTCGCGCTGCAACGCCTGAAGGAAGCCGCCGAGAAGGCCAAGATCGAGCTGTCCAGCAGCTCGCAGACCGACATCAACCTGCCCTACATCACGGCGGACGCGTCCGGCCCCAAGCACCTGAGCATCAAGCTCACCCGCGCCAAGCTCGAGAGCCTGGTCGACGAGTTGGTCGAGCGCACCATGGCCCCCTGCCGCACCGCCATCAAGGACGCCGGCGTGAGCGTGGGCGAGATCCACGACGTGATTTTGGTCGGTGGCATGACCCGCATGCCCAAGGTGCAGGACAAGGTCAAGGAGTTGTTCGGCAAGGAGCCGCGCAAGGACGTCAACCCCGACGAGGCCGTGGCTGTCGGTGCCGCGATCCAGGGCCAGGTGCTGGGCGGTGATCGCAAGGACGTGCTGCTGCTGGACGTCACGCCGCTGTCGCTGGGCATCGAGACCCTGGGCGGCGTCATGACCAAGATGATCACCAAGAACACGACCATCCCGACCAAGTTCGCGCAGACCTTCTCCACCGCCGACGACAACCAGCCGGCCGTGACCATCAAGGTCTTCCAGGGCGAGCGCGAGCTGGCCTCCGGCAACAAGCTGCTGGGCGAGTTCAACCTCGAAGGCATCCCGCCGTCCGCGCGCGGCACGCCGCAGATCGAGGTGAGCTTCGACATCGACGCCAACGGCATCCTGCACGTGGGCGCCAAGGACAAGGCCACCGGCAAGGAAAACAAGATCACCATCAAGGCCAACTCGGGCATCTCCGAGGAAGAGATCCAGAAGATGGTCAAGGACGCCGAGCTCAATGCCGCCGAGGACAAGAAAAAGCTCGAGCTGGTGCAGGCGCGCAACCAGGGCGAGGCCTTGGTCCACAGCGTGAAAAAGAGCCTGGCCGACTACGGTGACAAGCTCGAAGCTGGCGAGAAGGAAAAGATCGAGGCCGCCTTGAAGGATGTCGAAGCCTCGCTGACCAGCGAGGACAAGGCCGCCATCGAGGAAAAGACCAACGCCCTCATGACGGCCAGCCAGAAGCTCGGTGAGAAGATGTACGCCGACATGCAGGCGCAGCAGGCCGCGCAGGCCGCCGGTGCGGGCGCCGGCGGCGCGCAACCCGGCGATGCGGGCGCGGCCCGTGCGGCCGACGACGACAATGTGGTCGATGCCGAGATCAAGGAAGTCAAGAAAGGCTGATCGCGGCTCCTGACCGCGTCCCGGCTCGCCGCGTTCGCCCCTGTCCCCCTGCGGGAAGGGCAACGCGGCTTTTTTGCTGTACAGGTTGACGAAAAAACATGGCGACAAAACGCGACTACTACGAAGTCCTGGGGGTTCCCAAGAACGCCTCGGACGACGAGATCAAGAAGGCCTATCGCAAGTTGGCGATGAAGCACCACCCTGACCGCAATCAGGGGGATGGCAGCAAGGATGCGGAGGCAAGGTTCAAAGAGGCCAAGGAGGCCTACGAGATGCTTTCCGACGCCGACAAGCGCCGCGCGTACGACCAGCACGGCCACGCGGGCGTCGATCCCAACATGCGCGGCGGCCCCGGGGGGGCCGAAGGCTTCGGCGGCTTCGCCGAGGCGTTTGGCGACATCTTCGGCGACATCTTCGGCCAGGGCCGCGGACGCCCTGGCGCGGGCGGCGGCGGCCGCCAGGTCTACCGCGGCAACGACCTGTCCTACGCCATGGAGGTCACGCTCGAAGAAGCCGCCGCCGGCAAGGACGCGCAGATCCGCATTCCCACCTGGGAAGCCTGCGACACCTGCCACGGCTCGCGCGCCAAGCCCGGCACCCAGGCCAAGACCTGTACGGGCTGCAACGGACAGGGCGTGGTGCAGATGCGCCAGGGCTTTTTCAGCGTCCAGCAGACCTGCCCGCAGTGCCGCGGCTCGGGCCGCATCATCCCCGAGCCCTGCACCGCCTGTCACGGCCAAGGCAAGGTGAAAAAGCACAAGACGCTCGAGGTGAAGATCCCCGCAGGCATCGACGACGGCATGCGCATCCGCAGCGCCGGCAACGGCGAGCCGGGCGTCAACGGCGGCCCACCCGGCGACCTGTACATCGAGATCCGCCTCAAGAAGCACGACATCTTCGAGCGTGACGGCGACGACCTGCACTGCGTCGTGCCGGTCAGCATCACCCGCTTGGCGCTGGGCGGAGAGATCGACGTCCCGACGCTGGCCGGCAAGGCCGCCATCGACATCCCCGAGGGCACGCAGCACGGCAAGCAGTTCCGCCTGCGCGGCAAGGGCATCAAGGGCGTGCGCTCGAGCTACCCCGGCGACGTGTACTGCCACATCAGCGTGGAAGTGCCGGTCAAGCTGTCCGAGCACCAGCGAAAGCTGCTGCGTGAGCTGGACGAATCGCTGAAAAATGGCGGGGCCAAGCACACGCCCAGCGAAGGCAGCTGGACTGACAAGCTCAAGGGCTTTTTCTCCGCATGAACAAAGCCCACCCCCGAAGGGGCTCACTTCGTGTAGCCCCCTCCCCCTCAAGGGGGCGCCACTAGCGGCCCGGCAAAGCCGGTTCCGCAGTGGCCCCGCGCCTAGAGGGGCGTCTCCCCTGTCCGCGACTGCAGCGTCACGCCGCAGTGGCGGCAGAAGTTGTCCGCACGGGTCAGGCCGGCGCCTCGGCAACTGGGGCAGCGCAGACCTCGCCCGCTGCGGCCGCCCTGCCCTCCCTGCACCATCTCGGCCGTGACAATGCCAGTAGGCACAGCCAGCACGCCCCAACCCACCAGCATCATTAGGGACGCAATCGTGCGCCCCAGGTCAGTCTTGGGCGTGATGTCGCCAAAGCCCACCGTGGTCATGGTCGTGATGGCCCAGTACACCGCCACCGGAATGCTGGTAAAGCCATTGGCCGGCCCTTCGACCACATACATCAGCGTGCCCATGATCAGCACCGCGATGCACACCGTGAACAGGAAGACAAGTATCTTGCGCCGGCTCGAGGCCAGGGCGCGCCCCAGGTAAAGCTACTCGGTCACATACTCGGTCAGCTTGAGTACCCGGAAGATGCGCAGCAGCCGCAGCATCCGGATGTACAGCAGCGCGTGCAACTGCGGAACCAGCAACGCCAGATAGGTCGGCAAGATGGCAATCAAGTCGATCACGCCGAACAAGCTGAATGCGTAGTGGCGGCGGTTTCGGGCGCGGTAAAGGCGCGCCAGATACTCGAGGGTGAACAGCCCGGTGAAGACCCACTCCAGGCGGGTCAGCACCACCGGGTAGCGCTGCGCATGCAGATTCACGCGGTCGAGGACGACCACCCCGACCGAGGCGACGATGAGCACCATCAACACGATGTCGAACAAGCGGCCCGCCGGCGTGTCCGATTCGAAGATCACCCGGTGCATCCGTTCTCTGATCACGTCTCGCACCTCCATGGCCACCGCCTCACTGCGGTGGCCCGAGTCTGCCACGAGCGTCGCCATCGTCGGCCGTATCAGCGCAGCCGGGTGGCAACGGCAATTGTGCCGGTGCTTGGACCTTGCCCGGATGTCCGATTAGCTCAACAATGGCCTGACTTACCCCTTGTTCACATGTCACTCAGGTTGTTCCGCGCCACCAATTTTTCTTCGGTCCTGCAGCCGGGCGAAATGCGCGTGGCGCGTCACCCCGGCTGGCTGATCGTGGTGGTGAGCGCTTGGATCGGCCTGGTCTGCAATGTCGCACTGTGGCGGGCGGTGCTCGATGCCGACCGGGCCAGCATGCTGCAGGCGCTGGTGCTGGGCGCCCTGATCGCCGGTTGTGCGGGCGCCCTGCTCAGTGTGTTGGGTTGGCGCCGCACCGTGCGCGCCAGCGCCTCGGTGCTGCTGCTGCTGGCGGCGGCGGCGGCCACCAGCATCTGGGTCCATGACCTCCCGATCGACCACGCCCTGCTGCGCCATGCGCGGTGGGTCTTCCCCGGCTGGCCCAGCCTGTTCGGCTGGCGCGTGCCGGTGATGCTGGCCGTGCTGGGGCTGGCACCGGTGCTCTGGGTCTGGAGCAGCCGCTTGCGCCGCCTGACCGGGCCGGACCAATTGGGCGCCAACCTCGCCGGCTGTTCCACCAGTCTGGCCTTGGCGGGTGCGGCTGCGGCGGCACTGCTGTCGGGCGTGGTTTGACCGGCCACGACATCGGTCAGAACAGCGCGCCCTGACCGTCCAGCGCCGGGCGCTGGAACTGGCTGGTATCGAAGGTCTGGCGCACCTGGTTGAAGCCCAGGCGCTGGGCGGCACGCCGGAAGCGCTGACCGATCAGTTCGGCCCAGGGCCCCTGGCCCTTCATGCGCGTGGCGAAATCGCTGTCGTAGTCCTTGCCGCCGCGCATCTCCTGGACGCGGGCCATGACCCGCTCGGCGCGCTGCGGATAGTGCACTTGCAGCCATTGGCGAAACAGCGGGCCGACCTCCCAGGGCAGGCGCAGCACATGGTAGAAGGCGCTGCGCGCACCCGCGTCCCAGGCGGCTTCCAGCACCTGCTCCATGTCTTCGGTGAGGAAGGGAATTTGCGGCGCCAGGCTCACGCCGACGGGGATGCCCTGCTCGGCCAGTGTGCGGATGGTGCGAAGGCGCCGATGCGGCGCCGCGGCGCGTGGCTCGAGCCGGCGTGTGAGCTGCGCGTCCAGCGTGGTGATGGTCACGAACACCGCCGCCAGGCCGCGCGCGGCCATGGGGGCCAGCAGGTCGATGTCGCGCTCGACCCCGCTCGATTTGGTGACCAGCGACATCGGGTGCGAGGTCTCGTGAAGCAGCTCGATCACCGAGCGCGTCAGGCGCAGCTCGCGCTCGACCGGTTGGTAGCAGTCGGTGGCGCTGCCGACGGCCAGCATGCGCGGCTCGTAGCGGCGGCTGGCCAGCTCGCGGCGCAGCACGGCCGCTATGTTGCGCTTGGCGACGATGCGGGTCTCGAAATCGAGCCCCGGCGAGAGATTGAGGTAGCTGTGCGTGGGCCGCGCATAGCAGTAGATGCAGCCGTGCTCGCACCCGCGGTAGGGGTTGAGGGCGCGGTCCAAGTACAGGTCGGGGGAATCGTTTTGGGTGATGACGCTGCGCGCGTCTTCCCAAATCACCTCAGTGGCGGGAGGCGGCTGATCGAGGTGCTCGGCCAGGGTGTCCCAGCCGTCGTCGAAGCCTTCACGCGATCGGGTCTCGAAACGATGGGCCAGACGGCTGGCGGCGCCCCGGCCCTTGATGGCCGAGAGCGGTACGTGTCCCGAACCCTCGGCGTGGGCTGCAGGGCTGGCATAGGAACTGTTCATGCGTACAGTATGCGCCAGGCGATCCCCGGTCCGCGATGCGGCCTTTTTTTCGCCGACGCAGCAGGGTCAGTCGCCCAACTTCAGCCGCAAATCCGCGCCTTGGCGGCCCGATATTCGCGCTCCAGGCGATCCACCAGCGCAGCGGCGGAAGTGATTTCCTTGACAGCGCCTATGCCCTGCCCCGACCCCCAGATGTCGCGCCACGCCTTCTTGGCGTCGCCGCCGCCGAAGCTCATCTTGCTGGGGTCGCTCCCAGGCAGCTTGTCCGGATCGAGGCCAGCGGCGCGGATGGAAGGCTTGAGGTAGTTGCCATGCACGCCGGTAAACAGGCTGGTGTAGACGATGTCGTCGCTGGTGCCATCGACGATGGCCTGCTTGTAGGCCTGCGTGGCCTGACCCTCATGGGTGGCGATGAAGGCCGTGCCGACGTAGCCCAGGTCAGCGCCCATGGCCTGCGCCGCCAGCACCGCGCCGCCCGTGGCGATCGCGCCTGACAGCGCGATCGGGCCGTCGAACCACTCGCGGATCTCCTGCACCAGCGCGAAGGGGCTCTTGACGCCAGCATGGCCGCCGGCCCCCGCCGCCACCGCGATCAGGCCATCGGCACCTTTGTCGACGGCCTTGTGGGCGAAGCTGTTGTCGATCACGTCATGCAGCACAAAGCCGCCCCAGCTGTGCACCGCCTCATTGACGTCGGGGCGCGCGCCCAGCGAGGTGATGACCAGCGGCACCTTGTACTTGGCCACCACGGCCATGTCCTGGTCGAGCCGGTCGTTGCTCCTGTGGACGATCTGGTTGATGGCGTACGGAGCGGCCGGGCGATCCGGATGCGCCTTGTCATGGGCCGCGAGTGCCTCGGTGATCTCGTGCAGCCACTCGTCCAGTTGTGAGGCCGGCCGGGCGTTGAGTGCCGGCATCGAGCCCACCACACCGGCCTTGCACTGCTCGATCACGAGCCGCGGCGTGCTCACGATGAACATGGGGGAGGCGATCACGGGCAGACGCAAGTTCTGCAAGACGCGAGGCAGTCGGGACATGCGGGCTCCGGTAGCGGTCTGCGGTGGGTCGGGCGAAGTGAGGTTTGGCATCGGGTTCAGAACGCTTCGATCGCCAACGCGGTCACGCTGTCGGCACCTTCGACAATGCTGTCGCGGATGCCGGGAGCCTTGGCCAGGATGTGGTCGGCGTAAAAGTGCGCGGTGGCCACCTTGGCGGCCATGAAGGCCACATCCTCGCCCTGCAGCGCCAGCGTCTCGGCCGCCAGCAGCGCACGGGCCATCTGCCATCCCGCAACGAGGTTGCCCGCCAGCATCAGGTAGGGGACCGATCCCGCATACACCGCATTGGGCGAGGCCTTGGCCTGGCTGACCATGAAGTCCACCACGTCCAGGAAGGCCTTGCGCGCGGCCGACAGGCGCTTGCACATGGCCTTGGCTGCGGCGCTGCCGCGCGTGGCAAGTTCTTTTTCGGTCTGCTCGATCTGCTCGGCGATGGCCTTGGCCGTCTGGCCGCCGTCGCGCGCGGTCTTGCGGCCCACCAGGTCGTTGGCCTGGATGGCGGTGGTGCCTTCGTAGATGGAGAGGATCTTGGCATCGCGATAGTGCTGCGCGGCACCGGTCTCTTCGATGAAGCCCATGCCACCGTGCACCTGAACGCCCAGTGAGGCGACCTCCTGGCTCATCTCGGTGCTGTAGCCCTTGACCAGCGGCACCAGGAAGTCATAAAAGGCCGCGTTCTGCTTGCGCACCTCGCCGTCCGGGTGGTTGTGCGCGGTGTCGTTGGCCGCCGCCGCCACCGTGGCCATGGCCCGGCAGCCCTGGGTGTAGGCGCGCATGGTCATGAGCATGCGCTTGACATCGGGGTGATGGATGATGGGCGCTGCCTTGTTGATGCTGCCGTCCACCGGCCGCGACTGCACCCGGTCGCGGGCATAGCCGGCGGCCTGCTGGTAGGCGCGCTCGGCCACCGCAATGCCCTGCACGCCCACCGCGTAGCGGGCCGCGTTCATCATGATGAACATGTACTCCAGGCCGCGGTTTTCCTCGCCCACGAGGTAGCCCACTGCCCCACCATGGTCGCCGAACTGCAGCACGGCGGTGGGCGAGGCCTTGATGCCCATCTTGTGCTCGATGCTCACGCAGTGCACGTCGTTGCGAGCGCCCACCGAGCCGTCGGCATTGACCAGGAACTTGGGCACGACGAACAGGCTGATGCCCTTGATGCCTTCGGGTGCACCGGCCACGCGGGCCAGCACGAGGTGGACGATGTTGTCCGCCATGTCGTGCTCGCCGTAGGTGATGTAGATCTTGGTGCCGAACAGGCGGAAGTTGCCGTCGGGTTGCGGCTCGGCGCGGGTGCGCACCAGGGACAGGTCGCTGCCAGCCTGCGGCTCGGTCAGGTTCATGGTGCCGGTCCATTCGCCGGTGACCAGCTTGCCAAGGTAGGTGGCCCTCAACGCGTCGGAGCCGGCCGTGAGCAGCGCCTCGATGGCGCCGTCGGTGAGCATCGGGCACAGCGCGAAGCTGAGGTTGGCGCACTGGAGCATCTCGCCGCAGGCCGCCCCGATGGTCTTGGGCAGACCCTGGCCGCCGGCCTCAGTCGGGTGATGCAGCCCCTGCCAGCCGCCCTGCGCGTACTGCTTGTACGCGTCCTTGAAGCCGGGCGTGGTGGTGACCACACCGTTATTCCAGGTCGAAGGATTGCGGTCCCCCACCACGTTCAGCGGCGCCACCACCTGGTCGGTGAAGCGGGCGCATTCTTCGAGCACCGCCTGTGCGGTGTCGAAGCCAGCCTCCGCGAATGCGGGCATCTTGGCGATTTCATCGATCCGCGCCAAGTGGCGGATGTTGAACAGCATGTCTTTCAGGGGTGCGCCATATGTCATGTTCTTGTCTCCGAAAATCTGCACCCTCCCCCGCCGGGGGACGGTCGGGATGGGCGCCCTGCATTTAGCCCGATTCTCCCAGACGCCGGGCTTGATACAGACGCCACGCGCGCACGGAGCCGATTCGCGGGCCACCGCGGAACCGGCTTTGCCGGGCCGCTGGTGGCGCCCCTTGAGGGCTGAGGGTCGCGGCTCCGGACCTGCCTGCGCAGGTCCGGACGGCCTGAAGAGCCGCCGACGCTGGCGGCGAGCACCGGGCGCCGAAGGCGCTTCGGGGTGGGCTTATTACAGTGCCTTGACCAGCTCAGGCACAGCCACGAACAGGTCGGCCACCAGGCCGTAGTCGGCCACCGAGAAGATCGGCGCCTCTTCGTCCTTGTTGATCGCCACGATCACCTTGCTGTCCTTCATGCCGGCCAAATGCTGGATGGCCCCCGAGATGCCCGCCGCCACATACAACTGCGGCGCCACGATCTTGCCGGTCTGGCCCACTTGCCAGTCGTTGGGGGCGTAGCCCGCATCGACGGCTGCCCGACTGGCGCCAAGCGCGGCGCCCAGCTTGTCGGCCAGGGGCGTCATCACTTCGGTGAACTTCTCGGCGCTGCCCAGGGCTCGGCCACCGGACACGATGATCTTGGCGGCTGTGAGCTCGGGGCGGTCGCTCTTGGCGATCGCGCTGCCCAAAAAGCGGCTCTTGCCGCTGTCGGCGACCGCCGCCACGCTCTCGACCGCGGCTGCGCCGCCAGTGGCGGGCGCGGCGTCGAAGCCGGTGGTGCGTACCGTGACCACCTTGACCGCATCGGCGCTTTGCACCGTGGCCATGGCGTTGCCCGCGTAGATCGGGCGCTCGAAGGTGTCGGCGGCAAACACCTGGGTGATGTCGGAGATCTGGGCCACGTCCAGCTTGGCCGCCACGCGCGGGGCGATGTTCTTGCCGCTGGCGGTGGAGGCGAACAGGATGTGGCTGTAGTTGGCGGCGATGGCCAACACCTGGGCCGCGACATTCTCGGCCAGGCCATGGTCCAGCTGCGCGCCATCGGCATGCAGCACCTTGGCCACGCCCTGCACCTGGGCGGCGGCCTGCGCCACAGCGGCAGCGTTGTGGCCAGCCACCAGCACATGCACATCGCCGCCGCAGGCAACCGCGGCGGTGACGGCGTTGAGGGTCGCTGGCTTGAGCGAGGCGTTGTCGTGTTCGGCAATAACGAGAGAAGTCATGTGTATTCCTTGAGATATTCCGTCATCCCCGCGAAGGCGGGGATCCAGGAGCGCGGTTTCTCCGACGTGACGGGCCTTTGCTGCGCTCGGCCCGGGCCTGGATCCCCGCCTTCGCGGGGATGACGACCGATGCGGAGATGACGGCGGGCATCAAATCACTTTGGCTTCGTTCTTGAGCTTGTCCACCAGCGCAGCCACATCGGCCACCTTCACGCCCGCACCGCGCTTGGGCGGCTCGTTGACCTTGAGGGTCTTCAGGCGCGGGGCCACATCCACCCCGAGGTCGGCCGGCTTGAAAATGTCCATCTGCTTTTTCTTGGCCTTCATGATGTTGGGCAGCGTCACGTAGCGCGGCTCATTGAGGCGCAAATCGGTGGTGATCACCGCCGGCATCGACATGCTCAGCGTCTCAAGGCCGCCATCGACCTCACGGGTGACCTTGAGCACGCCGCCCTCGACCTCGACCTTGCTGGCAAAGGTGGCCTGCGGCAGATCGCACAATGCCGCCAGCATCTGGCCGGTCTGGTTGCAGTCGTCGTCGATGGCCTGCTTGCCCAGGATGATCAGGCCCGGCTGCTCCTTGTCCACCAGCGCCTTGAGCAGCTTGGCCACCGCCAGCGGCTGCAACTCGACGTCGGTCTCGACCAGGATGGCGCGGTCGGCGCCGATGGCCATGGCCGTGCGCAGCGTCTCCTGGCACTGCGTGACGCCGCAGGACACCGCGATCACTTCCGTGACCACGCCTTTTTCCTTCAGCCGAACCGCCTCTTCGACGGCGATCTCGTCAAAGGGGTTCATGCTCATCTTCACGTTGGCGATGTCCACACCCGTGTTGTCCGATTTGACTCGGACCTTCACGTTGTAGTCGACCACGCGTTTCACGGGGACCAAAGCCTTCATTCTGGGGCGCTCCTGGGAGGGTTGGAATTGACGTGTACGTAAACCCGCCGATTCTATGCGGGGCGGCGAAAGTTACTGTCGCGCAAGGGGCAGTTTCGTATTACTTAAGAAGAAAGGAAACAGGCACTCAAACGCGCGGCGCGGCGGGCGGCGCCGCCGGCAGGGGTGTGGGCAGATGAACCACCCGCTGGGCAAAGGGGATTTCGATGCCGGCCGCGCGCAGGCCGCGCAAGATGGCGATGTTCACGTCCGATCGCACATTGAGCTGGCCATTGTGCGGATCGGCGATCCAGTAGGTGACCGTGAACTCCAGGCCGTCGGCGCCGAATGCGTTCAGGCGCGCCGCCGGCCCCGGATCCGCCAGCACACGCGGGCAGCCGAGCGCGGCCTCGCTCAAGATCGCCAGCACTCGGTCGATGTCGGTGTCGTAGCTGACGCTCACGTCGGTGGTCAGCAGGATCTGCGGGTCGGCCAGCGAGAGGTTCTCGATGCGTTCGGTGATCAGCTTTTCGTTGGGCACGATCGACTCGCGGCCATTGGGCGCGCGAATCAGGGTGTAGCGGGTCTTGATGTCCAGCACCTGCCCCTCGAAGTTGTCCACCCGCACGGTGTCGCCGATGCGCAGCGAACGCTCGAACAAGATCACGAAACCGCTCACGTAGTTGGCCGCGAGCTTTTGCAGGCCGAGCCCCAGGCCCACGCCCAGCGCGCCGCCCAGCACCGACAGCGCGGTGAGGTCCACCCCCAGCGTCGACAGCGCCACCAGCAGACCGACCAGCACCAGCGCGGCGCGCACGATGTTGGCCGCCACCTTGCGCAGCGACAGGTCGCCGACGGTGCCGCGCAGCAAGTGCCGCTCCAGCGCGGCCGAAACCCACAACGCAGCCACCACCACCACCCCGGCCGACAGGAGGCCCTGAACCAGCGTCAACAAGGTAAAGCGCGACTTGCCCAGGGTGAAGCGGACGGCATCCATCTCGTTCATCACCACCGGCAGCAGCCCGAGGATCCAGAGCACGGCGGCAAGCCAGGCCAGCCACGAGAACACGCGCTCGATCAACCGGGCCACATCGGAGCCAGGAAAGACCACCATGAGCACGCGCGCCAGAAAGCGGATGCCCGCCAGCGACATCAGCACCGGCACCGCGATGCGCAGCAGCGCCACCGCCTGGCTGCGCTCGATCGTCAACAGGGCGCCGTAGGCCAGCGCGAGCGCCAGCAGCGGGAACAACAGGCCGTCGACGACGTAGCGGCCGAACCACACCGAGTGGGTGCCGCGTTGGCGTGCGATCAGCCAGGACCCGCCCCACGCGAGCGCCAGGCAGCCCGCCAGCACGGCGGCCTCCCACAGCAAGGCCGGTTGGCCCCACTGGCGGGCCAGGTGATCGATCGCGCCGATCACAGGTCGGCCAGCACCCGCAGATGCGCCTCGACACTGCGGGCCAGGGCTGGCAGGTGGTAGCCGCCCTCCAGGCTGGAGACGATGCGGCCCTTGGCATGGCGCCGCGCCACCTCACGCAGGCGGCCGGTGATCCAGGCGTAGTCTTGCTCGACCAGGCCCAGCTGGCCGAGTTCGTCCTCACGGTGCGCGTCGAAGCCGGCGCTGATGAAGATCATCTCGGGGCGGAAGGCTTCCAGCCGCGGCATCCATTCCTGGTCGATCAGCTCGCGCACCGCCATGCCGCGGGTGTAGGCCGGCACCGGCACATTGACCATGTTGGAGCCCAGCGGCGTGTCGCCGCTGAACGGGTACAAGCCCTGCTGGAAGATGCTCACCATCAAGACGCGCTCGTCGCCGGCCAGGATGTCCTCGGTGCCGTTGCCGTGGTGCACGTCGAAATCGGCGATCGCCACGCGCGACAGGCCGTGGTGGTCCAGCGCATAGCGTGCGGCAATGGCCACGTTGTTGAAAAAGCAAAAGCCCATGGCATGGTCGCGGCAGGCATGGTGGCCCGGCGGGCGCACGGCGCAAAAGGCGTTTTCGAGTTCGCCGGAGATCACCGCGTCGGTCGCCGCCACCACCGCGCCGGCGGCGCACCGCGCGGCCTCTAAGGTGTAGGCGTTCATGGAGGTGTCGGCATCGATATGCGCATAGGCCGGGCCGCCGGCCAGCGCCTCTTGCGCCAGCCGCGCCTGCCGGTCGCGCAGCGTTGCCAGGTGCATGGCGTCGTGCGCGAGTTCGATGACCGCATCGGTGGCGCCGGGCGCCTCGCGCCGCTCGAGCGCGTCGCCCACCCCTGTAATCAGCAGGCGGTCTTCGATGGCGTCCAGGCGCTCCGGGCATTCGGGATGACCCTGCCCCATCTCGTGCCGCCTGCAGGCGGGGTGAGTGAAATAGCCGGTTTTGTGGGCAGGCATCTTCGGAAGGGCTATCGAAATTCGGATAACGTCGAGGCATGCAAGCTCAACGACAACTGACGAGTCTCCTCAGTCAGCTTAACACGGTGATCGTGGGCAAACCGGCCCAGGTGCGCGACTGCGTCGCCTGCCTGCTGGCCGGCGGCCACCTGCTGATCGAAGACGTACCCGGCGTCGGCAAGACCACCCTCGCGCATGCACTGGCCCGCGCCTTCGGCCTGCACTTTTCGCGCGTGCAGTTCACCGCCGACCTGATGCCCAGCGACCTGTCCGGCGTGAGCGTGTACGACCGCGGCAAGGAAAGCTTCGTCTTCCACCCGGGCCCCATCTTTGCCCAGGTGCTGCTGGCCGACGAGATCAACCGCGCCAGCCCCAAGACCCAGAGCGCATTGCTCGAGGCCATGGAGGAAAAGCAGGTCACCGTCGAAGGCGAGACCCGTCCGCTGCCCTCGCCCTTCTTCGTCATCGCCACCCAGAACCCGCAGGACCAGCTGGGCACCTTCGCCCTGCCCGAATCGCAGCTCGATCGCTTTCTCATGCGCATCTCGCTGGGCTACCCCGACCGCGGTGCCGAGCGCGAGCTGCTGCGCGGCCAGGACCGGCGCGACATGCTGATGTCGCTCGAGGGCAGCCTGTCGGCGCTGGGGTTGGCCGCGCTGCAGCGCGAAGTGCTGGCGGTGCATGCCGCCGACAAGCTGCTCGACTACGTGCAAGACCTGGTCGCAGCCACCCGCTCGGGGCGCTGGTTCCTGCAGGGGCTGTCGCCGCGCGCGGCCATCGCCGTGATCCGGGCGGCCAAGGCCAATGCCCTCCTGGGCGGGCGTGACTACGCGGCGCCCGACGACGTACAGGCCATCTTGCCGCAGACCATCGCCCACCGGCTGGTGCCCGTGGGCAACGCCGGGCGGGGCCCGGTCGAGCAGGTACGCGCCATGCTGGACGCCGTGCCGCTGCCGTGAATCCATTTGCGTTTCGCATCCGCGAGCGATTCCGCCGCTGGTGGCAGGCCCGCCTGCCGCTGTCGGACACCCTGGTGCTGCACCAGCGCAACACCTACATCGTGCCCTCGCGCGCCGGGCTCCTGCTCGGCGCCACGCTCACGGTGCTGCTGATCGCCTCGGTCAACTACCAGCTGAACCTGGGCTATCTGCTCACCTTTCTTCTGGCCGGGTGCGCGGCGGTGGGCATGCACGTGACCCACGGCACGCTGCGTGGACTGCGCCTGAACCTGGCACCGCCCGAGCCGCAGTTCGCCGGCGGCAGTGCCACGCTGGCCATCTCGCTGACCAACGATCGGGCGTCTGTGCGCTACGGCATCGGCCTGGCCGTGCTGGACATGGTCAGCGATGACCGCTGGGTCTGGTGCGACGTGCCGGCCCAGGGCAGCACCGTGGTGCAGGTGGCCTTTCGGCCCGAGCGGCGCGGGCTGCACCCGGTGCCCCCGCTCACCGCCGAAACCCGGTTTCCCCTGGGCACCTTCCGCGTCTGGACGATCTGGCGGCCTGCCGCGCGGGTGCTGGTGTACCCGGCGCCCGAGGCCAGCCCGCCGCCCCTGCCGCCGCCTCTGGCGCTGGGCGGCACGGCGGCCACCCAGCCGATGGTGGCCGCCGGCGAGTTCGACGGCGTGCGCGCCTACCGCCACGGCGACCCGCTGCGCAGCGTGGTCTGGAAGAAGGCCGCCAAGACCGACGAGCTGGTCAGCCGCGACAGCGGGCAGGCGCGGCGCCACGAGCTGTGGCTCGATCTGGCCCAGGCCGGCGGCGCCGACCTGGAACGCCGCCTTTCGCGGCTGGCCGCCTGGGTGCTGCAGGCCGACAAGCTGGGCCTGGACTACGGTCTGCGCCTGTCCGGCCAGGCGATCGCGCCCGCCAATGGCCCCGCGCATCGCCGCCACTGCCTGGAGGCCCTGGCCCTGTGTTGAACCGTCTTCGCTCCCGCCTGGCCGCGCTGCCGCGCGACAGCCGAGACACCCTGTTCCTGCTGGCGGTGGTGTCCTGGGTGCTGCTGCCGCAGTTGGGGCGCGTGCCCGTCTGGTGCGCCGCCATGGCCGTGGCGCTGCTGGCCTGGCGCGGCTGGCTGGCGCTGCGCGCGCGGCCTCTGCCGGGCAAGGCATGGCTGCTGGCGCTGCTGACCCTGGCCGTCTTCGCCACCTGGCGCAGCCACCACACCCTGCTCGGGCGCGACGCCGGCGTGACCCTGATCGTGATGCTGCTGGCGCTCAAGACCCTGGAGCTGCGGGCCCGGCGCGACGCCTTCGTGATCTTCTTCCTGGGCTTTTTCACGCTGCTGACCAACTTCTTCTTCTCGCAGTCGCTGGCCACGGCGGCGGCCATGCTGATCGGCCTGCTGGGTTTGCTCACCGCCCTGGTCAATGCGCACATGCCGGTGGGCCGGCCAGCGTTGGCGACGGCGGCACGCACAGCCGGGGGCATGGCGCTGCTGGGCGCGCCGATCATGGCCATCTTGTTCCTGCTGTTCCCGCGCTTCGCGCCGCTGTGGGGTGTTCCGGGCGACGCCATGAGCGGCCGCAGCGGCCTGTCGTCGATCATGGAAGTGGGCAATGTGGCGCAGCTCGCGCTGGACGAGAGCATCGCGATGCGGGTTCGCTTCGAGGGGCCGGTGCCGGCGCGGCGCGACCTGTATTTCCGCGGGCCCGTCATGGGCAACTTCGACGGCCGCAGCTGGCGCCCGCTCTACCCGGTCGCGGCCACCCTGCCACCGCCGGCCATCGTCGCCCGGCGTGCCCCCTTGCAGGTCGAGGGCGAGCCCCTGCGCTACACGGTCACGCTGGAGCCGAACAACCGCCCCTGGCTGCCCACGCTGGATGTCACCCCGCAGGCGCCCGCCATCGCCGGCCTGGCCCCCATGCCCACGCCCGAGTTGCAATGGATGTTGCCGCAACCGGTGGTCGACCTGGTGCGCTACCAGGCCGAGGGCTATCTGCGGTGGCGCCAGGGGCCGGTGACCAGCCTGCGCGGCATGCCGCTGGAATACCGCGAGCTGCCGGCCGGCTTGAACCCGCGCACACAGGCCATGGGCAGCGCCCTCATGAGCGCCACGCCCGCAGCGGCGCAGGACAAGGGCCTGCTGGTGCGCGCCGCGCTGGATCAGCTTCGCCAAGGCGGCTACATCTACACGCTGGATCCGGGCGTCTACGGCGCCCACACGGCCGACGAGTTCTGGTTCGACCGCCGCGAGGGCTTTTGCGAGCACATCGCCTCGGCCTTCGCGGTGCTGATGCGTGCCATGGACATCCCGGCGCGCATCGTCACCGGTTACCAGGGCGGCGAGGCCAATCCAGTGGACGGCTTCTGGGTCTTGCGGCAAAGCGATGCGCATGCCTGGGTCGAAGTCTGGCTCCAGGATCTGGGCTGGGTGCGGGTCGATCCGACCACCGCCGTCGCGCCGGGACGCACGGGCACGCTGCAGCGGCTTGCGCCGCCACCGGGCGCGTTCGCCGCCGCCATGGGCGCAGTCGATCCCGACCTGGCGGCCACGCTGCGCAACGTGTGGGAGGCGGTGAACAACGGCTGGAGCCAGCGCGTGCTCAATTACACCCAGTCGCGCCAGCTCGATCTGCTGCGCCAGCTCGGCTTTGCATCGCCGTCGTGGGAAGACCTGGCCTATGTGCTGCTCGCGCTGCTGGTGCTGGCCGCCAGCGGCGGCGCGCTGTGGACGCTATGGGACCGCATGCAACACGACCCGTGGCTGCGCCTGCTCACGCGGGTGCGCCGGCGCCTCGAAAAAGCCGGCCTGGTGTTGCCGCCCACCCACGGACCGCGCCAGATCGCCACCGCTGTCACACAACACTTCGGCGCGCGGGCTCAGCCCTTGGCAGACTGGCTGCTGCGGCTGGAAGCGCAGCGCTATGCGCGAACGCCGCCGACACGCCTGCCCGCCTTGCGGCGGGAGTTGCAAACGCTTTCCTGGCCCTACTGAACCCGATGCTGCGCCCCATTCTCACCACCGTGCTGCTGGCCAGCGCCCTGTCGCCGCCGATCCAGGCCCACGCCGCCAGACCCGGCGAAGACCAGTTGGCCACCCGTGCGGCCAAGGCGAGGACCATCGCCACGGCACGGGACAAGGCCGCCGGGCGGGCCAAGCCGCAACGCACTGCCGCTGCTGCCGCCGCGCGGGCGGGCGCCCCCTACGCCACGAACCCGCAGGCGATGCAGTTCGCCGATGACGTCGCGGCCCGCCGCAACCTCGACCTCGAGTGGACCCGCCGCGCCATCGGCCAGGCGCGGCTGCTGCCGGTGGTGCAGCGGCTGATGCAGCCGGGCCCGCCCGGCATGCGCAAGAACTGGGCGGTGTACCGCAGCCGATTCATCGACCCGATCCGCATCGCCGCCGGCGTGCGTTTCTGGCAAGACAACCAGGACACCCTGACCCGCGCCGAGGCCTATTTCGGCGTGCCGGCCGAGACCATCGTCGGCATCATCGGCGTGGAAACCATCTACGGCCAGCAGATGGGGAGCTTTCGAGTGATCGACGCCTTGGCCACCCTGGCCTTCGACCATCCCAGCACCCATCCCCGCGCGGCCGAGCGCGCGGAGTTCTTCCGGGGCGAGCTGGAACAGTTCCTGTCTCTGCAGCACCGTCTGGCCGCCGATCCGCTCGCGCCCCTGGGCAGCTTCGCCGGCGCGGCGGGCATGCCGCAGTTCATGCCCGCCAGCGTGGTGCGCTGGGCCATCGACTTCGACGGCGATGGCAAGGTCGATCTGCGGGACAGCGCCGCCGACGCCATCGGCTCGGTGGCCAGCTACTTAAAGGGCTACGGCTGGCAGCCGGGCATGCCCAGCCACTACCCGGTGCGGCTCGACGTCGAGCGCGTCGATCTGGAAGGCCTGCTCGCGCCCGACATCCTGCCCACCTTCAGCGTCGCCAGCTTCACAGCCAAGGGCGCGGTGCTGGAAGGCGCGGCCCTGCAACACACCGGCCCACTGGCCCTGGTCGAGTTGCAGAACGGCGAGCGGCCCAGCACCTATGTGGCCGGCACCGAGAACTTCTACGTGATCACCCGCTACAACCACTCCAGCTACTACGCGATGGCGGTGATCGAGCTGGGACGCGAGGTGCGTCAGGCGATGGAGCGCCAGGGGCGCTGAACCTGGGCCGCGCGTCGCAATGGCCTGCAACGAGACTAGTCGTCCACCGTCACCAGCTTCATCCGCCCCGAAGCGCCCGACTTGATCCGCACCGCCGCCTTGGCGCAACCGAAGTGCCGGGCCACCAGTGCAATCAACTCGATGTTGGCCTTGCCGTCCACCGGCGGCGCCTTGAGCTGCGCGGTCCAGGGATCGCCTGGCGCGGCCGCAGGCTCGAGCACACTGGCCCGCGCATTCGGCTTGACCTTCACCCGCAGCGTCGTCACACCGGCACGACCCGCTCACAACGCTGCACCTGCCAGGCGCACAGCGTGCCCAACGTGGCCAACAACGCGGCGCCGACGAACATCGCCTCGAAGCCCCAATGCGTGGCGAGAACGCCGCCCGCCAGCACGCCCGTGACACCGCCGACGCCATAGCCGGTGACGGTGAACAAGGCCTGCCCACGCCCGCGCAGGCGGCCGGGGAAATGGTGGGTCACCAGGGCAATGCAGGTGGTGTGGTGGGTGGCGAAAGTCAGCGCATGCAGCATCTGGGCGACGACCAGCGCCGCCAGCCAATCGGCGGCGCCGGCCGTGAGCACCATGCGCAGCGTCATCGCGGCGCCGCACAGCATCAGCCAGCGCGCCAGCGACAGGCGGCCCATCAGGCGGCCCTGCCAGAAGAACCACATGATCTCCACCAGCACCGACACGCCCCACAACAGGCCGATCATGGTCTTGCTGTAGCCGCGCGCATCGAGGTAGAGCGACAAAAACGCGTAGATGGCGAAGTGCGACATCACATGGAACAGCAGCGCAGCGAAGAACCAGCGCACCGTCGGCTGTCGCAGCACCGGCGTCACCGGCTCGTGGCTTGCCTGTCCCCGCGCCGGCGGCTCTCGCGTGTCGGGCAGCCACAGCGTCGTGGCCAGTACCAGCAGCAAGGTGGCCACTGTCCAGCCGGGGAAGTGACCGATGCCGAATTTCTCGAACCAGACACCAGCCACGAGCACCGTGAGCATGAAGCCGGCCGAGCCCCACAGCCGCACCCGCCCATAGCGCCCCCAATCGCCGGCCACCAGGTGGGCCATGGACGCCTCGGTCAGCGACATCATGGAACTGGTGTGGGTGAACAGCAGCAACAGCACCAGGCCCAGCCACAGCGGCTGCTCGGTAAACCACAGGCCCACCGAGCACAGCATGGCCACCGCGGCGCTCAACCGCAGCAGCCGCACGCGCTCGCCGGTGCGGTCGCTCAAAGCGCCCCAGGCGTAGGGCGCGAACACGCGGGTGAGCGACTGCAATGAAGCCAGCAGGCTGATCGCCAGCAGGGACAGGCCCAGCGACTGCAGCCAGAGCGTCAGGTAGGGGTTGAAAAAACCCACGTGCGCGAAGTAGGTCGCCGACAGGGCCCCGTACGGCACCAGCGGCGGAAAACGCGCGGCACGCGTCATTAATGAAAAGACGGTTGGATCGGTTGCAGCAGCGGGTTGACATCGGCGTTTTGCGCACGCTGGCGCAACGCGTGCTCCATCACCACCAGGGCCAGCATGGCCTCGGCAATGGGCGTGGCACGGATGCCAACGCAGGGGTCGTGCCGGCCCTTGGTCATCACTTGCACCGCTTCGCCCCGCATGTTGATGCTGTCGCGCGGCGTGATGATCGAGCTGGTGGGCTTGATGGCGATCGACACCTCGATGTCCTGCCCCGTGCTGATGCCGCCCAGCACGCCGCCCGCGTTGTTGCTGGCAAAACCCTTGGGGGTGAGCGAATCGCCGTGGGTGGTGCCACGCTGGGTGATGCTGGCAAAGCCAGCGCCGACCTCGACGCCCTTGACCGCGTTGATACCCATCATGGCGTAGGCGATGTCGGCGTCGAGCTTGTCGAACAGCGGCTCGCCCAGGCCCACCGGCACCCGGCTGGCAGTCACGCGGATGCGGGCGCCGCAGGAGTCACCGCTCTTGCGCAGGGCGTCCATGTAGGCCTCCAGCCGGGAAACGTCGGCCACCGGCGCGAAAAACGGGTTGCGCGGCACGTGCTCCCAGGCCTCAAAGGGAATCTCGACCTCGCCGATCTGGCTCATGCAGCCGCGAAACACGGTGCCGTACTGAAGCGCCAGCCACTTCTTGGCCACCGCGCCGGCGGCGACCATGGGCGCCGTGAGCCGGGCCGAAGCCCGGCCACCGCCACGCGGGTCGCGCCGGCCGTACTTTTGCATGTAGGCGTAGTCGGCGTGGCCGGGGCGGAAGGTCTGGGCGATGTCGGTGTAGTCTTTGCTGCGCTGGTCGGTGTTGCGAATCAGCAGGCAGATGGGGGTGCCGGTGGTCTGGCCCTCGTACACGCCCGACAGGATCTCGACCTTGTCCTCCTCCTGCCGCTGTGTCACATGGCGGCTGGTGCCGGGGCGGCGACGGTCCAGGTCGGGCTGGATGTCGGCCTCGGACAGGTCAAGGCCTGGGGGACAGCCGTCGATCACGCAGCCGATCGCAGGGCCATGGGATTCACCGAAGTTGGTGACCGCGAACAGGGTGCCGAAGGTGTTGCCGCTCATGCCGGCGATTATCCCCGAGGGCGGGAACAATTCCTGCGCGCCCAGCGGTGACGGGACCAACCCGGCACCGAAGGAGAGCACTGCCACGCTGGACAAGACCGCTACCCGGTTTCCCCAGGTCAAGCCTGCCGATACGCCCTGGCGCTCGGGCATCCGGCACGACCTGTTCGACTACTCGCCCGACATGCAATACCTGGAGATCGTCTCGCCGGCCGAATTCAAGTCGGTCGACGCGGAAGCGGTGTGCGAGGTGCCGCCGCCGACGCCCTGGAAGTGAGCCCCTGGACGGACCTAGAACTCGGCGTCCAGCTCGTCTATCTCGTCGGGCTCCAGGTGGGCCGCCGCGACCCACCCCTTGAGCGCCGGCGCATACGCGCGTCGGCCATGCAGGGCTGCTTGCCGAAGAGAAAGGGCCCACCGTCGTCGGCCAGGCACTCGCCCGGCCTACGGCATCACCGACTGGCATGAACCTGGAGCGCCACAATGGCGTACGCGCACCGGGACTGAAACGCTGCGCCGCGAAGGGCGCCAGCTTCAGAGCTGAGCTGAAGGCTGCTCGTCTTCCCCGGCGGGCCAATCACGGATGTAAGCCTTGAGCATGCGGTTCTCGAAATTCTGGCTGTCGACCACCGCCCGGGCAACATCGTAGAAGCTGATCACGCCCATGAGCATGCGGCGGTCCATCACCGGCATGTAGCGCGCGTGGCGGTCAAGCATCATGCGGCGGACTTCGTCGAGCTCGGTTTCGCCGGTGCAGGTCAAGGGGTGGTCGTCCATTGCGGTGCGCACGATGGTCGTGCCCAGGGCGCCGCCGTTCTTCACGATGCACTGGATGACTTCGCGGAAGGTCAACATGCCGCACAGGTCCCCGTGCTCCATGACGACCAGCGATCCGATGTCTTTTTCGGCCATCACGTTCACCCCCGTGGCCAGCAGTTCGTCGGGCGTGACGGTGTAAAGGGTGTTGCCTTTGACACGCAGGATATCGCTGACTTTCATGACTGAATCTCCAGGGGCCGCGTGGGGCCATTTCGCAGCAATATAGCCCACAATTCCCGCCACCACCACAGCGGCCGAACGGTTTGGCGCCGCATCCACCGCGGAGACACCACGCACATGCCCGGCTATTCAGACCCCGGCTTCGACACCCTGGCGATTCACGCCGGCGCCGCGCCCGACCCGGCCACCGGCGCGCGTGCCACCCCCATCCACCTGACCACCTCCTTCGTGTTCGAATCCAGCGACCACGCGGCGGCGCTGTTCAACCTGGAGCGCCCCGGCCATGTGTACTCGCGCATCAGCAACCCGACCACGGCGGTGCTGGAGCAGCGCGTCGCCGCGCTCGACGGCGGCATTGGCGCCGTCGCCACCGCCAGCGGCCAGGCCGCGCTGCACCTGGCCGTCGCAACCCTGATGGGCGCGGGCTCGCACATCGTCGCCAGCACGGCCCTGTACGGCGGCTCGCAGAACCTGCTGCACTACACCCTGCGGCGCTTCGGCATAGCCACCACCTTTGTGCAGCCGGGCGACATGGACGGCTGGCGCGCGGCCATCCGGCCCGACACCCGCCTGCTGTTCGGCGAGACGGTGGGCAACCCGGGGCTGGAGGTGCTGGACATCCCCACCGTGGCCGCCATCGCGCATGAGGCGGGCGTGCCGCTGCTGGTCGACTCCACCCTCACCACGCCCTGGCTCATGAAGCCGTTGGAACTCGGCGCCGACCTCGTCTACCACTCGGCCACGAAGTTCCTGGCCGGCCACGGCACCGTGATCGGCGGCCTCGTGGTCGACGGCGGCAGCTTCGACTGGGACGGCCCGGCCACGGCGGGGCGCTTCGCCGAGCTGACCTCACCCTACGAGGGCTTCCACAACATGGTGTTCACCGAGGAATCGACCGTCGGCGCGTTCCTGCTGCGCGCCCGCCGCGAAGGTCTGCGCGATTTCGGCGCCTGCATGAGCCCGCACACCGCCTGGCTGATCCTGCAGGGCATCGAGACCCTGCCGCTGCGCATGGAGCGGCATATGGCCAACACCCGCAAGGTGGTCGAGTTCCTTGCGGCCCACCCCTTCGTGGCCCGGGTCGGCCACCCCATGCTGCCCTCGCACCCCAGCCACGCGCTCGCCCAGAAGCTGCTGCCACGCGGCGCGGGCTCGGTGTTCAGCTTCGACACCCGAGGCACACGCGCGCAGGGCCGGCGCCTGATTGAATCGCTGCAGCTGTTCAGCCATCTGGCCAACGTGGGCGACTGCCGCTCGCTGGTGATCCATCCGGCCAGCACCACCCATTTCCGCATGAGCGACGACGCACTGGCCGGCGCCGGCATCGGCCAGGGCACCATCCGCCTGTCGATCGGCCTGGAAGACCCCGACGACCTGATCGACGACCTCAAGCGCGCCCTGCGCGCCGCGGAGAAGGACGCATGAACCTGCAGGTCAACGGCCACACGGTCTATTGCTACACCGGCGGACGGGCGTTCGATGCGGCCAAGCCCACGGTGGTTTTCGTGCACGGCGTGCTCAACGACCACAGCGCCTTCGGCCTGCAGACCCGCTACCTGGCCCACCACGGCTGGAACGTGCTGGCACTCGACCTCCCCGGCCATTGCCGCAGCGCCGGCGAGCCGCCGCGCAGTGTGCAAGAAGCGGCCGGTTTCATCGTGGCCCTGCTCGACGCGGCGGGCCTGCGGCAGGCGGCTCTGGTGGGCCACAGCTTCGGCTCGCTCGCGGCGCTCGAGGCCGCCGCCCGCGCGCCTGATCGCATCAGCCACCTCGCGCTGCTGGCGCCGGCCTCGCCCATGAAGGTTTCGGCGGCCCTGCTCGAGGCCGCACGCGACGACCCGCTGCGGGCTATCGACATGACCGACCGGTTTTCACATTCCACCCTGGCGCCGCCACCCTCGGCGCTCGGTCCAGGCACCTGGTTGTATGGCCTGTCGCGCGCGCTGATGCGGCGGGTGCAGGCCAGCAACCCGCGCAGCAACCTCGCCTACACGGGCTTCAAAGCCTGCGATGACTACCGGGGCGCCGACGCGGCGATGGCGGCGGTGCGCTGCCCGGTGCTGTTCGTGCTGGGCCGCGCGGATGCCATGACGCCGCCAGCCATGGCCCAGGGCCTGGCGGCCCGTGCCCGCGATGCCCGCACCGTGCTGGTGGACGCCGGCCACGACATGATGGCCGAGGCGCCGGATGCGGTGCTGTTCGCGCTCAAGGACTTCTTGCAGCCCTGATCGCCTCAGAGCGCGTCCTTGATAAACAGCGTCGACAACCTGCCGCTGCGCCACAGCGGCTCGGTGGTTTCGGTCGAGGGCAGCAGCAACTGCCGCATCAGCGGCTCCAGTGCGGTGGACTGCACGTCGGCCAGCAGCATGAAGCGCGCATTGACCGGGTCGTGCACGTCTTCGATGCGGCCCACCCAGTCGAGCGACATCAGGGTCTCGAGCACAGGCTCGAGCTGCAGGTCGGTGACGCGCAGGGCGCGCATCAGCGCCTGCCGGGGCAGGCCGCGCTGGGCCGTGCCGCGGGCCTGCTCCAGCGCCTTGATCAGGTCCAGCGCCAGCTGGAAATGCCAGCCATGGCCCTCGACCCGCCGGTGGGAACCGGCCACCAGCCCCGGCAGGTAGGCCGCGATCACCGCCCCCAGCAGCACGATCATCCAGCCCATGTAGATCCACACCAGCAGGATCGGCACCGTGGCGAAGGCGCCGTACACCACGGAATAGGTAGGCACCGCCGAGATGTACAAGGCCAGCAGCCGGCGCGCCACCTCGATGCCCAGCGACGCGACGATGCCGCCCACCCAGGCATCGCGCGCACGCACCGGCGTGTTGGGCACGAAGCGGTACAGCGCCGCGAAGCCGGCGGCCAACAGCGTCATTTCGACCACGTCCAGCAGCACGGCGATGCCGCCGGGAAGCTGTGACACCAGGCCGCGCGAAGCGGACAGCACATACGAGCTGATACTGAGCGAGACTGCGATCAACAGCGGCCCCAACGTCAGCGTGGCCCAGTAGATCAGGATGCGCTGCGCCAAAGGTCTGGTACTGCGCACACGCCAGATGCCGTTGAGGGTACGGTCGATCGTGAGCACCAGCGACAAGGCGGTGGCCAGCAGCACGGCAACGCCGACCACTCCCAGCCGGCTGGCCTTGCCGGCGAACTGGGTCAGGTAGCCCAGCACCTGTCGGGCGATGCTGTCGGGGATCAGGCTTTGCCCCAGCCAGGCCTGCAACGCGGTCTGCAACTTTCCGAACATCGGGAAGGCGGTGAAGACCGCCAACACCACGGTGAACAAGGGCACCAGCGCGATCAGGGTGGTGAAGGTCAGGCTGCCGGCCGACAGCGGCAGGCGGTCTTCGACAATCCGCTCGCGCAGGGTCCGGGCGGCCGAACCCCAGGGAAATTGCGCAAGATCTTGGGCCAGCTGGCGTGCATTCATCGGCCGCTATGATGCCATTGCCCATGTCTTTGCCCTCACCCGACGCGTCCGCCGCCGCAGCCGACGCCTCCCGCATTCCTTCGGCCCCGCCCGCCGGCGTCGCGCTGAGCCGGCGCCTGGCGGTCGGCAGCCTGCTCGGACTGATCGTGCTGGGGCTGGCCTGGGAGCTGTGGCTGGCGCCGCTGCGCCCCGGCGGCAGCTGGATCGCGCTGAAGGTGCTGCCCCTGTGCATTCCCCTGGCCGGCATCCTGCGAAACCGCATGTACACCTACCGCTGGGTCAGCCTGATGGTCTGGCTGTACTTCACCGAGGGCGTGGTGCGCGCCTGGAGCGACCCCGCGCCCTCCTCCTGGCTGGCGCTGGCCGAGATCGCGCTGTGCCTGGTGTTGTTCGCGGCCTGCGCGCTACACGTGCGCACCCGGCTGGGCCCCAGGAGGCGCCGATGAACCCGCTGATCGCGCAACTTCAATCCATCGTCGGTGCCGCGCACGTACTGCATGAGGGCGACCTCACCGCCTGGGAGCAAGACTGGCGCAAGCGCTCGCGCGGCAAGGCCCTGGCCGTGGTGCGCCCCGGCAGCACGGCCGAAGTGGCCGCCGCGGTGCGCGCCTGCGCGGCGGCCGGCGCCGCCATCGTGCCGCAAGGCGGCAACACCGGCCTGGTGGTGGGCGCCACGCCCGACGCCACCGGCACGCAGGTGGTGCTGAGCCTGCAGCGCATGAATGCGGTGCGCGAGATCGACGCGGCCAACCTCACCGTCACGGTGGAGGCCGGCTGCGTGTTGCAGTCGCTGCAGGAGCGCACGCGCGAGGCCGGTTGGCTGTTTCCCCTGAGCCTGGCGGCCGAGGGCAGCTGCACCATCGGCGGCAACTTGGCCACCAACGCCGGCGGCACGCAGGTGCTGCGCTACGGCAATGCGCGCGACCTGTGCCTGGGGCTGGAAGTGGTCACCGCGCAGGGCGATGTGTGGGACGGCCTGTCGGGCCTGCGCAAGGACAACACCGGCTACGACCTGCGCGACCTGTTCATCGGCAGCGAGGGCACCCTGGGCATCGTCACCGCCGCCACGATGAAGCTGTACCCGCTGCCGGCCGCCACCCTCACCGCCTGGGCCGCCGTGCCCAGCCTCGATGCGGCCGTTCGGCTGCTGGGCCTGGCGCGCGGGCGGCTCGCGTCCGGCCTGACCGGCTTCGAGGTCATGGGCCAGTTCGCGCTGAGCCTGGTGACGCGGCACTTTGCGCAGCTGCGCGTGCCCTTCGCCGACAGCAGCCCGTATGGCGTGCTGCTGGAAAACGCCGACCATGAATCCGAGGCGCATGCCCGCGAGCAGTTCGAGTCGCTGCTCGAAGCGGCCCTGGAAGACGGCTGCGTGACCGACGCGGTGGTGGCCGAGAGCGTCGCACAAGCCCACCAGCTGTGGCACGTTCGCGAGAGCATTCCGCTGGCGCAGGCGCAAGAGGGCTTGAACATCAAGCACGACATCTCGGTGCCGATCTCGCGCATCCCCGAGTACTGCGCGCAGACCGACGCGCTGCTGGCCCGCGAGGTGCCGGGCGCGCGCCTGGTCAACTTCGGCCACCTGGGCGACGGCAACCTGCACTACAACGTGCAGGCACCCGAGGGTGGCGACGCCGCCGCTTTCCTGCGCGATCATGAGCAGCGCGTGAACGATCTGGTGTATGCCCAGGTGCTGCGCTTTGGCGGCTCGATCTCGGCCGAACACGGCGTCGGCAGCCTCAAGGTGGACTCACTGCCGCACTACAAATCGCCGGTGGCGCTGGCCATGATGCGGGCGGTCAAGCGTGCGCTGGATCCGCAGAATCTGATGAATCCGGGGCGTGTTGTGCGCGTATGATGTGCGCATGATTCATGGAGGCATTTCATGTTGCGATTTGATGGCGCACCCAAGAAACCAACGAACCTCTCGCTCAACAGCAAAGTACTTGAAGTCGCGCGCGACCTCGGAATGAACGTATCGCAAACCGTGGATGTGCTGCTGGCCGAAGAAGTGCGGCGCCGCTACTGGGAAAAGTGGCAAGAAGAGAACCAGGAAGCGATTGCCGAATACAACGAGCGAATCGCCAAGTACGGACTGCCCCTGGCCAAGTACCGCAGCTTTGCGCGCAGCCTGGGTGATGGACGCAAGAAGGGGTGAGCGTGGCCCGGTTCGACGTGTACACCAATCCGGATGCCGGCGAGCGCAAGCTGGTGCCTTACCTTCTTGATGTTCAAAACGACTTTCTTCGGGCCATGGACACTCGTGTCGTCATTCCGCTGTGGAGCGCCAGCGCCTTCCGCATGCGGATACGGGATCTCAACCCCGAGTTGACCATCGATCAGAACACCGTGGTGATGGACACCGCCTCTGTCGGCGCCATTCCAGCCACCGATCTTCGCCGGCCGGTGAAGAACCTTGCGTCGCAGCAGATCGACATCATGAATGCGCTGGACGCCCTCTTCGGAAGCTACTGACGTGAACGCCCCTCGCCCCATCCGCTCCCAGTACGAAGACTTCATGCGCCATGTCTACACGCATGGCACGGCCAAGACCGACCGCACCGGCACCGGCACGCGCAGCGTCTTCGGCCACCAGATGCGCTTCGACCTGAACGAAGGCTTCCCCCTGGTGACCACCAAGAAGGTGCACCTCAAGTCCATCATTCACGAGCTGCTGTGGTTTCTGGAGGGCTCGGGCGACAACAACCGCCTGCGCGAGCGCGGCGTCACCATCTGGGACGAGTGGGCCCGGGACGATGGCGACCTCGGCCCGGTGTATGGCGTGCAGTGGCGCAGCTGGCCCACGCCCGAGGGCGGCCACATCGACCAGATCGCCGAGGCGGTCAAGACGATCAAGACCAACCCCGACTCGCGCCGCATCATCGTCAGTGCCTGGAACGTGGCCGACATCCCCAAGATGGCGCTGGCGCCCTGCCATGCCTTCTTTCAGTTTTATGTGGCCGACGGCAAGCTGTCGTGCCAGCTGTACCAGCGCAGCGCCGACATCTTCCTGGGCGTGCCGTTCAACATCGCCAGCTACGCGCTGCTCACGCACATGATGGCGCAGCAGTGCGACCTGGCCGTGGGCGACTTCATCTGGACCGGCGGCGACTGCCACATCTACAGCAACCACCACGAACAGGTGGAACTGCAGCTCTCGCGCGCACCGTTCGCCTACCCCACCCTGAACATCAAGCGCAAGCCGGCGTCGATCTTCGACTACCAGTACGAGGACTTCGAGGTGCTGGGCTACCAGTGCCACGGCGCGATCAAGGCGCCGGTGGCGGTGTGACGGAACTCGGCCTCATCTACGCCCGCGCGCGCAACGGCGTCATCGGCCAAGGCGGCGCCCTGCCATGGCATCTGCCGCAGGATCTGGCGCACTTCAAGGCCACCACGCTGGGCTGCCCGGTCATCATGGGCCGCAAGACCTGGGACTCTCTGCCGCCGCGCTTTCGCCCGCTGCCGGGGCGCCGCAACATCGTGGTCACGCGCCAGGCTGATTGGCAAGCTGCGGGCGCCGAGCGTGCCGGCTCGCTGCCACAGGCGATTGACGCGTGCCAGGGCGCGCCGCGCGCCTGGGTGATCGGCGGCGCCGAGCTTTACGCCCTGGCCCTGCCCTTCGCGCAGGTGGCCGAGGTGACCGAGATCAACCGCGACTATGAGGGCGACGCTTACGCCCCCACCCTCGGTGCACACTGGCGCGAAGTCCGGCGCGAGCCGCACACCGGGCCAGACGGCCTGGCCTTTGCCTTCGTGAGCTTGCGGCACAACCCGGGCAGGGCATGAGATGCCGGCGAATTACGCACGCTTTCTGATCGGGCGAAATCGCTCGCTGTCCGCCAACCGCCATCTCGGGCTGGTGCTGTCCTTCGTGGCCGGCGCCATCAACGCGGGCGGGTTCCTGGCCGTCAAGCAATACACCTCGCACGTGACCGGCATGGTCTCGTCCCTGGCCGACAACACGGTGCTGGGCCAGGGCGACCTCATCACGACCGCCGCGGTGGGCGTGCTGGCCTTCCTGCTTGGTGCGATGTGCTGCGCGGTGCTCGTGAACATCGCGCGCCGTCAGCAGCTGTCCAGCGAATTCGCGCTGCCGCTGATGGTGGAGGCGGCGCTGATCCTGTGCTTTGGCCTGCTGGGCGCGCGCCTGGCCCTCATTGAAGGCCTGCTGGTGCCGCTGACGGTGTTGCTGCTGTGCTTCATCATGGGCCTGCAGAACGCGGTGGTGACCAAGCTGTCGAACAAGGAGATTCGCACCACCCACATGACCGGCATCGTGACCGACCTGGGCATCGAGCTGGGTAAGCTGTTCTACTGGAATGTCAAACGCGACCCTGCCCTGCACGTGCGCGCCGACCGCGAGCGCGTAGCCGTGCTGAGCGGTCTGCTTGGGTGCTTCCTCGGCGGCGGCATCCTCGGCGCCGTCGGCTTCAAATATATCGGCTACGCATCGACCATTCCGCTGGCGCTGCTGCTCGCGGCGGTGGCGGTGGTGCCGGCGCTGGACGATTGGCAGCAGCGCAATCGGCAAGGCCGAGCATAAACTTCCGGTAGTTTTCAATCACCTCCCATGACCGCCGCGAATCCCGCCCCGCCCCTTCCCCTTCTCGCCGCGCTCGGTGCCCACTTCGACCGCGCCTGCGACACCCTGGCCCAGGCCTGCTGCGACGGCGACGCGCTCGACCCGGCCGCACTCGACCGCGAGCAAGGCGCCCAGTTCGAGCTGGCCTGGGCCAAGGCCGATCTGGATGCGGCCGCTGCCGTCATGGCGACGCCGGGGCTGTCGCACCTGCAGCAGCGGCTGGCCCTCGCCTTCGTGGCCGAGGCCGTTCCCCGCGTGATTACCCGGCTGCGGTCGGTCTGCCTCGATCTGGGTCTGGACGACACCGCGCTGCACGCACTGGCCGCCTCGCCCGACCTCCACGCCCTAGCCCGCGACGCGGCAAGCTCGCAGGCCCTCGCCAGCGTCGGGCGCGCGGTGTTCGACTCGCCCGAGGTCTTGAGCTTTCCGTGTGCCGACCAGGACATCGCCATGGCCCGCGATGCCTTCGAGCGCTTTGCCGTCAACGTGGTCGCACCCCTGGCGCAAAAGATCCACGAGCACGACCTGACCGTGCCCGAATCACTGCTGCAACCCATGCGCGAGATGGGCGCCTTCGGCCTGTCCATCCCTGAAGCGTACGGCGGCAGCGCCACCGGCGGCGCGCGCGACAACGCCTTGATGATCGCCGTCACCGAAGTGCTGTCCGACGCCTCGCTGGCCGCCGCCGGCAGCCTGATCACACGGCCCGAGATCCTGGCCCGCGCGCTGCTGGCCGGCGGCACGCCGCAGCAGCAGGCGCACTGGCTGCCGCGCATCGCCTCGGGCGAGCTGCTGTGCGCCATCTCCATCACCGAACCCGACTACGGCTCCGACGTGGCCAGCCTGCGGCTGGCGGCCACGCCGGCCGAGGGCGGCTGGCGCCTGAACGGCGCCAAGACCTGGTGCACTTTCGCCGGCAAGGCCCATCTCTTGATGGTGGTGGCCCGCACCCACCCCGACCTGCGCCTGGGCCACAAGGGCCTGTCGGTGTTCCTGGTCGAAAAACCCTCGTCCGAGGAACACGCCTTCCACTGCGCGTCACCCGGCGGCGGCAGCCTTACGGGCCGCGCCATCCCGACCATCGGCTACCGCGGCATGCATTCGTACGACCTGTCCTTCGACGACTTCTTCGTGCCCGCGGCCAACCTGATCGGCGGCGAGGCCGGCCAGGGCAAGGGGTTTTACTTCACGATGGCGGGCATGACCGGCGGGCGCCTGCAGACCACCGGGCGGGCCTGCGGCGTGATGCGCGCGGCGATCAAGGCGGCCGTCGCGCAGGCGCAAAATCGCAAGGTGTTCGGCCAGCCCCTGGCGGCCCTTGCGCTCACGCAAATCAAGATGGCCCGGATAGCCGCCAGCTGGCTGGCCTGCCGCGCCCTGGGCGAAGCCGTCGCGGCCACACCCCAGCGCAAAACTCATTCCATGGAGGCCAGCGTCGCCAAACTGCTGGCCTGCCGCAATGCCGAACTCGTCACGCGCGAAGCCTTGCAGATCCACGGCGCCATGGGCTATGCGCAAGAGACCCCGGTCAGCCGGCACTTTGTGGATGCGCGCGTTTTGTCCATCTTCGAGGGCGCGGAGGAGACGCTGGCCCTGAAGGTGATCGCCCGCTCGCTGCTCGATGGCGCTCTGAACGCACGCAAGGCGGTGACCGCATGACCTACACACTGTTAAACGGCCTGCGCGTCATCGAAAGCTCCGCCTTCGTCGCCGCGCCACTGGCGGGGCTGACCCTGGCCCAATACGGCGCCGACGTGATCCGCGTCGACATGATCGGCGGCGGGCTGGACTACGCCCGCTTGCCACGCATGGACAACCGCCGCAGCCTCTATTGGACCGGACTGAACAAGGCCAAGCGCTCGATCGCGATTGACCTGCGCCACCCGCAAGGCCGCGAGCTCGTCCAGGCCATGGTCACCGCGCCGGGCGACGACGGCGGCGTGCTGCTCACCAACATCGCCACCCCCTGGCTCGACCACGCCCTGCTGGCCGCGCGCCGGCCCGACGTGATCAGCTGCGTGATCCAGGGCAATGCCGACGGCAGCACGGCGCTGGACTACACCGTCAACTGCGCCGCGGGCTACCCCGCCATGACCGGCACCGGCGCGCAGGGGCAACCCGTGAACCACGCCCTGCCGGCATGGGATCTGGCCTGCGCCTACCAGGCCGCTTTCGCGACCCTGGCCGCCGTCATGCGCCGGCGCGTCAGCGGCGAAGGCGCCTTGCTCCAGATCGCCTTGTCGGATACGGCCTTCACGACCTTGTCCCACCTGGGCCTGCTGGCCGAAGCGCAGTTGCTGGAGAGGGACCGGCCAGCGATTGGCAACCACATCTACGGCGCCTTCGGCCGCGACTTCCTCTGCGCCGACGGCCAACGCATCATGGTGGCGGCGATTTCCCTGGGGCAATGGCAGGCGCTGGTCAAGGCCTGCGGCATCGGCACAGCCATCGCCGAGCTTGAGGCGCGCAGCGGCACCGACTTCCGCGACGAGGCGCAGCGCTATGAAGCACGCGATGCGATCGCGGCGCTGGTCGAACCCTGGTTCGCCGCACGCGGCTACGCGCAAGCCGAGAGCGCCCTGAGCGAGCACCGGGTCTGCTGGGGCCGCTACGGCACCGTGCGCGAGCTGCTCGCGCGCGACGCGCGGGTGGACCCCACGCACAACCCGGTGTTCGAGACCATCGTCACACCCGGCATCGGCGCCCACATCGCCGCCGGGGCAGTCGCGCGTATCGAGGGGGAAACCCGCGAGCCGACATCCGCAGCCGCCTTGCTGGGCACGCACACCGACGAGGTGTTGCACGAAGTGCTCGGCCTGGACAGCGGCGCGATCGGGCGGCTGCATGACGCGGGGGTTGTGGCGGGGCCGGAGCGGGATCCGACGCGCTAACCCAAGTCATCCGCGGCTGACGACGATGAGACGTCGTGCCGCCTGCCGCCACGGGTGGACCATCAGTCCTTGTCCTCCAATGCCTTCTTCTCCCGCCAAATCTCCTGCACGAAAGGATCGGTCACCCCATACATGCCGTGTCCCCTGCGCATGATGAGGTTGGCCGCGAGCAAATCGTTCGTGGCCCTCTGAATCTCCTCGACACGCACCTCCCTGCCGAGCGCCTTCGTGTAGTCGGCAGCGGCTTCCCCGGAGAAAAGCCCACGCGCATCACCATCTGTCGAAGCGATGCGCTCGAAGATGGCCGTCGCGAGGCCGCCAAGCTGCTCCACTTTCATCAACTCGACATCGGCCGCGGTTGACCGCAGCGTCGCTGCGATCACAGGCAGGTGCTCATCGGGGTTGGCGCCCGGCGGCAGGTGGCGGCCCAATTGCCGAAGTGCCTTGAGCATTTCTTCTGGCCGGCTGCCCAGGGTTGCGAACGCCTGTGTCGCAACCTCAAGAGACGGCAGCGCCACTGCGCCTTCCAACGCAAGTCTTTTCAGCAGATGCCCGACATAGTCTCCGCCGAGCACCGGGTACGGCACCGAGGTGGCACCTGCGAACGCCTGATTCCTGCGTGCCGTCAGCTCGCTGACCAGTGCGCGGTGTGAACCGGTTCCGATGAAGATGAAGTGCCCCGGCGTCCCCGGGCGCGGGTTGATCGCATCGCGCGCCGACTTGAGTGCCAGAAGCATCTGGTTGCCGTCGTCCGCCGTGATGGCATGTTGCACCTCGTCGACGATGAGCACGACGTTCGTCTTGGCTTGGTCGACAACTTCAGTGAGGGCCTGCGCGAGCGTCGGCCCGCCTTCGGTCCCGACGCTTTCCAGCTTGAACCCGAACTTGAAGCCAAACGCGCCCAGGTCGGCGCCGCCGACGCGCTTGAGCTTGCCCAGGATGCTCGATGCCGGCGTCTGAAGTTCGACGAGTGTCTTGCGAACGGCCACAAGCACCAACACGGCCGGGTTCGTCTGGGTGTCGCTCCACAAGTCCACGTAGACCACCAGAGCCCCAGCCTCCTCCAATGCCGGGATGAGGTCATTCAGGAGGAATGTGGTCTTGCCCGTGCGGCGCAGGCCGGACAGGAACAGGCCGGAGCGCAGGCCTTCGTCGAGAACGCCAGGGTTGAGAAGCGGCCTGACCATCTGGGCGGCAAGCTCGGGG
Source organism: Comamonadaceae bacterium (assembly GCA_947476465.1). Lineage (GTDB taxonomy): Bacteria > Pseudomonadota > Gammaproteobacteria > Burkholderiales > Burkholderiaceae_C > Ramlibacter. Next base: position 1,943 of record CANJQN010000012.1, on the reverse strand, counting down.
CGGCGGTAGATGCTGACCATAGAATTATCAACTTTTATTTGATATGGATAATTATCTGAAAGCAATAAAATAGCATAAAAGCCGACCCATGGGCGGACGGCAAGGTCACCCGTCCGGACTTTCAGGACGATCGATTAACCTCCAGAGCCTGCTGGAAAGCCATGAAAATCACCACCTGGAACGTCAACTCCCTCACCGCCCGCCTGCAGCACGTGCTGGACTGGCTGGCCGCCAACCCGGTCGATGTGCTGTGCCTGCAGGAGCTCAAGCTCACCGACGACAAGTTTCCGCTGATGGCGCTGCAGGCGGCCGGCTATGAACACTGCGCCGTGTTCGGCCAGAAAACCTACAACGGTGTCGCCATCCTCAGCCGCGCACCCCTGCGCGAGGTGGTGCGCAACATCGTGGGTTTCGACGACGAGCACTCACGCGTGATCGCCGCCACGCTCGACCACCCTGATGGCGAGCTGCGTATCGTCAATGGCTACTTCGTCAACGGGCAGGCGCCCGGCACCGACAAGTTCGCCTACAAGATGAACTGGCTGGCCGGGCTGCAGCGCTACATGGCCGACGAGATGCAGCGCCACCCGCGCCTGGTGTTGCTAGGGGACTTCAACGTGGCGCCGGAAGACCGGGACTCGTACGACCCGGTGGGATTGCGCGAAACCATTCACCACACCACGGCCGAGAGAGACCACTTCAAGGCCCTGCTGGACTTGGGCCTGGTGGACAGCTTTCGCCTGTTCGAGCAGCCGGAGAAAAGCTATTCATGGTGGGACTACCGCATGCTCGGCTACCAGAAGAACCGGGGGCTGCGCATCGACCACATTCTGGTCAGCGATGCGCTGCGGCCGGCGGTGAAGGCCTGCGGCATCGACCGCACGCCGCGCAAGTGGAAGCAGCCGAGTGATCATGCGCCGGTGACGGTGGCGCTTTAGCGAAAGCATCTACGCCTGCCGCGTGATCGCCATCAAGGTCACAGAAGTGGCGCCGCAAATCTGAACGGCGCTATAAGTGGAAACTCCGGGCATAAAGCCGGCCGACGCAGGTCTGGCGAGAAGGAGTTTCTGATGGTGAAGAAATCAGCGCGGCGCACCCGCCGCACGCACACACCGGCATTCCAGGCCCAAGTGGCCGTGGCCGCATTGCCCGAAGACAGAACGCTGTCCGATTTGGCCAAGCATTTCGAGTTGCACCCCACGCAGATCGTCCAATGGAAGCGGCAGCTGCTTGAGCACGCGGCCGAAGCATTCGGTGGCGGCGCCCATGCGGCGGAGCCGGTGGACCTGGCCCCACGGCACGCCAAGATCGGCCAGTTGGCACTGGACAATGATTTTTTGGAAGGCGCGCTCACCAAGGCGGGATTGCTGAGCGTAAAGCGATGATCGACCGGCACCACGATCTGTCCATCACGCGCCAAGCCCAACTGCTGGAGATCAGCCGCGGCTCGGTGTACTACCTGCCTCGGCCCGTCAACTTCCGCATCCATCCTGCGGATCGCCCCATAAACACCGCCATGATTGAGGTGTTGCGACGACCGGTTCAATCCACCCAGTTCACCGCCGAGGAGTTCACCGCCGTCGTTCTGGCCGCCGGCTGCAAGCTGTCGATGGACGGGCGCGGCGCCTGGAGAGACAACGTGTTCGTGGAGCGCCTGTGGCGCAGCGTGAAGTACGAGCGGGTGTACCTGAAGGCCTACGACAGCGTCAGCGCGGCCCGCGCCGACATTGCTGATTACCTGGGCTGGTACAACGCGCATCGTGCTCATTCGAGCTTGAACCGGCTTACGCCGCACGAGAAGTACTTGGCCGGGCTGCCGCAACTCAAGCTGGCCGCGTAAGATGAAAATCCCGGTGCGCCCCGAGTTTCCCTCCGCGTCGGTCGGTTCGTCGCAAGCGCCGACCGCCGCCGTGGAAAACTCTGCACCTTCGGAAAACCGCCCG
>CANJQN010000011.1 GCA_947476465.1 Comamonadaceae bacterium | reverse complement strand
TGGCCGCCATCATGAACGGCGTGGCGCTGCATGGCGGCTTCATCCCCTATGGCGGCACCTTCCTGACCTTCAGCGACTACAGCCGCAACGCGATCCGCATGGCCGCGCTGATGAAGCAGCGCATCATCCACGTCTTCACGCACGACTCCATCGGCCTGGGCGAGGATGGCCCCACGCACCAGTCGGTCGAGCATGCCGCCAGCCTGCGCCTGATCCCCAACCTGGACGTCTGGCGCCCCTGCGACACGGCCGAGACCGCCGTCGCCTGGGCCGTGGCGCTGGAGAACAAAGCCCGCCCGACCGCCCTGCTGCTGTCGCGCCAGAACCTGCCGTACGCACCCAAGGCCGACCTGGGCGAGATCAGCCGCGGCGCCTACGTGCTGGCCGATCCGGCCGAGGTGGGCATGGCCCGCCGCAAGCCCCAGGCCGTGATCATCGCCACCGGCTCCGAGGTGCAGCTGGCGCTCAAGGCCCAAGAGCTACTCGCTGCCGACGGCCTGGCCGTGCGCGTGGTCTCCATGCCCAGCACCAGCGCCTTCGACCGCCAGGCGCTTGCCTACAAGGAAGCCGTGCTGCCGCGCGGTATCCCGCGCATTGCCGTGGAAATGGGTGTGACCGACTCCTGGTGGAAGTACGGCTGTGCCGCCGTGGTGGGCATCGACACCTACGGTGAATCGGCCCCGGCCAACGTATTGTTCAAGCACTTTGGCTTTACGCCCGAGAACGTCGCGGACACGGTGCGCGCCGTGCTGGCCGCCAAGTAACGCCAAGCTGGCAAACGAGTAACGCCGAGGTGGCAAACAACCAACGCCGTTCGGGCTGAGCCTGTCGAAGCCCTCGTGGGCCCTTCGACAAGCTCAGGGCGAACGGGCCTTTGAACTCACATGACAGGAGATTTTTCATGACGATCAAGATCGGTATCAACGGATTCGGCCGTATCGGCCGCATGGTGCTGCGCGCTGCGGTTCAGAACTTCCAGGACGTCGAGATCGTCGGCATCAACGACCTGCTCGAGCCCGACTACCTGGCCTATATGCTGCAATACGACAGCGTGCACGGCCGCTTCCAGGGCGAAGTGAGCGTCGAGGGCAACACCCTGGTGGTCAACGGCAAGAAGATCCGCCTGACCGCCGTCAAGGACCCGTCCGAGCTCAAGTGGGGCGAGGTCGGCGCCGACGTGGTGGTCGAGTCCACCGGCATCTTCCTGACCAAGGAAGGCGCGCAAAAGCACATCGATGCCGGCGCCAAGAAGGTCATCATGTCGGCCCCCTCCAAGGACGACACCCCCATGTTCGTCTTTGGCGTCAACCACAAGACCTACAGGGGCGAGGCCATCATCTCCAACGCCTCGTGCACCACCAACTGTCTGGCCCCGCTGGCCAAGGTGCTCAACGACAAGTGGGGCATCAAGCGCGGCCTCATGACCACCGTGCACGCCGCCACCGCCACGCAAAAGACCGTCGACAGCCCCTCCAACAAGGACTGGCGCGGCGGCCGCGGCATCCTGGAGAACATCATTCCGTCGAGCACCGGCGCGGCCAAGGCCGTTGGCGTGGTCATCCCCGAGCTGAACAAGAAGCTCACCGGCATGTCCTTCCGTGTGCCCACCTCCGACGTGTCCGTGGTCGACCTGACCGTCGAGCTGGTCAAGGAAGCCAGCTACAAGGAGATCTGCGCCGAGTTCAAGGCCCAGTCCGAGGGCGCGCTCAAGGGCGTGCTGGGCTACACCGAGGACAAGGTGGTCGCCACCGACTTCCGTGGCGACCCGCGCACCTCCATCTTCGACGCCGAGGCCGGCATCGCCCTGGACAGCACCTTCGTCAAGCTGATCAGCTGGTACGACAACGAGTGGGGCTACTCGAACAAGGTGTTGGAGATGGCCCGCGTGATCGCCAAGTAGGCTGTCGCCGACCCCACCGTTGGCTGGATCCCCTGCCACCCCCGCCAAGGCGGCGCTGGCGGCCGGTTGACTGTGCGTGGGCGACCGGCCCCGGCGCGCCGAGCCGACCGCGCTTCTGGATTCCCGCCGACGCGGGAATGACGAGAATTTTGTCATCCCCGTGAAGGCGCACTGGTGTCCGGAATAACTTCTCGTCATCCCCGCGAAGGCGGGGAACCAGGAGCGCGGTTGAACCGGCGCGACACCTGCTCGGGGGACCTAAGCCTCCCGGCGCGACGTTCAGTGGTGGTGCCCATGCTCACCATGCACATGCCGGTGGGTGATTTCCTCGCCGCTGGCCGCGCGCACACCCGTCACCTTGATCGCCAGCTTGAGCGTGCGCCCGGCCAGCGGGTGGTTGCCATCCAGCAGCACCTGGTCGCCCTTGATCTTCACCACGGTGAAGGGATGGGGCTCGCCGCCGGGGCCGGGCAGCTCCAGCTGGCCGCCGACCTTGACCCCCGGGGGAAAGTCGCGCTTGGCCAGGGTGCGGCGCAGGGATTCATCGAGCTCGCCGAAGGCGTCGGTGGGGGTCAGCGCCAGCGTGAGCTCGGCGCCGGCCTCCAGGCCTTGCAGGGCCTCCTCGATCTTGGGAAAGGTGTTGTCGTAGCCGCCATGCAGGTACACCATCGGCGCCTTGCCGTCCTGGATCAGCTGGCCCTTGTCGTCGGCGATGCGGCAGCGCATCGTCACCACGGTGTTTTTTTCGATCTTCATGCCCCCGATTTTGCCCGTCTCCGGGCTACAGTCGCTGCCAATGAGCGAAACCAAAGAACCGAATACCCGCCGCGGCCGTGACGCGCGGCCCCCCAGGGAGGTGCATCCGCTGCTGCACCGTCTGTGGGAATTGCATCCCCGCCTGTTCGGGGCGCGCTTTCGCCCCCTGAAGGTCGGCATCTTCGAGGACCTGGTCGCCCGGCATCCGGATGCCCTGGACAAGCAGGAACTCAAGCAGGCGCTGGCCCAGCATGTGCGCTCTACCCGCTATCTTGAGGCGGTGGCCAGCGGCGATGCGCGGCACGACCTCGACGGCCAGCCGGTCGAGCCGGCCGCGCCCGAGCATGTGCAGCACGCCATCATGGAAGTGATGCGCCGGCGCCAGCCGCGCGGCGCCGACGAGGCCCGCGCCTGGGCGCGGGCGCGGCTGGTGCAGGCCATCGAAGCCAGCGGCCTGTCGCGCGAGGCCTACATGGAGCGGATTCGCACCCAGGAGCCGGTGGCGCTGGCGCTGCTGGACGAAGCCTTCGCCGAGCTGGCCGAACAGGCGGCTAGGCGCGAGGCGCTGCTGCGCGCGTTCCGCGCGAGCGGCCGCACGGTCGACGAGTTCGCCCAGATGTACGGGCTGGACGCCGAGGTGGTGCGGCAGGCGCTGTCACAGGCCGAAACGGCCTGACCCGGACGGCGCGGCCGCGCGGCGTCCGCGCTGGACGAGTCCGCGTTGTTTCAACCCTTGTGTCAGTTGGCCGGTTGCGCACCGGTGGCCGCCCTGCCTCACCGGCGCGAGGTGGCGGGCCCGATCACTGCCACGCTGTCGTTGGATCCGATGGTGTAGGTCACGCGTTGCGTCGGCGACTGCGCCTCTCGCAGGGGCCGCTCCGGACGCCCCTTGGGATACTCCCCCCCCTTGACCAGCCTATGAGTCTGCTTGTGCAGGGTCGACTCGATCTGAGCCATCGTCCGGGGGGAGGGCGGCCGTGGGCCCGCCGGATCTGACTTTCTCTCGCTGCGCACCGCCAGTTCGACTTCCTCAGCAATCACCGAAACGACATGCTCGCCCTGGGCCTCCTGCGCCGCCGCGTCGGTGGCGGCATCGGCCTGCGCCCTGCGCCGGCGTTCCACCAGGGCGCCAGCGTTGACGCCGCGTTCGATCACGTAGGACCGTGGCTCGGTCAGACCGTTGAGGATGGCGGTCGCCTCGCGGGCCCCGATTCGCCATCGCGTGCCGGCCGGTTCGCGAAGCCCGACCGCCGTGGAGATGTCGGTGCCCATGCCGAAGCCCATGCGCATGGACGTGTTGTTCAGGATCCGCTGCCATGTCGCCGCCGCCTTGCAGCTGGACCAGTTGGCGCGTAGGGCCGAGGGGCCCACGCCCCGCTTGTAGCGAAACCGCAGCCCCAGGCTAAGCGCGGCCACGGCCGGCGCCAGGCCGCCTGAGTTGTAGCCGTCGAAGGTCTCAAGAACCACGCCCAGGAGGGTCCGGCTCGCGATGTCGACGACGTTGAACGGGAAGCTCGTGCGGGCCAGGACTTGGGTGACGGTTTCACCGCGCTCATTGAGCGGCCAGCCAGGGCTCGGGAAGCCCGCGCGCACGTCCTCCTTCATGCCGTCCGTGACCGGCGTCAAACCCTCGGCCAGCAGATCGGCGCCCTGATTGAGAATGAACCAGCACATCGTGGTGTAGACGACGGCCGCGACGGCCGCGCGCCGCACCTGGAGCGCACGGGCCTGCTCGTGGGTCAACCCATCACCGTCGGCGGTGCAGGCCTCGATGCCTCCCCACGCGCCGGCCTGCGTCTGGGTGAAGGTGTCGCGCATCAGCGCCGCCAACTGGCGAGCCAGCGCGAGCGCGGCGATCGTGACCTTGGTGTTGTCGTCCTCGTCCGGCGTTGCCGCCAGGGCCGCACCGAGCGCCAGGAATGGCAGCGCCATGACGAACCGCCGCGCGCCGGCCGATTCCCGCAAGCTTGTCGGCTCGAGGATCAGCGTGACGGCCCTGGGCCAGAAGGCCGTGAGCATCCCAACCGCGCCCGCCGTGGCCCCCAGCCCGACAGCAATCGCCGCGCCGCGAGATTGGGCCGCACCCATCATTGCCGCGGCCCGTGCCAGCAGCGCCAGTCCGCCGGACAAGGTGACGGAGATGCCGTCACGGAACGCCGCTTGCACGCCGGCGTCGCTGCAATTGACGAAGGTGCGCCAACGTCCGCCCGGAGGGACGACCGGCGAGACGTCCTCGATGTCCTGGTCGGGCGGCGGTGTCTCGGAGCGGCTCACCGGCTCCTGCGCGCGCTGGTTGCTGAACGCCTCCCGCATGAACATCCCTTCGGCCACCGACTCGTCCAACCCGTCGTTCAGCCCGACTGCAGCCGGTGGTGGGGCGGGCGGGGGGCCGTGAGGCCGCAGCGCGTCCTCCGGGGCCGCGGACACATTGACGTCGACGGGCTCGTTCGTACGTTGGTGGGCGCGCGAACCGCAGCAAAACAGTGATCTCAGGCCTTGCATGTCGCAGCTCCGGGTGTGCGGTGGGTGGTTCAGGCGCGCTGGAAGGTGGCGGCATCCGCGTGGGCGGTGCGAGTGGCCTCGGCGCGCCACTGGCCGGCCGCCGCAGCCATCTCCCGCAGCGACGCCAGCAGCGTGGCGGTATCGCTGGCGCCCAGACGAAGCGCCGACTGCAGCAGCGCATGGCCGTTGGCGGGGTTGCGGCTGTAGACCGGGCCGCCCAAGCCGGCGGCCAGGAAGTTGGCCTGAAGCAAGGTGTTGCACGCCGCCGTGTCGGCCGCCGCGAGATCGATCAGCGCGTAGGCCAGGTCATCGGGGTCGCCCGGCATCTGGGCAAAGTTGATCTCGCAGTCCGCGTCGATGCGAAGGCGAAAGCCCTGGGGCTTGCCTGCCTGCGACCGCAGCGGCGGCTGAGGGACATCCAGGGCCTGGCTGAGCGCGGTGCACAGGTCGTGGAGCGGGGTGCGTGCGGACATTCGCGTCTCCTGTGGGGGAGCGCGATCGTAGGCGCCAAGGGCGGGCGCCTGGCTGACGGGCGGCAGACGTCAGATGAGCGACGGCGACGGCCGGAACCGCGCGGGCGGTTTCCGTCACACCGCGTCGTTCAACCGGCGCTCAGATGCTTTCCGACAATCCCCGCCAGCTCGAACATGGTCACCTGGTCTTTGCCGAACACCGGGCGCAGCTTGGCGTCGGCGTTGATGGCGCGCTTGTTCGCGGCGTCCTGCAGCCCCTGGGCCTTGATGTAGTCCCACAGCTTCTTGATCACCTGGGTGCGGGCCACCGGCTCGCTGCCGATCACGGCGGCCAGCTCGGGGCTGGGGCGCAGCCCGCCGGTTGGGGCCTTGCGCGGTGTCTTGGCCGCAGGCGCCTTCTTGGCGGCCGGGGCCCTCTTGGCCGGCACCGCTTTCTTGGCGGGCGCTGCCTTCTTGGCCGCCACGGCCGTGGCCCTGGCTGCGGGGCGTGGCGCCGCGCCCTTGCGTGGCGGGAACTTGCTGGTGCGCGGCTCGAACTCGAAGTTCACCTTGCCGGCCTCGGCATCCCAGCTGAGGAAGGCCTTGAACGATCGGCGGGTGCGGCTCGACACGAACTTGTCCAGCAGGTCGGTTTTGCCGGTCGCCAGCAACTTGTGCATCTGCTCGCGTTCGACCGGCTGCTGCAGGATGATCTGGCCGCTCTTGAAGTCGCAGCTGGGCGTGGGCTGCGCCGCAGTGGGAACCGATTTCTCGCACAGGTAGTTCTTGCCGAACTCGAACACCCGCGCCGCGCACTTGGGGCAGGGCCCCAGCGGCTCTTGTGCGCTGAAGTCGATCAGCTCGCCGGTCTCGGAGGGGTTGGCCTCGTCGCCGAAGTCAAACTCGAGCTTCCAGTTCTTGTCCTCCTCGCTGAACTTCAGCGCGAGCTCGGCGCTGAAGGGCCAGCCGGCCTTGGAGCGGAAGCCGTCCACCGGGCCGATGCGCTTGTCGCGCAGGAACTGCTCGACCTCGGCCATCTCGAAGGCGCGGCCGGCGGGCATCTTGGTGAACGAGAAGCCACAGGCGTCATCGCCCGAGCCGGACTTGCCGGCGCAGGTGTAGCGGCGGTAGTTCTCCTTGACCACGCCGCCGCAATTGGGGCAGGGCGTGGCCAGCGTGGCGTAGTCGCCGGGCACCGTGTCGCGGTCGTATTCCTTGGCCTTCTTGACGATGCGCTGCGTCATCTCGGCGATTTCCTGCATGAAGGCTTCGCGCGAGAGCTGGCCCTTTTCCATTTGCGCGAGCTTGTATTCCCATTCGCCAGTGAGCTCTGGCTTGGACAGCTCCTCCACGCCCAGGCCGCGCAGCAGCGTCATCAGCTGGAAGGCCTTGGCGGTGGGGATCAGCTCGCGGCCTTCGCGCAGCATGTATTTTTCGGCGATCAGGCCTTCGATGATGGACGCGCGCGTGGCGGGCGTGCCCAGGCCCTTTTCCTGCATGGCCTCGCGCAGTTCGTCGTCCTCGATGAACTTGCCGGCGCCTTCCATGGCGCCCAGCAACGTGGCTTCGCTGTAACGCGCGGGCGGGCGGGTCTTGAGGCCCTTGGGGTCGACCTGCTCGGCCAACGGCTTCTCGCCGGGCTGCACCGGCACCAGGCTCTGGCCCTTGTCGCCTTCCTTGGCGTCCTCCACTTCGGCCGCTGCTTCCTTGCCCCAGATCGCCAGCCAGCCCGGCTTGACCAGGACCTTGCCGTCGGTGCGAAAGCTGTGCTGCGCCACCTTGCTGATGCGGGTGGTGACCATGAACTCGGCGCTGGGAAAGAAGATGGACAAGAAGCGCCTGACCACCAGGTCGTAGAGCTTTTGCTCGGCGTCGGACAGGCCGCTGGGCGCCTGCAGCGTGGGGATGATGGCGAAGTGGTCGCTGACCTTGCTGTTGTCGAAGATCCGCTTGGTGGGTTTGACGTAGTTGCCGTCGACGGCCTGCCGGGCGAACGGCGCCAGGTGCGCCATGCCGCTGCCGGCCAGCATCTTCATGGTGTCCTTGACCGTCGGCACGTAGTCCTCGGGCAGGTGGCGCGAATCGGTTCGCGGGTAGGTCAGGGCCTTGTGCCGCTCGTACAGGCTTTGCGCCAGCGCCAGGGTGGTCTTGGCCGAAAAACCGAAGCGGCCGTTGGCCTCGCGCTGCAGGGAGGTCAAATCGAACAGCAGCGGCGAGGCCGAGGTGGTGGGCTTGGATTCCTCGGTGACGGTGGCCGGCTTGCCGCGGCAGGCGTCGGCGATGGCCTGGGCCTGCTGCTGCGACCACACCCGGTCGGCTTTGATCTCGGCGTCGTCGGCATTCTTGCGCAAGTCGGGGTCGAACCACTTGCCCGGGTAGACGCCGGCTTGCGCGGCGAAGCTGGCGTGGACTTCCCAGTAGTCGCGGCTGACGAACTTGCGGATCTGCTCCTCGCGCTCGACCACCACCGCCAGGGTCGGCGTCTGCACCCGGCCCACAGTGGTGAGGAAAAAGCCGCCGTCGCGCGAGTTGAAGGCGGTCATGGCGCGGGTGCCGTTGATGCCCACCAGCCAGTCGGCCTCCGAGCGCGAACGCGCGGCGTGGGCCAGGCCCTGCATCTGCTTGTCCGTGCGCAGCTTGTCGAAGCCATCGCGGATGGCCTGCGGCGTCATCGACTGCAGCCACAGGCGCTTGACCGGCTTGCGTGCGTTCTTGGCCGGAGCGCCGGCGGCATCTTCGTTGCCGAAGGCGTACTGCTCGATCAACCGGAAGATCAGCTCGCCCTCGCGGCCGGCGTCGCAGGCGTTGACCAGGTCGGTCACGTCCTTGCGCTTGGCCAGCTTGACCACGGCGTTCAGGCGGCCCTTGGTCTTGTCGACCGGCTTGAGGTCGAAGTACGGCGGGATGACCGGCAGGTGGGCGAAGCTCCACTTGCCGCGCTTGACGTCGAACTCTTCGGGCGCCTGGATCTCCACCAGGTGGCCGACGGCGCTGGTGACCACATAGCGCTCGTTTTCGAAATACTCGTCGTGCTTGTCGAATTTGCCCGCGACCGGGGTGAGCGCACGGACGATGTCCTGCGCGACCGATGGCTTCTCGGCGATGACCAGTGTCTTGCTCATGGCTCTTGTGTTTTGCTTGACAGGCGTGCCGCCTGCGCTGCGGTTGTTTCTACAATCAGGGCTCTCGCGCATGCGCGCATACGCGCACATGTGCACCCATTCAACTTATCAGAGTTTTCTGGCATGGCAGCAAAAGACGTCTTACCGGAGCTTGCCCCAGCGGTGCGAACCGGTGGCAAGGGGCCTTCCGGCACAGGCGCGGGCATCGGCCGCCGCCGCATCCAGGTGCGCCGCTCGGGCGTTCACGGCCGGGGCGTGTTCGCCCTGTGCGAGATCGCCGAGGGTGAGGCCCTCATCGAATACGTGGGCGAGATCATCAGCTGGGAGGAGGCGCAGCGCCGCCACCCCCACGACCCCAGCGATCCCAATCACACGTTCTACTTTCATGTCGATGACGGCCGCGTCATCGACGCCCTGCACGGCGGCAACGCCTCGCGCTGGATCAACCATTCCTGCGACGCCAATTGCATGGCCGACGAGGAGAACGGCCGGGTGTTCATCAAGGCGCTGCGCAACATCCGGGCGGGCGAAGAGCTCAACTACGACTACGGGCTCATCATTGACGAGCCCTACACGAAAAAGCTCAAGGCCGAGTACCCGTGCTGGTGCGACACCGCAAGCTGCCGCGGCACCTTGCTGGCGCCCAAGCGCCGCCGCTAACGGCCATGGCTCATCTGCCCCTGCGCTGGCCCGCTGAAGCCGTCTGGGAGGCCGTCGCGCCCTTGCTTGCGGGCTTTTCCGTCGAAGTGCTGCCCGAGATCGACTCGACCAACACCGAGCTGATGCGCCGCGCGCGCGCCGGCCATGGCGATCCGGTGCTGCTGGTGGCCGAGCACCAGAGCGCCGGCCGTGGCCGCCTCGGGCGCCAATGGAGCAGCCGGGCGGGCGACTCGCTCACCTTTTCGCTGGGCTTGCCGCTGCAACCGGCCAGCTGGTCGGGCCTGTCCCTGGTGGTCGGGGTGGCGGTGGCCGAGGCCCTGCATCCGCGCGTGGGCCTGAAGTGGCCCAACGACCTGTGGGTGGACGGCCGCAAGCTCGGCGGCATTCTGGTTGAGACCGCCAGCTTCGCGCTGGCGGACGCGCCGCGCCAAACGGTCGTCGGCGTCGGGCTGAACATCCATCGCCCGCCCGGTGAGGGCCTGGCGACCCCGCCGGCCTCGGTCGATGAGCTGCTGCCCGAACTCGACGCGCCGGCTGTGCTGGCACGCATCGCCGCCCCTCTGGTGGCCGCCTTGCAGGCCTTCGAGACGGCTGGTTTCGAGCCGTTTCGCGCCCGCTTCGAGGCGCGCGACCTGCTGCGAGACCGCGTCGTGACCCTCAGCGACGGCAGCACCGGCACCGCCCATGGTGTGGCGCAAGACGGCGGGCTACTGGTGCATACTGCCGCGGGCATGCGGGTGGTGCACAGTTCCGAAGTGAGTGTGCGACCCGCTCCCTGAGCCCGCCTTCCCTATCCCATGTTGTTGCGTCCCCTGGTCCTGTTGCTGCTGCTGGCCAACCTCGCGCTCTTCGCTTGGTCGCAGGGCTATCTGCGCATGCTGGGTTTCGGCCCGGCGCAGCAGGCCGAGCCGCAGCGGCTGACGCAGCAGCTGCGGCCACAGGCGCTGCGTGTGCTGCGCGAGGGCGCGCCCGCCGCGGCGCCCGCAGAGGCCGCCCCGGCGCCGGCCGCGCCGGAGTCCGCGCCACAGTAAGTTGAACCGCCAAGTCAGGCCGACGGCGGCCGATCACGCAGCGCAAAGCGCACGCTGATGCGCGTGCCCGGCGGCGTCGCCCCAGGATGCGCGTCCTCGATCCGGATCTCCGCGCCGTGCTGGCGCGCGATCTCACGCACGATCGACAGGCCCAGGCCCGAGCCGTCGACATTGGTGCCCAGCGCACGGTAAAACGGCTCGAACACCAGCTCGCGCTCGCTCGCGGGGATGCCGGGACCGGTGTCCTCGACCTGTATTTCCAGCGCCTGGCCGACCGGGTCGGGAACCACATGCGCAGTGATCACGCCGGGCTGGGTGTCGCTGGAGGGCGTGTAGTTCAGCGCGTTGTCCAGCAGGTTGCTGATCACCTCCTTGATCAGCGTCGGGTTGCCCTCCAGCCGCACACCCGGGGCGCCCGGGTCGGGGCCGTCGTAGCCGAGGTCGACCCGCCGATCCAGGGCGCGCGGCAGGAAATCGCGCACCACATCGCGTGTCAGTTCGGCCAGATCGCAGGGCTGCACCGCCATCGGCTGGCCGCTGCCTTCGGCGCGCGCCAAGGCCAGCAACTGGTTCACCGTGTGCGTCGCGCGCATGCTGGCGCGGCCGATCTGCTTGAGCGAGAGCTTGAGCGCCTGCGCGTCGGTCCCTTCACGCTGGGCCAGGTCGGCCTGCATGCGAAGGCCCGCCAGCGGCGTCTTGAGCTGGTGCGCGGCGTCGGCCAGGAAGCGCTTTTGTGTGGCGATGGAATCCTTCAGCCGCGTCAGCAGGTCATTCACCGAGGACACCAGCGGCGCCACTTCCAGCGGCACGGTCTTGTCGTCCAGCGGCGAGAGGTCGTCCGGCTTGCGCGCTCGGATGCGCTCTTCCAGCTGCGACAGCGGCTTGATGCCGCGCACCAGCGCCAACCACACCAGCAGCACGGCCAGCGGCAGGATCACGAACTGCGGCAGCATCACGCCCTTGATGATCTCGGTGGCCAGCACGGAGCGCTTCTCGCGCGTCTCGGCCACCTGCACCAGCACCAGGGGAATGTCCGGCACGGGCAGGCGCACCCACATGTACGCCACACGCACCGGCAGGTCGCGCATCTCGTCGTCGCGCAGACGCACCTCGCCAACGACGGATGCTTCGTCGGTGGGGGGCGTCGGCAGGTCGCGCTCGCCGCTGAGCAGCTCCTTGTCGACCAGCACCTGGTAGTAGACCTGGTCGGAATCGTCGGCCCGCAGCATCTCGCGCGCCGGCTGGGGCAGGTTGAAGCTGGGGTGCCGCTGCTGCACGGTGACCAGCTGCGCCAGAGCCTGCACGTTGTATTCGAGCGCGCGGTCGAAGGGTTTGCCGGCGATGCTCTGCGCCACCAGCCAGGTCAGCGCCAGGCTGATCGGCCACAGCAGCAGCAGCGGCGTGAGCATCCAGTCGAGGATCTCGCCAAACAGCGAACGCTGCTCGCGGTGGAAGATCCTCATGGAGGGGTGCGCCCAGCGGCCGGCGGTGCCATCTCAGTGGCTCAGCCAGGGATCTTCTCGAGGCAATAGCCCAGGCCGCGCACCGTGGCGATGCGGATCGGGCCCTTCTCGATCTTCTTGCGCAGGCGGTGGATGTACACCTCGATGGCGTTGTTGCTCACCTCTTCGCCCCATTCGCACAGCCGCTCGACCAGCTGGTCCTTGCTGACCAGGCGGCCGGCGCGTTGCAGCAACACCTCCAGCAGGCCCAGCTCGCGGGCCGACAGCTCGACCATCCGGCCGTCGATCGTGGCCACCCTGCCCGCCTGGTCATACACCAGCGGTCCGTGCTTGATGGTGTTGCTGGCGCCGCCTACGCCGCGGCGGGTGAGGGCGCGCACCCGTGCCTCCAGCTCCTGCAGCGAAAAGGGCTTGGCCATGTAGTCGTCGGCCCCGAAGTCCAGGCCCTTGACGCGCTCTTCCACGCTGTCGGCCGCGGTCAGGATCAGCACCGGCAGCGAGGAGCCGCGCCCGCGCAGCTTGCGCAGCACCTCCAGCCCGTGCATCTTGGGCAGGCCCAGGTCCAGGATGAGAAGGTCGAACTCGTTGTTCGTCATCAGGGCCGCATCGGCCTCCGAGCCGCTGGCCACGTGATCGACGGCGGCGCCCGAGGCGCGCAGGCTGCGCAGCAGACCATCAGCGAGCACCTGGTCGTCTTCAGCAATGAGGATGCGCATGAGCTTGTCTCCTGGATCGCCGCCTCGATGCCGAGGGGCCGTCTGCCATTGTAGGAGTGCCCGCCCTCGTGGCGCTGCGACGCACTCGCGTCAGAGGCCAGTCAGCGCGCGACGGAACAGCTCATGCGTCCGGGTCACACACGGCGGGTGCGGCGAATTCCGTCCGCAGCGCCCCACCCCCAACAGGTCCCAAGCCGAACATGTTCTCGCTCGACGACGCCATTGCCTGCCTTTCCCTCGAACTGGGCCTGCCCGAGCTTCGGTTGTCGCCGCAGACCGGCGACGCGGCAGTGCGCATCGGTGAAGTGGCCGTGCACCTGCTGGGGTGCCCCCAGCCGCAAGGGATCATTCTGCGGGCCTGCCTCAAGAACATTGCCGCGGGCGACTACGCGCAGGCGATGGAGCGGGTGCTGGCGGGCAACCTGTTCGCCGACGGCGCGGTCAGCAGCGTCCTG
The DNA here is from genome assembly GCA_947476465.1 of Comamonadaceae bacterium. Lineage (GTDB taxonomy): Bacteria > Pseudomonadota > Gammaproteobacteria > Burkholderiales > Burkholderiaceae_C > Ramlibacter. The sequence continues at coordinate 92,303 of CANJQN010000011.1, read as the reverse complement.
TCCATGGACCCGTCGGGCGACATCTACCTGGCACAGCACCTGCCCAGTCAAGCACTGGGCGCGACGGTCTTCCTGCGCACCTTCCAGCGCTTTGTTGCGCGCGCCGCGCTGTGGCAGCGGCGGCTGGGCGAGGCGGCAGGCACGAACGCCCATGCCCTGGCCTGCGAGGTGCCGGCATGAACGCGCAAGAGCTGATCGCCGCGCTCGGCGAGCGACTGGGCCTGCGGGACTGGGCGGTCGACGCGCAGGGCGCTTGTGCGCTGTCCTTTCCCGATGGGCTTCGCGTGGAGCTGCGCTTCATCGAAGGCCGAAGCGGCGTCTGCCTCGTCGCCACGCTCGGTGAACTGACGCGGGCCAGCCGAAGCGAGGTCGTTGCCGGCCTGCTTTTGGCCAATCGAAGCTTCAGTGAACAAGGCGACCCCTGGTTCGCCCTGGATCGGCCTAGCGGCGCGGTCCATCTTTGCCGCACCCTGTCGTTCGCTGGCCAGAGCCCCGAGTCGGTGTTCGCCGACCTGGAGCACCTGGTCGTCACGGCGCGCGGCTTTCGCCACCGGCTGCTCGAACAGCAGCAGGTCATCGCCTGACTTTTTCCTCTAGGACGCTGTTTCATCATGCAAGGCCTCAATTCCTCTCCTTTCCAAGTCGGTCGCACCGGCACGCTCCCCCCCGCTGTGCAACCGGCGTCGAGCGAAACCACGTTCGGTCCGACCGCCGGCGCCCAGGCCGGCCCGCCGAGCCTGGACGATTTCGCCAGTCAGCCTGACGCATCCACCCGGCCGACCGGCGGCGGCGTGGTCATCCATCCCCCGAAGGCGCCGGTGCCAGTCGAGCAGCCGGCGCAGCAGTTCGCAATGCCGGGCGCCAACTCCGGCTCCGTCGAACTGGCCCAGCTCGCGCTCGCCGCCACCCTGACTGGCGTCGGGACAACGGCGACCGAGCTTCATGAGGTGATGCAAGCGGGCACCGGCAATGCGACCGCGGGCTGCTCGCAACAGGTTTGCGATGCACTGAACACCGGCATGCGGGCGGTCTCGTCGTTTGGCGGTTCACTGATGACCAGCGCGCGCGGAACCTGCGGGCCGGTGTCGCAGCGGATGTCGGAGGTCGATTGCAGCCCCGTGCGCGAGGTGGCGGGTGACGTGTGCAAAGGCTTTGGCGACTGCTGCTTGTGCGGCATCAAGGTGGTCTGCCTGCCGCTCAAAGCCCTGTGCGAGTGCCTTGCTTTTTGCTGCGGACCCGAATTGGGCTGATCAGGCCGCCGGCCCCGCCCAGGCTTCCAACCCGATGAGCATGACGGTGGCGACATCGTCGCCGACTTCGACGCGGAACTCGGCCTCGGCTTGGGCCACCGCGTCGCGAAAGGCCTGCAGCCAGGCCAGGCCGGTGGGCGTGAAGCGCACCTGGCGGGCCCGCGCGTCGTGCGGGTCGGGTTCGCGCACGACGATCCCCCAGGCCTCGCATTGGGTCACCAGGTCGCCCATGGCCTGCTTGGTCATGCCGGCCTGCTGCGCCAGGTCGGTCAGGCGCGAGCCCGCCAGGGCCAGGTGGCGCGTGATGTGGATGTGCGCGGCGCCCACCTGCGCCCGCGCGGCGAGGTTCGACAGCCCCAGCGGCACGTCGACGTTGCGGGCCATGATTTGCAGCACCCGCTCGTCAAAGCGGCGCGAGGCGTGGCCCAGCAGGCGGCCCAAGTGGGTCAGGCGCCAGCCGTCGAGGTCGGGTCGGTCGAACATGGCTGGAAATGGTAAGGCAAACTGACCAAAAAGTTACTCAAAGCCCATTTACTTCGATCCGGTGGCCGCTACAGTACTGGTCAAGCATCCAGGCTGTGAAAAAGAACAACCGGATTGCCCCCCCCAAATTGACCACAAGGAGAGAGTCCATGGACGTTCAAGTCAAAGGCACCCGGATCGCCCCCGCCGACAGCGAAAAAGCCAAGGCCCTGCAAGCGGCGCTGGCCCAGATCGACAAGCAGTTCGGCAAGGGCACCATCATGCGGCTGGGCGAAGGCGAGAAGCTCGAGGACATCCAGGTGGTGTCCACCGGGTCGCTGGGCCTGGACATCGCGCTGGGCGTCGGCGGCCTGCCGCGCGGCCGGGTGATCGAAATCTACGGCCCCGAATCCTCCGGCAAGACCACGCTCACGCTGCAGGTCATCGCCGAGATGCAGCGCCAGGCCGGCACCTGCGCCTTCATCGACGCCGAGCACGCGCTGGACGTGCAGTACGCCCAAAAGCTGGGCGTCAACCTGTCCGACCTGCTCATCAGCCAACCCGACACCGGCGAGCAGGCGCTGGAGATCTGTGACAGCCTGGTGCGTTCCGGCGCGGTCGACCTGATCGTGATCGACTCCGTCGCCGCCCTCACGCCCAAGGCCGAAATCGAAGGCGAAATGGGTGATTCGTTGCCCGGCCTCCAGGCCCGCCTGATGAGCCAGGCCCTGCGCAAGCTCACTGCCACGATCAAGAAGACCAACTGCATGGTCATCTTCATCAACCAGATTCGCATGAAGATCGGCGTGATGTTCGGCTCGCCCGAAACCACCACCGGCGGCAACGCGCTCAAGTTCTACGCCTCGGTGCGCCTCGATATTCGCCGCACCGGCACCATCAAGAAGGGCGAGGAGTCCATCGGCAACGAGACCAAGGTCAAGGTGGTCAAGAACAAGGTCGCCTCCCCGTTCAAAACGGCGGAGTTCGACATCTTGTTCGGCGAGGGCATCAGCCGCCACGGCGAGATCATCGACCTGGGCGTCACGGCGCGCATCATCGAGAAATCCGGCGCCTGGTACGCCTACAACGGCGAGAAGATCGGCCAGGGCCGCGACAACGCCCGCGAGTTCCTGCGCGAGAACCCGGAGCTGGCCCGCGAGATCGAGAACAAGGTCCGCGAATCGCTGGGCATCCCCCTGCTGCCGGCCGACGGCGCCTGAGCCCGCGCCCGAGCCTTTTCAGTCATGCGCTCAGGTCAGCTCTCCCTGAAAGGGCGGGCGCTGCGCCTGCTCTCGCAGCGCGAGCACTCGCGCCCGGAGCTCGAACGCAAGCTCGCCGCCCATGCGCAAGAACCGGGCGAGCTCAGCCGCGTTCTCGACGAATTGCAGGCCAAGGGCTTCATCAGCGAACAGCGGGTGATTGACTCGGTGCTGCACCGTCGCGCCGCGCGCCTGGGCGCCGGGCGCCTAAGGCAGGAGCTGCAGGCCAAGGGACTGGACGGCGAGCTCGTCGCGCAGGCCATGGCCCACCTCAAGGTCACCGAAGCCGAGCGCGCGCGCGGCGTCTGGCAACGCAAGTTCGATCAGCCGCCAAAGGATGCGGCGGAGCGCGCCAAGCAATCCCGGTTCCTGGCCGCCCGAGGCTTTGGTGGAGATGTGATTCGCACGGTGCTGGCCGGCGGCGCGAGGGAAGACGAGTAGGGGCGCACCCGCAAGTTCACCCCGCGTGAAACCCTTCGCACGCCGACAGCGCTGCGCGCCTGGGGCGGACATGCGGAGGGTTCCCTTTGGACCCGAAGGGTCAGTGAGGAGCGTGTCCGCCCCAGGCGCGCAGCGCGCTCTCACCCGGAGAAGGCGGCCGCCTGACGCGCTCTGCTTTCTCCGGCCAAGCGCGCTGCACGGGTGGGGCCGGCAGGCTTCTCCCGATGGTCCAGTGCGCTCCCGCGCACGGACCGACGGGTCCCTCCGCCTGCCGGCCCCACCCGCGCCTCGCGCACGCGCTCGTGAAGGTTTCGCGCCGGAGCAGGGCCGGTCATTCTTTGCGCATGAAGGGCTTGAAAAAAGCCGCACCACCCTTGCGCGACACGGCCCGCACACCCAAAGCGCTGCGTGCCTGGGGCGGGCACGCGGAGGGTTCCCTTTAAAAACCCGAAGGGTTCAGGGGGGAGCGTGCCCGCCCCAGGCACGCAGCGCGCTTCAGCCGGAGAAGACCCAGCGAGCGTCACCCTAAGAAAGCGCAACGCCCTAAAACTCAAACCCCCAGCATCAATTTCAGGTTCTGAACCGCCGCCCCGCTGGCGCCCTTGCCCAGGTTGTCCAGCCGCGCCACCAGCACCGCCTGGCGATGCTCGGCGTTGCTGAACACCCGCAGCTCCATCTTGTTGGTGTCGTTGAGCGCCAGCGCATCGAGCTTGCCGTTGTCCGTGGCCGGCAACACGCTCACCCACTCGCTGCCGGCGTAATGCCGTGCCAGCGCCTCATGCAGATCCTGGGCGCTCGGCCGCCCCGGCAGCAGGTCCAGGTGCAGGGGTAGCTGCACCAGCATCCCCTGGCGGAAGTTGCCCACCGAGGGAATGAAGATCGGCCGGCGGGTCAGGCCGGTGTATTTCATGATCTCCGGCACGTGCTTGTGCGACAGCCCCAGTGCATAAAGCTCAAAGGCCGGCGCGCGCCCGCCCTCGTAGTCTTCGATCATCCCGCGCCCGCCGCCTGAGTAGCCGCTCACCGACGGCAGCGACAGGGCCGCGTCCCGCGGCAGCAGCCCCGTGTCCACCAACGGTCGCACCAGGGCGATCGCACCCGTGGCATAGCACCCGGGGTTGCTCACGCGCGGCGCCCCGATCACGGCCTCGCGCTGGCCCGGCGTGAGCTCGGGGAACCCGAACACCCAACCCTCGGCCGTACGGTGCGCGGTGGAAGCATCGATGATGCGAGGCGCCTTGCCCTGGGTGCGCGCAATGTCGTCGACCATCGCCGCCGACTCGCGCGCGGCATCGTCGTGCAGGCAGAAAATCACCAGGTCCACGCCCGCCATCAGCTCGCGCTTGGCCGCCGGATCCTTGCGCCGCTCGAGCGCGATGCTCACCACCTCGATCGCCGGCATCGTGGCCAGCCGCTCGCGGATCAAAAGGCCGGTGGTGCCGGCTTCACCGTCGATAAAGACCTTGGGCATCGGGTTTTTCCTGTGGAAACTGCTTACCGCTGACTGTAAAGCAGCCTCGATTTGGTGCGCCGCAGCATGATACAGTCGAAGGCTGCTGTTTCGGCACCTGCTCCCCGGCCGGCCTCCCCTCAGCGCCGGGCACCCTCACCGTTTCTCGAGAGACAAGCCTCATGAAGATTCACGAGTATCAAGGCAAGGAGATCTTGCGCAACTTCGGCGTGCCGGTGCCGCGCGGCATTCCCGCTTTCACGGTGCAGGAGGCGGTCGAAGCCGCTCAAAAGCTCGGCGGCCCGGTCTGGGTCGTCAAGGCCCAGATCCATGCTGGCGGCCGCGGCAAGGGTGGCGGCGTCAAGGTGGCCAAGTCCATTGACGACGTCAAGCGTCTGGCCAGTGAAATTCTGGGCATGCAGCTCAAGACCCACCAGAGCGGCCCCGAAGGCCAGAAGGTGCGCCGCCTGTACATCGAGGACGGCGCCGACATCCAGAAGGAATACTACGTGTCCGTGGTCACCGACCGCGCCACGCAGAAGATCGCCTTCATCGCCTCCAGCGAAGGCGGCATGGACATCGAGGAAGTGGCCCACAGCACACCCGAGAAGATCATCACGGTCTTGGCCGACCCGATCGCCGGCCTAACCGACGCGCAGGCCCGCCAGATCGCCGACGGCATCGGCCTGCCGGCCGCCTCCACCGCCCAGGCGGTCGATGTCTTCAAGAAGCTCTACCAGTGCTACATGGAGACCGATGCCTCGCTGGTCGAGATCAACCCCCTGAACCGTGACAGCAAGGGCAAGCTCACGGCCCTGGACGCCAAGTTCAACTTTGACCCCAATGCCCTGTTCCGTCACCCCGAGCTGGTCGCCCTGCGCGACCTCGACGAGGAAGACCCGGCCGAGATCGAGGCGTCCAAGTTCGACCTCGCCTACATCAGCCTGGACGGCAACATCGGCTGCCTGGTCAACGGTGCCGGTCTGGCCATGGCCACCATGGACACCATCAAGCTGTTCGGCGCCGAGCCGGCCAACTTCCTGGACGTGGGTGGCGGCGCCACGCCCGAGAAGGTGACCGAGGCCTTCAAGATCATGCTCAAGAACGCGAAGGTCGAGGCGATCCTGGTCAACATCTTCGGCGGCATCATGAAGTGCGACACCATCGCCACCGGCGTCATCACCGCCTGCAAGGCGGTGAACCTCTCCGTGCCACTGGTCGTGCGTATGAAGGGCACCAACGATGACCTGGGCAAGAAGATGTTGGCCGAATCTGGCCTTCCCATCATCAGCGCCGACAGCATGGCTGAAGCCGCCCAGAAGGTCGTCGCGGCACTGAAGAAGGCTTGAAGGAATCACCATGTCGATCTACATCAACAAAGACACCAAGGTCATCACCCAGGGCATCACGGGCAAGACCGGCCAGTTCCACACCGAGAAGTGCCAGGAATACGCCAACGGCAAGAACTGCTTTGTCGCCGGCGTGAACCCCAAGAAGGCCGGCGAGAAGATCTTCAACATCCCGATCTACGCCTCGGTCAAGGAAGCGGCGTCAGACACCGGCGCCACCGTCTCCGTGATCTACGTGCCCCCGGCCGGCGCGGCGGCCGCCATCTGGGAGGCCGTCGAAGCCGACCTGGATCTGGCCATCTGCATCACCGAAGGCATCCCGGTGCGGGACATGCTGCAAGTGCGCAACAAGATGAAGGCCAAGGAAGCAGCCGGCGGCAAGCGCACGCTGTTGCTGGGCCCCAATTGCCCCGGCCTGATCACGCCCGAAGAGATCAAGATCGGCATCATGCCCGGCCACATCCACCGCAAGGGCCGCATCGGCGTGGTCTCGCGCTCGGGCACGCTGACCTATGAAGCGGTCGCCCAGCTCACCGAAATCGGCCTGGGCCAGTCCAGCGCCGTGGGCATCGGCGGCGACCCGATCAATGGCCTCAAGCACATCGACGTCATGAAGGCCTTCAACGATGACCCGGACACCGACGCCGTCATCATGATCGGCGAGATCGGCGGCCCCGACGAGGCCGAAGCCGCCCGCTGGTGCAAGGCCAACATGAAAAAGCCCATCGTCGGCTTCATCGCCGGCGTCACGGCGCCCCCCGGAAAGCGCATGGGCCACGCAGGGGCGCTGATCTCCGGCGGCGCCGACACGGCCGATGCCAAGCTGGCTGTCATGGAAGAGTGCGGCTTCAGGGTCACGCGCAACCCGTCGGAGATGGCCAAGCTGCTGAAGTCGCTTCTGTAAGAACGGGTATGTCGTGGGGATGTGGTGATCCACATCCCACAGGCCGGCTGTCTTAGCGGACAATCGGCCTTTTCTTACATCGCCGAAAGTTCGGCGACAGCCCCACGACATATCCATGGAAGCCTTTGCCTCTCCCGAGTTCTGGATCGCGGTCGGACAGATCATCCTGATCGACATCCTGCTGGGCGGCGACAACGCCGTCGTGATCGCCCTGGCCTGCCGCGGCCTGCCCCCCCACCAGCGCAAGATGGGCATCATCTACGGCACGGCTGGCGCCATCATCCTGCGCGTCCTGTTGATCGCCTTCGCGCTGGCCTTGCTCTCTGTTCCCTACCTCAAGCTGGTCGGTGCGGTGCTGCTGGTGTGGATCGGCGTCAAGCTGCTCGTGCCCGAGCATGAGGACGCGCACGGCAACATCCAGTCGAGCGATCGGCTCTGGGGCGCAATCAAGACCGTGATCGTGGCCGACCTCGTCATGAGCGTGGACAATGTGCTGGCCATCGCCGGTGCCGCTGAAAGCGCCGGCTCGCACCAGATGCCGCTGGTGATCTTCGGTCTGGTGGTGTCCATTCCCATCATCGTCGGCGGCAGCCAGCTGGTGCTCAAACTGATGGACCGCTTCCCCATGATCATCACCCTGGGCGGCATGCTGCTCGGCTGGATCGCCGGCCAGATGGCCTATACCGACCCGGCCATCAAGCCCTTCGTGCCGCAGGGCGCCGTCTGGGAATACGGCGTTGCGGCGGCCGGTGCGGCCCTGGTGTTGCTGATGGGCAAGCTGCTGGTGCAGCGACAGCAGGCGAACGCCGCAGCGGCGGGCTGAGCCCGGTGTCCGCGCCCTGGCGGGCGCGGACACATTTCTCGTGAAGCGGGCGGCTCCGCAACACCCTGGCCCGCTCCCAGACTGTTTGCCTTGTAACAGGGTGTAACCTCTGCTAAGGTCTGGCGGAAGGCGCGGCCACATGGGGTTCGCGCGCGTTTTTCCATCCGTGGGGTCGGTCTCAAGTGGGCAGTTCAAACTCGGCACGACGCACCGCCTTCTGGCGGTCAGACTGGTTCCTGGCCCTGGGGGTCACGGTGGCGGTGCTGGTGCTGCACCAGACCACCGACGCCGTCGCGGCGCTCGAGCGCAGGTTCTACGACATGGGCAGCACGGCCACCGCGCGCGTGCCCTCGGACCGCATCACCATCATCGCCATCGACGACCGCAGCATCGCCAACATCGGCCGCTGGCCCTGGCCGCGCGACGTGCACGCTCAGCTGATCGACAAGCTGGCCGAGGCCAAGGCCAAGACGATTGTCAACACCACCTTCTTCTTCGAGCCGCAGACCGACCGGGGCCTGGGCTTCATCCGCCGCATCAAGGACGCCATCGCGACGCAGGCCGGGCCCTCCCCGGCCATCTCCGAGCTGATCGATGAGGCCGAAAAGACCCTTGACGCCGACACCCGTCTGGCCGAGAGCATGCGCCGCGCCGGCAATGTGCTGATTCCGGCGGTTTTCGAGCTCGGCGAGCCGCTGGGCAAGCCCGACCAGCCCCTGCCGGCCCACGTCTTGCGCTCCACGGTAGTGGAGAACACCGGCTACTCGGTGCCGGCCGTGCGCGGGCAGTACCCAATCGAATCCATCGGCGCGGCGGCGGCTGCCATCGGCCACCTCAACCAGCTCAGCGATGCTGATGGCGCCGTGCGCGAAGACCCGTTGCTGGTCGGCTACTACGGCCGGGCCCTGCCTTCGATGGCCCTGCTGGCGGCGGCCAGCAGCATCAACCTGCAGCCGGCCGACCTGCGGCTGGCGCCCGGTGAGGAGGTGCGACTGGGCCGCCTGCGCGTGCCCACCGACATCGAGTCACGCATGCTGCCGCAGTTCTACCGCGCGGCCGGCGGCAAGCCCCCTTTCCAGGTGGACTCGTTCCACGACGTCATCAGCGGCAAGATCGCGACCGCCAAGTACGCCGACAAGATCGTGCTCATCGGCGCCACCGCGGCCGGCGTCGGCACCAGCTTCGCGGTACCGGGCCACCCGGGCCTGGCGCCGGTCGAGATGCTGGCCCACATCACCTCCAGCATCCTGGCTGGCCATTTCCTGATCGAGCCTACCTGGGCGCCCTGGGCCGCGCTGGGCGCCCTGCTGGTGGTCGCCGCCTACCTGATCGTCCTGCTGCCCCGCCTGTCGGCCGCCTGGGGCGCGGCCGGCACCGCCGTCTTGCTGGCCGCCTTGGTGGGCAGTGAGTACCTCATGCTGGCGCAGGCCGGCGCCTGGCTCAAGCTGGTGTTGCCGGCGGCGCTGCTGGGGCTCGGGCATTTGGCGCTCACCACGCGCCGATTCCTGGTCACTGAACGGGGCATGCTGCGCGCCGACGACGAATCGGCTGAAACCAACCGCATGATGGGCCTGTCGCTGCAGGGCCAGGGCCAGCTCGACATGGCCTTCGACCGCTTCCGGCGAGTGCCCCTGAGCGACCCGTTGATGGACAACCTGTACAGCCTGGCGCTGGATTTCGAGCGCAAGCGACAGTTCAACAAGGCCCAGGCGATCTACGAGCACATGGCCACCTGGAACGCCAAGTACAAGGACCTGCCGGTGCGCCTGAACCGCGCGCGCAACCTGGCCGACACCGTGATGCTGGGCGGCGCCGGCGGCCACCCCGGCGGTACGCTGGTTCTGGACGACGGCGCCGTCGAAAAGCCGATGCTCGGCCGCTACCAGCTCGAGCGCGAGCTGGGCAAGGGCGCGATGGGCGTGGTCTACCTGGGCCGAGATCCGATGATCGGCCGTACCGTGGCCATCAAGACGCTGGCGCTGTCGCGCGAGTTCGAGGGGACCGAGCTCGACGAAGCCCGCGCCCGCTTCTTCCGCGAGGCCGAAACCGCCGGCCGGCTGGCGCACCCGAACATCGTCACCATCTACGACGCCGGCGAAGAGCACGACCTGGCCTACATCGCGATGGAGTTCCTCAAGGGCCGCGACCTGGTCGACCACGTCCGCGCCGACCAGCTGCTGACGCCCGGCGCGGTGGTGTCCATCGGCATCCAGGTGGCCCAGGCGCTGGCTTATGCCCATGCGCAGAACGTGGTGCACCGCGACATCAAGCCGGCCAACATCATGTACGAGCCGCAGGCTGCGGCGGTCAAGGTGACCGACTTCGGCATCGCCCGCATCACCGACTCCAGCCGTACCCGCACCGGCATGATCCTGGGCACCCCCAGCTATATGTCGCCCGAGCAGATCGCCGGCCGCCGCGCCGACGGGCGCTCCGACCTGTATTCCCTGGGCGTGACCCTGTTCCAGCTGTTCACCGGCGAGCTCCCGTTCCGCGGCGACTCGATGGCCGAGCTGATGTACAAGATCTCCAATCAGGAGGCGCCCGACCTGTGCAGCCTGCGGCCCGAGCTGCCGCCGGCGCTGGCCGCGGTCTTGGCGCGCGCCCTGGCCAAGCAACCCGATTCACGCTTTGCCGACGGCGAGGCCTTCGCCGCCGAGCTTCGTGCCTGTCTGCCGCTGGTCGACGGGCTGGTGGCGGCGGCTCGGCCGGCCCAGGCCCTGGCGGGGGCGGGTGGAGGGCCGGATCGCGGCGGCTATGATGCGACTCAACAGCTGGAGGCCCCCCGAGCGGCGGCCCCCGCCGAGACTGCGCCGCCCACGCTCGCGACGGCGGCCGGGCGTACGCCGGGTGCCCACCGGCATGGCGACCCCGACGTCTGAGCTACTGGACCATGAACTACGACTTTTGTACCCGCACGGACGCGGGGCGCGCACGGCCCAACAACGAGGACGCCGTTCTGGTGGACGAGGGCGTTCGTCTGGGCATCCTGGCCGACGGCATGGGCGGCTACAACGCCGGCGAGATCGCCAGCAGCATGGCCACCACCTTCATCCGCACCGAACTGGGCCGCTGGCTGGAGCAGGCGGGCCGCCAAGCCAACGCACGCGAGGTGCAGCGGGCCATGGAAATCTGCGTCGAGAACGCCAACCGGGCCATTTTCAACGCGGCGCATACCAATCCGCACTATGCCGGCATGGGTACCACGCTGGTCATGGGCGTGTTCCAAGACGCCCGGCTGATGGTGGGCCACATCGGCGACTCGCGCTGCTATCGCCTGCGCGACGGCCAGCTGTCGCAGGTCACGCGCGACCATTCGCTGCTGCGCGAGCAGCTCGACGCCGGGATCATCACCCCGGAGCAGGCCGCCGTGTCCACGCAAAAAAATCTGGTCACCCGCGCGCTGGGCGTGGAGGACGCGGTCATGCTGGAAGTCAACGAAATCCGGGTCGAGCCCGGCGACTGCTTTCTCATGTGCTCCGATGGCCTCAATGACATGCTCGACGACGACGCCATCGCTGACATACTGCGCCTGGAGGCTCCCCTGCAGGACAAGGCGACGCGGCTGGTGGATGGGGCCAATGCCAACGGTGGGCGGGACAACATCACCGTGTTGCTGGCCCAGGCCGGGGCTGCCAAGCGCCGGGGCGGGTTGATCTCGCGCTGGTTGGGAAAATGATCGCCGGCTCGCAGCGCAGCGAATTCACGAACGACAAAACAGGAGCGGGACCATGCCGAAGTTGATCATGTCCATCGACGGTGTCGTGATCAAGGAGGCGCAGTTGACGAAGGACCGCACAACGCTCGGGCGGCGGCCCTACAACGACATCGTCATCGACAACCTCGCAGTCAGCGGCGAGCACGCCGTGCTCGAGATGAAGAGCGGTGAGGTCGAGCTCGAAGACCTCAACAGCACCAACGGCACCTACCTCAACGGCAAGGCGATCAAGCGCCAGGCACTGCAGCACAACGACAGCATCGAAATCGGCAAGTACAAGATCAAGTACTTCAGCGAGAACACCGCCAGCGGATTCGACAAGACGCAGTTGATCCGTCCTGGCGCGGCCGGTCTTGCCGCCGCGCAGCCGCCGGCCGCGCCGGCCCCGGTCGCAACGCCTCAGCCGACCGCCGCCGCCCAGCAGAAGGGCGTGATCAGGGTGCTCAACGGCGCCGCGGCCGGCCGCGAGGTGCCGCTGGTCAAGGTCGTCACCACCATTGGCAAGCCCGGTGTCGCCGTGGCCGCCATCACCCACCGGCCGCAGGGCTATGTCGTCTCGCACGTCGACGGCAGCACGCGCGCCACCCTTAACGGAGCGCCGGTGGGCAGCGAGGCGGTGCCGCTCAAGAGCGGCGACCTGATCGAGCTGGCCGGTATCCAGATGCAGTTCACCCTGGGCTGACGTGGCCACGGCGCCGTCGCCCGCCCGTCGACTGCGTTGGCCCCGCGTCGACGCGGTCCGCCGGCACTGGCGCCGCGTGGCCATCACGCTGGTGCCGCTGGCCTTCGCGCTGCTGCATGCCAGCACCCTGATGCCGATCGGCTTTCTGCAGCGGCTCGACGACATCCTCTACGACGCGCGGCTTCGCGCGGCCATGCCGCGCACGCTCGACGATCGCATCGTCATCGTCGACATCGACGAGAAGAGCCTGGGCGAGGTCGGCCGCTGGCCCTGGAGCCGTCACCACATGGCACGGCTGGTCGACGAGCTGTTCGATCGGCAGGGCGTGGCCGTGGTCGGCTTCGACGTGGTGTTCGCCGAGGCCGACGACAGCTCCGGCCTCAAGCGCTTGCGGCAGCTGGCCGAGTCGGACTTGCGCGACCAGCCCGGCTTCGCCGCCCGCCTGCGCCAGATCGAAGGCTCGCTCGACTACGACGCGCTGTTCGCCCAATCGCTGCGGCAAAAGCCGGCCGTGCTCGGCTACTACCTCAGCAGCGAATCGCAGGGGATCACCTCGGGTGTGCTGCCGGCCCCGGCCATGCCGGCGGAGAACCTCACCGGCCGCCCAATCCGCTTTACCAGCTGGAACGGCTTTGGCAGCAACATCGAATCGATCGCCGCCGCCGCCCCCATGGCTGGCTACTTCAACCCCATCGTCGACCGCGACGGCGTGGTGCGCTCCATCCCGTTGCTGGCCGAATACCAGGGGCGCTACTACGAAGCGCTGTCGATGGCCATGTTTCGCATGCTGGTCGGCCTGCCCTCGATCGAGCCGGTGTTCGCCACCGATTCGCGCCGCTACCAGGCTTTGGCGGCCTTGCGGCTGCGCCTGGGCGACAAGACCGCCGACATCCCAGTGGCCGAGGGCGTCACCGCGCTGGTTCCCTTTCGCGGCCCCGGCGGCCCGGAGGGCGGCTCGTTTCGCTATGTGTCGGCTGGCGATCTGGTGGCCAAGCGCCTGCCCGAGGGCAGCCTGGCCGGCAAGGTCATTCTGGTGGGCACCACCGCGCCGGGCCTCAAGGACGTGCGCATCACGCCAGTCGGTGAGGCCTACCCCGGCGTGGAAACCCACGCCAACCTGATCTCTGGCCTGCTGGACGCCCGCATGCAGGTGCGCCCCGACTACGCCGTCGGCTACGACGTGGTGGTGCTGCTGATCGCCGGCCTGCTGCTGGCTGTCGCCCTGCCGCTGATGTCGGCGACGCGGGCCATGCTGCTCAGCGCCGGCGTGGCGCTGGCGGGGGTCGCGCTCAACGTCTGGCTGTACACCGGCGCGGATCTCGTGCTGCCGCTGGGGGCCTTCCTGTTCATGGCCGTTACCGCCTTCGGTCTCAACATGAGTTATGGCTACTTCGTCGAGAGCCGCAACAAGCGCGAGCTGGCCAACCTCTTTGGCACCTACGTGCCGCCCGAGCTGGTCGACGAGATGGTCAAGGACCCGGACAGCTACAGCATGGAGGCCGCCAACAAGGAGCTCACCGTCATGTTCAGCGACATGCGAGGCTTTACCACGCTGTCCGAGCAGATGGAGCCCACGCAGCTGCAGGCCCTGCTCAACGACGTGTTCTCGCGCCTGACCAACGTGATCCGGGCCAACCGCGGCACCATCGACAAGTACATGGGCGATTGCGTGATGGCCTTCTGGGGCGCGCCGGTTGACACACCCGACCACGCCAGCCTGGCCGTCAAGGCGTCGATGGAGATGGCCAAGGTGGTCGAGGACATCAACGCGGAGCACGTGGCCAAGGGCATCCCGCAGATCGGCGTCGGCGTCGGCATGAACACCGGGGTCATGTGCGTGGGCGACATGGGCTCGCACATTCGCCGCGCCTACACCGTGATCGGCGACGCGGTGAACCTCGGCTCTCGGCTTGAGGGGCTGTCCAAGCAGTATGGCGTGGTCATTGTCGCCAGCGAGACCACCCGCGCGCAGGCCACCGGCTTTGTCTGGCAGGAGCTCGACAAGGTGCGTGTCAAGGGCAAGGCGCAGGCCGTCGCCATCTACGAGCCGCTGGCGGCGGGAGAGGGCGGCGAGACTGCCACCGAGGAGCTGCGAAACTGGGCCGCCTTCCTGCGCGCCTATCGTTCACAGAGCTGGGACACATGCGACATGCTGCTGGTCAAGCTCAAGGAGGCGAATCCGGACAAGGACCTCTATTCGCTCTATGAGCGGCGTGTAGAGTCCTTGCGCAAGCTGCCCTTCGATCCGTCGTGGGACGGCGCCACCAACTTCGATACCAAGTGAGGAGCGATCGATGAAGATCCGCGTGCTCGGCTGCTCTGGAGCGATCGCCCGGGATTGCCGCACGACCTCGTTCCTGGTCGACCACGACATCCTGCTCGATGCCGGCACCGGCGTGGGCGACCTCACGCTCGACGAGATGCTGGGCATCGAGGACGTGCTGATCACCCACTCTCACCTGGACCACATCGCCGCCCTGCCGCTGATGGTCGACGCCATCGGCTCGCGCCTGACGCGCCCGCTGCGCATCCTGGCGCTGCCGCAGACGATCGAGGCCCTCAAGGCCCACGTGTTCAACAACATCATCTGGCCCGACTTCAGCCGCATTCCCACGCCGGAGCAGCCGTTCATCCGCTTTGAAGAGATCCATGTGGGCCAGCTGCTGGAGATCCGCGGCCGCAGGATCGAGGTGCTGCCGGCCGTCCATACCGTGCCGGCGGTGGGCTACGCCGTCAGCACCGGCGAGGAGAGCGGCCACTGGGTGTTCTCTGGCGACACCGGACGCAATCCGGCCTTCTGGCGGCGGGTCAACGCGCTACCGGTCGCGATACTGGTGATCGAGACCGCCTTCAGCAACCGCGAAAAAGAGCTGGCCGACCTCAGCCGGCACCTGGCGCCGCAGTCGCTGGCCGAGGAGCTGGATCTGATCACCCCCGGCAAGACCATGCCGATCTACATCACCCACACCAAGCCGGCCGAGACCGCCACGATCATGGAAGAGATCCGCCTTTTCGACCGCGGTCACTCCGGCGTCCACGACATCCGCTGGCTCCACGCCGGACAGGAGTTCGAGATTTGAGCCGCCGCTCGGCCGCGCGTGCGAAGGCCTCGCCCTACGACGCGCTGGTCGAAGATGGCCTGGTGTCAGCCGACGAACTGCAAGACTGCCTGCGGCGCGCGGCCGCACAACGGCGCTCGCCCGAGCAGCTGCTGATCGCCGAGCACCAGGTGCCCGTGGCGCGCATCGGCGCGGCCCTGGCCAGGCATTTCGACGTGCCCTATGAGCCCTTCCAACGCGGGCGGGTGCGCTCCGAGGCGCTGCAGGGGCTGCTGCGGCGCGAGTTCGTCGTCGAGCACGGCTGGATGCCGCTGGAGGAGTCGCCCGACGGCTTGGTCGTCGTCTGCACGGACCCCGAGCAGGTGCGGGCCGCGCGCGTGGTGCCGCAGGTGTTTGCGCGCACTTCGCGTTTTGCCTGGCGCGTGACCACCGCAACCGAGTTCGGCCAGATGCTCGCCCAGCTCTATGGCGGTGGCGAAGGCGGCGCGATCGGCGACCTGCTCACCGACCTGAGCGTGCCGCTCGACGAAGACCCCGACAACGACGCCCTGCTCGAATCGGCCGCCGCCGACAACGAGGTGGTCAAGTTCGTCAACAAGCTGGTCGTCGATGCCTGGCAGCAGCGCGCCTCGGACATCCACATCGAACCCCTGCCCGGCAAGGGCAAGACCGGCATCCGCTTTCGCGTCGACGGCACGCTGATGCCCTGGCTGGAGGTGCCCGCGCATTTTCGGCAGGCGCTGGTCACGCGGCTCAAGATCATGTGCGACCTGGACATCTCCGAGCGCCGCCGCCCGCAGGACGGCAAGATCCGCTTTCGCCGCTTCGGCCCGCTGGACATTGAGCTGCGCGTGGCCACCGTCCCCACCGCCGGCGGCGTCGAGGACGTGGTCATCCGCCTGCTGGCGGCCGGCGAGCCGCTGCCGCTGGAGCGCCTGAACCTCTCGCCGCACAACCTTCCGCGCCTCCTGGCCACCGTCTCGAAGCCGCATGGGCTGTTTTACGTCTGCGGGCCCACCGGTTCGGGCAAGACCACCACGCTGCATTCCATCCTGCGCCAGATCAACACGCCCGAGACCAAGATCTGGACCGCCGAAGACCCGGTGGAGATCACGCACAAGGGCCTGCGCCAGGTGCAGATCAACCGCAAGGCCGGCATCGACTTCGCCATGCTCATGCGCGCATTTCTGCGCGCCGACCCGGACGTGATCATGGTCGGCGAGTCGCGCGACGAGGAGACGGTGTCCATGAGTGTCGAGGCCTCGCTCACCGGGCACCTGGTGTTCTCCACCCTGCACACCAACTCGGCGCCCGAGTCCATCGTACGTCTGCTCGACATGGGCATGGACCCCTTCAACTTCGCCGACGCCCTGCTCGGGGTGCTGGCCCAGCGCCTGGCCAAGCGCCTGTGCGAGTGCAAGGAGGCTTATGCGCCCGAGGCCGACGAGGTGCGCGCCTTTGTCACCGAGTACAGCGACGCGCTGCGCCAGACGCCGGCCTGGCGCGCAGACCGGGCCGGCGCGTCCAAGGCGCTGTACGAGGGTTGGCTGCGCGAGCACGGGCGGCAGGGCCGGCTGTTTTTCCATCGCCCGCGCGGCTGCGAGCGTTGCCGCGACACCGGGTACCGCGGCCGCATCGGGCTGCACGAGCTACTGGTGGCGGATGACGCTGTCAGACGCCTGATTCAAGAGCGCGCCCGGGTCAGCGAGATCTTTGAGACCGGGGTGAGGCACGGCATGCGCACCCTCAAGATGGACGGCATGGAGAAGATCCTGCTCGGCTTGACGGATTTGTCGCAGGTGCGGGCTGTCTGCATGCGTTGAATGTCACCTGTGTGGCGCTGCGTCCGACAAGATTGTCAGACGCCGCCGACAGAGGCGACGCAATTGTCGAGGCGGCCACCGTATAGTGTGCACAACTGTACGATTTGAAACCTCTTGAAACCTGGCACAGCAGTTGCGTGCAATCTGGGAACCCAACCCGATTTTCTTTTTTTGGAGATTTTTATGAAGCGTCAACTGCAAAAGGGTTTCACCCTGATTGAACTGATGATCGTTGTCGCGATCATCGGCATTTTGGCCGCCGTGGCCCTGCCTGCCTATCAGGACTACACCAAGCGGGCCAAGATGTCCGAAGTGGTTCTGGCCGCGTCGGCTTGCCGCACGACCATCACCGAGGTGTACCAGTCTGGCTCGGCTACGCCCACCGCGAACGGCTGGGGCTGCGAGAACTCGGCTGCTTCCAGCAAGTACGTGCGCAAGGTTGAGACCGATGCCAACGGTGTCATCACCGTGACCGCCCAGGGCTTCAACGACACCGCCATCGACGCCAAGTTGGTTGCGCTGGTCCCCTACCAGGACGACTCCGCCACCAAGACCGTTGCGAACCTCGGCTCGCCCGTGTTCAAGTGGGTCTGCGGCGGTGGCGCCACCACCATCCCGACCAAGTTCCTGCCTGGCTCTTGCCGCGGCTGATCGGGTTGATGTGTGATCCGAGGGGGGCCGTTCGCGGCCCCTTTTTCTTGGCGTTTGCAGTTCGTCATTGCGCAACCCCATGGAGCTGAGCATCGTCATGCCGTGCCTGAACGAGGCGCGGACGGTTGAGCGCTGCGTGCAGGCGGCCCGCGCCTTCATCGCACGGGCCGGTGTTAAAGGCGAAGTGCTGGTGGCCGACAATGGCTCCAGCGACGGCTCGCCGGCACTGGCCGAAGCCGCCGGCGCCCGCGTGATCCGTGTGGCGCGGCGCGGCTACGGCGCGGCCCTGCAGGCCGGCATCGAGGCCGCGCAAGGCCGCTTCGTGGTGATGGGCGACGCCGATGACAGTTACGATTTCTCAGCGCTCGACGCCTTCCTGGAGCGCCTGCGCGCCGGGGCCGACGTGGTGATGGGCAACCGTTTCCGTGGCGGCATCGCCCCGGGCGCCATGCCGGCGCTGCACCGCTACCTGGGCAACCCGGTTCTCAGTTTTGTCGGCCGCCTGTTCTTTCGCGTCCCCATCGGCGACTTCCATTGCGGTCTGCGCGGCTTTTCGCGGGACGCCGTCCGCCGGCTCGCGCTGGTGACGCCCGGCATGGAGTTCGCCTCGGAGATGGTGGCCAAAGCCGCGCTGGCGGGGCTTCGCATCGAAGAGGTGCCCACCACGCTGCGGCCCGACGGCCGCGATCGCCCGCCCCACCTTCGCACCTGGCGAGACGGCTGGCGGCATCTGCGCTTTCTGCTGCTGTTCTGTCCGCGCTGGCTGTTCCTCTATCCTGGCGTGGCCTTGCTGGCCCTGGGCCTGGCCGGCTTCGCCGCCCTGCAGCAAGACGGCCTTCGCTTCGCCGCCATCGGGCTGGACATCCACTCGCTGCTGTACATGGCCGCCGCCACCGTCCTCGGCGCCCAGCTGGTCCAGCTGGCCCTTTTGACCAAGTGGGTGGGGGTGCTCGCGGGCATCGTGCCCAAGCCGGCCTGGGTTCGCCTGGCCGAGCGCACGCTCTCGGTCGAGGTCGGGCTGCTATGCGGCGTGGCGCTGATGGCCGCCGGGCTGGCCTGGTCGGTGTCGCTGGTGTCGGCCTGGAGCCATGCCGGTTTCGGCCCGCTCGATCCGCGCACCGCCATGCGGGGCGCGATTCCCGCGGTCACCCTCCTGATCCTGGGCATGCAGGCGGCCGCCGGGTCCTTGTTCGCCGGTGCCCTGCGAATGAGCTGGGACTCCATGCCCATAGACCGCGACTGACACCGCCCGTCCGATGTTGATCTCACCCCCCTCCGCCCGCGCCTTGCGCTGGGAACCCTGGCTGGTCTGGCTGGCGGGCATGCTGGCCTTTGCCAGCGTGCCGGTGGTCCTGGGCCAGATCGGCCTGAGCTGGGACGCGCTCAACCACCACATCTACCTGGGCTGGGTGGCCGAGCAACCCCGCTTCGACCGCGACCTGGCGGCCGCCGGAAACCAAGCCTACCAATATCCCTATCTGTACTGGCCGGTCTACAAGTTGGCCATGGCCGGTGCGTCCGGCGTCATCGCCGGCGTGGTGCTTGCGCTGCTGCAGGCCCTGGCCGTGCCGCCAGTGTGGATCGTCGCGCGGTGGGTCTGCCCTGGCGCGACCTGGACGGATCTGCTGCTTCGGTTGATGGCGGTGGTGCTGGCCTTTCTGGGCGGACTGGGGCTGTCCTTGCTCGACTCCACCTCGAACGACATGCTGGCCACCATTCCCTATCTCTGGGCCGTGGCACTGGGCGCGTTGGCGCTGTCCACGCCTGAACGTGTGCGAGGGCGGCGCCTGACCTATGCCTCTGGGCTGATGGCGGGCGTATCGGTCGCCTTCAAATTGAGCAATGGTCCGCTGGCGTTGGTGCTGCCCTTGCTGTGGTGCCTGAACACAGGCGGTCCGCGCGAGGCGCTGCGCCGCTTGATCGGCGCCGGGCTGGCCTCGGTCCTGGGCTGCCTGGTGGCGTACGGGGGCTGGGGTTGGCAGCTGTGGCAGTACGCGGGCAACCCGATCTATCCCTTCTATGACGGCCACTTCGGCGGCCTGCGTGCTCTCCTGGGGTGGCAGCCATGATCCGCTTCCATCCCGACGACTGGGTGGATGTCCTCATGCGTCCCTTCGACATGGTTTCGCCTGAAGGAAACATGTACGTCGAGATCGCTGCGCCGGATATCCGGATGGCGGCTGCCGTGGTGCTGGGGCTGCTGGCTCTGGCCGCCTGGCGCCATGTCCGTGCTCCGCGCGGGCCGGCGCTCACGCTGTCGGCGCTGGTGATTGCGGCCATGGTGCCCTGGTTGTCCACCACCGGCAATGGACGCTACTTTCTGCCGTTCCTGGTGCTGCTGGGCCCCTTGTGCATCGGCCTCGTGCGTCTTTTGCCTGTGACCGGCCCGTTCCGGCTGACGTTGGCGGGCCTGCTGCTGGCCATGCAGTGCTTCCTGCTGTCGCAGGCCACGCCCTGGAACAGCTGGTCGTTCGGTCCCTGGCGCGAGGCGCCCTACTTCGCCCTGCAGACGCCGCCCCAAACCACCGACGTGACCTACGTCACCCTCTCGAACATCTCGTATTCGCTGATCGCGCCGCAGTTTCCGCCGCAGGTCGGCTGGGTGAACCTGGCGGTGGGTTACCCCGGCGAGCGTGATCGCGTGGCCTTGCGCAAGGTCCTGGCCGGCCCGCGGCCGCTGGTCCTGCTGGCGCCGTCGATTCCGTCGCAGACGCAGGCTGACGGCCAGCCCTCCAGCGCCGTACGCGAGGCCTTCGCCGGCCTCATGGTCGACCACGGCCTGTCCGTTGCGCCCAATGCGCGTTGCACGCTGCTGCGTTCGGCGGGACTGGCGGCCGTGACCTTGCGCACCGACCCGACCGAGGCCGAGTCGGCGCTGATCGGTTTCTGGATGTGCCCGCTCCAGCACGAGCCGGCCGCCGTGAAGCCGCGTTCCGCGCCCCAGCGCCTGCGGGTCGACGCGGTGTTCGAGGCGGTTGAGCGGCTGTGCCCGCGATTTTTTCCGGCGGGTGAAACCGGCACGCTGCGCATCGCCGGAGGCTACCTGCGCCAGTACGGCAGCTCCGACACCAAGCTGTATGTGTTCGACACCGGCCAGGTGCTTTACAAGTTCTGGCGCAGCATCAACCCTGAGATGATCGGCACGCAGGACCAGGTGCTGGCCGGGCAGGCGCGTATCGACTGCACCCGGATCCGCGCGCCCAACTGGCGCAAGGGCGGGCTCTGAGCGCCCGCCACGCGGCACCGCCTCAGGACAGCGAGCCCAGGACTTGTTGCGCCCGCCGCGCTACCCGCTCCCAGCTGAATTCGCGCGCCCGCAGGGCGCCGCGCTGGGCAAGCCGCTCGCGCAGCGGCTCGTCCTCGGCCACGCGGTCCATCGCCTGCGCGAGCGCGTCGGTGTCGTGCGGGTCCACCAGCAGCGCGTTGTCGCGGCCGGCGATCTCGCCGGTGGAGGTGGCGTCGGCGGTGATCACGGCCGTGCCGCAGGCCATGGCCTCGACGATCGGCAGGCCGAAGCCCTCGTAGAGCGAGGGAAAGACCAGGGCGACCGCATCCCGGTACAGCTGCGCAAGTTGTTCGTCGCTCACGTTGCCGGCGAACCCGATGCGCTCGGCGATGCCCAGGCCACGCGCGATTGCCAGCGTGGGTTCGTCGGCGGTGCCGGTGAACAGCAGGCGGTGCATCGGCCCCGCGCGGCAGCGCTGGAAGGCCTGCAGCAGGCGCTCGATGTTCTTGTGCGAGGCGCGCCGGCCCACATGCAGGAAGTGCCGCCCCGGCGCCGAGCTTGGCGGCCCGGGCGTGAAGGCCGCCGACACGCCGTTGCCCACCACGACAACATGCGCCGCATCCACCCCGGCCCACTCGACGATCTCACGGCGCGAATACTCCGACACCGTGAGCACCTTGCCGGCGCGGCGCACGGCCGGCCGCACGACGCTGGCGTAGTAGGCGCGGCGCAGCAGGCTCGACTCTCCCGGCGCCCGCAGGTGAATCAGGTCGTGAATGGTGAAGGCGAACGGGATCGGGCTGCGCAGCGGCGGATTAAAGCCCGGCGAAAAATAGCACCCTTGCCGCTTGCCGGCCAGGGCCAGCAAAATCGCCAGCGACGAGGCCAGCGGATCGATCGGCGAAAGCTTGGCGCCGGCGATGCGCAGCGGCACCACACCGGGCAGGCGGGCCTTCATTTCCGCGGCGAAGCGGCCGATGCCATGCGCGCCGATCCAGCGCTCGTCGAAGTAGATGGGGTGCAAGGCCGTCATGCCGCGCCGCCGTACACCGGTGCGCTGACGGCGGTGCACCCGCGCTTTGGTCTGATAATTCGCAGCGGCTTCAAGAGGGTGGGCATGGAGCGGATGGCGGCTGGGGTTCGGTGGCTGGGATCGATGATAGGGGCACGGATGACATCGTTGGCGCCGGGCAGGCGGGCCCGCTGAATGAGCACGCTCGATCGCCTGGTCTATGTGCACGAGTGGCTCACCGAGTGGGGCGGCTCCGAGGACGTGCTGCGCGCCATGCTGCAAAGCGTGCCCTCAAGCGGCCTCTACGCCACCATCGATTTTTTGTCCGACGCGCATCGCGCGCGGCTCGGCGGCCTGCGTGCCCGCACCACCTTCCTGCAGCGCTTTCCCTTCGTGCGCGAACATTTTTGGAAGTACCTGCCGATCACGCCGCTGGCGGTCGAATCGCTGGACCTGTCCGAGGCCCAGGTCATCGTCTCGGGCTCGCACGCTTTCGCCAAAGGCGTGCTGACCACCGCGAACCAATTGCACCTGAGCTATGTGCACTCGCCCATGCGCTGGGCCTGGGACCTGCATCACGAATACCTGCGCGACTACCGCCTGGACCGTGGCTTCAAGAGCGTGCTGGCGCGCTACCTGTTTCATCGGCTGCGCCAGTGGGACCGGCAGACCGCGAACAACGTCGATCTGTTCCTGGCTAATTCGCACCATGTGCGCCAGCGCATCTGGCGCACCTACCGCCGGCCCGCCCGGGTGCTGTATCCGCCGGTTCGCACCGCCCGCTTCCAGTTGCAGACCACCCGCGAGGATCATTACGTCACCGTCTCGCGCCTGGTCTCGTACAAGCGGGTCGACCTGATCGTCGAGGCCTTCCGCAACCTCCCAAACAAAAAGCTGGTGGTCATCGGCGATGGGCCCGAGTTGCCCCGCTTGCGCGCCAACTGTCCGCCCAACGTCGAGCTGATGGGTTTTCAGAGCGACGAGGTCGTGCAACGCACCATGGGCTCGGCGCGCGCGTTCGTCTTTGCCGCGCACGAGGACTTCGGCATCTCGCCGGTTGAGGCTCAGGCCTGCGGCACGCCGGTCATCGCCTACGGCGTGGGCGGCGCCACCGAGACGGTGCGCGACCTGCGCAGCCAGCCGCAGCCCACCGGCCTGCTGTTTCCCCAGCAGACACCGGCCAGCCTGGTCGAGGCGATCGAGGCCTTCGAGGCTTCGTCCTCACGCATCGATCCGCACGACTGCCATGCCTGGGCGCAGCGTTTTGGCGAGGAGCGTTTCACCGAAGCGTTCAGCGCCATCGTGGCCCAGGCCTGGGACGTGTGGCAGCGCACCCCGCGCGATGTGGAAGCGCGGTTGATCGAGCCATGACCGAAACGCGGGAGATGGTGGCTCGGCGCGGCCGCGGTGCCCGTCTGGGCTTGGTGGCCCTGAGCGGCATCCTGGCCCTGTCGTGGCTGCTCAACCCGAGCTGGGGTCCGACCTCACAGGTGCTGCAGGTCTGTGTCGCCGCTGCGGCGGCCTTGGCATGGTTCGCCACCCGGCCGGCCGACGCGGCCGACGCCGCGCGCGTGCTGGCGCTCGGGTGGCTGGCGGCGGCTGTGCTCAGCGCCCTGCTGGGCCTGGTGCAGTACACCGGGCATTGGTCGGCGAGCGCCTGGGGGCTGAGCGGCGCGCCCCTGGGTGAGATCTACGCCAACCTGCGCCAGCGCAACCAGTTCGCCACCCTGATGGCCATCGGCCTGTGCAGCGCGCTGTTTCTGGTGCCCGGGGTCTCGCGTGGCCGGCGGGCCTTGTTGGCCTTGGCCGTGGTGTTGCTGGCGGTCGCCTGCGGCCTCACCAGCTCGCGCACCGGGGCCTTGCAGTGGTTGTTGGTCTGCGTTGTCGTGCTGTCGCTGTCGTTTCTCCGGCGGGGGTGGCCGCCGGCCTGGCGCTGGGGCACGCTGGCGCTCGCGGGCTATGCGGCCGGCATCTGGCTGGTACCCCCGCTGCTGGCGGCTTGGCTGGATGCGTCCTTCACGTCGCTGCTGACGCGGTTGGCCGAGGATGTTGGCTGCAACAGCCGGCGCGTGCTCTGGGCCAATGCGGCGCAGCTGGCCGGGCTGCGGCCCTGGTTCGGCTGGGGCCTGGGCGAGTTCGATTACGCGCATTACGCCACCTTGTTCGAAGGCCCGCGCTTTTGCCGCATCGTCGACAACGCGCACAACTTGTTCCTGCAGGTCGCGGTCGAAGCGGGCATCCCGGCGGCCCTGGCGCTACTGGCCTGCTTCGGGTTCCTCGTCTGGCGCACCAGGCCCTGGCGCGAACGCGACCCCGGCCGCGTTCTTTGCTGGGCGGTCATCGCCTTGGTGCTGCTGCATTCGATGGTGGAATACCCGCTGTGGTACGGGCCCTTCCAATTGGCCCTGTTGCTGGCGGCCGCGCACCTGTGGCGCACCCGGCCCGGCGCGGCCAGGGCCGTGGCGGCCGCACCGCGCTTGGCGATGTGCGCGGTGGGCGCAGTCACCTTGGCGGCCGCGGTGTGGGACTACCACCGCGTTTCGCAGATCTTCCTGCCACCCGCCGAGCGCAGCGCCGCGTATGCCGACGATCCCCTGCGTCAAGCCTGGCGCAGCCCGGTGTTCGGGCCCCAGGCCCGGTTCGCCGGCTTTACGCTCACGCCGCTGACCCGGGACAATGCCGCCGAAATGGCGCTGATGGGCGAGCGCGTGCTGCACTATTCGCCCGAGCCGGCGGTGGTGCGCAAGTTGATCGAGGCCCTGCTGTTCACCGGCCAGGACGAGGCGGCGCAATGGCACCTGGCGCGCTTTCGCGTGGCGTTCCCGAGTGATCACGAGCGCTTTATCCGCAGCCGTGCGGCGCCGCTGTCATCCTGAGTTCTAACGCGTGCCGCGGCGTATCAATCGGGGCCCTTTTTCAACTCGCAATTCATCGCATCGACCATGGCCACCGCAAGTCTTGCTCCACGATTGGGCTGGCGCGACCGCGTGCGCGCCGCCACTGTTCACTTGGCGCTCAGCGCCCTCGTCGCCGCCCTGGCGGCGGTCGCGGTGTTCTGGCTTTGGTACCCGGCGCCCTACGGACAGCTGGCGGGTGGCCGCGAACTGTTCACGCTGCTGGTCACGGTGGATGTGGTCATGGGGCCCTTGATCACGCTGGCCGTCTTTGACCGGCGCAAGCCCTGGCCTTCACTGCGGCGCGACTTGGCCGTGGTTTGCCTGCTGCAGCTGGCCGCGCTCGGCTACGGCCTGTGGACGGTGGCGGCGGCCCGGCCGGTGCATTTGGTCTTCGAGTTCGACCGCTTCCGTGTGGTGCACGCCGTCGACATTCCAGACGAACTCCTGGCCAAGGCGCCGCCCGGCGTGGTGCCCCATCCCTGGAGCGGCCCTACGCCGCTGGCCGTGCGCGAATTCAAGGACGCGCAGGAGAACTTCGAGGCCACAATGGCCGCCGTCAACGGCCTGTCTTTGGCCGCGCGGCCCGACTTGTGGCAAACGTATGAGGCGGCGCGCCCGCGTGTGCTCGCGGCGGCCCAACCCGTGGCGCGCTTGAAAGGGCGCTTTCCCGCCGCCGCAGCGCAGATCGACAGCGCCCTGGCGGGCCTGGGCCGCTCCGCCGAGGGCACCGCCTGGCTTCCGGTGATGGGCCGACGGGACGCCTGGACCGTATTGCTGGACGCACAGACGGCCGCCGTGGTCGGATTCGTGCCGCTCGATTCATTCTGAATCACCGATGATGCGGGCCATGAACGAGCCCATCGAACCGTTCGAGCTTCACATCCCCGACGCGGATCTCAAAGACCTGCAACGCCGCCTGGCCGCCACGCGCTGGCCCGACGCGGCCACCGTGCCCGACTGGTCGCAGGGTGTGCCCTTGCCGGCCCTGCAGGCGCTGGTGGCGCACTGGCAGCACGGCTACGACTGGCGCCGCTGCGAAGCCCGCCTGAACGGCCTGGGCCAGTACCGCACGCGCATCGATGCACTGGGCATCCATTTCCTGCATGTGAAGTCCCGGCACCCGAACGCACTGCCGCTGCTGCGCACCCACGGCTGGCCCGGCTCGGTGATCGAGTTCCTCAAGGTGATCGGCCCGCTGGTCGACCCCCTGGCGCATGGCGGCACCGAGGCGGATGCCTTCCATGTCGTCATCCCGACCCTGCCCGGGTTCGGCTTCTCGGACAAGCCCCAGGGCACCGGCTGGAACGTCGAGCGCATCGCCGCCGCCTGGGTGACGCTGATGCAGCGCCTGGGTTATCAGCGCTACGTTGCCCAGGGCGGCGACTGGGGATCGGCCATCACCTGCGCCATGGGCGCCTTGCGACCGCCGGGCCTGGCCGCGATTCACCTGAACCTGGTGATGGCGCCGCCGCCGCGCGAGGCGATCGACGACCCGCATTCGCAGGCGGCGCTGGCCGCCGCGAAGCGTCATCAGCGCTTTGAGACCGGCTACGCGCGTCAGCAAGCCACGCGGCCGCAGACCTTGGGTTATGCCCTGGCCGATTCACCGGTGGGGCAGGCGGCCTGGATCTACGAGAAATTCCAGTGCTGGACCGATTGCCAGGGCGAACCGGAGAACGTGCTCAGCCGCGACGAGATGCTCGACAACATCATGCTGTACTGGCTGCCCGACGCGGCTGCCTCGTCGGCCCGGCTGTACTGGGAAAGCTGGCGCGGCAAGCCGCATGCCGTCGACCTCCCCGTGGCGGTCAGCCTCTTCCCCCGCGAACTCAGCCGCCCACCGCGCCACTGGGCCGAAAAGCTGTTCAGCCAGATCGTCTACTGGAACAAGGTCGAGCGTGGCGGTCACTTCGCCGCCTTCGAGCAACCGGCGCTGTTCGTGAGGGAGTTGCGGGACGCGTTCAGATTTTTGCACGGCAAGGCCTGACGCCTGTTCAACGCCTGTCGTCCGCCTCGCGCGCATGGGCTTGCGCATCAAGAATCAGCGTGCGCCACTGGCTAACTTGCTGCGGCGTCATGTCCCGCAACCGGTCATGACGCTCGTCTGGATCCCGCACGATGTCATACGCCGATTCGACGCGGCGTCGGGGGTCGACCACGAATTTCAACACCGATGACGCTTCGGGCCCCGGCGTGATGAGGGCGACCTCGGTGCCTTGTTGGCTGAAGACGGGGGGTGTCGTTTTGTCCGACAGTGCATGCTGCAGCGGCGCGCCGTGCCACGTTTTCGGTATTGGAATTTGAAGGGCCGCCAGGACGGTCGGCGCCACATCGACCTGCGATGCAATCGTCCGGCTGCTCGCGACCTGTTTTCCGGCGGAGCCGGTGCGCATGACGAGCAGCGGAATTCGAACCACTGCCTCGCGCAGCGTCTTCGAGTGCCCGAAAAGCCCGCCTTCACCGACCAGCTCGCCATGGTCCGCGGTAACGATCACCAAGGCATCCCGCAGTACGCCCTTGCGCTCAAGTACCTCCATGAGCTGGCGAATGTGGGTGTCGGCTTGAAGAACGCCGGTGTCGTAGTGGTTGACGAACAACGGCAGGTCGTCGGCGGTGGGGCGGGCAAGAGCGAATTCACCGGTCGCTGCGTAGTAGCTTTTCGTGGGGCCGAAGGGCGCAGGGTCTGACAGCGCGCGGCGGCCCAGCACATGGTTGGCCATGAGGTGGAAATGGAAGAAGTTCTTGTCGACGCGCTTGAGCGGCAGCTTTCCCAGTGCTTGGATGATGCTGCTGTCGTCGTTGATCAAGCCGCCCGAGTCCCGCGAGCTGTCGAAGTACGTGTCGACCGTGCCATACACCTGCCGAAGGTCGTAGAAATTGGTGTGGTCACCGCTGAGCAGCAGGTGTGTGGCGTACCCATGGCGGGCAAGCACTTCAATCAGCGTAATGGGTTTGGCGACCGCTTGATGCACATGGCGTGAGGCCAAAATGCCGTAGATCCCGCAGGAAGACTCGGCGCAGACGCTGTACGCATGGGGAACGACGCTGATCTTTCCCTCCCGTGCCAGCTGGCTCAGGTAGGGGGTGGTGTTTCTTTCATAGCCATACGCGCCCATGCTTTTTGCGCGCAGCGCATCGACCACCACCAGCACGACATTCGTCGGCCCCGCGTGAGCACTCGCAACATAGCTTGCGCGCTCACTGTCCTCCTGCTGGGCCAATCGTCGCGAGGCGGGGCTGTGGTGCGTTTGCCGCCGCTGCGCAAGCAGATGGGTGTTGAATGTGCTTGCCACGGGCTCACCGGTCTCGATCGGCGGAAAGGCCCAGAATCGCCAGAAGAAAATGGCGGCTGCGCACAGGAAAAGAGTGGCGCCAGCCAGTCGGGCGCCACGACCGGACGGGTTTGGGAACGTGGGCGCGGTCCAGTCGTGCTTGACGATGCTCTTGTGAAGCAGCCAGGACAACACGACGAAGCTGATCGCCACTGCCGCGGCGATCGCATAGGCACCGGTGCCAAGCACTTCGAACAGTTCGGTGGCGCGCCAGAGGTAGGTTGCAATCAACCCCCATGAGACCAATCGCCCCCACGCGCCAAAGCCGGCGATGGCGAGAAGGTAGTAGGCCCACAACAGCCACAAGGCGGTGGCTGTCAGCAGGGTGCCCATCACGTTCGACCCAGGCCGGGGCACAAAGCAGTGCAGCAGTGCTCGGGTCGCCGCGACCGACCCGGCGAGGATCAAAACAAGCCCCAGGTGGGCGTAGGCCGCGGTCATGGGCACCGCGGCCCGCTCCAGGTACATCCGCAGAAAAAGCCCCGCCGGGACAAGCCACAGCAGGGCCTCCACCGCAAACGTTGCGAGCGGGTTGCGCAGCCTCAAACGTCGCCGCCAGCCTGCCAGTGGCCCGACTTGCCGCCCCGCTTGTCCAGCAAGCGCACGTCTTCCATCACCATTGCCCGATCCACCGCCTTGCACATGTCGTAAATGGTCAGCAGCGCCACTTGCACGGCCGTGAGGGCTTCCATCTCGACACCGGTCACACCCACCGTCTCGGCGCTGGCGATGCAGCGCACACTTTTGCCGGCCGGTTCCAATTCAAACTCGACTGTTACCCGGGTCAGGGGAACCGGATGGCACAGGGGAATCAAATCTGAGGTCTTCTTGGCCGCCTGGATGCCGGCGATGCGGGCAATGCCCAGCACGTCGCCCTTTTTGGCGCCGCCGGAGGCGATGATTTGCAGTGTGGCCGCCTGCATGCGGATGCGCCCCTGGGCCGTCGCGATGCGGTGGCTGGGGGCCTTGGCGGACACGTCCACCATATGCGCCTGGCCCTGCGCGTCAAAATGCGTCAATCCACTCATGAGGGTGCCGGAAGTCCTAGATGAATGATTCGATGATACGTGCCCGCTGGGCGCGCACGCTGGTGTTGGTGGCGGCCCTGGCCGGGGCGGTGCAACCGATGGCCTTGCACGCCCAGTTGCCCGCCATGGGCGATGGTGGCGATCTTTCCCTGGGCGCCGAGCGGCGCCTGGGCGACCGCATTGCGCGTGAGCTGTTTCGCGACCCCGATTATCTGGACGACCCGGTGTTGGCCGATTACGTCCAGGGCTTGTGGCAGCGCCTGCTGGCCGCGGCCCGCCAGCGTGGCGACCTGAACGCCGAGCTGGACCAGCGCTTTGCCTGGCAGGTGCTGCTCGGAAAAGACCGCAGCATCAACGCCTTTGCCTTGCCGGGTGGCTGGCTGGGGATGAACCTGGGGCTGCTGGCGGTCAGCAGCAGCGGCGACGAAGTTGCCTCGGTGCTGGCCCACGAGCTCAGTCATGTCACCCAGCGGCACATCTCCCGCCTGATGACGCAGGAGGAGCGGCAGATGCCCTGGTTGATCGGCGCCATGATCCTCGGCGTGCTGGCCGCCAGCAAAAACCCGCAGGCGGCCAGCGCCGTCGTCACCGGCGGGCAAGCGGTGGCGGCGCGCAACCAGCTGACCTTCTCGCGCGACATGGAGCGCGAGGCCGATCGCGTGGGTTTTGGCGTGCTCACCCAGGCCGGCTTTGCGCCGCAGGCCTTTGCCAGCATGTTCGACAAGCTGCAGCATGCCTCGCGCCTGAACGACAACGGCGCCTTTCCCTACCTGCGCACCCACCCGCTGACCACCGAGCGGGCGGCCGACATGCAGTCGCGCCAGGCCCTGGTCGAGCGCGGCGCGGCGCCGGCCAGTGGCGACCTGGAGCACGCGCTGATGGCTGCGCGCGCGCGCGCCCTGTCGGCCGGCGGCGTCGATGCCCTGCGAACCCTGCAGCGCGACGCCGACGGTCTGCCGGCCCAGGCCGACGCCACCCGCCGCGCCGCCGCCTGGTACGGCGCGGCGCTGGCCTCGGCCCGGCTGCGCGAGATGCCGGCGGCCTTGCGCTATGCCCAACGGCTGGCCTCGCTGCAGGCCGCCGACAGTCAGGCCGGCCGTGCGGTGCGCCTGCTCGACGCCGAGCTCGCCCTGATGGCCGGCGACGCCGCCCGGGCGGCGTCGTTGCTGCCCCTGGGCAGTGGCAGCCGGGCGGAGATGCTGCTGTCGGCCCAGGCGGCGCTGCAGACGGGCCGCGCGGGAGCGGCAATGCAGTCGCTGCAGGTCTGGGTGGCCACCCGGGCGCAGGACGCGGCGGCGTGGCAGTTGCTGGGGCGCGCGGCCGCGGCCCAGGGGCAGACCTTGCGTGCCGTGCGGGCCGAGGCCGAGGCGCAGATCGCCACACTGGATTATTCGGCCGCGATGGACCGCCTGCGCGCGGCGCAGGAGCTGGCCCGCAAGGGCAATGTGGACCACATCGAGGCGTCGATCATCGACACCCGCGCGCGCCAGGTGCAGGCGCTACTTCGCGAACAGGCGCTCGAGCGCTGAGTCGATGATGAGGCCCAGCACCGAGTAGATCAGGGAGCCCAGCAAGGCCGCGCCGAAGCCGTTGACGTGGAAGCCGCTGAGCAAGGCTGAGGCGGCCCAGAACATCAGCGCGTTGATCACAAACAGGAACAGGCCCAGCGTGAGCACCGTGACCGGCAAGGTCAGCACCACCAGGATCGGCCGCACCACCATGTTGAGCAGGCCGATGACCAGGGCCGCGATCAGCGCACTGGAGAAGTCGGGCACCTGCACGCCTTGATAGACATAGGCCACGAACAGCAGGGCCACGGCACTGAGGAGCCATTTCGTGATCAACTTCATGCGGCGAGAATAGCACCGGCCCGGCAGCGTCCGCCCCCCCGGGCTATCATCCGCGACCCCGCAAGACCATGGCCGCTATCCACATCACCGACATCGAGACCGCCATCAACCACTGGCGCAAGCGCAAGCCCTCGCCCGATGGCGTGACGCTGGCGCCCGAACTGCGCGCCCTGGCGACGGTGTATGCGCTGATGGTCTATCACCACGAGGATGAGGCGGCGGAAAAAGGCTTTCCGCGCGAGGCCTGGGCCGCCTGGAAAGCGTGGTACGACACCACCCCCGACACGCCCTGCATCGCGATCTGCTCCACCAGCCAGGGCGACGAGACCTGCAAGGGCTGTGGGCGCAGCTTCGACGAGGTGCAGCATTGGCCGGCCATGTCGCCGGGCGAAAAGCGCCAGACCTGGCGGCGCATCACCCTGGCTGGGTCGGCTTGGCGCTTCAATCGGTATAGAGAACGCAGCGGGGAAGCCGGCGTCGAGCCGGAGGCCGCATGGCCTGGATCCCCGCCTTCGCGGGGATGACACATTTTCTTCATCCCCGCGAAGGCGGGGATCCAGTGCGAGGTGCCACGCGCTACTTCCAGCGCACCGGTTCCACATCCACGCTGCGCTGACTATCCCCCAGGCTCAGCACGCCTTCCTGCACCGTGGCCTGCAGCTGCATGCTGCGCGCCGCCAGGGCCGCTAGCGCCTGGCTGGCCTCCGCCGGAATGCGATAGACCTGCAGGCGCGCCAGCCGCGTGAGCTTGTTCTCGATGCCGCGCCACCAGATCTCGGCGGCGTTGGAAAAGCAGTACACCCGCACTTCGTCGGCCTTGCTGCAGGCGCGCACCAGCGGCTTTTCCTCCGGCTGGCCGACCTCGATCCACAGCCGGGTGCGGCCGGTGAAGTCGCGCAGCCAGACGTCGGGCTCGTCGGGATCGGACAGGCCGTCGCCAAAGGCCAGGTGACCGTCGCCGCCGCAGGTGTCCTGCAGGGCGTGCGCATTGAGGGCCAGGGCTGCCAGGCGGCCCATCATGCGCTCGTCGGTCTCGCTGGGGTGGCGGGCCAGGGTGAGCGCGTGGTCGGCGTAGTAGCCGTGGTCGATGTCGGCCAACTGCACGTTGGCCTTGAAGATGGTGGATTTGATGGCCACGTAGGGTGCCGGATCAGGCGCGGCGCGCCAGTGCGGCCGCCATGCCCGTGTAGCTGGCCGGCGTCAGGGCCAGCAGGCGCTGCTTCTCGGCGTCGGGGATCTCCAGCGAGCGGATCAGGCCGTGCAGGTCTTCGGACCGCACCGCCCGGCCGCGCGTGACTTCCTTGAGCTTCTCGTAGGCGCCCTGCACGCCGAAGCGGCGCATCACGGTCTGGATAGGTTCGGCCAGCACTTCCCAGGCGGCGTCGAGGTCGGCGTTGAGCGCCTCTTCGTTGAGCTCGAGCTTGGTCAGGCCGATCGACAACGAGTGGTAGGCCAGCGCGGCGTAGCCCAGGGCCACGCCCATGTTGCGCAGCACCGTCGAATCGCTCAGGTCGCGCTGCCAGCGGGAGATGGGCAGCTTTTCGGACAGGTGCCGCAGCAATGCATTGGCCAAGCCCAGGTTGCCCTCGGCGTTCTCGAAGTCGATGGGGTTGACCTTGTGCGGCATGGTCGACGAGCCGATTTCGCCGTCGCGCAGCTTCTGCTTGAAGTAGCCCAGGCTGACGTAGCCCCAGACGTCGCGTGACCAGTCGATCAGGATGGTGTTGGCGCGGGCAATGGCATCGAACAGCTCGGCCATGTAGTCGTGCGGCTCGATCTGGACGCTGTAGGGCTGGAAGGTCAGCCCCAGGCCCAGCGGCTCGGGCGACTCGATCACCTTGCGGCTGAAGGCCTCCCAGTCGAACGCAGGCCAGGCCGAGAGGTGGGCGTTGTAGTTGCCCACCGCGCCGTTCATCTTGCCCATGAGGCGCACCGCCGCGATGCGGTCGCGGGCCTGGGCCAGGCGCACCACCACGTTGGCGATTTCCTTGCCCACCGTGGTGGGGCTGGCGGTCTGGCCGTGGGTGCGACTGAGCATCGGCACCTCGGCGTAGGCATGCGCCATCTCGCGCAGCTTGGCGATCAGGCCGTCGAGGCCGGGCAGGAGCACCTGCTCGCGCGCCGCCTTGAGCTGCAGCGCATGGCTGGTGTTGTTGATGTCTTCGCTGGTGCAGGCGAAGTGCACGAACTCGGAAGCTGTGCGCAGCTCGGGCCGGGCCTCGAAGCGGGACTTGATCCAGTACTCCACGGCCTTGACGTCGTGGTTGGTGGTCTTTTCGATCTCCTTGATGGCCAGGGCGTCGGCCTCGGAGAAGTTTTTCACCAGACCCAGCAGGTAGGTGCGGGCGCCGGGCGACAGGGGCTTGAACTCGGCGAAACCGGCGTCGGACAAGGCAATGAACCAGCAGACCTCGACCTGCACCCGGCGGTGCATGTAGCCTTGCTCGCTCATCAGGGGCCGAAGCGGCGCCAGGCGGCCCGCGTAGCGGCCGTCCAGCGGCGACAGCGCGGCGATGGGGGAAAGCGTCATGATGGCGCGATTGTAGGTGGGGGCCGACACCCGCCCGATGGTTCGCCGGGGCTGTGGCGGAGCTTGCTTCTAGAATGAAGCACCACACGACAAGAATGACCAGAAAGCCCGCATTCCCATGAAATTGATTGGTGCCACCACCAGCCCCTACGTGCGCAAGGTCCGCATCGTCATGGCCGAGAAAAAGCTGGACTACCAGTTCGTGCTGGAGAACGTCTGGGCGGCCGACTCGACCATCGCGCAGTCCAACCCATTGGGCAAGGTGCCCTGCCTGGTCATGGAAGGCGGCGAGGCGCTGTTTGATTCGCGCGTGATCGTCGAATACCTCGACACCCTGTCCCCGGTGGGCAAGCTCATTGCCTCGGTGGGCCGTGAGCGGGCCGAGGTCAAGACCTGGGAGGCGCTGGCCGACGGCATGCTCGACGCGCTGATCCTGGCGCGCCTGGAGCGCACCTGGGACGGCCGCAAGGACAGCGAGCGCAGCCGAGCCTGGATCGACCGCCAGCTGGCCAAGACCGACGCCAGCCTGCGCGCCATGAGCCAGGGCCTGGCCGACAAGCCGTATTGCGCCGGCATCCACCTCACCCTGGCCGACGTCGCGGTGGGTTGCGCGCTGGGGTATCTCGATTTCCGCTTCCCCGAGATCGACTGGCGCGGCCCGCATGCCAACCTGGCCAAGCTGTACGACAAGTTGATGCTGCGGGCGAGTTTTGTGGATAGCAGGCCGGTCTGATCTGCGCGCCTTGCGGCGACCTTCAGACGATGGCTGCGAGGGGCGGGCGCCGCTGGCGTTCGCTGGCCAGTGCGGCCAGGCCTTTGACGCTCAGATCCTCAAGGTGTGACGGCGACGCCAGGGCCTTGGCGATGTCCCGCGCCGCTTGCGCGGGATCGCGCCCGATGACCAGCGCCGAATCCTTCAGAAAATCGATGCCGCGCAGCGACTCGGGCGTCGCGGCGACCGGCAGGCCGTAGGCTGCGGCTTCGAGCACCTTGATCTTCACGCCGGAGCCCAGCACGACGGGGCAGACGAACAGGTCCGCGAGGCGATGCAGTTCGTCCAGCCGCGCCTGGGAAACAAAGCCCTCCAGCACGACGCAGTCAGACACGTGCGCGTGCGGCACGTCCTGGCGCGAGCAGCCAGCCACATGCAGCACCGCGCCGGGGCACAGCGCCGCCAATTGCGGCATCAGCTCGGTGACCAGCCACCGCACCGCCTCGACGTTCGGGAAATGCCCGGCCGACCCGACGAACAGCAGCCGCTTGCCACGCCAGGTTCTTGCCACGGCCGGCCGCGCCATCGGCAGCTCGGGCCATGTCAGCAGGGTGCCGCGCACGCCGCGCCGGGCCAGGGTGTCGCGGTCAAACGAGGAGATGCACACGATCTTGCTCGCGCGCGCCAGAAGTTGCCCCTCGTAATGCCGGGTCTTGAGCCATTCGAGCGCCAGCCGCACACGATGCGGCGAGAGCCAGCCGGTCTGGGCCAGTTCGTCGCGCAGGATGTCCGCCTCGACGTTGTGGGCGATGTAGGTCACCGGCACCTCGCCACTGAGGCCCTGGAGCAAGGCCCAGGCATTGGCATGGTCCACGACGATCGCGTCGTAGCGCGTCGTCGCCAGCCGGCGCGCCAGCTGTCGCCGGGGTTCGCGGCCCGCCACCATCGCCGCGGCCCGCGGTCGCGGGTCGAACAGCAGTTGCCGGATGGCGGCCCACTTGCCGCCGGGGCCGCGCCACCCGGGGAAGTCGCGCCGCAGGGTGGTGGCATGAAAGCCGGCCAGCTCACCGGGGAGGGACTCGCCGCTGTCGTCGACGTCGACGGCAACCAGATCCAATTGGATGGCCCGCGGGCTGGCCGCCAGGGCGAGCAGGTGGTTGTAGACGGCCTGGCGCCCGCCGCTTCGGCCCGCGGCGGGCAGGGTGGGCGAGAGGAAGAGGATTTTTCTCGGGGTCATGGAAACCCGAACCATGGTACGCGCACCGGACAAGCCATTACCATTCGTTCCACACATGGACAAGATCAAAGCAGTCATCCTCGCCGGCGGTCTGGGCTCGCGCATCTCCGAAGAGACCCATCTCAAGCCCAAGCCCATGATCGACATCGGTGGGCGGCCGATCCTGTGGCACATCATGAAGATCTACTCGACGCATGGCGTGAACGACTTCGTGATCTGCTGTGGCTACAAGGGCTACGTGATCAAGGAATACTTCGCCAATTATTTCCTGCACATGTCCGACGTCACCTTCGACATGAGCACCAACACCATGGAAGTGCTGCACCGCAACGCCGAGCCCTGGCGGGTGACGCTGGTGGACACCGGCGAGGACACCCTGACGGGCGGGCGCCTCAAGCGCGTGGCCAGCTACGTGCGGGACCAAGAGGCCTTCTGCTTCACCTATGGCGACGGCGTTGCCGACGTGGACATCGGCGCGCAGCTGGCCTTCCACCGGGCCCACGGCAAGATGGCCACTGTCACCGCGGTGCAGCCCCCCGGACGCTATGGCGCCCTGGTGCGCCAGGGCGCCGCGGTTCGCGGCTTCCAGGAAAAGCCGCCGGGTGACGGCGCATGGATCAACGGCGGGTTCTTCGTGCTCAGCCCGCGCGTGCTCGATTTCATCGACGACGACCAGACCCCCTGGGAGTCCACCCCGCTCGAGGCCCTTGCCGCGGCCCACCAGCTCGAAGCCTTCGAGCACCGCGGCTTCTGGCAGCCCATGGACACGCTTCGCGACAAGAACCATCTGGAGCAGTTGTGGGCCACCGGCAAGGCGCC
The DNA here is from genome assembly GCA_947476465.1 of Comamonadaceae bacterium. GTDB lineage: Bacteria > Pseudomonadota > Gammaproteobacteria > Burkholderiales > Burkholderiaceae_C > Ramlibacter. Next base: position 55,789 of record CANJQN010000011.1, on the reverse strand, counting down.
GTGGAAGTCCTGGGCATGAGCTTGTTTTCCGACTGCTACCGAGATCGGCGGGTGTTGATCACCGGTCATACGGGCTTCAAGGGCAGTTGGCTTGCGCTCTGGTTGAACACGCTCGGTGCTAAGGTCATCGGTGTCTCGCTGGCGCCCGAAACCAGCCCGAACCACTGGAGCCTGCTGGGGTTGCCCGTCAATGACGAGCGGCACGATATCCGCGACGCCGCGGCCATCGGCGGCGCCATTGCAGCGGCGCAGCCGGAAATTGTCTTCCACCTGGCCGCCCAGTCTCTCGTGCGGCGCTCCTACCGTGATCCACTGGAAACCTGGTCCACCAATGTCATGGGGACAGCACACGTTCTCGAAGCCTGCCGCCGCACCCCGAGCGTGCGCGCCGTCGTCGTTGTGACCACCGACAAGTGCTACGAGAACAGGGAGTGGCAGTGGGGGTACCGGGAAATCGATCGCCTGGGCGGCAGTGACCCGTATGGCGCGTCCAAGGCGGGCGCCGAACTCGTGGCCGCCAGCTACAGAAGCGCGTTTTTTGGCACACCGGGCGCGCCGTTGCTCGCCACCGCGCGTGCCGGGAACGTGATTGGCGGCGGCGACTGGTCCGAAGACCGGCTGATCCCGGACCTCGTGCGTGCGCTGGAAGCGTCGCAATCTCTTGAAGTGCGCTCACCGGCCGGTACGCGTCCGTGGCAGCATGTGCTGGAGTCTCTCTCGGGCTACCTGCTCCTTGGCCATCGCTTGCTTGACGGCGGCAGTGGTTATGCCGAGCCATGGAACTTCGGTCCGGCGCAGGAAGGGCATCGCCCGGTTGGCGAGTTGCTGGCGCGGCTTGCGCAGGGATGGCCAGGGGTCCGATGGCATGTGTCCGATCGGCCTCAACCGCGAGAGGCGCTTTTGTTGTACCTCGATAGCAGCAAGGCACGAAGTAAGCTCAATTGGCGCCCGGTCTGGAGCTTCGAGGACACGCTCACGGCCACCATCGAGTGGTACCGCGCCTGGCTCGAGCGTGGAGAGGTCATCAGTCGCCGGCAGCTCGAAGCCTACGTCGCGGCCGCCGCCCAACGCGGCATTCAATGGGCGCAGCCGTGATGGTCAGCGCAACGCCGATCGCGGGGGTGTCGCAGATCGACACCTCTGTACAGGGCGATGCGCGTGGCAGCTTCGCTCGCCTTTTTTGCGAGCGCGAACTCGCCGATGTGATCGGCACAGGCCGCATCGTCCAGATCAACCAGTCGTGCACGGCCGCGGTCGGCTGCGTGCGCGGCCTGCATTTCCAACACGCGCCCCATGCCGAAATGAAGCTGGTGCGTTGCCTCAAAGGGCGGGTGTGGGACGTGGTGGCCGACCTGCGCGCCGGCTCACCCACCTTCCTGCGGTGGCATGCGCAGGAGCTTTCGCAGCACAACGCGCGCATGCTGGTCATTCCGCAGGGCTGCGCGCATGGCTTCCAGGTGTTGGAGGCCGACAGCGAACTGCTCTACCTCCACACGGCCTTCTACGCGCCGCAGGCAGAAGGCGGCGTGCGCCATGACGATCCGCGCCTGGCCATCGCCTGGCCGCTGCCAATCTCTGTGCTCTCACCGCGCGATGCGGCCCACCCGCTCTTGTCGCCGGACTTCGCCGGACTGCTCTCATGAACTGCCGCCATTGCAGCGCCCCGCTCACGCACACCTTCGTGGATCTGGGGTTCGCCCCCGCGTCCAACGCCTATCGCACGGCCGGCGACCTGCAGCGTCCGGAGACCCACTACCCGCTCAAGGTCAAGGTGTGCAAGGCCTGCTGGCTGGTGCAGACCGAGGACTACGCCCAGGCCGAGGAACTCTTCAAGCCCGACTACGCCTATTTCTCCAGCACCTCCAGCAGCTGGCTGGCGCACGCCGCGCGGTATTCGCAGCGGATGGTGACCGAGCTGGGGTTGGGCGCCGACAGCCTGGTGATCGAGGTGGCATCGAACGACGGCTACCTGCTGCGAAATTTCGTCGCGGCCGGCATTCCGTGCCTGGGCATCGAGCCGGCGACCGGCACCGCCGACGTCGCCCAGAGTCTGGGGATTCCCGTGCTGCGCGAATTCTTTGGCGAACGCCTGGGCCGGCGCCTGGCCGTGCAGGGCCGCCGGGCCGACCTGATCGTGGGCAACAACGTCTATGCCCATGTGCCCGACATCAACGACTTCACGCGCGGATTGCGCCATGCGCTCAAGCCGGGCGGCACCATCACCCTGGAGTTTCCGCACCTGATGCGTCTGATCGAGCAGACTCAGTTCGACACGGTGTACCACGAGCACTTTTCCTATCTGTCGCTGGGGGTCGCGTGCCGCATCTTCGAGGCGGCCGGCCTGCGCGTGTGGGATGTCGAGGAACTGCCGACCCACGGCGGCAGCCTGCGTCTTCACGGCGGGCATGCCGATGATCCGCGCACGGGCACCTCGAATATGCGGGCCGTACTGGCCGAGGAGGCGCGGCGCGGCCTGTTCGATCTGGCCACCTACGCCGCCTTCCAGGCGCGCGCCGACCGGGTCAAGGACGACCTGCTTGACTTCCTCATCCAGCGCAAGCGGGCCGGCCAGCGTGTGGCGGCGTACGGCGCGGCGGCCAAGGGCAACACCTTGCTGAACTATGCGGGCGTCAAACCCGACCTTCTGTCCTTTGTCTGTGACGCCGCCCCGTCCAAGCAAGGCCAGTTCATGCCCGGCAGCCATGTTCCCATCCTGCCACCCTCGGCTTTGTCCGAGCGGCGGCCAGACTTTGTCCTCATCCTTCCCTGGAACATCGCGTCCGAAGTCCGATCGCAGCAGGCCGTCGTGCGCAGCTGGGGCGGCCGCTTCGTCGTGGCGGTTCCTGAACTGGCGGTCGATGACTGAGACCCGTTCATCGACGCTGGGGCTGCGGCCATGAGGGTGCTGCTCACGGGCGCCAGCGGATTCATTGGGCGCCATGTGCTGGCTCAGCTGGCGCTGCGCGGCATCGACACGGTGGCGGTCGGGGGCACGCGTGCGGCCGGCTTCCAAGGCGAATTCATCGAGGCCGATCTGCTGCAGGCCGATGCCTGCGCGGACGTGGTCGGCCGCGCGCAGTGCACCCATCTGATTCACATGGCCTGGTACGCCGAGCACGGCCAGTACTGGGCCTCTCCCCTGAACCTGCGCTGGGTCGAGGCGAGCGTACGGCTGGTCGAGGCCTTTTGTGCGGCGGGCGGGCAGCACGTCGCGGCGGCGGGCACCTGCGCCGAGTACGACGGGTCAGTGGGCTACTGCCGCGAGGACAGCTCGCCCCTCGTGCCTGCCACGCTGTATGGTGTCGCCAAGGACGCCACGCGGCGCCTTCTCTCGCCAATCTGCGATGCTGCCGGCGTGCCCTTGGCCTGGGGCCGCATCTTCATGGCCTACGGTCCCGGCGAAGACCGCCGGCGCCTGTTCCCGGCGCTGGCCGACGTGTTCCAGGGTCGCCGCGCGCCCTTCGGCGTGAATGCCGGCGCCTATCGCGACTTCCTGCATGTCGAAGACGTGGCCCGGGCCTTCGCCGATCTGTCGTGCAAGGCGGCGGCGGGCAGCTTCAACATCGCCTCGGGCCAGCCGATCCAGATCGCCAAGGCCGTCCGTTCGATCGCCCGGGCCTGTGGCGCCGATCCGGCACCGGTGCTCGACCTGGCCGCTGAGCGGCCGGGCGAGCCTCACTTGCTGATGGGCGACAATGCCAAGCTTCTTTCGTTGGGGTGGCGCCCGGTCCATCCGTTTCACCCCTGACTGACCCATCTGCGAGAAGAGTCTGCCGTGAACGATTTTCAAAACGAGGTTCTCGCGCGCATCGACGCGAACGGTCACAACGCGCCCTTGAAGGCATCCGCGGCGGCTTTCATGCTGGCCTCGACCGACCCCAAGTACTGCTACAACTTCGCCTGGCTGGGGCGGCCGATCATCCAGTATCCCCAAGACATCGTCGCGATGCAGGAGTTGATCTGGCAGGTGCGGCCGGATCTCATCATCGAAACTGGTATCGCCCACGGCGGCTCGCTGGTGTTCAGCGCGTCCATGCTGGCCATGCTCGACCTGTGCGACGCCATCGATGCCGGCTCGGTGCTCGACCCCAGGGCGTCCAGGCGCAAGGTGCTGGGCATCGACATCGACATCCGCGCCCACAACCGCGCCGCGATCGAGGCGCATCCGATGGCCTCGCGCATCCAGATGATCCAGGGCTCGAGCATCGCGCCCGAGGTCGTCGCGCAGGTCCGGGCGATTGCGGCCGGCTACTCGCGCGTGCTGGTGTGCCTGGACAGCAATCACACCCATGACCATGTGCTCGCGGAACTCGATGCCTATGCACCGCTGACCAGCGTGGGCAGCTACTGCGTGGTGTTCGACACCATCGTCGAGCACCTGCCCAAGCACATGTACCCCGACCGCCCGTGGGCGCCGGGCGACAACCCCAAGACAGCGGTGTGGAAATACCTGGAGAGCCACCCCGAGTTCCAGATCGACCAACGCGTCGAGAACAAGCTGCTGATCACGGTGGCGCCGCACGGGTACCTCAAGCGCCTGCGCTGATCCCGCCGTCCGGGCCTGTGTCCATGTCCCTGCGCGCCAACACGATCGCGAACTACCTGGGCCAGGGCTGGACCGGTCTGATGGGGTTGGCGTTCATCCCGGTCTACATCCGCCACCTGGGCCCGGAGGCCTGGGGGCTGATCGGGTTCGTCGCCGTCCTGCAAGCCTGGTTTGTGCTGCTGGACATGGGCCTGACGCCGGCCATCCACCGCGAGTTCGCGCGCTTTCAGGCGGGCGCGAACAGCGCGCAGCACGTGCGCAACCTGCTGCGTTCATTCGAGGTGATCTACGGCAGTCTGGCGGCCGGGGTCGTGGCGCTGGTGTGGCTGGCCGCACCATTCTTGTCCGAGCATTGGCTCAACGTCCGCCAGCTGCCGCTGCCCACGGTGGTCCAGGCCGTGCAAATCATGTCGGTGGTCATCGCATCGCGGATGGTGGAGGAGGTGTACCGGGGGGTGCTCCTCGGGCTGCAGAGGCAAGTCTGGCTCAATGGCGCCCAGGCCCTGCTGGCGACGCTGCGCTCAGTCGGCGCGGTGGCTGTGCTGGTGTGGATCGAGCCGAGCGTGCGCGCGTTCTTTGTCTGGCAGGGCCTGGTGTCCGTGTTGAGTGTTGCGGTGTTGGCGGTGCAGGTCTATCGCGGCCTGCCCGGCGGGCCGGCGCGCGCGCGCTTCGATCTTGGCGCCCTCCTGTCGATTCGCAAATTCGCCGGCGGCATGGCCATGATCACCCTGATGTCGGCGGCCCTGATGCAGCTCGACAAATTGCTGGTGAGCAAGCTGGCGGCGCTGGACGACCTGGGCTGGTACCTCGTCGCCAACACAGTGACAGGCGCCATCTACCTCATGGCCGCGCCCATCACACTCGCGGTGGCGCCACGCATGATCGAGTTGATCGCCCGGTCTGAGCATGACGGCCTGGCCGCCACCTACCACGCTGCCAGCCAGTGGCTGGCGGTGGTCATCGTGCCAGCGGGCCTGCTGATGGCCGCGTATGCGCAGCCATTGCTGCTGGCATGGACGGCCGACGCGCACACCGCGGGCCAGGTCGCGCCGCTGCTGACAGTGCTCGCGGTGGGCACGCTGTGCAACTGCCTGATGTCCGTGCCCTACACGGCGCAGATTGCGCACGGTTGGACGGCGTTTCCGATCCGCGTCAATGCGGTGGCCATCGTCATCATCATTCCGGCCATCCTGTGGTCGGTTCCCCGCTTCGGCGCGCTGGGTGCGGCCTGGGCTTGGCTGGCGCTCAATGCCGGCTATGTGCTGATCTCGGTTCATTTCATGCACGTGAGACTGCTGCCACGTGAGAAGTGGCGCTGGTACCGTGACGCCATTTTCCTGCCGCTGGCGGCTGGGGCCTTGTGCGTCTGGGGTCTTCGACTCGGGATCGAGTTGCCGGCCGCGCGCCTGCCCGCCGTCCTGGCTCTGGGCGGCGTCCTGCTGGTGCTGTATGCGACCGTGGCCATGAGCGTCCCGGTGTCGCGCGCACTGATCACTCGCAAGCTGGCAGGGCTGCTGCGCTGAGAACAACGTGTGTGGACACCATGACCGAACTCTCTGAAGCCGAGCCACTGAAGGCAGGCCAAGTTCCCTGGGTCAGCATCCTCGTGCCGACCTACAACCAGAACCTTGAGCACCTGCGCGAGTGTGTCGAAAGCTGTCTGGCGCAGACCTATCCGCACATCGAGGTCGTCGTGTCGGACAACCACAGCACGAACGGCGCCGGCGACTATCTTCGCGGCATTGGCGATCCTCGGTTGAGGGTCGTCTCTCCCGAGCGGTTCTGCACGATGAACGAGAACTTCGCCTTCTGTGCCAGCTGCGCACGGGGTGAGCTGATATCGTTTCTTTCGTCGGACGATGTGCTGTTGCCCACCGCGATCACGATGCTCGTGGACGTCTTGCGCGACTACCCGCAGGCGGTGTTCGCGGCGGGCAACATCTTTCACGCGCGGCAGCTTCCAGCGGACCCGTGCGACCCATCTCGCGTGCGGCCCGCGTCGCTGGCGCGCACGCAGTATTGCGGCGCGGCGGCCCGAGTCTTCTTCTTTCCATGGACACTGGCGTCGACCTGGATGGCGGGAGACCTGATCCGGCGATCGGACTACGAGGCCACGGGCGGCCTGGCCGCATGCAACCTGGAAGTTGCGGGCGACGTTTGGTTGACCGACCAATTGCTCGCGCGAGGCTGCTTTGCCTATGTGCCGGCGCCCACGGCGCTGTTTCGCTCGCGCGCACCCGGGCACGATGAGGTCGACCCCGACCGGCGCATCGCCGACTTCATCGACAAGCTTCACATCGACCAGAACTACGGCGGCGGCGCCATGGGGCGGACCGTCATCGATCGCCTCAAGCAGAACGTGATCCTGGTTCGGCGGCTGGGCGCCGACCGTCGAAGCTCACGCGCGATCAAGGAAAAGGCCTTCGCGGTCTTCGCTCGCTACGGACGGCGCGACCTGATGCTGTGCGTCGCCGTCGGCCTGCGCGCGCCGGCGCTGGTGCGGTGGGTTTCCAGGGTGCTGGGCGCGACGGTGCTGCGCGGCGACCACGCCTCGGGCAGTTGAGCCCGATGTCTATGCGTTGACCGTGGATCCGGGTTCCAGGGCGCGCTGGACAAGTTCGACGCAACGCTGTGCCGCGTCGTTCCAGCTCACGCCAGGATTCGGTATGCGTGAAAGTGTGAGCTGACCCGCGCTGTGACGTGCGAGCGCGTCCGCCAGCGCGGCGGGGTCGGCGGACGCCACCAGATGAACCCCATCGTCGGCCAGCTCGCGAAAGCATGGCAGGTTGGTAGCGATCACAGGGCAACCGACCGCGCGTGCCTCGACCAGCGGCAGACCGAAGCCCTCGAACAAGGACGTGATCACCAGTGCCTGGGCCTGGCCCAGCATGAAGGCGATCTCGGCGTCGTTGGCGTCGCCCAGCCAGAGCAGCGGTCGTCCGGAGGCTTCCAGTTGGCGCAGCCGGCGACCCACGGCCCTGCATTCAGGGGTGGCGCGGCCGGCGAGCAGCAGACCGGCGCGGGCGCCCTGGCGCCAGAGCGCCTCGAAGGCATCGAGCAGCAGGTCGTAATTCTTCTTGGGCTCCAGCGTTCCGATGGCCGCGTAGAACGGTTGGGTCTTGGCGAACTGGCGAGCCGCCTCTCGCACGGGGCCGTCGCCACCGGCTGGCAGATCGTCGCCCAATCGCAGCGTACGGCTTGGTGGCAAGGCCATGGCGTGGCGGTCTGCGTGTGTTGTCAGTGCGGCCTGGGTGCTCAGCGAGTTGCACAAGATCAGGTCGCTGTGCGCTGCGGCTTGCCTTAGCCACGAGTCAAACGCGCCCCGGACCCATCGCACGCAGTACTGCGGCGCCTCGATCGGCATCAGGTCGTGGACCAGCGTGACCACCTTGGCGCCGGCCTGCCGGGCCTTTGATGCGGCGTCCCACACCGGGTAGTTCCAGGCGGCATCGAACAGCAGCAAGGTGTCGCCCTCGCGAAATGCAACCGGCGGCAGGCCGCGGGCGGCGCGCTCGAAAACCAGGCTGGACGCGAGGGCCCATCCGGGCTCGACCAGGGGCCAGGGCAGGCCCAGCAGGCCTTCGATGACCGGCTTGGCGCTGCGCGTGGCGAAATGCAGCAGGCCGACGCCGTCATGGCGGGTGTCCGACGGGGCGGCGGCGTTGCTTGCGGCCTCCAGGGCGCAGGCGCGAAATCCTTGGCGGTGGAAGGTCACGGGCTGGAACGAGCGGCCGCTGGCGCCGGCAAGCTCGGCCAGCGATGCGGCCATCCGCCGCACGGTGCGGATGATGCCAACAGTGCGCGATTGCACGCGCGTGTATGTCACGTCGAAGAAGATGCGGCCAGCGGCCATCCGAGCCTCGTGCGGTTGCCAAGGCGGAATGCACCGTGCCTTGATCCATCGGGTTTCTCAACCTTGCCTCAGGCAAGCGATGGGATGGACCCCGACATTTTCAGGTGTCTTTTCCACGGCTGTGCCGCGGCTTGAAATAAAAACGCCGCGCAGCGCCCTGGAGCGCTCAACTCGTCCCAGGCGCCGGCTTGGCAAGCTGGCGCTCCAGCTCAGCCAGCAGCGTGCGGTCAGACGGCGTGGTGGTGCTGCCGTAGTGCGTCACGGCCAGGCCGTCGCGGGAAATCAGGTACTTGTGGAAATTCCAGCTGGGCGCCTTGCCGGTGCGCGCCGCCAGCTGCTGGTACAGCGGGTTGGCCTTGGCGCCACGCACGCTGGAGGCGCCGAACATCGGGAACTTGACGCCAAAGGTGTTTTCGCAGAACTCCGCGATTTCCTTGTTGCTGGCCTTTTCCTGCGCGAAGTCGTTGGATGGAAAGCCCAGCACGACCAGCCCGCGGTCCTTGTAGCGCGCGTGCAACTCCTCCAGCCCCTTGTACTGGGGCGTGAAGCCGCAGTAGCTGGCGGTGTTCACGATCAGCAGCACTCGCCCGCCGTATTGGCACAGCGCCTGAGGCTTTTCGTCCTGAAGCCGTGGAAAAGTGTGTTGCAGCAAACCGGGGCAGCCGGCCGCGGCCAAGGCCGGTGTCGTGGCGGTGGCGGTGGCGGTGGCCGCCAGCGTGAGGCACGAGCCGAACCCGATCAGGAAGGGGCGTCTTTTCATGGGGGTATCTCCTGGCGCGATGTTCCGGCATTGTGCTGCCGCGGCCCGGCTGTAGGGCCTTTGCGGGCCTCTGGCGCAGGGCCACCGCTTAAAATCCGGGCACTCAACGAAAACTTTCATGCTTTATCCGGAATTGTTCAGACAACTCGAATCCGTCCGATGGGATATGGAAAAGGACATCCCCTGGGACCACTTCGAAGGCACCAAGCTGTCCGACGAGCAAGCGCAAACCATCAAGATGAACGCGATCACCGAGTGGGCGGCGCTGCCGGCCACCGAGATGTTCCTGCGAGACAACCGCGACGACAGTGATTTTTCTGCCTTCATGTCGATCTGGTTCTTCGAGGAGCAAAAGCACTCCCTGGTGCTGATGGAGTACCTGCGGCGCTTCCGCCCCGACATGGTCCCCACCGAGCAGGAGCTGCACGACATCCGCTTCGAGTTCGAGCCTGCCCCAGCCCTTGAGACGCTGATGCTGCATTTTTGCGGCGAGATCCGGCTGAACCACTGGTACCGCCGCGCCAGCGAATGGCACTCCGAGCCGGTCATCAAGCACATCTACAACACCCTCAGCCAGGACGAGGCCCGCCACGGCGGCGCCTACCTGCGCTACATGAAGCGAGCCATCGGCAAGTTCGGCGAAGAGGCCAAGGCGGCCTTTGCCAAGATCGGTGTCCTGATGGCGAGCGCCCGCCGCACCGCGCAGGCGCTGCACCCGACCAACCTGCACGTCAACCGCAGCCTGTTCCCGCGCGACACCATTCAGAGCCGCCTGCCCGATCCGGCCTGGCTGGAGCATTGGCTGGACAATCAGATCGACTTCAATGCCGCCTGGGAAAACAAGGTGGTCGAGCGCATCCTGCACAACCTCAGCTTGCTGATGAACCGCAGCTTCAAGAGCGTGCAGGAGCTCAATCGCTTCCGCAAGGAAATGCTCGCCTCGCTGTCGCAGGCGGCGGCCGTTGCCGCGCTCCGCCCCACCTGATGACCGAATCCGCGCCGGCCGCGTTTTTCCACAAGATCGTTTCCCGGGGCGATGCCGCGAAGGCGATGGCGCGGCTGGCGCAGCCTGTGGTGTTCACCAACGGCGTGTTCGACGTCTTGCACCGCGGTCATGTCACCTATCTGGCCCAGGCGCGCGAACAGGGGGCCAGCCTGGTGGTGGCGATCAACACCGACGCGTCGGCGCGCCGCCTGGGCAAGGGTCCCGAGCGGCCCCTGAACCGCGAGGCCGACCGCGCGGCCATGCTCGCGGCGCTCGAATCAGTAAGCCTGGTCACTTTCTTTGACGAAGACACGCCGGTGCGGTTGCTGGCCGAGCTGCGGCCGCAGGTGTATGTCAAGGGCGGCGATTACGACATGGAGCGCCTGGAAGAAACCCGGCTGGTGCGCGGGTGGGGCGGCCGCTCAATGGCCATTGCCTTCGTCGACGGCTATTCCACCACCGCCTTCGTTGCGCGCATTCGCGACGCGACCGGCTAGGGCCTTGGAACAGGCCCTAGGGCAGCGGGTTCCACAGGCGCGCATACGCCGCCGAGCCGGGCAGCTGGTCCACACGGATCCTGTGCTCGGAACCGGGCGGACGCGCGGCGTCGGCCGAGCCGATGCCCGAGTAGCCCAGCGCCAGGCGGTCGCCCGGCACGCTGGCGCCCAGGCCTTCCAGGATCGTTGGAAACATGTCGAAGGGCAGCATGTCGGCCGACTGCCGCGGCAGCGGCAACGGCGGGTCGGCCACGAACAGGTTGAACAGCCGCCGCTCGGGCGGCTGCTGGAGCTTGTCCCACACCGGATTGGGCATGGCCAGGTGGTCGGACAGCACCACCACCAGGGTGTTCTGGAGGTCGCCGCTGGCCCGGGCCGACGCAATGAAGTTGGCGATCAGGCGGGCATTGCAGGCCACGATCCCTTCGAAGTTCTTGGCGCCCTCCCGGCGGCAACTCGGTGAGAGAAAGCCGAAGGGGTTGTGGGTGTCGAGCGTCAGCAGGGTGAGGTTGAACGGCTGGCCGGCGGCCTGCAACTGGGTCAGCCGCCGACGCGCCCGTTCGAACAGGGCGCTGTCGTAAAGCCCCCATTCGTTGGCCTCTTGCGGCGCGAATCCGAGTTCCTCGAACTCATAGCGGCCCCACCGCTCCTGGTAACCGTGGTCGCGCAGGAAAGTGCCCTTGCCGGCGAAGGACAAGGGCGCGCCGCCCATGAATACGTTGCGATAGCCCTGCGCCGCCAGGATGTCACCCAGGCAGGTCGCGCGCGGCAGGAACGCGCGGCGATCGCGCTCACGCAGGTCCTGCTGGCTGTAGACGCGCAAGGGCACGCCACACTGGGTGGCCACCATGCCGGCGATGGTCCAGCCCGTGCCCGGCGCCTGCCGGTAGGTGGGAAAGCTCTGGGCGCCCAGCTGTTTGAGCGGCGCCAGCAGGTCGGCGCCGAACAGGCCGGCCTGGCTGTAGGTGTCCTCCAGGCTTTCCGCGTAGATCAGGATCAGGTTGCGCCGGGGCGGCGCGGCCAGCGCCACCTGGGCCGGGTCGATATAGGCTTGCGCGAACTCGTCCTCGGCGAAGTGCGCGGCGGCCCATGAGAAAACCGAGAACTGAAGCAGCAGCGCGCCAATGCCTGCCATCAGCGCGATGCCGGGCATGGGCGTCAGCCACCGGCGGTGCGGCCTGGCCTGCCACCGGCGCACGGCGGCCACGTGGAACATCGCCACGGCGATCGCGATCAGCAGGGGAAAGCCCAGCACCTCCACAACGAAGGTGAAAAGGAAGATCCAGCCCATGTCCATCGCGGCCGCTTCGGCGTAGCGCAGGTGGTAGATGATCTGGTCCAGGCTGGGCTCGCCGAAGCTGCGGTCGATCCAGCCCGCCAGCGCGATCGCTGCGAACCCGGCGAAATAAAGCGCCAGGACGAGCGCGAAGGTCCGCGTTTCGGTGGGGGTCAGGCGCGCGCGTGGCAAAGCCGGCTTCACCCAAACACCGCGCGCCACAGCGCCAGCACCGCTTCGCGCTCGGCGGCCACGGTCTGCGGCTCCACCTGGGTGGGCATCTCGTCGAGCCGGGCGATGTGCTGGGCCCGGCGCAGCGTCCGGTAGGCGTCAGCGGCGGCATGGCCGACGCCGGCCGGCAGCAGGCCGCAGGCCTCGGCCCGCTGCAGCAGCGCGATGTTGCCGGCATTGGGCACCAGCTCGCGGTGCGCCGCCGACTGCGACAGCACCAGGAACTGCACCGCGAACTCGGCGTCGACCATGCCGCCTTCACTGTGTTTGAGGTCGAACCGGCCGGCCTTCACGGGATGGGCGGCGCGCATCTTCTCGCGCATGGCCACGATCTCGGTGCGCAGCGCCACCACGTCGCGCGGTGCAGTGATCACTGCCTCGCGCACGGCCGCAAAGCGTAGCGCCAGGCGCGGCTCGCCCAGGATGAAACGCGCCCGCGTCATGGCCTGGTGTTCCCAGGTCCAGGCGGTGTTGCTGCCCCGGTTTTGCTGGTAGTTGGCGTAGGCCTCGAAGGTGGTGATGAGCAGGCCCGAATTGCCGTTGGGCCGCAGTGCGGTGTCGATCTCGAACAGGTCGCCTTCGGCGGTTTTGGTCGCCAGCCAGTTGATCAGCTTGCGCACGAAGGCGGCGTAGGCCTCGGGTGCGGCCTCGTCCTCGTCCTGGTAGACGAACACGATGTCCAGGTCGCTGCCATAGCCCAGTTCTTTTCCGCCCAGCTTGCCGTAGCCGATGATGGCGAACTGCGGCGTCTCGCGATGGCGCGACTTCAGCCGAGCCCAGCACCAGCGCGCCGTCACGCGCAGCACCGCGTCGGCCAGCGCGCTCAGGTCGTCGGCCACCTGCTCGACGGTCAGGCGCCCTTCCAGGTCGCGCGCCAAGGTGCGCATCACCTCGGCATGGTGGGCGCGCCGCAGCAGGTTTAAAAGGGCTTCGTCGTCGTCTTCACCCGTGCGCGCCAGCGCGCTGCGACGCTCGTCGAGTTCGCGCTCGAAATCGGGCGCCACGAAGCGCTCGCTCATGAAGGCATCACCGGCCAGCTCGTCGATCACGCCGGGGTGCTTGAGCAGGTAGCGCGCCGGCCACCGGGCGGCGCCCAGCAGCCGCAGCAGCCGCTCGTGCACGCTGGGCCGCTCGACCAGCAAGGCCAGGTAGCTCTCGCGCCGCAGCAGCGGCTCCATCCAGTCGGCCATGCGCACGCAGGCCTCTTCGGTCACGCGGCCTTCGGCCAACCACTGGGCGGTGCGCGCCACCAACCGGTGCAGCCGCCCGCGCGCGTCGTCGCGCAGGGACAGCACGCGCGGGTGGTGCCGCCACTGCGCCACCCGTTCGCGCAGCCGGGGCGGCAACCCGGGCAGCAGGTCGTCCAGGGCCGGCACCGCGGCGGGCTTGGCGCCACGCGGCCCGGCGCAACCCTTGCATTCGACCGTTTGGCCCAGCAGGCGGTCGAACTCCTGGGCTACCAGTTCGCGATGCGCGTCCATGGCATGCAAAAAGGTGCAGCAGTCGGCAAAGCCCATGGTGCGCCCGATCCAGGTCAGGTCGCTGTCGCCCTCGGACATCGGCAGCACGTGGGTCTGCTGGTCGTCCAGGTACTGGATGCGGTGCTCGACGCGGCGCAGGAACACATAGGCCCTCGCCAGGGCGTCAGCGGTGTCCTGGGGCATCAGGCCGGCGGCAGCCACGCGCTGCAGCGCCTCCAGGGTCGAGCGGGTTCGCAGCTCCGGGAACTGGCCGCCGCGCACCACCTGCAGCAGTTGCACCGTGAACTCGATCTCGCGGATGCCGCCGCGTGAGAGCTTGACGTCATTGGCACGCTCGGGCCGGCCCGCCGCGCGGCGGGCCGCATGCTCGCGGACCTGGCGATGCAGGTCGCGCAGCGAATCGAACACGTTGTAATCGAGGTAGCGGCGGAACACGAAGGGCAGCACCGTGCCGCGCAGGCCCAGGGCACTGCCGCTCTCGATGGCACTGCGCGGCGCCACCACGCGGCTCTTGAGCCAGGCGAAACGCTCCCACTCGCGGCCCTGTACCAAAAAGTACTCTTCCAGCGCGTCGAGCGAGACGGCCGGCGGGCCTGAGTTGCCATTGGGCCGCAGCGCCAGGTCGACCCGGAATACGAAGCCGTGTTCGGTGGTGTCACCGACCAGCGCGTAGATCAGCTTGACGGCCTTGGCGAAGTATTCGTGGTTGGAGATGCGCCCGCGCCCGTCGACACCGGCGGTCTCGCCCTCGTGGTCGTAGACATAGATCAGGTCGATGTCACTGGAGACATTGAGCTCTCGGCCGCCCAGCTTGCCCATGCCGACGATCCACAGCTGCGCCCGCCCGCCTTGGGGCGCCAGCGGCGCGCCGTGGATGGCGTCGAGCTGGGCGCAGGCTTCCTGGCAGGCCCGGTCCAGCGCCAGCTCGGCCAGCCGGGTGACCGCGTGCGTCACCTGCTCCAGCGGGGCGGCTTCGTCGCAATCGAGCTGAACCAGGCGCTCGAGCACCAGTTGGCGCAGGATGCGCAGCGCCGCCGCGATCGAGTCGCCGCGGGCGCGCAGCGTGTTGTACGTCGCCTCGATCGTCTGGCGGGTCGGGGGGCCGGGCGCAAGCAGCGCGAGCTCGCCTTCATGGCGCCGGCGCACGCGCTGGGCGAAACGGGAATGGGAGGACAGCTGCGCGGCGGGCGCGCAATCGCCCCTGAACCCAGGGCTGTCTGGGGCCCAAGTGGGGCCGGCGCCGGCACCGACGGTCATAATTCCTGCATCCGAGTGTCCATGAACGATTCGCTGCTGCCTTCACGCCCGCTACGGGTGTTCTCCGCCTTCGCCAACGCATTGTGGTGGCTTTTGCTGGCTTTCTGGCTGGTGCTGGTGCTGGCCTGGGGTGGGCTGCATGCCTGGATTGTGCCGCGCGTGGGCGAACTGCGCCCGCAACTCGAGGCCCAGGCCACGCGCGCGCTGGGGATTGCGGTGCGCATCGGCTCGGTGTCCGCGTACAGCGACGGCCTGGTGCCCACCTTTGAGCTGCGCGACGTGGTGTTGCTCGACGCCCAGGCCCGTGAGGCCTTGCGGCTGGCTCGGGTGGTGGTGACCCTGTCACCGCGATCACTGTGGAGCCTGGGCTTTGATCAGCTGCACATCGAGGGCCCCATGCTCGATGTGCGCCGCACGCCGGATGGCCGGCTGTGGGTGGCGGGCTTCGATGTCTCGCGCGGCGGCGGTGACGAGCGCTTCGCCGACTGGGTCTTGCGGCAAAGGGAAGTGGTGGTGAGCGGCGGCGCCCTGCGCTGGACCGACGAGATGAGTGGCGCGCCGCCGCTGACCCTGCGCGCCCTGGAGCTCGTCAACCGCAATGGATTGCGCCGCCACGACCTGCGCCTGTCGGGCACGCCGGCCGAGGGCCAGGGTGGGCGGTTCACGCTGGTGGGCATGTTCCGCCAGCCGATCTTTTCCAACCATCCGGGGCGCTGGCAGGACTGGAGCGGCCAGTTGCATGCCGACTTCAGCTCGGTCGACCTGTCGTTGCTGGCGCGCCAGTCCACGCTCGGGGTCCGCCTGCAGGGTGGGCGCGGGTCGCTTCGGGCCTGGCTTGACCTGGACAACGGCCGTTTCACCGGCGGCGCAGTCGACGTCGCGCTGCAGGACTTGGCCGCCACGTTGGCGCAGGGCCGGCCGCCGCTGGCATTGCGCTTGGTCTCCGGTCGCCTGGCCGGAAAGTGGGCCCCGCAGGCCTTTGAGCTCGAAACGCGTGACCTGCGGCTGCAGCTGGCCGAGGGCCCGGTCCTGAACGGCGTCAATCTCGCGCTGTCGTGGGCTGACACGGTGGGGCGCCAGAGCGCGCAGGGCCGCATCTCGGCCGCGCGGCTGGATCTGGCGTCGATCGGCCGCGTTGCCAGCCACCTGCCAGTCAATGACCGCTTGCTCGAACTGGTACAACGCCACGCGCCGCAGGGCGTGGCCGAATCGTTTCAGGCGAGCTGGCAGGGGCCGCTGGAGCAGCCCCGAACGTATTCCGCCCGCGGGCTCGTGTCCGCCCTGGCGTTGGCCTCGGCGCAGGGGCAACCCGGCATCTCGGGGGCGGCGGTCGAGTTCGATTTCACCGAGGCCGGCGGCAAGGCGCGGGTGCAGGTGCGCGACGGCGCGGTCGATCTGCCGGGTGTGCTGGAAGACCCGCGCGTGCCGCTGCGGCTGCTGTCGGGCGAAGTCCAGTGGAAGCGCGGCCCGGCGCGCACCTCGCTGGAGGTCAAGGGCCTCGAATTTGCCAACGCCGACGTGCAAGGCGGCGGCCACCTGAGCTGGCATAGCGGCGACACGGCGCGCGGGGGTCTGCCGGGCGTTCTCGACCTGCAGCTGGAACTGGCGCGCGCCAACGGCACCCGGGTCTGGCGGTACCTGCCAGTGGGCGTGCCCCAGGAGACCCGCGACTACGTGCGCGAGGCGGTCCTGGCCGGCTCGGCCAGCGAGGGGCGCATCCGCGTGCGCGGCGACCTGCGCGACTTTCCCTTCGCCGATCCGCGTAGCGGCGATTTCCGCATCAGCGCAAAGGTGCGCGACGCGCACTTTGTCTACGTCCCGCAC
The DNA here is from genome assembly GCA_947476465.1 of Comamonadaceae bacterium. GTDB lineage: Bacteria > Pseudomonadota > Gammaproteobacteria > Burkholderiales > Burkholderiaceae_C > Ramlibacter. The sequence goes on along the minus strand of CANJQN010000011.1, from coordinate 39,079 downwards.
GCCCCCGCTGACGGTCACTGGCCGGCCCTGACCGGCCTGTCCGGCGAGTTGATCTTCGAGCGCAACGCCATGCGCGTGGTCGGCGCCCAGGGCCGCGTGGCCGGCGCGCCTACCCTGCAGGTGCAGGCCGACGCGGCGATCGCCAACCTGAGCGCCAGCACCGTGCAGGTCACCGGCCTGGTGCGCGGGCCGCTGGCCGATTCGCTGGCGGTGTTCAACTCGCTGCCGGTGTCCCGGGCCCTGGATCGGCCGCTGGCGGGGGCCACGGCCACCGGCATGGCCGACGTGCGCCTGGCCCTGTCGCTGCCCGTGGCGCAGATCGACCGATCGCGCGTGCAGGGCAGCGTCACCCTGGCCGGCAACGACCTTCAGCTCGTGCCGGACGCGCCCTTGCTGCAGCGCGCCCGGGGGGTCGTGTCCTTCAGTGAGTCCGGCTTCACGGTCAACGGCGCCCAGGCACGCGCCCTGGGCGGCGATCTGCGCATCGACGGGGGGCTGCGCAGCCTGCCGGCGGGCAGCTCGGAGCCGCCCATGCTGCTGCGCGTGCAGGGCACCGCCACGGCCGAGGGCCTGCGCCAGGCGCGTGAGCTCGGCTGGTTGTCGGGGCTGGCTCGCCGTGCCAGCGGCGGCGCGGCCTATTCCGCCACTTTGGGCTTGCGCCCCACCGGGGTTGACATTGCCGTCACCAGTAGCCTGCAGGGGTTGGCTCTGGACCTTCCCGCGCCCCTGAACAAGCCGGCCGAAACCAGCCTGCCGGTGCGCTTCGTGATGGCGCCGGTGCCTGGCGCGAGCGCGCAGGACCAGCTGAGCGTGGAGGTCGGGCGCGTGGCCTCGCTGACCTATGTGCGCGACACCCGGGGTGCGCAGGCGCGGGTCGTGAGCGGTGCCATCGGTGTGGGCCTGGTGCCCGGCGAGTCGGCGCCGCTGCCCGAGCGCGGCGTGCAGGCCAATATCAACCTCGCCGCGGTGAACGTCGACGCCTGGGAGGCGGCGCTGGAAGGACTGGTCGCGCCGGGCCCGCAGACGCCGTCCCCTGGCGCCGCGCTTGCCGCCGCGCAGGGCTATCTGCCCACCCTGATGGCGGTGCGCGCGCGCGAACTTACGTTGCAGGGGCGTACGCTGCACGAGGTGGTGATGGGCGGCTCGCGCGACGGCTTGACCTGGCGCGCCAACGTCGACGCCACCGAGCTCAATGGCTATGTGGAATACCGCCAGCCGGCGGGCAGCGGCGCCAGCCGGCTGATCGCCCGGTTGGCCCGGCTGTCGATCGCCGAGTCGTCCACCAGCGAGGTGGAATCATTGCTCGACGCACAGCCGTCCAGCATCCCGGCGCTGGATGTCGTGGTCGACAACTTCGAGCTGCGGGGTCGCCAACTCGGACGGCTGGAGATCGAGGCCGTGAACCGTGGCGCCACCGGCGGCACGCCGCCGGAGTGGCGACTGAACCGGCTGGGCTTGACCATGCCCGAGGCGCAGTTCTCGGCCACCGGCAACTGGGCCGCGCTGGGTGCGCAGGCGCGCACCGGCGCGCGGCCCGACCGGCGCCGCACGGTGATGAACTTTCACCTGGATGTGGCCGATTCGGGCCAGCTGCTGTCGCGCCTGGGCATGAAGGACGTGGTGCGCCGCGGCAAGGGGCGGCTCGAAGGGCAGGTGGCCTGGGTCGGCTCGCCGCTGGCGCTGGACTACCCCAGCCTGAACGGCACGATGGCGGTCAGCATCGAGTCCGGCCAGTTCCTCAAGGCCGACCCTGGCCTGTCCAAGCTGCTCGGTGTGTTGAGCCTGCAGTCACTGCCGCGCCGCCTCACGCTCGATTTCCGTGATGTGTTCACCGAAGGCTTTACCTTCGACTTCATGCGCGGTGACATGGTGGTCACCCAGGGCATCCTGTTCACCAACAACCTGCAGATGAAAGGCGTCAACGCCGCCGTGGCCATGGAAGGCCGCGCCGACCTGGCTCGCGAAACGCAGGATCTGCGCGTCGTGGTGGTGCCCGAGATCAACGCCGGCACCGCCTCCCTGGTGGCCGCCGTCATCAACCCGGCCATCGGCCTGGGCACTTTCCTGGCGCAGCTGTTCCTGCGCGAGCCGCTGGCCCGCGCGGCCACCCAGGAGTTCCACATCGACGGCACCTGGGCCGATCCGCGCGTCACGCGCCTCGACCGCCGCCCGGCGCAGGCCGTGCCAGGCACCGCAACCCAAGGAGGCAACTGATGTCGCTGCAAGCCGCCGCACTCCAGATGGTGTCCACGCCCCGGGTTGAGGACAACCTCGACAGTGCCCGCGTGCTGCTGGCGCAGGCGGCCCGCGAGGGCGCCGAGCTGGCGGTGCTGCCCGAGTACTTCTGCCAGATCGGGCTAGGCGATCACGACAAGCTGGCCATCCAGGAGCCGCCCGGAGAGGGTCCGATTCAGCGCTTTCTCGCCGGCTGCGCCCGCGACTTCGGCTTGTGGATCGTCGGCGGAACGCTGCCACTGGCTTCGGCCGATGCGCAGCGCGTTCGCAACAGCACGCTGGTGTACTCACCAGCCGGGCAATGCGTGGCGCGCTACGACAAGATCCACCTGTTTCGCTTCGACAACGGCCGTGACCGCTACGACGAGTCTCGCTCGATCCAGGCGGGCGGTGAGCCGGTGCTGTTCGACCTGCCCGCGCGCGACGGCCGCCGCTGGCGCATCGGCCTGTCGGTCTGCTACGACCTGCGCTTTCCCGAGCTGTACCGCCACCTCTCGGCGGGGGGCGCGCAGGTGCTGCTGGTGCCCAGCGCCTTCACCCACACCACCGGCCAGGCGCACTGGGAGACGCTGCTGCGCGCCCGCGCCATCGAGAACCTGGCCTGGGTGCTGGCGCCGGCCCAGGGCGGCGTGCACGACAGCGGCCGCCGCACCTGGGGCCACTCGATGATCGTCGACCCCTGGGGCGCCGTGCTGGCCTGCCATGAGGCCGACGGCCCCGGTGTGCTGGTCGCCGCGCTCGACGCCAAGCACCAGGAGGCGCTGCGCAGCCAGCTGCCGGCGCTGGACCATCGGAAGTTATGAGCCCACCCCCGAAGCGCCTTCGGCGCCCGGTGCTCGCTGCCGCAGGCAGCGGGTCTTCGGGCCGTCCGAACCTGCGCCGGCAGGTCCGGAGCCGCTGCCCTCAGCCCCTCAAGGGGGCGCCCCCAGCGGCCCGGCAAAGCCGGTTCCGCGGCGGCGCTGGGATCGGTCACGGTCTTCAAACAGGGTGGGTGATGCCGAGCATTTTGGGCAGCGGAAATGACTGAAATGACGGTCCCGGCACCCGCCACAGGCCTGCGCATGCCGGCCGCCACGCGCTGGACGCTGTGGGGCCTGCTGCTGGCGCTGGTCGCGGCCTTGCTGGTGACGTTGGTCTGGCTGGCGGGGCGCTATGAGGCCAGCCAGGTGCAAAGCCAGCTTGAGCGCGACATCGCTGTCGCCGCCAGCGACATCCGCGCCGGCCTGGCGCGCAACGCCCAGACCCTGCAGGCCCTGCAGGTCACCAGCCATGGCAACCAGGAGCGCTGGCAGTCCGAGGCCGGGAGCGTGTTGCGCGAAAGACGCGAGATCCTGCGCATCGAATGGCGCGACCCCGACCTGCGCCTGCTGGTCATGTCCGAGTCGCCCTACCGCCCGCCGGTGTTCTCGCGCATTGGCCGGCCAGAGATCCAGGCCGACGTCCAGCTGGCCTGCGCCCAGGCGCAGCGTCAGGGCGGCGCCGCCTACTCGCCCAGCTACTACCTGCCGCAGCTTGACGGCCTGGGCCTGGAGGTGAAGGACCTGTGCCTGCCACAGATGACTGCGGGGCGCCTGACCGGCCACCTGGTCGCCACCTACGCGCTGCAGGAGATTCTGGCCGCCATGGTCGGCCCTGCGCTCACCCGCAGCCAGGAGGTGTCGTTCAATGAACCCGACGGCACGCGCCTGGCGCTGCACGGCATGGCTCAGCGGGGCTTGCGGACCTTCACCGCGCAGCAGCTGCTCGACCTGCCCGGCAACGCCGTTCTGCTGCGCATGGACAGCTGGCGCGCCGCGCCCGACCTGTTCCCCAATGTGCTCACGGCGCTGGTCACGGCCATGTCGATCACGCTGGTGGCGGTGCTGGCGCTGCTGGTCAAGGACATGCGCCGGCGCTTGCGCGTCGAGCAGGACCTGGCCGACGCGCTGGCCTTTCGCAAGGCCATGGAAGACTCGCTGGTCACTGGCCTGCGGGCGCGCGACCTGCAGGGGCGCATCACCTATGTGAACCCGGCGTTTTGTGCCATGGTCGGCTTCAGCCCCGAGGAGCTGCTGGGCCACCCTTTGCCGGCGCCTTACTGGCCGCCCGAGCTGACCAGTGAGTACCAGAAGCGCCAGGACGTGCGTCTGGCCGGCCAACACCTGCCGCCGCGCGAGGGCCAGGAGTCGGTGTTCATGCGCAAGGACGGCTCGCGCTTTCCGGTGCTGATCATCGAGGCGCCGCTGATCAACGCGCACGGCGCGCAGACCGGCTGGATGAGCGCGTTCCTCGACATGAGCGAGCAGCGCCGCATCGAGGAGCTGTCGCGTGCCAGCCAGGACCGCCTGCAGGCCACCGCCCGTCTGGCCACCGTCGGGGAGATGGCCTCGCTCCTGAGCCACGAGCTGAACCAGCCGCTGGCGGCCATCGCCAGTTATGCGACGGGCTCGCTGAACCTGCTGCGGGGCGGCGCGGCCGACGGCATCGAGACGGCCTTGCAACGCATCGCGCAGCAGGCCGAGCGTGCCGGCAAGGTGATCAAGAGCGTGCACGACTTCGTGCGCCGGCGCGACCAGGCCCGCGAGGCGGTGGCGCCGCAGGCGCTTTTGGATGCGGTGATGCCGCTGGTGAACCTGCAGGCGCGCAAGCTCGGGGTGGCGGTGGTCACGCGCGTCCCAGCGGGCTTGCTGCCGGTGGTGTGCGACCGCACCATGGTCGAACAGGTGCTGCTGAACCTGGCGCGCAACGCCATGCAGGCCATGCAGGAGGCCCGCGTTGCGCGGCCCTCGCTGACCCTCCAGGCGCGCCGCATCGGTCCGGACGAGCATGGCGGCAAGGCCTGGCTCGAGTTCGCGGTGATCGACGTGGGCCCGGGCATCCCACCGGACGTGCAGCAGCAGCTGTTCACGCCCTTCTTCACCACCAAGGCCGAGGGCATGGGCCTGGGCCTGTCGTTGTGCCGCACGGTGGTCGAGCAGCACGGCGGGTTTCTCAGCTTCGAGCCCAACACCCCGCAAGGTACGATCTTTCGGTTCACGTTGCCGGCCCAACCGGCCGATCTGCCGACCCTTGACTCGCCATGAAACCCGCCCAGGACGCCCTTGTCTATATCGTCGACGACGACGCCAGCGTGCGTGAGGCTCTGGCCTGGCTGCTGCGCTCGCGCGGCCTGGTCAGCGAGTGCTTTGCCAGCGGCAACCAGTTCGAGCGCCTGCTCGATCGCGGCTTCTCACCGGCGCAGCCGTGCTGCCTGTTGCTGGACGTGCGAATGCCGGGCACCAGCGGCCTGGCCTTGTTCGACCGCCTGGCCGCCGAGGGGCTGGTGCCCCTGGTGCCCGTGATTTTCCTCACCGGCCATGCCGATGTGCCGATGGCGGTCGACATGGTCAAGCGCGGCGCCTTCGATTTTTGCGAGAAGCCGTTCTCCGATAACGCGCTGGTCGACCGCATCGAGCAGGCCATCGCCCGCTCGGCGGTGGTGCTGGCCGAGCGGCGCGCGCGGCAGGCGGCGCAGACACGCCTGTCCGAGCTGACGCAGCGAGAGCGCGACGTGATGCAGTTGGTCGCGCGCGGGCTGCCCAACAAGCTCATCGCCGACCAGCTCGACATCAGCGTTCGCACTGTGGAGGTCCACCGCGCGCGGGTGTTCGACAAGATGGAAGTGAAATCCGCGGTGGAGCTGTCCAACGCGCTGCGCGATGCCGCATGACGGCGCTCGCAGTGACAACCACGCGTCCTGCGCGGCTCGCTCAGCGCTCCTCGGGTTCCTTCGCGGCAGGGTCTTCGGTGCGCGGCAGCTCGCCCTTGGGGCGGCCTGAGAACATGGTCCACCAGACGATCAGGACCAGCACGACCAGGGCCAGCAGGGCTTCGAGCATGAGCAGCAGCATGGGTGTGATTTTGCGGTGGCTGGGGCTGGCGATTGTAGGAATGCTCGTGGTGGCCTGCGCCAGCGTGCCGCCGCAGCCCGCCCCGGCGGCACCCTCAGCCGGCACCACGGCGGCGCCGCCGACGGCCCAGGCGCCCGACGGCGCGGTGCCGCTGCCGCCGCCGTTGCTGCGCGCCAAGAGCCGTTGGGTGCCGGTGCACTGGACCGAGTTGCCAGGCTTTGGGCAGGACACCCTCCACGAGGCCTGGAATGCCTGGCTCAAGAGCTGCGAGCGCCCGCCCGCCGCCCTGGCGGCCTTGTGCCCGCAGGTGCGCCTGCTGTCCATCGCCACGGCCGACGAGCAGCGCGCCTGGATGCTGCGCAGCCTGCAGCCCTATCGCGTCCAGGCGCTGGACGGCGGCGCGCAGGGGCTGCTCACCGCCTACTACGAGCCGCTGCTGGAGGCGCGCCGCCAGGCCAGCGACACCCACACCGTGGCCCTGTTCGCGCCGCCGGCCGGCGCGGCGCAACGGCGGCCTTGGTTCAGCCGGCAGGAGATCGACACCCTGCCCGAAGCACAGGCCCAACTGCGCGGCCGCGAGATCGCCTGGCTGGCCGACCCGATCGACGCGCTCATGCTGCAGATCCAGGGCTCCGGGCGACTGCGCATCACCGAGCCCGACGGCCGCCAGCGGCTGGTGCGGGTGGCCTACGCCGGCACCAACGATCAGCCCTACCGCAGCGTCGGCGGCTGGCTGCTGCAGCAGGGCGCGGTGCGTGACGCCACCTGGCCGGGCATCAAGGCCTGGGTGCGCGGCAACCCGCAGCGCGTGCAGGAGATGCTCTGGAGCAACCCGCGCGTGGTGTTTTTTCGTGAAGAGCCGCTCAGCGACTTCGACGCCGCCTTCGGGCCGCGCGGCGCCCAGGGCGTGCCGCTGACGCCGGGCCGCTCGATCGCGGTGGACCCGGCCAGCGTGCCCTACGGCGCGCCGGTGTGGCTGGCCTCCAGCGGCCCGCAGTTGTCGCTGAACCGGCTGGTGCTGGCCCAGGACACCGGAAGCGCCATCGTCGGCGCGGTGCGGGCCGATTACTTTGTGGGCTGGGGCGACGCCGCCGGCGAGATCGCGGGGCGCCTCAAGCAGCCGCTTCGCATGTGGGTGCTGTGGCCCAGGTAAACGACGCTGCGGGGCACTGTTGCCGGCGCCCCTGGCGCGCCCGCGACTGTTGCAATTTGCCTTTCTCTTCCCCCCAGTTTCCGGGCATGGAACGCAAGGAACGGTCAGCGTCTCGGACATACACTGCCTTTTCAAACGCAGAAATAGAACGCTGGAGACGCGCATGAACGCACCGCTGCCCGAACACATCCGCAAGGCCCTGGAATCGGTCACGCTGGACGACAAGTACGCGCTCGAATCGGGGCCGGCCTTCATGAGCGGGGTGCAGGCCCTGGTGCAGCTGCCCATGCTGCAGCGCCGGCGCGATGCCCTGGCTGGGCACAACACAGCGGGCTTCATCAGCGGTTATCGCGGCTCGCCCCTGGGCGGCTACGACCAGGCCCTGGTCAAGGCCAAGAAGTACCTGCAGGCCCAGAACATCGTGTTCCAGCCCGGCGTCAACGAGGAGCTGGCCGCTACCGCGCTGTGGGGCACCCAGCAACTGGGCTTCGCGCCGCCGGGGGCCAACCGCTTCGATGGCGTGTTCGGCATCTGGTACGGCAAGGGCCCGGGCGTGGACCGCTGCAGCGACGTCTTCAAGCATGCCAACATGGCCGGCACCACGCCCCTGGGCGGCGTCATTGCGGTGGCTGGCGACGACCATGTGGCCAAGAGCTCCACCGCCGCCCACCAGAGCGACCACATCTTCAAGGCCTGCGGCCTGCCGGTGTTTTTCCCGGCCAACGTGCAGGAGATCCTCGACCTGGGCCTGCATGCCTTCGCCATGAGCCGCTACGCGGGCGTGTGGGCCGGCATGAAGACCATCCAGGAGATCGTCGAATCCAGCGCCACCACCCTGATCGATCCGCGCCGCGTCCAGATTTGCCTGCCCACTGATTTCGAGATGCCGCCCGGCGGCGTCCACATCCGCTGGCCCGACGCCGCGCTGGACGAGGAGGCGCGCCTGTTCGACTACAAGTGGTACGCGGCCCTGGCCTACATCCGCGCCAACCGGCTCAACCACAACGTCATCGAAGGCCCGAACGACCGCTTCGGCATCATCGCCAGCGGCAAGGCTTTCAACGACACGCTGCAGGCGCTGGCCGACCTGGGGCTGGACCGCGAAACCTGTGCCCGCGTGGGCATCCGGGTGCACAAGGTGGCGGTGGTGTGGCCGCTGGAGCCGCAGGGCACGCGCGCCTTTGCCGCGGGGCTGCGCGAGATCCTGGTGGTGGAGGAAAAACGCCAGGTGATCGAGTACCAGCTCATGGAGGAGCTGTACAACTGGCGCGACGACGTGCGGCCCAACGTGGTGGGCAAGTTCGAGGGCGGCCAGGGCGAGCACCTGGGTGGCGAATGGTCGCGCCCGAACCCCACCGCCAACACCTTGCTGCGGGCCAATGCCGACCTGTCGCCGGCGCTGATCGCCCGGGCCATCGCCCGGCGCCTGAAGAAGCTGGGCGTGGACGCCGACATCGCCGCGCGGCTGGACGTGCAACAGGCCCTGCTCGATGCCAAGGAGCGGTCCATGCAGGCGCTGGAGGTCAAGGGCGACCGGCCGGCTTGGTTCTGCTCGGGCTGCCCGCACAACACCTCCACCGTTGTGCCCGAAGGCTCGCGCGCCATGGCCGGCATCGGCTGCCACTACATGGCCACCTGGATGGACCGCCGCACCATCGGCTTCACCCAGATGGGTGGCGAGGGCGTGCCCTGGGTCGGGCAGCAGCCCTTCACCAACGAGACCCACGTGTTTGCCAACCTGGGCGACGGCACCTACTTTCACAGCGGCCTGCTGGCGATCCGCCAGGCCATCGCCGCCGGCGTGAACATCACCTACAAGATTCTGTACAACGATGCGGTCGCCATGACCGGCGGCCAGCAGGTGGGCGAGCGGCCCGAGGGCCATTCGGTGTTGCAGATCGTGGGCAGCCTGGTGGCCGAGGGCGTGCGCAAGCTGGTGATCGTGACCGACGAGCCCGAGAAGTACGCGGCGGCCAAGCTGCCGGCCGGGGTCGACGTGTTCCACCGCGATGAGCTCGACCGCCTTCAGCGCGAGTTGCGCGAGATTTCTGGCACCACGGCGCTGATCTACGACCAGACCTGCGCCACCGAAAAGCGCCGCCGCCGCAAGCGCGGCACCGCGGTCGATCCGGCGCTGCGGGTCATGATCAACGATCTGGTCTGCGAAGGCTGCGGCGACTGCGGCGTGCAGTCCAACTGCCTGTCGGTCGAACCGCTGGAGACGCCCTTCGGCCGCAAGCGCGCCATCAACCAGAGCAGTTGCAACAAGGACACCAGCTGCCTCAAGGGCTTTTGCCCGAGCTTCGTCACTGTCGAAGGCGGGCAGCTGAAAAAGAAGGCACGCGACCAGGCGCCCTCACTTTCACCCGAGTCGATGGGGCCGCTGCCGCTGCCGGTACTGCCTGAGCTGAAGGCGCCCTGGGGCATCGTGGTCGCTGGCGTGGGCGGCACCGGGGTCATCACCATCGGCCAGCTGCTGGGCGTGGCCGCCCACCTGGAGGGCCGCGGCATCGTCACGCAAGATGCCGCCGGCCTGGCGCAAAAGGGCGGCGCCACCTGGAGCCATGTGCTGATCGGCCCGCGCCAGGACGACATCCTCACGACCCGCGTCGGCATGGCCGCCGCCGATCTGGTGATCGGTTGCGACCCCATCGTCACCGCCGGCAAGGACACCTTGCTGCGCATGCGCGAAGGCCGCACCCGCGTGGTGCTGAACGCGCACACCGCGCCCACGGCGGCCTTTGTGCGCGATGCGCAGTGGGCCGACCCCAGCGAGGCTTGCACCGCCGAGATCGTGCGGGCCGTGGGTGCGCAGGCCTTGGGCGCCTTCAACGCCGACGAGGCCGCCCTGCGGCTGATGGGCGACAGCCTGTACGTCAATCCCATGCTGCTGGGCTATGCCTGGCAGCGCGGCTGGATCCCGTTGGGGCTCGACGCCCTGCTGCGCGCGATTGAGCTCAATGCGGTGGCCGTCGACGCCAACAAGACGGCCTTCGCCTGGGGCAGATGGGCCGCGCACGATGGCGGCGCGCTGAGCCAGCGAATGGCCCCGGCCCAGGTCATCGAGTTGCATCGGCGCGAAAGCGTTGACAGCATGGTGGCGCGCCGGCTCGAATTCCTCACCGCCTACCAGGATGCGGCCTATGCGCGCCGCTACACCGATTTCGTCGAACGGGTGCGCGCGGCCGAAGCGCCGCTGGGCAAGACCGCGCTCACCGAGGCCGTGGCCCGCTACCTTTTCAAGCTGATGGCCTACAAAGACGAATACGAGGTCGCGCGGCTGCACACACAAACCGGTTTCCGCGAGCGCATTGCGGCCCAGTTCGAGGGCGATTTCAAGATCCGCTATCACATGGCCCCGCCGCTGCTGGCGCGGCGCAACGACCGCGGCGAGCCGCAAAAGCGCCGCTTCGGTGCATCGATGGGGCTGGCACTGGGCCTGTTGGCGCGCCTGCGCTGGCTGCGTGGCACCGCGCTGGACCCGTTCGGCCGCACCGCCGAGCGCCGCACCGAGCGCGCGCTGATCGGCGAGTACCGACAGTCGATCGAGGAATTACTGGCCACGCTGGACGCTGGCACGCATGCGCTGGCGCTGGAAATCGCGCGAGTTCCAGAGCAGATCCGTGGATTCGGTCACGTGAAGGCGCGTCACCTGCAGGCCACGCGGGAGCGCTGGGCCGCGCTGATCGGTCAGTGGCGCCAAGTCGATGGCCTTGGTGGCGGTCAGGGCCCGGACAAGCGCGGCCTGCCTGCCCGGCGGCAAGTCTCCTGACGTCCCCTGCGGGCATGCCTGCGCGCCGCGAGGCCGTCTGCGCCCGGGACATACAATTCAAGGTTTTCCGTCGTGCTGCGGGGCGGCTTCGCCCGCGCGAACGGCACCGTTTGACCTTTTGACGCATTCCACCAGGAGACTCTCGTGTTCATATCCTCTGCCTATGCCCAGACCGCCGCTGCCGGCGGCGACATGCAGTCCTCTCTCATGAGCATGCTGCCGCTCGTGCTGATGTTCGCGGTGCTGTATTTCGTGATGATCCGCCCGCAGATGAAGCGCCAGAAGGAAGCGCGCGCCATGGTCGAGGCGCTGGCCAAGGGCGACGAGGTGGTGACCGCCGGCGGCATGCTGGGCCGCATCTCCAAGATCGGTGACACCTACCTGGGCGTCGAGATTGCCCAGGGCGTTGAAGTTCAGGTGCAACGCAGCGCGGTGTCGCAGGTGCTGCCCAAGGGCACGATCAAGTAAACCTCATGAACCGTTACCCGGTCTGGAAGTACGCGATCTTGCTGGTCGCGTTGCTGGTGGGGGTGCTTTACGCCTTGCCCAATCTCTTCGGCGAGGCCCCGGCGGTGCAGGTCTCCCCGGGCAAGGCCTCGGTCAAGGTCGATGCGGCTACCCAAGTGCGGGTGCGGGAGGTACTGCAGGCGGCGGGCATCACACCGCGCGGCATCGTGACCGACCCCAATTCCATGCGCGTGCGCCTGGACACGCCCGACGCCCAGTTGAAGGCGCGCGACGTGTTGCAAAAGGCGCTGGTGCCCGACCCGAGCGATCCGTCCTATGTGGTCGCACTCAACCTGATCTCCGCTTCGCCCGAGTGGCTGCGCCGCATCGGCGCGGTGCCGATGTACCTGGGCCTTGATTTGCGTGGCGGCGTGCACTTCATGCTGCAGGTGGACATGGCGGCGGCCCTGACCAAGCGGGCCGAGGCCCAGGCCGGCGACTTGCGCTCCCAGCTGCGTGAGGCCAATGTGCGCCACGGCGGCATCAGCCGCAACGGCCAGGTGGTCGAGGTGCGGTTGCGCGACGCGCAGTCCCTGGCGGCCACGCGCCGCGTGCTGGCCGACCAGTTCCCCGACCTGCTGGCCACCGACGCGTCCGAGGGTGCCGAGACCAAGCTCACGGCCAGCCTGCGGCCCGAGGCCGCGCGGCGCGTGCAGGAGCAGGCGCTCAAGCAGAACATCATGACCCTGCACAACCGGATCAACGAGCTCGGCGTGGCCGAACCGGTGATCCAGCAGCAGGGCCTGGACCGCATCGTGGTGCAGCTGCCGGGCGTGCAGGACACGGCCAAGGCCAAGGACATCCTGGGCCGCACCGCCACCCTGGAGATGCGCCTGGTCGACGACAGCGCCGAGGGGCGCGCCGCCGAACTCGGCCAGGGGCCGGTGCCCTTCGGCGCCGAGCGCTACCTCGAGCGTGACGGCCGCGCGGTGATCGTCAAGCGCCAGGTGATCCTCACCGGCGACAGCCTCACCGACGCGCAGCCCGGCTTCGATTCGCAGACGCAGCAGCCCAAGGTCGACCTGACCGTCGATGCCAAGGGCGGCCGGATCATGCGCGACGTGAGCCGCGAGAACCTCAAGAAGCGCATGGCCATCCTGCTGTTCGAAAAGGGCAAGGGCGAGGTGCTGACCGCGCCGGTCATCCAGGGCGAGCTGGGCAACCGCTTTCAGATCTCCGGCTCCATGACCGTCACCGAGGCCAACGACCTGGCGCTGCTGCTGCGGGCCGGCTCGTTGGCCGCACCGATGGAGATCATCGAGGAGCTGACCATCGGCCCCACCCTGGGCGCCGAGAACATCGCCAAGGGTTTCAACAGCGTGAAGTGGGGCTTCATCGCGGTGGTGGTGTTCATGGGCGCCTACTACCTGATGTTCGGCCTGTTCTCCGGGGTGGCGCTGGCGGTGAACCTGCTGCTGCTGGTGGCCATCTTGTCCATGCTGCAGGCCACGCTGACCTTGCCCGGCATGGCGGCGATGGCGCTGGCCCTGGGCATGGCCATCGACTCCAATGTGCTCATCAATGAGCGGGTGCGCGAGGAGCTGCGCAACGGCGCGACTCCGCAGGCGGCGATCAACGCCGGCTACGACCGGGCCTGGGCCACCATCCTCGATTCCAACGTCACCACCCTGATCGCCGGCGTGGCCTTGCTGGCGTTCGGCACCGGCCCGGTGCGGGGTTTCGCGGTGGTGCACACCATCGGCATCCTCACTTCGATGTTCTCGGCGGTGTTCTTCTCGCGCGGCCTGGTCAACCTCTGGTATGGCCGGCAAAAGAAACTCAAGTCGGTTTCTATCGGCACGGTCTGGCGGCCCGAGCCAGACAACGCTATAACCAAGGCCGAGAGCCGCTGAGGAGCACAGGTGGAGTTTTTCAGGATTCGCCGGGACATCCCGTTCATGCGGCACGCCATCGTGCTGAACATGATCTCGTTGATCACGTTCCTGGCCGCCGTGTTCTTCCTTGCCACGAAGGGGCTGCACCTGTCGGTGGAGTTCACCGGCGGCACGGTGATGCAGGTCAGCTATGCGGAATCGGTCGAGGTCGAGCGGGTGCGCCAATCCGTCGCCAAGCTCGGCTACGAAGACGTGCAGGTTCAGAATTTCGGCACCGCGCGTGACGTGATGATCCGCCTGCCGTCCAGGAAGGGCGTGAGTTCGGCGCAACAGAGCGAGCAGGTGCTGGTGGCCTTGCGCGCGACCGATGCGTCTGTGAAGCTGCAACGCACCGAGTTCGTCGGGCCCTCGGTGGGCGAAGAACTCGTCGCCAGCGGCCTCAAGGCCCTGGGGATGGTGATTGTGGGCATCATGGTCTACTTGGCCATGCGCTTCGAGTGGAAGTTCGCGGTGGCGGCCATCGTCGCCAACCTGCACGATGTCATCATCATCCTGGGCTTTTTCGCCTACTTCCAGTGGGAGTTCTCGCTGGCGGTGCTGGCGGCGGTGCTGGCGGTGCTGGGCTACTCGGTCAACGAGTCGGTGGTGATCTTCGACCGGATCCGCGAGGCGTTCCGCAAGTACCGCAAGCTCACCACGCCGCAGGTGATCGACCACGCGATCACCGCCACCATCAGCCGCACCATCATCACCCACGGCTCGACCCAGCTGGTGGTGCTGTCCATGCTGCTGTTCGGCGGTGCCACGCTCCACTATTTCGCCATGGCGCTGACCATCGGCATCCTGTTCGGCATCTACTCGTCGGTGTTCGTCGCGGCGGCCGTGGCGATGTGGTTGGGCGTCAAGCGCGAGGATCTGGTGAAGGCACCCTCCCGCAAGGAAGGCGACCCGAACGATCCGAACGCGGGCGCCACCGTCTGAGGATCACGTGAGCACCGCGGAGCCCTCGTCTCACGCGCTGCTGGCTCGCCAGGTGCGCGAGCAGTTCGCCGCCGTGATCGAGGCCTCGCTGGGCCCCCTGGCCGACGCCCTGCGCGAACGCCTGTTCGATGCCATCGACCGTGCCGAGTCCACCCGGCAGGCGCATGAGCGCCGCGATGCCGCGCTCGAGTTCGAGCGGTTGCGGGGGGACTGGGTCGAGAACGTGCGCAAAGCCTTGCAGCGCCGCATCCAGAACGTGGGGGTCGCCGCGGTTCCGACGCCGCAAGGGCAGAGCCTGGAGCTGATCGGCGACGACGTCGTCGAGAAAAAGATCATCGCCTCCCGGCTGGCCATGGCCCTGCAGGAGAAGTCCGCCTGGGAGTTCAACGAGCTGAAGGTGCGCATGAAGGTGGTGGACGGCGGTCAGGAGCTGTCGGCCGACGATCTTTTCCAGCCCGACGCGCTGGCCATGCTGGTCATCGAGCAGTGGATGGACAGCGGCCTGCCGCGTCAGAGCTGGTTGCTCACCGGTGACTTGGCCCAGCTTCAACTGGCGCCCGCGACCATCGAGGGATACCGGGCTGTCAACAAGGCGCTGATCGCCCGGGGCATCGTGCCCCATATCGACATGACGCATCGGGTGCAGCGTGGCGCGGCGCCGGCCGCAGCGCGGCGGGGCGGCGGGGGTGGCGCGAAGGCAGAGGGGTCCGCCGGCGGCGCGGACGGCAGCGGCGGCAGTGGCGGTGGCGCGGCCTCGTCCAACTGGAATTCCGCGCCGTCCGGTTCTGGCGGCGGCGGATGGCAGTCCGGTGGCGGCGGCTCGGGCACATCTGGCGCCAGCGGCGCCTCAGGGTCACCCTCGACGTCGTCGCTGGGTCGGGCCAAGGCGCGCGCGCAGGGGCTGGTCGTGCAGTTGCGCAAGTTGCTGACCGATCGGGTCGATGGCTTCGATCCGTCGCAGCCGATCGCCGCTTCGATGGCACTGACGGATGCGGTGAGCCGGCAGGCCAGTCACTTCCAGACGCAGGTCGAGTCGCGCGCGGCCCAAGGGACCGGCGAGAGTTTCTTCTTTGACAACGCCGCCGTGGGCGACGTCGCCCGCGATCTGCGCGAGCGAACCACCGAGCTCAAACGCCAGGCGTCGACCTCCAGCGAGAAGGCCGTCATCGAGATCGTGGCCCTGATGTTCCAGAGCATTCTGGGCGAAGAGCGCATTCCGCCTGCGGTGCGAGTGTGGTTCGCGCGGCTGCAGATGCCGGTGTTGCGCCTGGCGCTGGCCGAGCCGGAGTTCTTCGGCAGCCTGCAGCATCCGGCGCGCCAGTTGATCGACCGCATGGGGGCCTGCGTGCTCGGTTTCGACGCCACCTCCATCGGCGGCAGTGCGCTGGAGACCGAGATCCGGCGCCAGGTGCAGATGATCGAGCAGTACCCGGAAGCCGGCCGCAAGGCCTTCCTGCTCGCCTACGATGAGTTCCAGAAGTTCCTGTCCCGCTATCTCACCGAGACCGGCACGACCCGTCGCGTGGTGAGCGTGGCCCAGCAAGTCGAGCAAAAGGAGACCATGGCGGTGCGCTACACAATTGAGATGCGCAAGCTGCTCGAGGACATGCCGGTGCGCGACGAGATCCGTCAGTTCCTGTTCAAGGTCTGGGCCGAGGTGCTGGCGGTCGCGGCGGTCAAGCACGGGCCGCAACACGAGGAGACCCTGGCGCTCAAGAAGTCGGCTTCCGAGCTGGTGTGGTCCGCCAGCGCCAAACCCAATCGCACTGAGCGGGCCCAGGTGATCCAGGGCCTGCCCGCTCTGCTGCAGCGGCTGCGCCAGGGCATGACGCTGATGGGTCTGGACGGTGTGGCCCAGGAGGCGCATATCAAGGCCATCGGCGACACGCTGGCTGACGCATTCCAGTCGAAAACGGCGGCGATTCCTGTCGCGCGCATCGAGGGTATCGCGCATCGCCTGGCCAACATCGAGGACTTCGTCGGCGACGATCCCGAGGGCGATCTGCCGCTGGTGGCCGAGAGCATCGAGATGATGCTGGGTGTGGATGCCGCCGACATCGAAGTGATCACCGACGGCGGCTCGGCGCCCAACGCCGCCATGCAGGCCTGGGCGCGCGAGCTGCAGCCGGGCACCTGGTTCAGGCTCGATCACAACGGCCCGGTTGTCCAGGTCCAGTACGCCTGGCGCAGCGAGCGCGGCCAACTGCACTTGTTCGCATCAGGTGCTGGCCGCAGCTACCTGATCCAGGCCGGGCGCTTGGCGGCGTACCTGCAGGCCGGCCTGATCCAGCCGACCGAGGAAGAAGCGCTGACCGTGCGGGCCACGCGCGACGCGCTGGCCAAGCTGGACGCCAACCCCGAGCGGCTGTTGTCCTGAAGCGCTACGCCCTCAATGGGCGATGCGGCCTTGCGAGTCGTCGCAGAGTTCGTCGAGGATGAGGGCGTCGGGCTGTTCGCCGAAGCTCCAGTAGACCATCAGTACGATGATCTTGAGCTCGTCCAGGGACACCGGGTCGCCGGGTGCGGCCATGGCCCGGTCGAGCACGATCTCGCGCATGGCCGCCGGCAGGACGCCCGACGATTCAAGGAAGCTGATGAAGCCCAGGCACTGCGCGCCCAAATGGTCTTGTTCGGCCACTGAGTACACCCGCAGACTGGTGGCGGCCTGCCGGTTGGGTGAGCAGTCTTCGGATGGGGCTTGCGCCACTTCGGGCGCCGCGACCGTGTGCTGGGCCGCCAGTGTGAGGCCGTCAAGCCAGACCAGGGCCTCCTGGATTTCGCCGGCGTCGAACCCGTGTGCGCTGAGCTTGCGCTCAAGCTGCTGGGTGTCCGGGCAGGCATCGCCTTGCCAATAGTTTTCGTAGACGAACGCGAGCACATCGAACATGGAATCAATATAGCCCAGAAGCGCCCGGCCGGCACCTCGGCAGGCGTATCGCGCAAGGTGCTGTTGTCCGCGCGCAGCAGCAGCGTTCAAGCTGACCCGGTGCGCTGGAACAGGCCCCCGGGCATGCGGGCAAGCACACCCTGGAGTTCGAGTTCGAGCAGCAGGGCCTGCAGCGCGGGGGTGGTAAAGCCGGTGCGGGCGGCAAGGGCATCGAAGCTCACTGGATCGAAGCCGCAGGCCCGCAGCACGGCGTCGGCGCAGGCTGAGGGGGGCTGTGTCTGCGGGTCGTCGGGTGTCGCGGGCAGTGCGGGGGTGTGGCCCGGCGCCAGCTCCTCCAGCACATCCTGCGCAGTCTCGACCAGCTTGGCGCCCTGCTTGATCAGGGCGTGGCATCCGCGCGCCTGCGGCGAGTGAATGGAGCCGGGAATGGCGAACACCTCGCGGCCCTGTTCGGCCGCCATGCGGGCGGTGATGAGCGATCCGGACTGAAGCGCGGCCTCGACCACCAGCGTGCCACGCGACAGCGCGCTGATGATGCGGTTGCGCCGCGGGAAATTTTCGGCCAGGGGTGGCGTGCCCAGGGGGTATTCACTCACAAGCAGGCCGCGGCTGGCGATGCGGTGGGCCAGCTCACGGTGATGGCGCGGGTAGACGCGGTCCAGGCCGGTACCCACCACGGCGACGGTCGCCAGGCCCGTGGCGGCGGCGCCTTCGAGCGCCCCTTCATGCGCGGCCGCGTCCACGCCCAGCGCCAGGCCCGACACCACCGTCAGGCCGGCCTGGGCGAAGCTGAGCGCGAACTGGCGCGCATTGGCGGTGCCCTGCGGCGTCGGATTGCGGCTGCCGACGACGGCGATCGCTTCGGGCCATGCCAGCGGCGCGCCATCGACCAGGCTCGCGCCCATGGCGTACAGCATCAGGGGCGGATCTTCGGTCTGCAGCAGCCCGGCCGGGTAGTCGGCGTCGCCCAACGTGATCACCCGGCGTTCACCGGGCTGCTCGGCCAGCCAGAGTGTGGTGGCTTCGATCAGGTTGTCCAGTGGGGCTGGCGGGCTGCACAGGGCCCTGGCCTGACCGGGTGGGACCACCTCGGCGAGGGCGGCTGGGTGTGCCTCGAACACGCGCTGCGGCAGCCCGAAGGCGGCCAGCAGGCGGCGCGCACTGGTGTTGCCAACCTGTGGGGTCAGCACCAGCCGCAGCCATGCGGCCAGTTCGTCGCGGTCCATGCGCGGCGTTGGAGATCAGCCCCGGCGCTCAGCGCTCAGCGCGGGCTCGCCAGTCGGTTGCCCACGCGCACACCCTCGGGGCTCTCCAGAATCAGGGCATAGGACAGGCGCTCGAACGGGCGGAACACCATTAGCAGACCGTTGCGTTCGTCGGGCAGCTTGATGGCGTCGCGCTTGGCGTCGGTACGGTCCTGGAACTGCTGGCCGTCCTTGAGGATGGTCAGCACATGGCCGGACTCGATGCCGTCGGCCGTGCCCTTGTTGATCACCACCACCTGATTCTGGCCGGCCATGCCCACGGCGTTGCCGTACATTGAAACGATGCTGGCGCCAGTGATCGGCATCCGCGGGGCATGGGGGACGTAATTGGCCAGTTGGCGCGGTGGCTCGGGCAACAGCCGGTCGCCCACTCGGATTTCCTCGCGCACCGACAGGATGTCCAGGGTGGCCGGCACAGCCATGTCCTGCACGCCGTCGCGGGTGGTCACCGACTGGCGGCTCTCGCCGCGAACCAGCGCGGCGCGGCCGAGAAACTGCGCCTCGTAGCCGAGCACGGCGCGGGTGACCGGATCGCGCAGCGGCGTGGCGTTGCGGAACACGCGATAGGCGTTCTCGCGGTCGGTGGCGGCTTCGGCCAGCGGAGTTTCGGTGCCACGCGCATAGGTGCGGTCGCCCTTGGTGATCATCACCCGCCCTTCTGGGGCGGCGACGATGCGCGGGGCGCGTTCCATCACGCCTTCGGCGACGATCACGGGCTCGGCCAGGAATGGCTCGATCAGGTTGGAATTGAGCGTGGGCAAGGCCGAATCGGCCAGCGGCGAGATGCGGCTGCGCGGTGAGACGCGGATGGTTTCGGTGGGGGCGTTGTCGCCGCTGGGCTGGCCCATGCGCAGGCGGGCGCGGCCGTCGACCTTTTCAAGCACCAGGTGCTGGCCGGGGAAGATCAGGTGGGGGTTGCGCACCTGATCCATGTTCATGCCCCACAGCTCGGGCTAGCGCCACGGGCTGCGCAGGAACAGGCCTGCGATGGCCCACAGCGTGTCACCACTCTTGATGGTGTGGCTGTCGGGGGCGTTGGGCGCCAGCTCGGACAGCGGAACGCCGGCCTGTGCGACCTGCTGCGCGGTGGCGCGCTGGCCAGGCGTGATGGGAAGGTTGGGGAAGGTCTGGGCTGCCACGGGGCCGGCCAGCATGACGGCGGTCAGCGCCGCGGCGGTCCAGGCGAGGCCTGTCCCTGGAGTGGCTGAAACTGCCTTTGCGCGCGCCATCATTGGTGTCTTCCCATCCGCTGTTTTTGACAATTCAGGCGCGATTTTGCGCCCAAGCCCTTGTCCGGGCAACGTTTAAGCTTGCCCAGGACCCGCCTCAGCCGGGAAAGTGGCGGAAAATAGCGACACCTTTCTCATTTGCTCCCATGGCTGTTCTTCCGATCCTCGTTTATCCCGATTCTCGCCTGCACATCGTCGCCAAGCCGGTTGTGGCGGTTGACGCGCGCATTCGCCAACTGGCCCTCGACATGCGCGAGACCATGTACGACGCAGAGGGCATCGGGCTGGCCGCCACCCAGGTCGACGTTCACGAGCGGGTGATTGTCATCGATGCCTCTGAAAACCACGACCAGCCCATCACCCTGATCAACCCCGAGATCCTCTGGGCCACCGACGAAAAGCTGCTCAATGAAGAGGGCTGCCTTTCCGTGCCCGGCATCTATGATGGCGTCGAGCGGGCCGCCGCCGTGAAGGTGCGGGCGCTCGACGAGCACGGTGCCCTGCGTGAGATCGAGGCCGACGGCCTGCTGGCCGTGTGCATCCAGCACGAAATGGACCACCTGATCGGCAAGGTGTTCGTCGAGTACCTCTCGCCGCTCAAGCGCAACCGGATCAAGACCAAGATGCTCAAGTCCCGCCGCGAGCCGGTGCGATTGTGAAAGGCTGAGGGCCCGGCCGATGCGCGTCGCCTTCGCGGGCACCCCCGAATTCGCCCGCACCGCCCTGGAGGCGCTCCACGCCGCGGGCTACGAGATAGCGCTGGTCCTGACCCAGCCCGACCGGCCGGCCGGTCGCGGCCTGAAGCTGCAACCTTCGCCGGTCAAGCAGTTCGCGCAGGTCCACGGCATCCCGGTGCTCCAGCCGCGCAGCCTGCGCCTGGACGGGCGTCATCCCGAAGACGCCGCCGCGGCGGCCCGCTCGATCGCCGCCGCACAGGCCGACGTGATGGTGGTGGCCGCCTATGGGCTGATCCTGCCGCAATGGGTGCTGGATGCGCCGCGTCTGGGTTGCCTGAACATCCACGCCTCCTTGCTGCCACGCTGGCGCGGCGCCGCCCCCATCCACCGGGCGATCGAGGCCGGTGACGCCGAGACCGGGGTGACCATCATGCAGATGGACGCCGGCCTGGACACCGGGGATATGCGGCTGACAGAGCGCCTGCCCATCGGGCCGCAAGACACCACGGCCGTGCTTCACGACCGGCTGGCCGCGCTCGGCGCGCGGCTCGTCGTGACCGCGCTTGAACAGGCCTCAAGCGGCCAATTGAAGCCGGTGCCCCAGCCAACCGAGGGCGTCACCTATGCCCACAAGATCGAAAAGGCCGAGGCCGCGATCGACTGGTCGCTGCCCGCAGCCACGTTGGAGCGGCGTGTGCGCGCCTTCGACCCTTTCCCCGGTGCGGCCACCGTGCTGGCCGGCGAAACCATCAAGGTCTGGGGCGCGCAGGTCAGGACCGACGCCGCCCCGGCTGGCGCGCCCGGTACGGTGCGCGCCGTGTCCGCGGCCGGCATCGACGTGGCCTGCGGCAGCGGCGTACTGCGCCTGACGCAGCTGCAGCGGGCCGGCGGCAAGCGGCTGGCGGCGGCGCAGTTTCTGCATGGTTTTCCGGTTGATCCGGGCGCACGCCTGGGCGGGGCGCTCTGATGCCCTTGACCCGCGCCGTCCGGCGGCATCCCGAGTTTCGCGCTGGTATCCAGAGCATGCTGCCCCAGGTGACCGGCTTGGCGATTTGGGGCCTCATGGCCGGCGTGGCCATGGCCAAGTCGGGGCTGTCGGTGGTCGAGGCGCTGGCGATGGCCTTGCTGGTCTACGCCGGCAGTGCGCAACTGGCGTCACTGCCGTTGCTGATGGCCGGTGCTCCGGCCTGGATCGTGCTGGCCACGGCTTTTTGCGTCAACCTGCGCTTCGTTGTCTTCAGCCTGCACCTGCGCGACTACATGATGCATCTGTCACGCGCCCGGCGTCTCATGGCAGGGTATTTCACGACGGACATGGGCTATGTGCTGCTGACTCGGCGCTACCCCGAAGCGGCCAGCGATGCGCCAGGGCAGCTGGCGCGGGAGGCGTTTTTGCTGGGCTCCAGCGCCATCGCCTGGATCGCCTGGGTGGTGGCCAGCGTCGCGGGCGTCGTGCTGGCCAACTTCATCCCGACCCATTGGGGTCTGGAATTCGCCGGCATTTTGTGCCTGGTGGGCCTGACCTATTCAATGGCCACGACGCGTCTGCGCCTGTTGGCGGCCGCGATCGGCGGACTGACGGCTGTCGCGGCTTATTCGCTCCCGTTCAAGCTGAACATCTTGCTGGCGATCGGCGTGGCCATGGTGGCCTGCGTGGCCCTGCAGCGGCATCCCCTGCTGCGGGAGGCTCGCCCGTGACCGACCTCTGGACGCTGGCCATCATCGTCGGCCTGGCCTGTGTCTCCCTGGTGACCCGGTGCTTCTTCTTCATCTCCGACCGGTCCTGGCGGCTGCCCGCGTGGGTTGAGCGCGGCCTGCCCTATGCGCCTATCGCGGCCCTGGCCGGGGTGGTGCTGCCCGAAGTCCTGATCGCCAAGGGGGAGCTGATTCACACCTGGCAAGACGCCCGCCTGTTCGGCGCGGTCGTCGCCACAGCGGTGTATTTCTGGCGCCGTGACGTGCTGCTGACCATGGTGGTGGGCATGGCGGTGTACACGCCGCTGTACATCGGCCTGGGCTGGCATTGAACGTGCCGTCGAGCCCGCGGCAACCCGGCGCTTCTTAAAATGGCAGGTTCAGCCACGGCCCGCCGCGCGGGCTCACCAGGCAAGCCTTCATGAACATTCTTCGTTTTTCCGATCTGTGCGCCCAGGGCAAGGCCCGCGGCCAGCGCGTCTTCATCCGTGCTGACCTGAATGTCCCGCAGAACGACGCCGGCCAAATCACCGAAGACACCCGTATCCGAGCGTCCATCCCGTGCATCCAGATGGCGCTGGACGCCGGTGCGGCGGTGATGGTCACCTCCCACCTGGGCCGCCCGACCGAGGGCGAGTTCAAGCCCGAAGATTCTCTGGCGCCGGTCGCTGCACGCCTGGGCGAGCTGCTGGGCCGCGAAGTGCCGCTGCGCTCGAACTGGGTCGACGGGGTGCAGGTGCAGCCCGGCCAGCTGGTGCTGCTGGAAAACTGCCGCCTCAACAAGGGCGAAAAGAAGAACAACCCCGAACTTGCGAAGAAGATGGCCGCGCTGTGCGACATCTTCGTGCACGACGCCTTCGGCGCCGCCCATCGCGCCGAAGCCTCCACCTACGGCATCGCCCAGTACGCCAAGGTGGCCTGCGCCGGCCCGCTGCTGTCAGCCGAGATCGACGCGATCTCCAAGGCCCTGGCCAACCCGAGGCGTCCGCTGGTGGCCATCGTGGCCGGCTCGAAGGTGTCGACCAAGCTGACCATCCTGCAGTCGCTGGCGAAAAATGTCGACCAGCTGATCGTTGGCGGTGGCATCGCCAACACCTTCATGCTGGCGGCCGGTCTAAAGATCGGAAAGTCGCTGGCCGAGGCCGATCTGGTCGACCAGGCTCGGGCCGTGATCAAGGCCATGAAGGCCCGCGGCGCCGAGGTGCCGATCCCCACCGACGTGGTGGTGGCCAAGACCTTCTCCGCCGATGCGCCGGCCACCATCAAGGCCGCCACCGACGTGGCCGACGATGACCTCATCCTCGACATTGGCCCCCAGACCGCCGCCCGCCTGGCCGAACAGCTCAAGGCCGCCGGCACCATCGTCTGGAACGGGCCGGTGGGCGTGTTCGAGTTCGATGCCTTCGCCAAGGGCACCGAGACCATCGCCCGCGCCATCGCGCAGTCGAGCGCTTTCAGCATCGCGGGGGGCGGCGACACGCTGGCGGCGATTGCCAAGTACGGCATCGAAAAAGATGTGGGCTACATCTCGACCGGCGGCGGCGCCTTCCTGGAGATCCTCGAAGGCAAGCAGCTGCCGGCGTTCGAAATCCTCGAAAAGCGCGCGCAGGGCTGACGCTTCCGGGTGTCGCGTTCGCGTTCGCGCCGCTCAGGCCACAGCCGCCCGGCTGGTCGGCTGCCCCGCGTAATCCGTCCAGCAACGCCGCCCGAAGTCGTACAGCTTGCAGGCGCGCGCGGTGTCGAAGTACCAGCGCCATGAGAAGGGCTGGACGATGATGCGCCCGGGCAGCAGCTCCTCCAGCTTGGCCTGGGCCTGTTGCAGGCGGTACAGCGGAATGCTCATGTCCACGTGGTGCGCGGTGTGCTCCATGATGTGGTGCATCAGGCCGCCGATGCGCAGGGGAAAAGTCAGGTGCACGGTGGTCGAGACGAAGGGCTGGGCCTTTTGCCAGGTGGCGCGGTCGTCGTGCCAGGACACCCGCACATGGGTGTGGTGAACGTACACCACGAAGCCGATCATCGAACACCAGAACAGGTAGGGCACCACCAGCCCCGCCAGCAGCACCAGGGCCACCGACTGCTGCGTGG
The DNA here is from genome assembly GCA_947476465.1 of Comamonadaceae bacterium. Taxonomy (GTDB): domain Bacteria; phylum Pseudomonadota; class Gammaproteobacteria; order Burkholderiales; family Burkholderiaceae_C; genus Ramlibacter. The sequence continues at coordinate 14,886 of CANJQN010000011.1, read as the reverse complement.
CCAGCGCCGCGGCCACCAGAGAGCCGACCCACAGAAGGGCCCAGGCCGTCACCAGCAGGTTGTCCCACAGGAAGTTGGCGCGGCGGGTCGGCATCTCGCGGCGGCTGGGGAAGAACATCTTCTTCCACCAGATCTCCACCAGGTAGTACAGGCCCGGCGCCCAGCCGCTGCGGTAGATGCGGTCCGTCAGGCGCTGCAGCGCGGTCATGGCGGTGAACTCGGCCGGCGTGGCCGGCGCCCAGACGAAGTCGACGCCCTTGAGGTTGGTGAAGCCGTGGTGCACCACGTTGTGCCCGGCATCCCACAGGCTGTAGGGGGTGATGGACGGCAGGAAGGCGATGCGCCCCAGCCAGAGGTTCAGGCGCCGGTGTGGCGTCAGGCTCTGGTGGCAGGCATCGTGGCCGATGATGAACAGCCGGCCGATCACGAAGCCGGCGGCCAGGCCGCACAGCAGCTTGGCCCATACGGCCTCCAGCAGCACCGTGCCAGCCAGCGCCGCAGCCAGCAACGCGTAGTCGAGCGCCAGCAGCCCGAAGGCGCGGGCGGTGACACGGGCGGACAGCGGAATCAGCCACTCGCGAATGATCTTGCGATGGGGTAGCGGGGCGTCGGGGGGAAGTGGGGTGAACTCGGTCATCTGGCGCTGCGCGCGGGCGCGCGGGGAGATGAACTGGATGCTAAGCACGGTCTGCGACGGACGTATGACATGGATCAACGCTTGTGCAGGTCAGCCGCGTGTGAGAATAGGCTCCCCTGTTTCGCGTGAGGTAGTTGCATGGCCCGTCGAGCCACCAAGATCGTTGCCACCCTGGGTCCTGCGTCGAGCGATCCGCAACTGCTCGAGCAGATGATTCGCGCCGGCGTCAACGTGGTGCGGCTCAATTTCAGCCACGGCAAGGCGCAGGACCACATCGACCTTGCGCGCCTGGTGCGCGAGGCGGCACAGCGCGCCGGCCGCGAGGTGGCGATCATGGCCGACCTGCAGGGCCCCAAGATCCGCGTGGGCAGGTTCGCTGACGGCAAGGTGATGCTCGAGCCCGGCATGAAGTTCGTGCTGGACGCCTCGCGCGCCGAGCCGGGCGATCTGCAGGGCGTGGGCCTGGACTACAAGGAGCTGCCGCGCGATGTGAAGGCCGGCGACGTGCTGCTGCTCAATGACGGCCTGATCGTGCTGACCGTGGAAGCCGTGCGCGGCGAACAGGTGCACACCACCGTCAAGATCGGCGGCGAGCTGTCCAACAACAAGGGCATCAACAAGCAAGGCGGCGGCCTGACCGCGCCGGCGCTCACCGCCAAGGACATGGAGGACATCCGCACCGCGATGAGCTTCCAGGCCGATTACGTGGCGGTGAGCTTTCCCAAGACCGCCACCGACATGGAAATGGCGCGCCAGTTGTGCAACGTGGCGGCCGCGGAATACCGCCACAAGCCGGCGCTGATCGCCAAGATCGAGCGGGCCGAGGCCATTCCCAACCTGGAGGCCATTCTCAAGGCCAGCGACGGCATCATGGTCGCGCGTGGCGACCTGGCCGTGGAAGTGGGCAATGCGGCGGTGCCCGCACTGCAAAAACGCATGATCCGCCTGGCCCGCGAGCACGACCGGGTGGTGATCACCGCCACCCAGATGATGGAGTCCATGATCACCAACCCTGTGCCCACCCGCGCCGAGGTGAGCGACGTGGCCAATGCGGTGCTCGACGGCACCGACGCGGTGATGCTCAGTGCTGAAACCGCGGCCGGCAAGTACCCGCTGGAAACCGTGATCGAGATGGCCAACATCTGCGCCGAGGCTGAAATGGCTGAGGACGTGGCGCTCGATGCCGACTTCACCGGCAAGAGCTTCCACCGCATCGACCAGTCGATCGCCATGGGCGCGCTGTTCACCGCGCACCACCTGGGCTGCAAGGCCATCGTGGCGCTCACCGATTCCGGCTCGACCCCGTTGTGGATGAGCCGGCACCGCATCCACATCCCGATTTACGCCCTCACACCGCGCCTGACGACCCAGCGCAAGATGGCCCTGTACCGCAACGTGCGGCCGCTGCTGGTCGACCAGAGCGCCGACCGCGACACCGCGCTGGGCGAGGCCGAGGCCCACCTCAAGCGCCGCGGCATCGTCAGCAGCGGCGACATCTACGTCATCACCTGCGGCGAGCCGATGGGCGCGCCGGGCGGCACCAACATGCTGCGGATCGTCAGGGCTGAATAGGCTCCCCCCCGATACGGCTCACTTCGTGTAGCCGTCCCCCCCTCAAGGGGGCGCACCCAGTGGCCGGGCGAAGCCCGTTCCACGGGTGCCCTGGAATTGGGCCTGGGTCCCGCGGCATTGTCTCAGCGGCCCGGCAAAGCCAGTTCCGCGGTGGCCGCTGGCCCCGACACTGCTGGCCCGAACCACACGGATAGTCCCTCCGGGCCATTGGCGGGCGGCTCGGCGTGGGCGGGGGCCGGTAAAATTGTCCTCATCGTCCAGCCCGCGCGGGGCTTGGCCCCGTTTTCCAACTTTCATCCGAGTCGACCTATGCCTCTCGTTTCCATGCGCGAACTGCTGGACCATGCTGCCGAAAACGGCTATGGCATTCCGGCCTTCAACGTCAACAACCTCGAGCAGGTGCAGGCCGTGATGGAAGCGGCCAAGGAAACCGGCGCTCCGGTGATCCTTCAGGCCAGCGCCGGTGCGCGCAAGTATGCCGGCGAGCCCTTCATCAAGCACCTGATCCTGGCGGCCATCGAGGCCTACCCGAACATTCCCCTGGTGATGCACCAGGACCACGGGCAGAACCCCGATGTGTGCCAGGGCGCGATCAACCTGGGCTTTTCCTCCGTCATGATGGATGGCAGCCTGGAAGCCGATGGCAAGACCATCGCCAGCTACGACTACAACGTCGACGTCACCCGCAAGGTGGTCGACATGGCGCACAAGCTGGGCGTCACCGTTGAAGGCGAGCTGGGCTGCCTGGGCAGCCTGGAGACCATGCAAGGCGACAAGGAAGACGGCCACGGCACCGAGGCGGTCATGACGCGCGAGCAGCTGTTGACCGACCCCGAACAGGCCGCCGACTTCGTCAAGCGCACGCAGCTCGATGCCCTGGCGATTGCCATCGGCACCAGCCACGGCGCCTACAAGTTCACCCGCAAGCCCACCGGCGACATCCTGGCCATCGACCGCATCAAGGAAATCAACCGCCGCATCCCCAACACCCACCTGGTGATGCACGGCTCGTCGTCCGTGCCGCAGGATCTGCTGGCCATCATCCGTCAGTACGGCGGCCAGATGAAGGAAACCTACGGCGTGCCGGTCGAAGAGATCCAGCACGCCATCAAGTTCGGCGTGCGCAAGATCAACATCGACACCGACATCCGACTGGCCATGACCGGCGCCGTGCGCAAGTTCCTGGCCGAGAACCCCGAGAAGTTCGACGCTCGCGAGTGGCTCAAGCCCGCGCGCGAGGCCGCCAAGCAGATCTGCAAGCAGCGTTACATCGAGTTCGGCTGCGAAGGCCAAGGCGCCAAGGTCAAGGGCCACGCCTTGCAGGTAGTGGCCCAGAAATACGCCAAGGGCGAGCTGGCGCAAGTGGTGCAGTGAGCAACGCCCTGCACACCTCTTCGCTGACCTCGCTGCCGCTGCTGGCGCGCGGCAAGGTGCGCGACAACTATGTGGTCGGCAACGACCGCATCCTGATGGTCGCCTCCGACCGGCTGTCGGCCTTCGACGTGATCATGGGCGAGCCCATTCCGGGCAAGGGCGTGCTGCTCACGCAGATGGCGATGTTCTGGTTCGGCAAGCTCGGTCACCTGTGCCCCAATCACCTCACCGGCGAGCTGGCCGAGAGTGTGGTGAGTTCGGCCGAGGTCGCGCAGGTGGCGGGCCGCTCCATGCTGGTCAAGCGGCTCAAGCCGATCATGGTCGAGGCGGTGGTGCGCGGTTATCTGGCCGGCAGCGGCTGGAAGGAATACCAGGAAAGCCAATCGGTCTGCGGCGTCAAGCTGCCGCCGGGCCTGACCAACTCGGCGCGCCTGCCCGAGCCGATCTACACCCCGGCGGCCAAGGCGGCGGCCGGTGAGCACGATGAGAACATCAGCTTCGCGCGCACGGTCGAGATGATCGGGCCCGAACTGGCCGGCAAAATCCGCGACATCAGCCTGGCGCTGTACCGCGAGGCGGCCGCCATCGCGCTGACCAAGGGCTTGATCATCGCCGACACCAAATTCGAGTTCGGCCTGGACGAACTCGGCCAGCTGGTGCTGATGGACGAGGTGCTCACGCCCGATTCATCGCGCTACTGGCCGGTCGAGGGCTACGAGGACGCGGCCGCCAAGGGCGAGAACCCGCCCAGCTACGACAAGCAGTTCGTGCGCGACTGGCTCGAGCAGGTGCGCATCAACGGCCAGCCCTGGGACAAGACGCCGCCCGCGCCGCGCCTGCCGCAGGATGTGATCGTGAAAACCGCGGCCAAGTACCGTGAGGCGCTGGAACGCTTGACGGGGTAAGCCCCCCGAAGCGAGACCTTTCCGAAGCGAAACCTTTCGCGCGCCGAAAGCGCCGCGTGCCTTGGGCGGGCATGCGGAGGGTTCCCTTTAAAAACCCGAAGGGTTCAGGGGGGAGCGTGCCCGCCCAAGGCACGCGGCGCGTTCTCACGCGGAGCCCGGCAAAGCCCCATCCGCGGTTGGCTGTGGGAGGACAGACCTGCCGACCGGCGGGGCAGGTGCTCAGCTGAGCACCACGCTCGACAGCCGGCGCCGGTAGGTCGCCACCACCGGGTCGTCCGGCGGAATCTGACCGTCGGCCACCTTGGGTTTGGGTTGCTCGATCAGGTCGAGGATGGCGATGTAGGTCTTGCGCGCCAGCTCCTCGTTCCAGGCCTTGTCGCGCATCAGGATCTCCAGCAGCTCGTCCATCGCCTCTGTCCACTTCTGGTGCGCCAGCAGCAGGCGGGCCCGGTCGAAGCGGGCCTCGAAGTCGCGCTTGTTGGCGCCGATGCGCGAATCCAGGTGCACCAGCACTTCCAGGCCGTTGTCGTGGGTCTGCGCGAAGTCGATCGCCTCGATCAGGCGGGCCAGTGAGTCGAAGCGGCGCACCAGTGTGGTCTGCGCAATCACAGGTGCGAAGGCCACCTTGGCGTCGTCGGTGCGGCCGGCCAGCAGCAGGGCCTTGACATAGCTGAAGCGGGCGTCGTTGTTGGCCGGGTCGGCCGCCACCGCGTGCTGCAACTGCTCAAAGTGCTCATCGCTGCCGGCGTCGGGCGGCGGCGCCTCTTCGACGGCTTCCACCTCTTGTGGCGTCTCGTCGGCCGGCGGCAGGTTCTTGTCGAGGAACTCGCGCAGCTTGCCCTCGGGCAGGGCGCCCATGAAGCCGTCCACCGGCTGGCCGTTCTTGAGGAGAATGCAGGTGGGGATGCTGCGGATGCCGAAGGCGCTGGCCAGCTGCTGCTCCTGGTCGGAGTCGATCTTGACCAGCTTGAAGCGGCCCTCGTAGGCCACCTCCAGCTTTTCCAGCAGCGGCCCGATCACCTTGCAGGGCCCGCACCAGGGGGCCCAGAAGTCCACCAGCACGGGGATTGCGTTCGAGGCGGCGATCACCTCGGTCTCAAAGTTTTCCAGGGTAACGTCGATCATTCAGGCTCGTTCGGGGTTGCAACTTAAAATTCATACCTTTTGGGCGCAGGTATGAGCATGGTTCAGGTTGGCGTGGTCATGGGTTCCGGCAGCGACTGGGACACGATGCAACACGCAGTCGCGATTCTCCAGGAATTCGGCGTCGCGCATGAGTCCCTTGTTGTCTCAGCCCACCGAATGCCCGACGACATGTTCGCCTACGCCGAGGCCGCCGCCGGGCGAGGGCTCAAGGCCATCATCGCAGGCGCCGGTGGCGCGGCCCATCTGCCGGGCATGCTGGCGGCCAAGACCACCGTGCCGGTGCTGGGCGTTCCCGTGGCCAGCAAGCACCTGTCGGGGGTCGATTCCCTGCACAGCATCGTGCAAATGCCCAAAGGCATTCCGGTGGCCACCTTCGCCATCGGCCAGGCCGGCGCCGCCAATGCCGCCTTGTTCGTCGTCGCCATGCTCGCCACCGCCGACCCGGCCCTGCGCGCCCGGCTCGACGCCTTCCGCGCCCGGCAGACCGAGGTGGCCCGCGCCACCACCCTGCCGCCTGCCGCATGAGCGCGCAACTCTGAGCGCCACCCCATGAATGTTTCTTCGCGCCCAGTGTTGCTGCCGGGTGCCACCCTGGGGGTGCTCGGTGGCGGCCAGCTGGGCCGCATGTTCGTGCACGCCGCCCAGCGCATGGGCTATTTCACGGCCGTGCTCGACCCGGACGCCGCCAGCCCCGCCGGGCGCGTGAGCCACCGGCACATCCACGCCGACTACCTTGACACCAAGGGCCTGGCCGAGCTGGCCCGGGTGGCCGACGCCATCACCACCGAGTTCGAGAACGTGCCGGCGCAGGCGCTCGACCAGCTGGCCGGGCACCGGTCAGTGGCGCCCGGCGGCCAGGCCGTGGCCATCGCCCAGGACCGCATCCGCGAAAAAGCCCACTTCACCCGCTGCGGCGTGCCCTGCGCGCCCCATGCAGTGATCGAGACGCCCGAGCAGCTGCGGGCGGTGCCCGCCTCGCTGTTCCCCGGCATCCTCAAGACCGCTCGTCTGGGCTACGACGGCAAGGGCCAGGCCACGGTGCACAGCGCCGCCGAACTGGTCAGCGCCTGGGACGGCATGAACCGCGTGCCCTGCGTGCTCGAGCAGCGCCTGCCGCTCGCGTTCGAATGCTCGGTCGTGGTGGCGCGCGGCGCGGACGGCCACACGGTCCATCTGCCGCCCCAGCGCAACCTGCACCGTGACGGCATCCTGGCCGTCACCGAAGTCTTCGACGGTGTGCTGTCGCCCGAGCGCGCCGCCCAGGCCACCGAGGCCGCCCACGCCATCGCGCAGGGCCTTGGGTACGTCGGTGTCCTGTGCGTCGAATTTTTCGTGCTGGAAGATGGCTCGCTGGTGGTCAACGAGATGGCGCCGCGACCGCACAACAGCGGCCACTGGAGCCTGGACGCCAGCGACATCTCGCAGTTCGAGCTGCAGGTGCGTACGCTGGCCGGCTTGCCGCTGGTGGCGCCGCGCCAGCACAGCCCGGCGATCATGCTGAACCTGCTGGGCGACATTTGGTGGCGTGAAGGCGCGCAGCTGCCGGTCGAGCCCGACTGGGCCGCTGTTCTGGCCCTGCCCGGCAGCCACCTGCACCTGTACGGCAAGACCGATGCGCGCCGCGCCCGCAAGATGGGCCACCTGAACGTCACCGGCGCCTCGGTGCCGGCCGTGCGCGACACAGCCCTGCGGGCCTGCGCCCTGCTGGGCATCGCGCCGTTCTGAGCGGCCAAGGCGCAGCCCGGTGATTCTCGACGGCCACTCCCCCGCCGCCATCGGCCAGGCGGCCGCCGCCCTGGCCGCCGGCCAGCTGGTGGCCTTTCCCACTGAAACAGTCTACGGGCTGGGCGCCGACGCCGGCAGCGACGCGGCGGTGGCGGGCATCTTTGCGGCCAAGGGCCGGCCCAGCGACCATCCGCTGATCGTGCATGTCACCGATGCGCCGGCCGCGCGGCACTTTGCCCGCGAGGTGCCGGCCGTGGCGCAGCGGCTGATGAAGGCCTTCTGGCCCGGTCCGCTCACGGTCATCCTGCCGCGCCGCCAGGGCAGCGCCAGCGCCGCTGCAGGTGGCCACCCCACCGTCGGCCTGCGCTGCCCCTCGCACCCCGTGGCGCATGCCCTGCTGCTGGCCTGCGCCACCGCGAAGCCGCCGGTGCATGGGCTGGCCGCGCCCAGCGCCAACCGGTTCGGGCGGGTCAGCCCCACCACTGCGGCTCACGTGCTGGCCGAGTTCGGCGACGCGCTGATGGTGCTCGACGGCGGCCCCTGCGAGGTCGGCATCGAATCGGCCATCGTCGACTGCAGCCGCGGCGTGCCGGTGCTGCTGCGCCCGGGCACGCTCACGCACAAGCGCATCGCCGCCGCCTGCGGCGAGCGCCTGTGGCTGCCGCACGAGATGGCTGACGCTTCGCCGCGTGCCTCGGGCACGCTGGAATCGCACTACGCGCCCCAGGCGCGGGTGCGGCTGATGGATGCCCGCGCCCTGCGGAGCGCACTGGACGTGCTGGGCCCTGAGGGCGCCGGCATCGCCATCTGGTCGCGCGCGGCACTGCGCACCGCCTCGCGCCAGCTGCTGCGCCGGCGCATGCCCGACGACCCCGCGCAAGCCGCGCGAGAGCTGTTTGCCGTGCTGCGCGAATTCGACGCGGCCGGTGTGCGCCTGATCTGGATCGAAACCCCGCCCGATGCGCCCGAATGGGCCGGCATCCACGACCGGCTGCGGCGCGCCGCAAATTGAATGCCCACCCCCGATACGGCGCACTTCTAGCGCAAGAGCCTGCGCCAGAGGCGCGGGCTCTTCGCGGCCGTCCAGGCCTGCGCCGGCAGGCCCGGAGCCGCGGCCACTCAGCCCCCTCAAGGGGGCGCCACCAGCGGCCCGGCAAGGCCAGTTCCGCGGTGGCCGCTGGGGGGGTATCCTTCTTTATGCTTTCGCGGTCGGTAAACTCGCGTATCTTTCCTGGAGACGATTTTTATGGCATTCCAACGCCTGCGCCGCGCCCTGCTGGGCGCCGCGCTTGCCTCGGCGGCGCTGCTGGCGGCCTGCGGTGGCGGCAGCGTCGCATCCCAACTCGTGCCCACGCGCGTCGTGGCCTTCGGTGACGGCATGGCCGATGTCGGGCAGACCGGCAAGCGCTACACCGTCAACGACGGTTCGGTCAACGTGTGGGTCGCGCGCCTGGCCGAGCTGTACGGCCTGGGCATCACCTCGGCGGGCACAGGCGGCACCGGCCATGCCACGGGCAACGCCCGCGTGTTCGCCAAGCCCGACGCGGTGGGCAACGCGGCGACGCTGACGGTCAAGGAGCAAATCGACGCGTTCCTGGCTGGCGGCGCCTTCCTCGGCCAGGACCTCGTCGTGGTCAACGCCGGCACGGCCGACATCGTGACCGAGTCGCAGCTGATGCTCGCCAGCAGCCAGAGCTCGGCGCAGGCCCGCGCCAATATCGGCCAGGCGGGCACAGACCTGGGCGCGCAGGTGCGCCGGCTGGTGCAGGCGGGCGCCAAGCAGGTGGTGGTGGTGGGGCCCTATAACCTGGGCCGCTCGCGCTGGGCCACCGACAACGCGATCAGTGGCACGCTGCAGGACTTCAGCACCTTTTTCAACCAGTCGCTGCTGATCTCCATCGTCGATCTCGGCGCCAACGTGCTCTACGTCGACCTGCCGCTGTACTTCAACCTGGTCACAGCCTCACCGTCCACCTACCTGGGCACCGGGGCCACCGTTGCCGGACCGGTCTGCACCTCGGTCGCGGCCGCCGCCAGCGACAGCATCGGCCTGGGTCTCGGACAGGTCAGCTCTTACCTGTGCGACAGCACCACGCTGGAGGCGGGCGCCAACCTGGCGCTGTACTTCTTCGCCGACAAGATCTACCCGACCCCGGTCGCGCACCGCCTGTTCGGCAACTACGCCTACGACAAGATCCGCACGCGTTGGTAGGTTTTCAGCGCGCGGGCAGCGGCTCGCGCGCCGCCCACTCGAGCAGCGCGTCGATGGCCGGCCGCACCGCCCCGGCATGAGGGTGGTTGGCAATCGCCACCACCACCCAGCGGCGCCCGCCGCTGCCGTGCACATAACCGGCCACACCGGTCACGTCGCGCAGGCTGCCGGTTTTCAGGTGGGCCAGCCCGGTACTGCGAACCCCAGTGCGGCGGGCCGTGCCGTCCAGGCCGGCCACCGGCAGCGAGGCCACGAACTCCGGCATCAGCGGCGAGACCCAGGCCAGCTGCAGCAGGTGCGCCAGCTGGCCTGCCGTGATGCGCTCTTCGCGCGACAGGCCTGAGCCGTTGCCGGTGACGGGAGGGTCGCTGGCCAGGCGCTCGCGCCACCATTGCCGCAGCAGCTCGCGTGAGCCGGCCAGGGTGCCGGTGCCGCGCTGCTGCAGGCTGAGCGTGAGGAACAGCTGCTGAGCCATCACGTTGTTGCTGAACTTGTTGATGTCGCGCACCACTTCGGCCAGTGGGGGTGAGGCCACTTCCAAAGCCGGCCGCAGGCCCGGCGGCACCCGGCCTTCGCGCACCGTGCCGACCAGCAGCCCGCCCATTTCCTGCCAGATGCCGCCCACCGTCCGCGCCGCATGGCCGGCCGGATCGGCCGCCGCCACGGGCCAGCTGCGCATGCCGCAGGCCGTCGGGTAGCGGCCCGCGAAGCGCACCCGGGCCGGGTCGCTGAAATCGGCCTTCAGCGCGCCGCGCCAGTCGCCGCATTCGCCCGGCGCCAGTGGCACGCTCGCGGGCGACTCGGTGCCGGCCAGGGGCGGCTCCATCTGCACCCGCGCGGCGTCGCCGGCCGGCACGAAATGGAACACCATCGAGCGGTAGTTGAGCAGCAGCGCGTCCGGCGCGGCGTTGTAGGGCCGCAGCGGCTCGCCGTCGAAGGCCGCGGGATCCTGGGGCGCGAGTTCAAAGGCGCTGCGGTCCAGCACGATGTCGCCGGCGATGCGCCGCACGCCCAGGCCCTGCACGCGCCGCAGCAGCAGCCACAGCCGCTCCATCACCAGCTTGGGATCGCCTTGGCCCTTGAGGTACAGGTTGCCTTGCAGCACGCCGCCCTCGACCGGCCCGTCAAGGTAGACCGGTGTGGTCCAGGTATAGGCCGGGCCCAACAGCTCCAGCGCCGCGAAGGTGGTGACGAGCTTGCTGATGGACGCCGGGTTCAGCGCCACGTCGGCGCGGTGCATCAGGCGCGGCGGAAGGCGCGCGTCGGCGTCGGCCACCACCAAGGACACCGCCTCGCGCGGCAGCCGCGCCCGCGCCAGGGCGGCCTCCACCGCGGGTGGCAGGGCCTGCGCCGGCGCCTGGGCCGAGAGCGCGCACAACAAGGAAACGAGCGCAAGACGGGCGGCGGGGAGCATGCGCGATTATGGGCACGGGATAATCAGTGACCCCGTCCGCCGATCTCCTTCTTGTGACCGCCCTCCCGCTCCTTGCCTTCGACACGAGCACCGAAGCCCTCTCCGTGGCCGTCGGCTGGCACGATGCGGCCGGCCGGCCGCGCGAGCTCTCGCACGAGGGGGTTGGTGGACGCGAGTCCTCGGCCAGCCTGATCCCGGCCGCCATGGACCTGCTAGGGCGCGCCGGCCTGTCGGTCGGGCAGCTTGGGGCCGTCGTGTTCGGGCGTGGCCCCGGCTCCTTCACTGGCCTGCGCACGGCCTGCGCCGTGGCCCAGGGGCTGGCCTGGGGCGCGGGCGTGCCGGTGCTGCCGGTGGATACGCTGCTGGCGGTGGCTGAACAGGCGCGCCACCAGGCGGGCGTGTCGCAGGTGGTGGCCTTGCTGGACGCGCGCATGGGCGAGGTTTACGCCGCCACCTATGCGCACGACGGCACGCGCTGGCAAACGCTGGTACCGCCGGCTCTGTGCGGCCCCAGCCAGCTTCAGGTGCCGCCAGGCTTCGCCCTGGCTGGCAATGCCTTCACTGCCCACGGCGCCCTGCTGCCGGCCAGGCCGCGGCGCGTCCAGGTGCTGCCCAGCGCCCAGGCATTGTTGCGGCTGGCGCCTCGGATGCTGGCCGATGGCGCGGCCGTGCCGGCGGCGCAGGCCCTGCCGCTGTACATCCGCGATAAAGTCGCTCAGACCACCCAGGAGCGGGCCGACGAACGCGCGGCGCGCCAGCCTCCCATCGCGTCCGCGAACCCGTCATGAACGCCGTCGTCCGACCCGCCGAGGCCACGTTCGAACCCCTGACCGAGCGCTGGCTCGACGACGTCCTGGCCATCGAGCTGGCCGCCTACGAATTTCCCTGGAGCCGCGGCAACTTCGCCGATTCGCTGCGCGCGGGCTACCAGGCCCAGGTGCTGGTGGCCGGTGGCCGCATGCTGGGCTACTTCATCGCCATGAAGGGCGTCGACGAGGCGCACCTCTTGAACATCACCGTCGCGCCCGAGTGCCGGGGCGAGGGCTGGGGACGTGTGATGATGGAGGCGCTGGCTATCTGGGCCCGCGGCCAGGGCGCGCAGTGGCTGTGGTTGGAAGTGCGCGAGAGCAACCGGCGCGCCCGCCACGTGTACGAGGTCGGCGGCTTTCAGTCGGTCGGCCAGCGCAAGGGCTACTACTCCGCCGCCGGTGGCGCGCGCGAAGACGCGGTGGTCATGAGTCTGAAACTGTGAGAAGCGCATGAGCCTGGACCTCGACGAACGACAACGGGCCATGCTGGCAGAGATGGGAGTGCGCCTCTTTGAGGCGCCCCCCATGGGGCGTACTGACGGCACCTCCCCCGAGCCCCCCCGCCGGGCGGGGGGGTGGGCGGCGCCAGCCGCTGGTAACGGGCGCGGCGAGGCGTTGTCGCGCGCCGGGGGCGGCGTTGGGTCTGTATCTGCACCGGTACCGGCGCTCGTGCCTGTCGTGCCCGCGCCGGTCATGCCGACAGGCGGGCCGGGTCTCGTCGACACCATGGACTGGGAGACGCTTGAGCAGACGGTCGCCGCCTGCCGGGCCTGCGGGCTGTGCGAAGGGCGGCGCAATACCGTGTTCGGCGTCGGTGACAGGCGGGCCGACTGGCTGGTTGTCGGCGAAGCGCCGGGCGAGCAGGAAGATTTGCAGGGCGAACCCTTCGTCGGCCCGGCCGGCCAGCTGCTGGACAACATGCTGCGCGGCATCGGCCTTGCGCGCGGGCAGGGGGTCTACATCGCCAACGTGCTCAAGTGCCGCCCGCCGGGCAACCGCAATCCCGAGCCCGCGGAGGTCGCCCAGTGCGAGCCCTACTTGCGCCGCCAGGTGGCCTTGCTGCAACCGCGCATCATCCTGGCCATGGGCCGCTTCGCCGTGCAGTCGCTGCTGGGCACCACCGAGCCCATCGGCAAACTGCGCGGCCGCGCGCACCAATACCAGGGAGTGCCGGTGGTCGTCACCTTCCACCCGGCCTATTTGCTGCGCAACCTGCCTGAGAAGGCCAAGGCCTGGGCGGATCTTTGTCTGGCGCTGGAGGTGATGGGGGGGTAGATGCGTCATCTCCGCGAAGGCGCAGATCCAGGAGCGAGGGCGATCCAGCGCGAATGGACATGACCTCGGCCAGGCGCCTCAAAACCGCGGCAGCTCAGGATGCTTGATCTGCCCGCCGCGCACCAGCATCTTTCCGTACTCGGCGCAGCGGTGCAGCGTCGGGATCACCTTGCCGGGGTTGAGCAGCCCCTGCGGATCGAAGGCGCGCTTGAGGCCGAACATCTGCTCGTTCTCGGCAGCCGAAAATTGCACGCACATCGAGTTGAGTTTTTCCACGCCGACCCCGTGCTCGCCCGTGACCGTGCCGCCCATGGCCACGCTGGTCTCCAGGATGTCGGCCCCGAACAGCTCGCAGCGGTGGAGCTGGTCGGGGTCATTCGCGTCGAACAGGATCAGCGGGTGCAGGTTGCCGTCGCCCGCGTGGAACACGTTGGCACACCGCAGCTGGTACTTCTTTTCCATCGCCTGGATGGCCAGCAGGATGTCGGCCAGGCGCTTGCGTGGAATGGTTGAATCCATGCACATGTAGTCGGGGCTGATGCGCCCTGAGGCCGGAAACGCGTTCTTGCGCCCGCTCCAGAAGCGCAGGCGCTCAGCCTCGTCGCGGCTCACGGCAATGGCCGTGGCGCCGGCTTTGCGCAGCACCTCGCTCATGCGGCCGATTTCCTCCTCGACCTCCTCGGGCGTGCCGTCGCTCTCGCACAGCAAGATGGCCTGCGCGGTGAGGTCGTAGCCGGCGTGCACGAAATCCTCCACCGCCGCCGTCATGGGCTTGTCCATCATCTCCAGACCGGCCGGGATGATGCCAGCGGCGATGACCGAGGCCACCGCGTCGCCGGCCTTTCGCACGTCGTCGAAGCTGGCCATGATGCAGCGCGCCAGCTGAGGCTTGGGCACCAGCTTCACGGTGACCTCCAGCGTGACGGCCAGCATGCCCTCGCTGCCCACCACCACCGACAGCAGGTCGTAGCCGGGTACGTCCAGGGCCTCGCCGCCGAACTCGACCGGCTCGCCTTCCACCGTGAAGCCGCGCACCCGCAGCACGTTGTGCAGAGTCAGGCCGTACTTCAGGCAGTGCACGCCGCCGGAGTTTTCGGCCACATTGCCGCCAATGGTGCAGGCGATCTGGCTGGAGGGGTCAGGCGCGTAGTACAGGCCGTAGGGCGAGGCCGCCTCGCTGATGGCGAGGTTGCGCACGCCGCACTGCACGCGGGCCGTGCGGCTTGTCGCGTCGATGGCCAGGATGCGGTTGAAGCGCGCCAGCGACAGTGTCACGCCCAGTGCATTGGGCATGGCGCCGCCCGACAGACCGGTGCCGGCGCCGCGTGCCACCACTGGCACGCCCAGCGCGTGACAGGCCTGAAGCACGGCCTGCACCTGTGACTCGGTCTCGGGCAGGGCCACCGCCAGGGGCCGCTGGCGGTAGGCCGTCAGGCCGTCGCATTCGTAGGGCGTGGTGTCCTCAGCGGTCCAGAGCAGCGCGCCCTGGGGCAGCAGGGGCGTCAGGGCCTGCACCACCTGCTGCTGGCGCTCGCCGCGTTGCATGGCGGCGGGGTCGTGGGAGGCGTTCATGGGCCTCAGTGTAGGGGCCCGGCCGTGGCCAGTGGAAAGCGAGCTTCGGCGTCATTCCCGCGAACGCGCACTGGTGTCCGGAATAGATTCAAGTAGTCGTCATCCCCGCGAAGGCGAATACGAGGGGACTTCCCACTTTCCGGACACGGCATCAAAGTGCTAGCGATTGGCGTAGGAAGTCAATCAGTCCGTAACTGAAAGGAGAAGTCCCATGAGCGAGATTACCCGAGTTGGCGTGGATTTGG
>CANJQN010000010.1 GCA_947476465.1 Comamonadaceae bacterium | reverse complement strand
CGAAACCGCTCCAGCGGCTCGCCGCTGACCAGGTGCACTTGCCAGGGCTGGGTGTTGCACCAAGAGGGCGTGTGCTGCGCCAGCGCCAGCATGCGCTCGATGGTCTCGCGCGGCAGCGGCGCCGGGTTGAAGGCGCGGCAGGAGTGCCGCATTTTCAGGATACGTTCGAATTCGTTCACTTCAATTCACCTTGCGGCCTTGGCCGCCCCAATACGCTTCACGCAGCGTGCCTTTTTGAACCTTGCCCGCCGCCGACAGGGGCATGGCGCCCAGAAACTCGACGCTGCGCGGGCACTTGAAACCGGCGATGAGTGTGCGGCAGTGCGCGACGATGGACGCCGCGTCGGCCCGCGCACCCGCCTTGAGGACCACCACCGCGTGGACCGCCTCGCCCCACTTCGCGTCGGGGATGCCGATCACCGCGCAATCCTGCACCGCCGGGTGCTGGGTGACCGCGTTCTCGACTTCCTTGGAGAATACATTTTCGCCGCCGCTGACGATCATGTCCTTGAGCCGGTCGACGATGGTGATGTAGCCATCGTCGTCCATCCAGGCGCCATCGCCGGTGTGCAGCCAGCCGTTGCGAAGCGCCGCCGCCGTGGCATCGGCGTTGTTCCAGTAACCCAGCATCACAGTCGCGCCACGCACCGCCACCTCGCCCACCGTGCCGCGCGGCAGCTGCGCGCCCGCTTCGTCGACGATGCGCATCTCGATACCGTAAGCCGCACAACCGGCGGACGTGCGTTTGTTGGCCGTGCCCTCGCCGAAATGCCGGTCCCACTCCAGGCGCGTGACCAGGCCGGCAGCCTCGGTCTGGCCATAGCCCTGGATAAACCTCCACGTCGGCAGCTTGCGCATGGCCAGGGCGATCTGCGCGTCGGGCATGGGCGCGCCGCCGTACTCGCAGTGCTGCACGCTGGTCAGGTCGTAGCGGTCGAACTCGGGGTGGTGCAGCAGCATGTTCAGCATGGTGGGCACGAACAGGCAGTAGTTGACGCGGTGCTGCGCGATGGCGCGCATGGCGCCCACCGCGTCGAACTTCGGCTCGATCACGTGGGTGCCGCCCACCAGGGTGAGCGCCATGGCCGGCTGCGCGCCGGCGATGTGGAAGAACCCCACCAGGTGCAGGTAGCTGGTGTCGGGGGCGAAATGCATGGTCGGCACCCAGGTGAGCGCGGCCACCATCATGTTGGTGTGCGACAGCATCACGCCCTTGGGATGCCCGGTGGTGCCGCCGGTGTAGAACACGCCCCACAGGGCGTCGCCCGAGCCCGAGGCATCGGCCATCGGCGGCGATGTGGACAGGGTTGCCTCGTAGTCGACCAGGCCTGCGGGGCAGGCGCCCGATCCGATGAACCCCAAGCTCAGGCCCGGCAGCTGCGCCGCCAGCGCCTGGCCCATCTGCGCAAACCCTGCGTCCACCAGCAACACGCTCGCCTGGCAGTCGGCCAGCGCCTGCGCCACCTCGGCCTGCGCCCAGCGCGTATTGAGCGGCACCACAGCCGCACCCGCCCAGGGGATGGCGAACAGCAGCTCAAAATAATGGTCGTTGTTCAGGGACAGCACGGCCACGCGCCCTTGCGGTGCGACGCCGAACGAACGCAAGGCGCTGGCACCGCGCGCCACGCGCTCGCCCACTTCGCGCCAGTTGCGCTGGCGGTCCTGGTCGACGGTGGCGGGCGCATCGGGGCGGGTCTGCACGGCGCTGATCAGCGCCTGGGTCACTCGCATGGCGGTCTGTCTTGCGGCGCTCAGTCTTGCCGCGCAATGCCCTGGCGCACCAGTTGTTCGGCCCGGTCGGCGGCAACGCCCCACTCGCCCAGCACCTCCAGCGTGTGCTGCCCCACGCGTGGTGCCGGGCGGCGCAGGTTGCCCGGCGTGCGCTCGAAGCGCGGCGCCGGCGCCGGGTGCAGCGCCTCGTCGAATTGGATGAAGCTGCCGCGATCGCGCAGCTGCGGATGCTGCGGCGCCTCGTGCAGGTTCAGCACCGGCGAAAAACACGCGTCGAAGCCGGTCATGGCCTGCACCCACTCGTCGCGCGTGCGGGTGGCAAAAACCTCAGCGAAACGCTGGCGCATGCGCGGCCAGGCGGCGCGGTCGTCGCGGTCGGGGAACTCGGCCGGATCCAGGCCCATGCCCGCCAGCAGCTGCGCATAAAAGCGCGCCTCGATCGCGCCCACGGCGACGAACTTGCCGTCGCGCGTGCCGTAGGTGCCGTAGTACGGCGCGCCGCCGTCGCTGAGGTTGCTCTCGCGCGCGTCCTCCCACATACCGGTCTGCATGAAGCCGTACACCATCGACATGAGGTTGGACACACCATCGACCATGGCCGCGTCGACCACCTGCCCCTGCCCCGAGGTCTTGGCCTCGATATAGGCGGACAGCACACCCACCGCCAGGTACATGGCGCCGCCACCGAGGTCGCCCACCAGGTTCACCGGCACCACCGGGCGGCCATCGGCCGGGCCGAAGCCGTGCAGCGCGCCGGCCAGCGCGATGTAGTTGATGTCATGGCCGGCCACCTGGGCCATGGGGCCGCTCTGGCCCCAGCCGGTCATGCGGCCGTACACCAGGCGCGGGTTGCGGGCCCGGCAGTCCAGCGGGCCCACGCCCAGTTTCTCGGTGACGCCGGGGCGAAAGCCTTCGATCAACACGTCGGCCCGCTCCACCAGCGACAGCACCGCGGCCACACCCTCAGGCTGTTTGAGGTCCAGCGCCACCGAGCGCTTGTTGCGGTTGTAGAAATCAAAGCGCGAGGGCGTCTCGACGCCGAGGTCGGCGGTCACGAGGCGGTCGACACGCACCACATCGGCGCCGAGGTCGGCGAGCAAAGCGCCACAAAACGGCGCGGGGCCCAGTGCGCCGAGTTCGACGACACGCATGCCGCGAAGCGGTCCGGAAGCATTGATCATGGATTGACTTTCGTTGTGGCGGCCGTGGTGGCCTGCCCGGTGGACATCTCGGAATACGGCAGCGGCACACGCATGCGCAGCTCCTGCTTGAGGTCGATTTCGATGTAGCCACGCCACGCGTCACGAATGGCCGCCAGCGCCAGCGGCGTCAGGCTGGCCGCATGGCCTTCGGCCCAGTCGTAGGTGGCGCACAAAGCATCGCGCGCGGCCTCGCAGCGCACATGCAGCGTCGCGCCGGCGGGCGCCGGTGCATCGACCGGCGGCGCACCCGCAACCCCCGCCAACAGCGGACGCAGCCGCTCGGCGGTGGCCTGCAGCGCCTCCCACTGAGGTTGCAGGTAGGCGTCGGACCAATCGGTGCGCAGGCTCAGGCAACGCAGGAGGTAGATCACGCCGTAGGCCTGGCCGCGCGCGAAGTCGTCGGAAACATGGGGCAGGATGCGCTCGGCCAGGCTGGCCGCCATGCCCTCGTACAGCCGTGACAGTGAGTTGTTCATCCGATCGCCTCGATGTCTCTTTGCATCTGCCGCAGCGTCTGCGCCGCTTGCGTGGCCATGGCGCCCATGCGCACGTCGCTGGCGCCGGCGCGCTCGAAGGTGTGGGCCGAGGCCAGGTACACCAGTGCCAGCTTGAGCAGCGACATGACGGTGTAGTAGCGCATCACGGCCCGGTCGACCGTGCGGCCGCTCAATCGCTCGTACAGGCGCAGGAAGTCATCTTGCTCCAGCAGCCGGCACACCAGGCCGGTGCCGCCACCGAACTGGGGCAACACGGCCCAGCCGAGGTCTTCGTGCGGGTCGCCGATGTGGGCTGATTCCCAGTCGAGGATGGACGTGATGCGGCCGCTCTGGAACAGGAAGTTGCCGATACGGTAATCGGCGTGCACGATGCCCAGGCTTTGCGCGCGGGGCGCGTTACGGCGCAGCCAGTGGAGCGCCCACAGCATGGCCGGCTGCGGCCGCGTGGCCCAGCGGCGGTAATCGTGCTCGCAGACCTCGACCTGCTTGAGCGCGGTGTTCTCCGCCGTGATGCCGGTGGACCAGTCCGCCAACTCGGGCGCGGAGCGCCAGTCGAAGCGGTGCAGGTCCGCCAGCGCGCCGACGAACTGCCGCGCGATCGACTCGCGGAACTGGGGCACCGGGTCGTCTGGCGCCCCCACCGAGGGCAGCGGGGCACGGCCCTCGACCCGCTCGCAAAAGAAAAAGGGCGCACCGAGGATGGCGTGGTCGTCGCTGTGCCAGTACACGCGTGGCGTGGGCACCGGGCTGCGTTCCAGGGCCGAGAGCAGCTGGAACTGGGGCCGGGCGCTGTATGGGGCGTACAGGGCGTCGTCGGGGCCCATGCGCAGGATCATGGTGGCGGCGGGCACCTGCGCCCCCGGGCCAGCCTCGACATCCACCCCGTAGGTGGCCCAGGAAAAGCCGACCGGAAAGCGCTTGAGCGCGCTCACATGGACCGGGCCGCCAGCGCGCTGGGTCAGGTAGGCCTCGACCCGGTCTTGCAACGCGCGAACCGTCATCTATTTCATGAAGCTGGGCAGCCACAAAGAGATGATCGGGAAGGCGAGCAGAATGCCCAGCCGGACCACATCGGCCACCACGAAGGGCGTAACGCCCTTGAAGATGGTGCGCATCTGCACCTGCGGCAGCAATGACTTGACCACGAACAGGTTCATTCCCACCGGCGGCGAGATGATGCCGATCTCGACGATGCACACAATGAGGATGCCGAACCACACCGGGTCGAACCCCAGGCTGGTGACGATGGGAAAGAACACCGGCAGGGTCAGCAGGATCATCGACAGCTCCTCCATCACCGTGCCCAGCAAGACATAAATGGCCATCATCGCCACGATCACCAGGATCGGGTGCGGGCTGAACTGCAGCACCAGGGCCTTCAACTCGCCAGGCAGCGTGGTGAAGTTGATGAAGTTGCTGAAGATGCCCGCAGCGATCAGGATGGTGAACAGCATGGCCGTGGTGCGGGCGCTTTCGGTCAGCACCTGCCACAACACCTTCAGGCTGAGCGTGCCGCGCAGCAGCGCAAACAGGAAGGCGCCGCAGGCTCCGACACCGGCACCTTCGGTGGCCGTGAAGTAGCCGGCGTAGATGCCGCCGATCACCAGCGCGAACAACGCCACCACGCCCCAGATCGGCCGCAGCGTGGTCAAGCGTTCACCCCAGCGCAGCGATTGCGTGGCCGGCGCGGCCGATGGGTTCCGCGCAGCCACCCAGGCGACCGCGATGCACAGCAGCACGATGGCCACGATGCCGGGCAGAATGCCGGCGATGAACAGCTTGCCGATGTTGGTTTCTGTGGTGATGCCGTAGATCACCATCAGGGTCGACGGCGGAATCAGGATACCCAGCGTGCCGCCTGCGGCCACCGAGCCGGCGGCGAGCTGCTCGCTGTAGCCATGCCGGCGCATCTCTGGATACGCCACGCGCGTCATCGTGGCGGCGGTGGCCACCGACGAGCCGCAGATCGCGCCGAAGCCGCCGCAGGCGATGATGGTGGCCATGGCCAGCCCGCCGCGCAAATGCCCGATGAAAGCCTGAGCCGCAACGAACAGCTCACGCGCCATGCCGGCCCGCACGACAAAGCCTCCCATCAACACGAAAAGGGGCACCACCGACAACTGGTAGGAAAAACCGGTTTCAAAGATCGTCTGGGTGACGCTGGCGAAGGCTTGCGGCCAGCCGAGCATGAAACCCATGCCGACCAGACCGGACACCGCCATGGCCAGGGCCAAGGGCAGGCCGACTGCGGCCAGGGCGAAGATGGCCAGGAAGCCAAGGATGGCCGGGGTCATAGTCCCTCCGTCGCAACGTCATCCGCCAGCGGGGCATCGACCGCGATCAACAACAGGTGCACCAGGGCGGTCAGGCCCAGGCTGAAGGCCATGGCCATCGCGACCGGCGCGATCGGCCACTGCAGGTACGAGGTGGTGTCCCCGTCGCCGGCCAGGCGCAGCCCGCGAACGACCATCAGGTAGGCCAGCACCCCGTAGGCGCAGGCGCTGGCGAGGTTGACCAACGTGCGGCGAATCGCGTGGCCGCGCTCACCAAGCCAGTTGTCCAGCGTGTCGAGCATCACGTGCTCGCCGCGCCAGGACACGATCGGCAGCGAAGCGAAGATCACCGCCACCAAAAAAATCTCGGTGACTTCGGTAGCGCCGGGGATCGATCGCTCGCCGAACTTGCGTTGCATGATGTCGGCCAGCGTCAGCCACATCATGCCAAAAAGTGCGATCGCAGCGACCGAGCCCGCGCAGCCATTGAGCAGTCGGCCGGCCCAGATGCCGGTCGCGGTGGGGGCCCTGCGGGCTCGGTCGGTCGTCATCAGTTCGCCTTTGCGGCCTCGGCGCGGAACTCGTCGAACACCGCCCTGGCGTTCTTGAGCCCGCGGCCCTCGGCGGCGGCGACCCACTTGTCCTCAAGGGGCTTGATCTTGGCCTTGATTTCGGCGACGAAGGCCGGGCTGGCATTGACGATCGCGACGCCGGTGGCCTTCATGTGAGCCAGGCCGATCTCATCGTTCTTGTCGTAGCCTCGGGCGAACAGGCGCGTTGCGAAGTCGCCGGACAGCTTGTCCACCGCCGCCTTGTTCGCGGGGCTCAGCGAGTCGTACTTGGCCTGGTTCATGATGAAGGCCTGCGTCGAGTGGTAGGTGCCGCCGGGCACCAGCGTGGCGTACTTCACCGGGGTCAGGTTCAGCGACTTGATGGCCTCGATCGTGATGAAGGTGCCGTCAAGCACGCCGGTGGACATCAGCTCATAGGCTTCGGTGGCGGGCTTGAGAGCCACGTTCCAGCCCAGCAGCTTGGCCATCTCGGCGGTGGTTCCGCCGGGGATGCGCATCTTCAGCGAGGCCAGGTCGGCATTGGTGT
Source organism: Comamonadaceae bacterium (assembly GCA_947476465.1). GTDB lineage: Bacteria > Pseudomonadota > Gammaproteobacteria > Burkholderiales > Burkholderiaceae_C > Ramlibacter. Next base: position 106,736 of record CANJQN010000010.1, on the reverse strand, counting down.
TCACTGGCTTCTTCGTGTTGAAGATGTGGCCCGGGTTCGAGTACACGCCCAGCACCTTGACGCCCTTGTGTTCGCCCAGCGGCGCGAAGTACTTGTTGTAGATGCGCAGGTAAGCCACCGAGGTGGCTTCGGCGTTCTTGCCCAGGAAGGGAAACTCGGCCATCTGCGTGAACACGAAGCGGTTGGGCAGGTAGCCGTCCGACGCGAAGGAGATGTCGGCCAGGCCGTCGCGCACCGCGTCGAAGGTGCCCAGTGGCGCCGCCACGGCCTTGGGCAGGATGTTGCACTTGACCCCGCCCTTGGTTTCCTTTTCGAGGGCCTCGCACCAGTCTTTCTGGGCGACGCTCAAGGCATGGGTGGCGGGCACCCAGGCCGAAGCGTTGAGAACCACCTGGGCGCCGGCCAGAAGCGGGGCGCCGGTCAGGGCGGCCAGAATTGCGAAACGAACTTTCATGAATGTCTCCTTCAGATGCGCATCGAGAGCGCGTTTACGATCACCAACTAACATTGCACTGACAACACGACGCAGCCGCTTGCGGCGCGCCACTCATTCGACCAGGTCAAACCTGGCCTGAAACTCAAAGGACATGAACGCCGCGCGAAGCTGCGCCGCCAGCGCCTCATGGCGCGTGGCGGGGGCACGCACGCGCACCACCGCGGTCGGCCGGGCGGCCTTGTCGTCCATGTGAACGCCCAGCACCGCGCCGGCGCCAGCCACCTCGGCCGCAACCGAAGTGGCGACTTTCATGAGCGCCTCGGTGCGCAAGCTGGGCTTGGCGATCTTTCCGACGGCCGTCATGGGCATCACCGGCACCAGGATCACCTCCGCAGGCACGGCCGCCTTCTCTTCGATGTGCTCGGCGCAGAACGCCAGCAGTTCGGCGGCCGAGGCTTGGCTGCCCTGCTTGAGCTGCACGTACACCACGGGCATTTCGCCGCGCCGCGCGTCGGGCCTGCCGATGGCGGCGGACAGTTGCACCGCCGGATGCTGCTGCAACGCTTGCTCGATCACGCGCGGATCGATCTTGTTGCCGCCACGAACGATCAAGTCCTTCTCGCGGCCGAACACCCAGACGTTGCCGGACTCGTCGACCGCGCCGATGTCGCCGGTGTTGGCCCAGACGGCACCGTCAGGCCCATCGACCACGAACAGCTGTGCGTTCTGACGCTCGTCGACATAGCCGTCGCCAACGCAGACGCCCCGCACGATCAGAATGCCGCGCTCACCGGGGGCGGCGTCGCGCAGGTAACGCTGCCCGTCGAGGATGGCCGCACGCACTTCGTGGAAAGCGAAGGCCCGGCCCACCGAGCCCACCACGGGCATGCTGGCATCGTTGGCATGGCCAGTGGTGACACCGTGGAACTCGGTCATGCCCCACACCTCGCGCAGATAAATGCCAAAGCGCTGGTGGAAGGCATGCAACAGCTCCACCGGGATGGTGCTTCCGCCACAACCAAAGTTCTGGATGCGGTGGCCCTGCGCGCAATCGCCAGGCGCCGCCTGCAGGGCTGCTGCCGTGGTGGGCGTGGCGATCACGTTGGTGATGCCGAAGCGCTTGGCGATCTCCCAGAAATTGCGCACCACCCCCGGGTTGCGAAAGCCGTCGGCGGTCAGGGTGACCAGGGTCTGGCCGAAGATCACCGTGCGCAAGGCGATGGCGACCAGCCCGCCCACATGGAAGTTGGGCATGCCGTGGCCCACCACCTCGTCGGCCGACGGGCCGTTCAGCCCCCCCATGAGCCAGGCGTCGATCAGCTGCCGCTGCTGCGTGTGGCGCACCAGCTTGGGCGCGCCGGTGGTGCCGCCGGTGGGCATGTGGATCGCATCATCGGCGCCATCGCGCAGCGCCAGCTTGGCAAAGCGGGCGGTATCGACGCGCGCGATCGCGCGCTCGAAACTCTGTTCGTCCGGGGCCTGCTCGCCCAACACCAGCACGCGCCGCAGGCTGGGCACGGCCGCGACGATCTCGGGCAGCTTGTCCCAGGAACCCGGGCCGAACTGTTTGGAGCCGATCACCAGCACGTTGGTGCCGATGCGGTTCATGATCGCCGCCACCCCGCCAATGTCCAGAAAGGGGTTGATCGGGTTGCCGATGCCCACCGTCTCGGCAGCCCAGGTCGCGATCAGCGCCTCGGGCACCAGGGGGCAGATCAGCGACACCACCGGCGTGGCATCGCCCGCAACCTCAGCGAACAGGCAGGCCGCCTGCTCGATGCCCCGCACCAGCTGCGCATAGCTCACTGTTCGCGGGGTGGCCAGCGGGTCGGCGCTGTCGAGTTGAACGATGGCGGCCTTGTCGGGGTTGGCGCACGCGGCGGCGCTGATGCAGCCGTACAGCGTGCGTGCCGGCAGCAGATCCAGCGGTTGGTGCTTCTCGACCTCCAACCGGTCGGCGTCGCTGCGCACGAAAGCCCGAGCCAGGCCATGGCCTGGCTCGCAGCCAGCCAGCCATGGGCCGGATTTGAGGACCATGTCACCCATCTATGTCTCCATGCGCGAATGCTTTACGGGCGCTGTGGCTGCCGCCTCGGCCTGCTCGCGGTACTCGCGCACCAGGCTGCGCCCGATCACCATGCGTTGAATCTCCGACGGCCCTTCCGCCGCGACCAGCGACAAGGCATCGCGATACAGCCGCTCGACCTCGCTGGACTTGGAGTAACCGTTGGAGCCGTGGATGCGAAAGGCCTCGTCCGCGATCTCCTTGGACGCCTCGCCCGCGAACAGCTTGGCCATTCCGGCCTCGAGATCGGCGCGCTGGCCGCTGTCCTTGATGCGCGCCGCATGCTGCGTCAGCAGACGCGCCGCCTGCAGCTTGGTCGCCATGTCGGCCAGCTTGAACTGGATCGCCTGGTGCTCGGCGATCGGCTTGCCGAAGGTGTGGCGCTCGTTGGCGTACCGCATTGCCACCTCGAAGCAGCGCACACCCACGCCCACGCACAAGGCCGATGCGCTGATGCGCCCGGACTCCATCGAGGCCATCATCTGCACGAAGCCGCGGCCCAGGCCTTGCGCCTCCTCACCGAGGATGCGGTCCGCCGGGCAGCGATAGCCTTGCAGCAGCAGGTCGGTGGTCTCCACGCCCCGGTCGCCCATCTTGTCGATGATCTCCGTGACCGCCACGCCGGCGTTGTCACCGGTGCCCGCCATCGCCCAGGGCTCTTTCTCCACCAGGAAGCAGCTCATGCCGGTGTGCGGCGGCTTTGCATCGGGGTTGTTGCGGGCCAGCACGAACACCAGGCCCGCCCCCAGGCCGTTGGTGATCCAGCGCTTGTGGCCATTGAGCCGCCAGGCGCCATCGGCGTCGCGGGTGGCTGCTGTGGTGATGGCCTGCACGTCGGAGCCAGCATGCGGCTCGGACAAGGAAAAGGCCGCACGCAATTGGCCCGAAGCCATGCGCGGCAGGTAGCGCTGACGCTGGGCCTGGCTGCCCGAGCGCAGCACCAGGTCGCAGCACAGCACGTGCGTGTTGAGCACGCCCGCCATCGACACCCAGCCACGGGCAACCTCCTCCATGATCGCCACGTGCGTCACCATGTCCAGCCCCAGGCCGCCGTACTGCTTGGGGATCATGGTGCCGAACAGGCCCAGGCGGCGCATGCCCTCCACGACGGCATGCGGGAAGGCAGCGTTGGCATCGGGCGCCTGCGCGGCAGGAAGCACCTCGCGGTCGACGAACTCGCGCACCGCCGCCATCAGCCCCGCGTCAATTGCTTGGGTATTCGTCATGCGACCGTAGCCCGTTTCAGGATTGCGTCGACATCCATGCCGCGGCGCAGCGCGCCCCAGGTGGCGCCGCCGGCCGTGCCGATGCGCGTGGCGCAGAAGGCATCGGACACATAGTCGGGTGAGTGCTGCACCAGCAAGGCCGCCTGCAAGGCGATGGCCGCCTTCTCGGTGAAATACCGTGCCAACTCCGGCGCCAGGGGGCCGCTGGCGGCCATGTCTTGCAACTCGCCCACCAAGCCATCGAGCAGGCGGTTGCCACCGCGCGCCAGCCACATCTCGCCAAACAGCGCATCGGCCGCGTCGGCCTCCTTGCCCATGGTGCGCAGCACGTCCAGCGCCTGCACGTTGCCAGGGCCCTCCCACAGGCCGTGCACGGGTGCTTCGCGGTACAACCTCGGCATCACGCATTCCTCGACATAACCCGGGCCGCCGAACACCTCCATCGCCTCATGCAAGAAGGGCACGACGCGCTTGTTCAGGTAGTACTTGCCGATGGCGATAGCGGTGCGGGAATAGGCGCGCTCGGCATCGTCGGTGTCTTTCTTGTCGAAGGAGCGGCCGATGCGCATCGCGAACACGGTGGCGGCTTCGGATTCGAGCGCCAGGTCGGCCAGCACATTGCGCATCACCGGCTGGTCGATCAGCTGGCGGCCGAAGGCAGCGCGGTGCGTGGCGTAATGCATGGCCTCGCTCAGGCCCTTGCGCATGAACCCGGTGGGGCACAGCACCGTCTCGAAACGGGTGCAGTGGATGAAGGCCATCATGACCGGGATGCCCCGGCCTTCTTCGCCGATCAGCCAGGCGTGGGCGTTCTCCAGCTCGATCTCGCACGACGCGTTCGACTTGTTGCCCAGCTTGTCCTTCAGGCGCTCCAGCGAGATCGGGTTGCGCGTGCCGTCCGGCAGCCACTTGGGCGCGAAAAAGCAGCTGGGGCCCTTGTCGGTCTGGGCGACGATGAAGAACACGTCGCCCGAGGCCGCCGAGCAGAACCACTTGTGGCCGCTCAGAAGGTAGTGCTCGCCCGGGCCGCGCCGGCCCACCGGCGTGGCAAAGGTCTTGTTGGCTCGCACATCCGAGCCGCCCTGCTTTTCGGTCGACGAGAAGGCGGCGGTCAGGCCGGTCTTCTCGTGGGGCATGCGGTTGCGGGGGTCGTACTCGCGCGAGCGCAGGCCAGCCTCCCACACTGCGGCCAACTCGGGCTGCTGGCGGATCAAGGGAACGGCGCCGTAGCTGATGGCGTAGGGGCACATCACGCCGCCCTCGAGCTGGTTGAACAGGATCGAGGCTGCGGCCTTGGCGACGTGCGCGCCGGGGCGCGGGTTGTTCCAGGGCAGGCCCCCCAGGTCGTGGTGGTAGGCCAGCGACATCAGGTGGTGGTAGGACGGGTGGAACTCGATCAGGTCGACCCGCTGGCCATAGCGGTTGAAGCGGCGCAGCTGCGGCGTGTGGGTGTTGGCCAGGAAGGCTTGTTCGATGTGCGCCGGGTCGTTGACTACATCGCCCAGGTCGGTCATGCGCTCGGTGGCCCACTCGCCGCCCTCGCGTACCAGCGCCTCGCGCAAAACGGTGTCACCGGTGAAGGCGTTGACGCCCTCCAGCGGTGGAGGTTGGTTATCGACGGTGTGCGTGCGCAATTGCGTTTGCGCGCCGAAGTCGCTCATGGCCGCATACCTCAAGCCGTCCCGGGCGTGATAGCCAGGCGGCCGCAGTCGACCACGACGATGGAGCCCGTCATGTAGTCGGCATCGGTGGACACCAGGAAGGTCGCCGCCTTGGCCCAATCGGTGAGCGGGCCGTAGCGCTTGAGCGGTGTCGCCGCGTTCAACTGCCGGACGTAGTCGTGCCCGCTCCCCGGGAATCCGGCCAAGCCGGGCTTGTTCGGGTTGACCCTCTCCTCTTCCGACATTTCGATGGTCTGGGCGGACGCGATCGCATTGACGCGGATGTTGTAGCGCGCGAAGTCGTGCGCCGAGATCTTGGTCAGCGGCACGATGCCGCCTTTGGACACCGAGTACGACGCCAGGCGCGGATTGCCGAGCAGGCCATCGACCGAGCCCAGATGCAAGATGGCGCCCTTGCCCGCCTTTTTTAGCAGCGGCAGAAAGGCCTGGGTCGCCTTCAGCGGCCCCACCAGGTTGTGGGTGACGACGCGCTCGAACTGCGCCACGTCGCAGTCTTCGACCGAATGCCAATCCAGCACCAGGTAGTGCGTGACCAGTGACCGCACGACTGCGCCTGCCGCGTCCAGCTTCGCCGCCACGTCGGCCAGTGCGCGCGCATCTTCGATGTTGACGGAAAAGCCGGTCGAGCGCCCGCTGTTCTCGCCGGCGATCAGGGCGCAGGTCTCGTCGACGGCGGCCGCATCACTGTCGATCACGGCGACGTGCGCGCCTTCGCGTGCGAGTTGCTGGCTGACCGCGCGGCCCCAGAAACTGCCGCCGCCGACCACGATATGGGTCTCACCTTCAAATCTCATCGTGTGCCTCTATTCGTCAAGTCGACCTGTGAAAGCCCCGGGATCGCGGACGCCACCGCCGGAGTGTCAAATTGCCACAGCGGCCGATGAACGCGGTCGGCGATGCGCCACTGGTCGTCTTGCCTGATGAGCCTGTCGCGGTAATGCAGACCGCGCGACGAGACCCTGCCTTCCGCCAGGATGTGGGCGGTCACGAAGGTGCTGAGCTCTACCTCGGACGCGCCGAGGTATCGCACGCCATAGTTGGCGACGCCATGACATGAGCTGGAAAACTTCGACACGATCTGGAGCAGACGCTGCGCGATTTCGGTTCCGCCATGAAGCTCGAAACGCGCTGGGGTGGTGTCGTTGAACACCGCGTGCGCATCGACCGAGAAGCACGAGGCCACCGCGGCCAGGTCGCACGAGTCGACGCCATGAAGGTAGCGGCGCATCACCGCGGCGATCTCGAGTTCGTTCGGCGTTTTCATGGGGTTGGTCATGTCGCCCCTTCTGTCGGTGATTTCACCGAGCGATGAGGCTGTCGTTCATGCCAGCCATGACGTAGCCACCGTCGACCGGGAGCACCACGCCCTGCACAAATCCGGCGTCGGCGGAGACCAGAAAGGCCACCGCAGCGGCCAGATCCTCGGGCTGACCCAGCCGCTTGAGCGGTATGCGGTCGATGCGCCTTTGACGGTCGGCCTCGGGGATCGTCAGTCTGGACAGCGGTGTGTCGTGGGTTCCGGGCGCGATGCAATTGACATGGATGCCCAGCGGGCCGAGCTCGAAGGCCATCGCGCGGGTCAACGCCTCCAGCCCCGCCTTGCTCGCCGCATACGAAGACTGGTAAGTCGTCGCGAAGCGGGCGCTGGACGAGGAGATGTTCACGATCCGGCCTTCGCCGCGCTCGACCATGCGACGCGCGGCCTCCTGGCCGACGATGAACGGGCCGACCAGATTGACCGACAACGCCGCCTGCCAATTGGCCTCGTCGATCTTGAGAAACGCTTCGGTCGGGCAGATGGCGGCGTTGTTGACCGCGATCGTCAGGGGCCCAAGCTCACGTTCGACCCGCTCCATCGCATCGCTGACCTGTTGGCGCGAGGTCACGTCGGCCGTGAGGGCGATGGCGCGTCCGCCAGCGCGCACGATCATTTCGACGGTCTGCGCGCTTTCGGCGGGCAGCACGTCCAGAACACCCACGGCGGCGCCCTCCGCCGCGAGCCGCACGGCGATGCTGCGGCCGATCCCGCGACCGGATCCGGTGACGAGGGCGACGTCACCGATCAGGCGGCGCGGCATCTCCATGGTGGACAAATCTGGCTTGGTCACTCGTGTTGCCTTTCTGCCCGGCGCAGGTTGCGCGCCAGCCTGCGGCGATGCTAGAGCGCCCCTCCTGGCTTGAAAGCCCCTTCTTTGGGAGGGTGGGTTAACCCTCTCTGCGGGCTCACTCGAGCCGGTCTCGCCGCACGATCACGCCAGCGGCTTCGCGGTCCCAGGTATCGGTCGTCACGCCTTCGGCGCGGATGCGGTATTTCTCGACCTTGCGGGTCGGGGTCTTGGGCAATTCGGGCAACACACGCACATAGCGCGGGATCATGAAGTGCGCCATGCGCGGGCGCAGGTGCTCGATCAGCGCTGCGCAGTCGAGATGGCTTGCGCCGGCCATGGCCACCGCGACCAGGATGTCGTCCTCGCCCAACTCGCTGGGAACAGGAACCGCCGCAACCTCGACCACCCCCGGGTAACGGCTGATCTCCATCTCCACCTCGAAAGATGAAACGTTCTCGCCGCGCCGGCGAATCGAATCCTTGAATCGGTCGACGAAATAGAACTGGCCGTCGGCATCCTGGCGGAAGGCGTCGCCGGTGTGGAACCAGCCATTGCGCCAGGCGCGCGCGGTGGCCGCGTCGTCGCGGTAGTAGCCATGCGTGACGGTCCAGGGCAGCAAGGGGCGAATCACCAGCTCGCCGATCGTGCCCACCGGCACCGCCTGGTCGTGCTCATCGACCACCAGCAGCTGCACGCCGTCGCGCACCACGCCGCAGCTGCCCGCCACCCTCGGATCTGGCGCCGATCTGATGGGGACGGCGATCTCGGTCATGCTGTACTGGGTGTGCGTGGTCACGCCAAAGCGCGGCCCGAAGGCGACCCCTTCGGTGGACAGCGGCACGATGATGGCGTGCTTGAGCCACGACCCCCGATCCTGCGGCGACGGCGCCTGATTGACCAGGAAACTCGCCATCACGCCCAGCAACACGACGCAGGTAGCACCGGTCTCGTCGACCGTCTTCCAGAAGCTGGCGGTGTCGAACGATTCGAGCATCACGAACGCACCGCCCACGCCGAGCATGGCGTACACGCAGCAGGTGCCGCCCACATGAAACAGCGGCGAGGTGATCAGGAAGCGGTCGTCGCGGCCGATGAAGGGCTCGTTACGGGGGGTGGAGATGACCCCCAGGCCCATGAAGAACAGGTGCGCGTAGGACGAGAGGACGCCCTTGGAGGGGCCCGTGGTGCCCGAGGTGTAGATGATGCTCTGGGTGTCCCAGGGCTCGATCGGGCGCTCCAGTGGCAGCGGTTCGCCATCGGAAGTCAACGCCGTTGCCGGCACCATGCGCACACCGTCCAGCGACTGCGGTGCGTCACCGATGGCCACCACCGTCGTCAGCGCGGCGCGATCGACCAGGGCCAGGCGCTCGACCAGTTGCCCGTGCACCACCGCCAGCGTGGCGCCGGAGTTGGCCAGCACATGCTCGAGCAGCGCCCCCTTGTAGGCGGTGTTGACCGGCACATACACGGCGCCGATGTAGTTGATGGCGAACCACAGCCGCGTCATGTCCAAGCCATTGGGCATCCAGATGAACACGTGGTCGCCCTGGCGCACACCCAGGTCTTGCAGGGCGCGCGCGGTGTGGCGCACGATCTGGGTGAACTGGCGGTATGTGAACGGCTGGCCGACGTCGAAACGGGCGAACTGCTTGTCTGGCGTCTCCTCGCACCAGCGGTCGAGGAGGTTGCGCAAAACGCAGTGGTCGCGCGAGAGGGCCGGGAGCATGTGCCGATGCTAGGCAGCCACGCCCCGCTTGAAAGCCCCTTCTTTGGGAGGGCGGGTTAACCCTTGCGCGAATGACGTGAATCGGTGGGAGACGGCGCCAACCCACGGGCGCGCGCGAGCGCCGCGGTGCGGGTGGACACACCGAGCTTGCGGTAAAGATTCTTCAGGTGCCACTTGATGGTGGTGATGGACACCTCGGTGCGGTCGGCGATTTCCTGGTTGGACAGGCCCATCTCCAGCAACGCGAGCAACTCCGCCTCGCGTGCCGTGGGCGCGCTCGCCGGCGCCGGCGCGGCGGCCACGACCGCCCGCCGGTCTTGCGCCTCCACCGGCTTGGGCGCCAGCGGGCCGCAAATCTCTTCGAAGAAGGCGCGCTCCTCGGCCAGCGCGAAGGACCATGACGAGATCTTGCCCTCGCGGGCGAGCGCGGACACCAGTTCCGCCTGGTCCCGGAACGGCCGCACGATCCGCCTGCGCGCGGCTCGGCTGAGGGCGCCCGCCAGCGCGCGGCCGGCGGCCGCACCGTCGCCAGCCTGGTACGCCAGCGCCGCCTTCACCAGGCCCAGTTCCACCAGCCGCCCGGCGCGGCCTTCGTCCTTGGCGATGCGGTACTCGCGGTCCACCAGCGTCTCGGCGCGGCGCAGGCGGCGGGTCGCAATCAAGATGTCAATGCCGGTCATCGACCAAAGGTCACGCAGGCGCGCCACCGCGAACTCGCCCGTGAACGCATCGGCCGGGTCGTTGCGGCCCCAGTGCAGGCCCACGCGCTCGGCCTCGGCCAGCGCGTCGTCCACCCGCCCCAATTGCAGCAGGCGGCGAATCAGGTAGCACGACAGCATCAGCGACAGCCGCGGCGGGTACGCCGCTGCGATGTCGCGCAGGCGGGTGACCGACACCAACGCGTCGTCCTGGCCGTCCCACAGCTTGACGGCGGCCTCGAAGCCGCAAGCCGCCAGGTCGAGTGCGGTGTTGTTGCGCGCACCGCGCATGGCAATCGCCAGGTGTTCGCGGGCCTGCTGGTCCTGGCCCATCTCGACCGCGCAATACGCGCCGACCAGGGACATGGTGCCGCACAGGACAGCGCCCTCCCCCAGGCGTTCCCGTGCTTCGTCCAGGCCACTTCTCAGCTCGGCGTAGGCACGCAGGTAGTCGCCCTCGTAGGCCATGAGCACCGCGTGGATCACGCTGATCCAGCCGACCATGTCGTCGCCATCGATCTCCAGCAAGACGGGCTGGGCGATGCGCATGGTCTTCCAGGCCTGCTGCAGTTTGTAGCCGCTGGCCAGACACAGGGCCTTGATGCAGCCGATCGACGCCGTGCCATAGGGTGTGCTGTTCTTGTTTTCCTCGAGCCAAAGCTCGACGTTGCGGTTGGCTTCGTCCAGACGGTCGGAGAAGAAGTCGATGCAGATGCGCAGGTGCTGGATGCGCTGCGACAGATCGGCCGGCGCTGTGTCGCCCTCTGGCCGCTTCTGGAAGCGCTCGATCAGCACCCCATGCTGCTGCAGGCTGCGTTCGTAGCACCGCTGGAACACCAGCGCCCAGACATACCAGTAGTGGGTGTCCCAGCCGATGTCGGCGTGCCTGGCGCGCAAGTGCTCGACCCACGCGACAAACTGCTGGATGTCGCCGTTCTCGCGCACGTACAGGTGGGCGCTGCGCTCGAGCAGGCGGCAGGCGGTGGCCGGGTCGTCGCCGGCCAGCGCGTAGTCGATGGCGTCGTGCCAGTCGCCGGCCTGCTCGCACCACTCGCAGGCCCGGCGAAGCACCTCGCGCCGGCGCTCGGGCGCCAGTTGCAGCGCGGCCTCACCGGCCAGGTATTCGCGAAACAAACCGTGCAAGCGATAGCGCTGGCGATTGCGGTCGAGCGGGACGATGAGGACGTTGCCACTGAGCAGGTAGTCCAGGTGCTCTTGCGCCGCGTCGCTGCCGATGGCATGCCGGCACAGGGCCGCGCCGAAGGTGCGCAGCAGCGACAGGCTCATCAAGAACTCCCGCAGCTGCGGGCTGAAGCGGCCCAGCACCTGGCGATTGAGCAGCGCGGCGATGTCCTCGTCCGTGCCGGAGAAGGTACCCAGCGCCGTCAGCGGCTGGTCTGACGCGGTCAGGACGATCTGCGCCAGGCGCACGGCCGCTGGCCAGCCTTCGGTACGCTGTTGCACGGCGTCGATGCCGGCGTGGCCGATGAGCCGCTCAAGGTCGACGCCGAGCAGATCGCCAGTTTCACGCGCGTCCAGGCTCAACTGCGCAAACCCGACATGTCGCACGCGCCCTTCGAGCTTGGCCCGCCCGCGGTCGATCGCCAGCTCCAACGTGCTGGACCACACGAAGCGCACTGACGCCGGCGTGCGAAACACCAGCGCATCGAGCACCGGCCCAAGCGCATCGTCAGTGCAGCTGTTGAGGTTGTCAATGAACACCGTCACCGGCTCGGGCAAGCGGGCCAGTAGGTCCAGCAGGGCGTCGATGCGGCGCTCCAGTGGCTCGTCCCCGCGCATCAGCGCCTGCGTGGGGTCCACCGCGGTCCGCGGGCTGGCAAGGGCATCGAGCAGCGCGCTCAGCAGCCGGTCGACTGTGGTGTCCCGATCATCCAGGCCGATCCAATGACACTGCGTCGCGCCCGCCCGCAAGTGCGCATGCAACTGCGACATCAGCACCGTCTTGCCATAACCGATGGGCGCGACCAGGCCGAGGACCTTGGGCCAGTCCGGCTGGGCCAACAACTCGGCTTGCAGGCGGGTGCGCACCGGCTGGAAGGTGAGGCTGGGGGGGCTGTGACTGGGCATGGGAGACGGCTGTTGCACGGGCGTGGGCAGGGCACTGGCCACGCGCGCACGCCGCAGGACCATTCTGCCGCAACCCCACCGCCACCTTGGACACTCAGCCCGCCGGCAAGCTTTGCGAAATAGCCTGCGCCGCCGCGAGCAGCGGCGCGAGCAGTTTGTCCTGCATCTGGCGGGCCGAAGTGCGATTGGCCTGGCCGCTGATGTTCATCGCCGCGATGATCCGCCCCGACCGGTGGACCAGCGGGGCCGCCAGCGACACCAGGCCCTCCTCCAGTTCCTGGTTGACCAGGCACCACCCCTGACGGCGCGCCTGCCGCACCTTGGCCAGGATGGCCTGCGGGTCGGTGAGGGTGTGTCGCGTGCGAGCCTCGATCTCACCGGCCTTCAGCAGCGCCAGCACCTCTTCGTCGGTGCGGCCAGCCAGCAGCATGCGGCCCATGGAGGTACACCAGGCCGGCAGACGCGAGCCGACGCCCAGGCTGTTGCGCATGATCTTGCGGGTGGACACGCGCATCACGTAGACGATGTCCGTGCGCTCCAGCACTGCGATCGAACACGACTCCTGGACCTGCTCGACCAGGGCTTCCATCACCGGCTCGGCCAGGTTCCACATCGGCATGGACGACAGGTAGGCAAAACCCAGGTCGAGGATGCGCGGTGTGAGCGAGAACAGCTTGCCGTCGCACTCCACATAGCCCAGGGTCTGCAGCGTCAGCAGGATGCGGCGCGCGCCGGCGCGCGTGAGGCCCGTGCGCGTGGCCACATCGGTGAGCGTCTGTCGTGGCGCCGCGGCGCTGAATGAGCGGATCACCTCCAGGCCCCGGGCGAAGGACTGGACGTAGGAATCGCCGGGTTGAGGGGTGGACGAATGGGTGTGCTGGCTCATGGATTGCAAGCTTGTACAATTCATTATACGAACATTTGTTCGTATTACGAACATTCATTTCGGGCAATGTTCCAGACGGTCTCTCCCAAAGGAATCAGCATGATCGACAAAATCGCGCCCACCGTCGCCCAGGCACTGGCCGGCGTGAAGGACGGCGCCACCGTCCTGATCGGCGGCTTCGGCACGGCGGGCATCCCGGGCGAGCTCATCGACGGCCTCATCGAGCACGGCGCGCGCGAGCTCACCGTGGTGAACAACAACGCCGGCAACGCCGACCACGGCGTGGCGGCCCTGCTAAAGACCGGGCGGGTGCGCAAGATCATCTGCAGCTTTCCGCGACAGGTGGACAGCTGGGTGTTCGACGGCCTGTACTGCAGCGGAAAGCTCGAACTGGAACTTGTGCCCCAGGGGAACCTGGCCGAGCGCATCCGCGCTGCCGGCGCGGGCATCGGCGCCTTCTTCTGCCCCACCGGCTACGGCACCGAGCTGGCCAAGGGCAAGGAGACGCGGGAGATCAACGGCCGCCATTACGTGCTGGAGCATCCGATCTACGGCGACGTGGCCTTGATCAAGGCCGAGGCCGGCGACCGCTGGGGCAACCTGGTCTATCGCAAGTCGGCGCGCAACTTCGGTCCCGTGATGGCTGCGGCGGCCAAGCTCACAGTGGCCAGCGTGTATGAGATCCGCGAGCTGGGCGAGCTCGACCCGGAAGCCATCGTCACCCCCGGCATCTACGTCAGCAGGATCGTGCGCGTGCCCCGTGTCGCGACGCAGGCCGGCGGCTTCAAGAAGGCAGCGTGACATGAGCTACCCACGACGCACCAAGGACCAGCTCGCCGCCCGTGTGGCGCAGGACATCCACGACGGCGCCTACGTCAACCTGGGCATCGGCATGCCCACACTGGTGGCGAACCACATTCCTGCCGGCACGGAGGTGGTGCTGCAAAGCGAGAACGGCATCCTGGGCATGGGCCCGGCACCGGCCGAGGGCGATGAAGACTACGACCTGACCAACGCGGGCAAGCAGCCGGTCACCCTCTTGCCGGGCGGCAGTTTCTTCCACCATGCCGATTCGTTCGCGATGATGCGCGGCGGCCACCTGGACATCTGCGTGCTGGGCGCGTTTCAGGTGTCCGCCACAGGTGACCTGGCCAACTGGAGCACCGGCGAACCCGGCGCGATTCCCGCCGTCGGCGGCGCGATGGATCTGGCCATCGGCGCCAAGCAGACCTGGGTGATGATGGACCTGCTCACCAAGCAGGGCCAGAGCAAGGTGGTCGCCCAGTGCAGCTACCCGCTCACCGGCATCGCCTGCGTCAAGCGCATCTACACCGACCTGGCCACGCTGGAATGCACGCCGAAAGGCTTGCGCCTCATCGACACGGTGGAGGGCCTGGCCCACGCCGAACTCGAACGCCTCGTTGGCCTGCCGATCGCTTCCTGAACACTCTTATCCACTGGAGACCCCATGACCCGAAACGCTTTCATCTGCGACGCCATCCGCACGCCCTTCGGCCGCTACGGCGGTTCTTTGTCCAGCATTCGCACCGACGACCTCGGCGCCATCCCCCTCAAGGCGCTGATGGCGCGCAACCCTGGCGTCGACTGGCAGGCCGTCACCGACGTGATCTTCGGCTGCGCCAACCAGGCCGGCGAGGACAACCGCAACGTCGCGCACATGGCCAGCCTGTTGGCCGGCCTGCCGCTGGAGGTGCCGGGCTCCACGGTCAACCGCCTGTGCGGCTCGGGCCTGGATGCGGTGGGCACGGCCGCGCGCGCCATCAAGGCGGGTGAAGCCACGCTGATGATCGCCGGCGGCGTCGAGAGCATGAGCCGCGCGCCGTTTGTCATGCCCAAGGCCGAGAGTGCCTTCTCGCGCAACAACGCGGTGTACGACACCACCATCGGCTGGCGCTTCGTCAACAAGCTGATGAAGGAAAAATACGGCGTCGACCCCATGCCCGAGACGGCCGAGAACGTGGCCACCGACTACAAGGTCGAGCGCGAGGCCCAGGACCGCATGGCCCTGAACAGCCAGCTGCGCGCGGTGGCCGCCCAGAAGGCGGGCCATCTGGCGCGCGAGATCACGCCTGTGACCATCGCCCAGAAGAAGGGCGATCCCATCTTCGTCAGCCAAGACGAGCACCCGCGCGAGACCAGCCTGGAAGCCCTGGCCAAACTCAAGGGCGTGGTGCGCCCGGACGGCACGGTGACCGCCGGCAATGCCAGCGGCGTGAACGATGGCGCCTGCGCGCTGCTGTTGGCCGATGAGGCCACGGCCGCGAAGAACGGCCTGACACCCCGCGCCCGCGTGGTCGGCATGGCCACCACCGGTGTCGCCCCGCGCGTGATGGGCATCGGCCCGGCGCCGGCCACCGAGAAGGTGCTGGCGCTGACCGGCCTGTCGCTGGCGCAGCTGGACGTGATTGAGTTGAACGAGGCCTTTGCCGCCCAAGGCCTGGCCGTGCTGCGCCTGCTGGGATTGCAAGACGACGACGAACGCGTGAACGCCTGGGGCGGCGCCATCGCCCTGGGCCACCCGCTGGGCGCCAGTGGCGCGCGACTGGCGACCACGGCGGTCAACCGGCTACACGCGACCGGTGGGCGTTATGCGCTGTGCACCATGTGCATCGGCGTGGGGCAGGGCATTGCGCTGGTGCTGGAGAAGGTCTGAGGTTTCGGCCCGACGGGCCTCGGCCCCAGGTGTTCGCTGGCGGTGATGGTCGAGACATTGTGCTTTTCATGTCATGCATTAATCGCCATGATGCAGTCCATGGAACGCTCGATTTCCGGCCCCCTTCCCCCCGAGGTCGGCTCGCGCCCGGCGGACCGCGCCATCCGCAATCCGCGATGCCCGATTGCACCGCAAGCTGCGCCAGGTCGATCTGGCTGAACGTTGCGGCCTGTCTCGAGCGACCATCGAGGCAATCGAGCGCGGAAGCGCCCACGCCGCCATCGGCGCCTATGCCCGGGTTCTGGGGGTCATGGGGCTGGACCGCGAGCTCGACATGGTGGCCGACACCGCCCTTGACCAGGAAGGCGCCGCCCTGTTGGTCAGATCAAGCGCTCCACCCCGCGCGATCAAGTGACCGTCCTCTGTATGAACGCGCGAGCGCCTTGTGAGTGACCGGGACAACGCATTGCGCCACGCCCGCCAACGTGCGGCGTAGGCGGTGTCTTGCAAAGGGTGTCGGTCGGGCGGCCTGGCGTTCTCTCAAGTCGCCCGATCGGCTGGATCAGCGCTTGACCCAGAAAGGACGATGCGACTTCAGCTCCCGCAAGGTCGCGCGACAGGCCTTTGCCTGGTCGCCCCTGCGGGACCGCAGCCACTCGACGCCAAACTGCGCTCCAGGGTCGCTGCCGACCAGCTCCTCGTACAGCGACTGCGCCATGACCTCGTCGTTGTAGTCGCCCAGCGCCTCCTGTGCGGGCTTCACGCCCGCAAGGTATTGCCGCACCGACTTGGCGCAGTACAGCGGCGCCACGAATTCGCTCAGGTAGCGCAAGCGCTTGAGCCGCTTGCGCACCCGATGCTGGCGCTCCTCGGACAGACGCGTGAAGTGACGACCTTCCCGCGTGACCTGTTCGTGAAGCTTCTGAAGGTGCGCGCGCACCGTCCGCCGCACGGGTTGCCTGGGATCGGTTCGCACCTCCTGCGCGCGCTCGAGCAGGCCCAGCATCGCATCCTGGAAATCGCCGCGCCTGACCAGATCCACCGGATCGACGCCTTTGTCGAAGTCGGGCGGAACACGAAGCGGCATTCCTCCCGCAGCCTCCACAAGAGGCTGAATCCGGCGCAGCACATGCGTCCGGTCCCGGCGCTCCCCAAGTCCCCGGAACACACCCATGAGCACAGGCTCGAAGCGTTCGCGTTCGCGGGCCAGCGCAGGCAGCTCGCGCAGCGCGGTGCGCAGTCGGCGCAGCCCGACCCGCAATTGGTGGATGTGGTCGTCCGCTGCGCTGCCGGCCGCAACCTCGCTGGCATTGCCCATGACCTGGTCCAGGCATGCCTGCAGCACGGCCCCCGTGAACGCGCCCATGTCCTGCTTGCGCGTGACGCGTGGCACGGCGGCCGCAACAGGTGGACCGGCGAGCTCACCCGAGGCCAGGCTGTTGCCACGCACGGTCTTGCTCGTCGTTCGGACCCACAGACCCCAGCGTTCCCGCCAACGCCGCGCCAAGGCAACCAGGTCGCGGGTGTTTCCCTCGATGAGTTCCAGCTCGAGCTCCCGAATGGGGCGTTCGCATCCGCTGGCCAGCAGCTGGCCGTCGTCGAGCGCCAGCTCGATGACAGAGGCGCCGTGCGCGATGCGGCGCACACGCCGTTGAACCTTCACTTCAAACACGGGCGCCACCGCCGGCAAGGGCTCGCCCGATCCGAGCCCGAGGGCCGCTCGCATCACCTGCTGGACAGCCACCGACGGGTGGCGCTTCAGGTCAGGCGAAGGCCGGGGCTGATCGTCGTGCGCGGGACCGAGCGCGACCTCATCTTCCAGACGCTCCAATGCATGCGCGCCAGGCGCCTTGAGCGTCTGTACCCACCGATCCCCCTCGAAGCGAACGCGCAGCCCGAGACCGGCTCGCGCAAGGTCGCGGCCCGGGGTATCGGCATACGTGGCGTGAAGGGCCACGGCATGGGTATCGAAGCCTGACATTTCACGCGCCAGCGCCTCCCATGCGCCTTCGGGCACCTCGAACTTGATTTCAAGCTCCGCTGCGCCCGCTGGAATCGACCGCTGTACGACCTGGCGGTGCTTGCCGTGCGCCCGCGAGTGCTGGCGGCTCCTGTGCCTGGCCTTCATGCGCTGCCCCTTCGCATCGATGATCCTGCTGAATGTCGCGAGTTTGGCTCGCCGGCGGCAACTATCTGTCGGACAGGTCCGCGCAAGGTGTCAGCGCGAGCCTTGCCCGCAGTCATTCCGGGCCGCCGCGGGGAGCCTTCACGGCGCAGGCACGGCAACCCGGTTACGCGGAACGACCATCGTTTCGTAGGAGAACACCTGACGGCTGAGAGGGTCCACCTTGGCCTTGACCCAGTGCACATCGTTGGAGCCGAATGCTGCATTGTTCCCGAACGTCTCGATCCGGGAGAAGTTTTCCAGACGCCGCCCGGTGGCATCCAGGAATGGCTTGTCGACGCGAAAGTAGTGCGAGTCACCATGCACATAGGCTACGGGCCGGCGGAACGCAATCACTTCGTTTCGCAAGGCGGCCAAGAACTCGACAAAACCATCAGGCTGCCCATCGGTTTGCACCAGCGTCTGCGCGTTGCGCAGAGGCGCCCGGGTCGGGTCGGAAAGATCCCAGCCGGGGTTCGCGTGAGAGATCAGCATCACTGCCACAGAATCGCGCTCGCGCGCATGGCCGAAGGACTCCTGCAGCCAGCGGATGTTGGCCGCATTGCGCGCCACAAACTCCGTCGGATCTGGCGCGGTGTCGCACAGGTTGTTGCACGACCCCGCAATGTTGAGGGTGACGTAGGTCACGCGTCCCACGGTCCATCGCCGGTTCTCCACGCACGCAACGAACCCGGACACGCCAAGACACCGCAACCCCTGCTGCACCTCCTGCACAAGGCGCCGCTGCCCCATCGAGTAGGGCGTCGAGAAGAAGACGGCCCTCTCGTGGTCGAGCCGCTCTCGCGAGCTGAAGCCCCCGTTTGACGGACGATCGCAGTCTGTCCAGTCGTTGTCGCCGGGCGTGAACATCGCAGGTGCAGTGAGCGAATTGAACATGGCCAGCGACTGCGCATACAGGTTGTTGTCGCAGGGGCTGCCGGAGCCGGCTTTCAGGTCGCCGTTATGGACGCTGAACCGCAGGCGCTGTGCATTCATGTCCTGAACCAGGTGCGGCACGCCCACAGCTGCCTGCGCAGGGGAGTACGGCAGGTCCCCCCACAAGCCCACGGCGTACGGCGCGTTGATGTCGTCGTCTTCGCGCTGGACTGGCAATGCGCAGCCGGCGACGGCGGCAGCCAGAACCAGCTGCGTCAGGGCCGAACGGATCCAGCTGCGTGCTCTCAAGGTCGGATCGGGGCTGGGAAAGGACATGCTGACGGTCTCCACGAAGTGTTGAGTGACTGGCACACGCGCCTTGCGCACGGTGGCGCCGCCAAATGGCACAGGCTCCTGGACACAGCAAGGGCTAATTTAGGTCGAGGCAATGACCATCACGTGACTGGGCAGCGCCTGCGAATCTTTCGCGATCTCAAGCGGGACAACACGCTCCAGCTGTCGCGGAACTGTCATGAACGGGCGAAACAATGACTGCTCACTTCAGCGATCCACACTTCCCATGGCCAAGATTTTCGCCGACATGGAGGATAGCAACGCGTCCTCGAACCCTTCCATCCATGAGGTCTCTGCGCTTTCACGCCGGACTGTGCTGCGCGGCGGCCTTGGCGCCGCGGTCACCGGCGTGCTCGCGCCACTGGCCGGCTGCGCCACGGGGGGCCCGGCGGCGTCAACCCGCCTGGGGTTCAAGAGCGTGCCCGTCTCCACGGCCGACCGGATCGTCGTGCCCGAGGGCTACGTCGCCTACGTGATTGCCGCCTGGGGCGAGCCCGTTGGCCTGTCGGGCGAGAGTCCGGCTTTCAAGTTCGATGCCACGAACACGGCCGCCGAGCAAGAAGCCCAGATGGGAATGCACCACGACGGCATGCACTTCTTCGCGCAGGCCGGCCGCGACGGCGGGCTGTTGGTCGTGAATCACGAATACACGGACGATGGGCTGTTGCATCGAGACGGTATGGCGACCTGGACCGCTGAGAAGGTTCGCAAGGCCCAAGCCGCGCAAGGAGTGTCCGTCATCGAGGTCGCGCCGACTGCGGGCCGTTGGGACATCGTGCGCCCTTCGCCCTGGGCCCGGCGCATCACCGCGCGCACCCCCATGAGGTTTTCCGGTCCGGCAGCCGGCCACGCAATGCTGCGCACCGCCGCCGACCCTGCGGGCCAGCGCCCGCTCGGCACGCTCAACAACTGTGGCGCCGGCCGCACGCCGTGGGGCACCTATCTGACCTGCGAGGAAAACTTCGCCGGCTACTTCAACGGGCCCGACGCGCCAAACGCGCATGAACGCCGGTGGGGCCTGCGCAAGGGCGGATTCGGTTACCGTTGGCAGGAGCATGACGAGCGCTTCGACGTCACAAAGCATCCTAATGAGCCTAACCGGTTCGGCTGGATCGTCGAGATCGACCCGTCGAATCCGAGCTCGACGCCCGTCAAACGGACCGCAATGGGCCGCGGGGCACATGAGGGCGCCACAGTCGCGCTCACCCGCGACCGCCGGGCCGTCGTCTATTCAGGCGAGGATGCCCGCTTTGAATACATCTACAAGTTCGTGAGCCGGGACGCCATGAAGCCGGGCGGCGCGGGTGCGAACGCCGAACTGCTCGACCACGGAACGCTGTTCGTGGCACGCTTCAACGGGGACGGCACGGGCCAATGGCTTGCGTTGACCCATGGCGCCGGGGCACTGACAGCTGCCAACGGCTTCGCCGATCAGGGCGACGTGCTGGTGAAGTCGCGGCAGGCCAGCGACCTGCTGGGCGCGACCAAGATGGATCGCCCGGAATGGATCGAGGTCGACCAAGAAGGTTGGGTCTATTGCACGCTCACCAACAACGCGACCCGCGGCGCCGCCAACCAGCCCGGCATCGACGCCATGAACCCGCGCGCCAACAACACCATGGGCCACATCATCCGGTGGAAGGAAGCAGGCGACTTCGACGGAGCACGTTTTTCCTGGAACCACTTCGTTCTCGCCGGCGATCCGTCCAACAGCCGCGCGGAGGCCAAGGGCAACGTGAAGGGTGACGCATTCGCCTGCCCTGATGGGATGTGGATCGACGCGCGCGGCGTGCTCTGGATCCAGACCGACATGTCGACCAGCGCGATGGGCAAGGACGATCTGGCCATGCTAGGCAACAACGCCATGCTGGCGGCCGACCCGCGCACGGGAGAGATCCGTCGGTTCCTCACCGGCCCAGCCGGTTGCGAGGTGACTGGCGCTACGTCGACACCCGACGGCCGCACGATGTTCATCAACATCCAGCACCCGGGCGAGAGCCCGTCCGAACGCAGTGACCCGGCCCAGCCGCGGCGCGTTTCCAACTGGCCGGATTTCCAGGCAGCAGGCCGCCCTCGCTCGGCAACCGTGGTGATCCACAAGCTCGACGGTGGTGTGATCGGCACGTGACGATTTGAGAGCTTGGCCAGCGCGGGGGTTCAGCTTCCGATCTCGACCTGGTGGTCGATCAGATCAAGCGCTCGACCCCTCGCGAGGAGGTGACCGTCTTGTGTATGAACGCCTCATGCTGCTCCTCCACCTTTTCCAGCTCGTAAAGGTAATTGACCATCAGCCCCGCTGATTGCGCAATGCCCTTCTTCGAGAGATCAGCGCCCCAGTTGATCTGGTGCAAGGTTGCCCCGTTGGAAAGGTGGAAGTTGGCCACCGGGTCGCCCGCGGGCGTCACCGTGTGGTGCATCAGGTAGAGCGCGCACAGGCGCATCAGTGCGCTCTTCTCGGTGCTTGTGCATTGGTTTGGGTGCCAGCCCGCCTTCACGCGCTCGCTCCAGGTCTTTTCGGCCAGGCCCAACACCTGCTTGGCATCAGACCACTTGCGGGTCTTGCCCGAGGTCATGGCGATATCTGGCAGGGGCGCGCCCTGGTCGAGCCAGCGGGCAAAGCCCGGAATGGGTGACAAGGTGGAATAGACCTTGAGCGAGGGAATATCCTGCATCAGCTTTTGCGCCACCCGCTTGATCAGGAAGTTGCCCAGCGACACACCGCGCAGCCCGGGCTGGCAGTTGCTGATGGAGTAGAAGATGGCGGCGTGGAAAGTCTTGGCAAGCCCCACCTCGGTCTTCTTGTCGATCAGGGTGCCCACATCCTTGGCAATGCCCGGCACCAGGGCCACTTCGACAAAGATCAGCGGCTCGCCCGGCAGTTGATCGTGGAAGAACGCATAGCACCGCCGGTCAGGCTGCAGCCGGCGGCGCAGATCGTCCCAGCCATCGATCGCATGAACCGATTCATGGTGAATGATCTTTTCGAGCAACTGCGCTGGAGATTCCCAAGTGATCTGATGCAGCTCCAGAAAGCCCGGGTTGAACCACGAGCCCAGAAGGTGATGCATGTCGGCATCAATGGCCTTGAACGACGGGTTGGCCCGCAATTGCGTCAGCAGGGTCTCGCGCATCTTGATGATGGCGGCGGTGCCCTGGGGCGCGCGGTTGATGCGGCGCAGCAGCTCCTGGCGCTCCGGCTCGACGACCTTGCACAGGCGGATCAGGTTGTCCGCGCACGGATCGGCAACGTAGGCATCCGATGCGGTCTTCACCGCCACCGGATCCGGGTTGAACTCGCTGGCCAGAAACTCGAAGAAGGCGGTCTTTTGCGCCCCATCGAGCTTTTCGTAGTGTTCGATCAGCTTGCCGGCCATGCCCTGTGCATTGCCCTCGCCGCGGGCGCTGAGCAATCGCCTGACGGTCTGCCGCGCGAGATCGAGCGGGCGGTCCTTCCTGAGCTTGTCAAACATGGCATGTGCACCTGGGTCAGGTTCAGGATTCCGACAAAGAGGCGCTGCGCAGGGCCATGAACAGGTTCTGCGACTTCATGCTCACTCCAGCTTCGCGCCGGAACCCTTGACCACTTGCTCCCACTTCTTGAGTTCGGCCTTGATGAACCCGTCGAACTCCGCGCCCGCGAGATTGGGAAACTCCGCCCCCTGCGACGCCCACACGGCTTTTGCCACGTCGGCCTGCGCCGCGTTGCGGAACTCCTCGACCGCACGCGCCTGGGCATCGGCCGGCGTGCCCTTGGGCGCCCAGATGCCGTACCAGGTGGACACGACGTAGTCGGGCAGCCCCAGCTCGGCTGAACAGGGCACATCCGGGAACGCGGCATTGCGCGTGGCGCCGGAGATCATCAAGGCCTTGACCCGGCCGGCCTTGATGTGCTGCGCGGACGAACCGAGGCCGTCGAACATCATGTCCACGTTGCCGGCAATCAGGTCTTGCAGCGCCGGCCCCGCGCCGCGATACGGGATGTGCGTGATGAAGGTCTTGGTCTGCAGCTTGAACAGCTCGCCGGCCAGGTGGTGCGAGGTTCCGCCGCCGGCCGATCCGTAGTTCAGGCGTCCCGGGTTCTTCTTGACGTGTCCCAGGAAGGCCTTGAAATCGGCAACGGGGACCTTGTTCGGGTTGACCACCAACACCTGAGGCACGCTCGCCAGCAAGATGAGGGGCACCAGGTCACGCTCGAGGTCGTAGTCGAGCTTGGGGTACATGAAGGGCGCAATCGTGTGATGCACCGCGCCCATGAAATACGTGTAGCCGTCTGGCGCGGCGCGGGCCGCGATCCCGGCCCCCACCGTACCGCCCGCGCCGCCACGGTTGTCGACGATCAACTGCCTGCCGGTGAGCCTGGAAAACTGGGCCGAGAGCGGGCGCGCAAACGCATCGGTACCGCCGCCCGCGGGAAACGGGACGACCAGCGTGACAGGCTTGATGGGCCAGGTGGCTTGCGCCTGGGCTGCCGGCCATCCACCACTGGCAATGCCTGCCACGAGGCCAAACATGGCCGACCTGCGGCCGAGCGATACGGGTTGATCCATCACTGTCTCCTTGTTGATTTGCGAACAGTGCCGGCTCTCGAAACCTGGCTGTGATCAAGGCTGGCCACGTTTGAGGCGGAAACGCAAGGCTCGGGGTCATGAACTGGGCTCGCCACGCCGAATTGACAGCGCGCCGGCCGGACGCGGGACTGGCTTGACGTCAGCCGCCCTTATGCGGCCGCTTGCCCGGGTTCTTCTTGTTGCGCGTGGCGGTACCGCGCTCCAGGCTGATCTTCTGGCCGGCTGATTTGCGCGGTGGCGTGTACACCGCCGACGCTTTGGCCGGGGGGCTGCGCTTGCGGTCCGCTTCGGTGACGATTTTGTTTCCCATGGCGATTTTCCTTTTGCTTGAGTGACTGTGGGCAGGAGGATACCCCAGTAGGTTTGACAGGCGACGCAGATGTCGTTGCGCATTTTGCCGGCGAGGCCGAGCTTGCGCATCAGGAGGATTGATGGATCCCCAGCGCGGAGCAAACACGGCCCAGCAGCGGATTTCGTGTGACGCAAGGCACGCAATGTACCTTGCGTGCGAGTGCTTCGAGGCGGGACGATGCACGGGCCGACCCACCCTGTCCAGGAAGACCGGCCAAGCCCATTAGCATTGAGGGTTGGCCGGCCCCCTCCAGCCGTACTTCGCATCAATGCCCCAAGCCACCCCTCCCACCCCCAGCGACCTCCTCGCCCAGGGCCACACGCCCATGATGGCCCAGTACCTGGCCATCAAGCACGAGCACCCCGAAACGCTGGTGTTCTACCGCATGGGCGATTTCTACGAACTGTTCTACGAGGACGCCGAGAAGGCCGCGCGGCTGCTCGACATCACGCTCACCCGCCGCGGCCAGTCGGCCGGGCAGCCGGTGGTGATGGCGGGCGTGCCCTTCCACTCGGTGGAAACCTACCTGGCGCGCCTGATCAAGCTGGGCGAATCGGTGGCGATCTGCGAGCAGGTGGGCGAGGTGGGCGCGAGCAAGGGGCCGGTGGAGCGCAAGGTGATGCGGGTGGTGACGCCCGGCACTCTGACCGACACCGCCTTGCTGTCGGACAAGTCCGAGGCGTTGCTTCTGTCGGTGCACCAGGGGCCGCGCCATCGCCTGGGCCTGGCCTGGATGGCTGTGACGCAGGGCGTTTTGCAGCTGGCCGAGTGCGCGGGCGACGAGTTGGAGGGCTGGGTGGCGCGCATCGCCCCGAGCGAGTTGGTGTACAGCGCCGAGGTCACCCCCGCCTTCGAGGCGCGGCTCAAGGCCCTGCGCACCGGCGCGCCGCTGTCGCTGGCGCTGCGGCCGGCGTTCCAGTTCGACGCCGGCCTGGGGCAGCGCAAGCTGCTGGAGCACCTGCACGCGGCCAGCCTGGGCGCTTGGGACGCCGACGGCCTGGACCAAGCCCACGGCGCCGCCGCCGCCCTGCTGGCCTATGCCGAACACACCCAGGGCCGGGCGCTGACGCACCTGCACCGCCTGCAGGTGCAGCGCAACGACGAGCTGATCGACCTGCCGCAAACCACCCGCCGCAACCTGGAGCTGGTGCAGACCCTGCGCGGCGATGACGGCCCCACCTTGTTCAAGCTGCTGGACACCTGCATGACCGGCATGGGCAGCCGCATGCTGCGCAGCTGGTTGCTGGAGCCGCGCCGCGACCGGGCCCAGGCAATGGCCCGGCACGACGCGATCGGCGCGCTGCGCGAAGGCCCCTGGCAGGTGTTGCGCGAGGCCCTCAAGGGCACCAGCGATGTCGAGCGCATCACCGCCCGCATCGCCTTGCGCCAAGTGCGCCCGCGCGAGCTGGTGGGCCTGCGTGCCTCGCTGGACAAGGCGGCGCAGTTGGCGCCAGCGCTGGCCGGCCAACCGGGGATGCTGGCCCGCATCGCAACCGACCTGCAGCCGCCCCCCGGCTGCGCCGAAAGGCTCGCGGCCACGCTGCTTGACGAGCCCGCCGCACTGGTGCGCGACGGCGGCGTGATCGCCACCGGCCACGACGCCGATCTCGACGAGCTGCGCGCCATCCAAGAAAACGCCGATGGCTTTCTGCTCAAGCTGGAGGCGCAGGAGCGTGAGCGCACCGGCATCGCCAACCTGCGGGTGCAGTTCAACAAGGTTCACGGCTTTTTCATCGAGATCACCCAGGGCCAGCTGGACAAGGTGCCCGCCGACTACCGCCGCCGCCAGACGCTCAAGAACGCCGAGCGCTTCATCACGCCCGAGCTCAAGGCCTTCGAGGACAAGGCCTTGTCCGCGCAGGAGCGGGCGCTGACGCGTGAGAAGTGGCTGTACGAGCAGCTGCTCGACGACCTGCAGGCCCACGTGAGCGCCCTCACCCGCCTGGCCCAGGCCATCGCCGGGCTGGACGCGCTGTGCGCGCTCACCGAGCGCTCGCTCACGCTCGACTGGTGCCGCCCGCAATTCACGAAAGAGCCCGGCATCGAGATTGGCCGGGGCCGCCATCCGGTGGTGCAAGCGCGCCTGGCCGAAACCAGCAGCGGCGCCTTCATTCCCAACGACACGCGGCTGGGGCCCAGGCAGCGCATGCAGATCATCACCGGGCCGAACATGGGGGGCAAGTCGACCTACATGCGCCAGGTGGCACTGGTGTGTCTGCTGGCGGCCATGGGCTCGTACGTGCCCGCGGCGACTTGCCGGCTGGGGCCGATGGACGCGATCCACACCCGCATCGGCGCGGCCGACGACCTGGCCAACGCGCAGTCGACCTTCATGCTGGAGATGACCGAGGCGGCGCAGATCCTGCATGCGGCCACGCCGCACAGCCTGGTGCTGATGGACGAGATCGGCCGCGGCACCTCCACCTTCGACGGGCTGGCGCTGGCCTCGGGCATCGCGGCGCACCTGCATGACCGCACCCAGGCCTACACGCTGTTCGCCACGCACTATTTCGAGTTGACGGAGTTTCCGGCGCGCCACCACGGCGCGGTCAACTGGCACGTCAGCGCCACCGAGTCGGGCAGCGACATCGTGTTCCTGCACGAGCTGCAGCCCGGCCCGGCCAGCCGCAGCTACGGCATCCAGGTGGCGCGGCTGGCGGGCATGCCCACGGCGGTGGTCAACCACGCGCGCCACGCCCTGGCCGCGCTGGAGGCACAACAATTGCAATCGCGTGAGCAGGTAGACTTGTTCGAGGCGCCGCCAGACGAGGCGGTGGCCATTCACAGCGCCGTGGAAGCGGCCCTTGCCCAGCTCGACCCCGATGCGATGAGCCCGCGTGAGGCGCTCGACGCGCTGTACCAATTGAAAAAGAAGCTCACATGACCTACTGTGTCGGCATCAAGCTCAATGCGGGTCTGGTGTTCCTGTCGGACTCGCGCACCAACGCGGGTGTGGACCACATCAGCACCTTCCGGAAAATGCTCGTCTACGAGCGCCCCGGCGACCGCTTCATGGTTCTGCTGACGGCAGGCAACCTGAGCGTCTCGCAGTCGGTGCGCGAGATCTTGCAAGTCGAGCACATCAAGGACGCCGACACCGGCGAGGCCATCACCATCTGGAACGCCCGCAGCATGTTCGACGCCGCCCGTGTGCTGGGCCAGGCGATTCGCCGCGTGTACGACCGTGACGCCGCATCGCTCAAGCATGCGGGGGTGGAGTTCAATGTGTCGCTGATCTTTGGCGGGCAGATCCGCGGTGAGGGCATGCGATTGTTCAATGTGTATTCGGCCGGCAACTTCATCGAGGCCACGCCCGAGACACCTTACTTCCAGATCGGCGAGAGCAAGTACGGCAAGCCCGTGCTCGACCGCGTGCTGGTGCCCGACACCCCGCTGGACGAGGCCGCCAAGTGCGCGCTGGTGTCGATGGATTCGACGATGAAGTCCAACCTGTCCGTCGGCCCGCCGCTGGACCTGGTGGTGTATGAGGTCGACCGCTACCAGTCGGACAAGGTCGTGAGCATCGACATGGACAACCCCTACTACCTCATGCTGCACAGCAACTGGGGCCGCAAGCTGCGCGAATCGTTCGACAGCCTGGACGACCCGGTGTGGGACGATGCCATCACCGCGACACCGCTGAAGGTGGCGGGCAACGCGACCAAGCCGCTGAAAAAGCTCTCGCGGCCGGACGAAAAGCTGATCTGAGCGGGCTCAGCGGCCGTCGGGGGAGGGCGTCGTGGTGGTGGTGGTCGATGACGACGACGACGCGTTTTGCGGCTGCGGATACGCGGTAAAGCGCAGGACGATGAAGTCCTCCAGGCTGAACACCGCCAGCTCGCTGCCACGAAGCGCCCTGATGTGCCGCTCGGCCGCGTCGAAGGCATCGCGCCAGCGCCGGGCTTGCGCCTGGTTTTGTGGATCGACGCTCGCCAGCGTGGCGTCTCGGATGGCGGCGGCCTGGCCAAGGCGCAATGTTTCCAGAACATAGCGCCTGATGCCCATGCGGCTGACATCCTCGCCGGCCTTGATGCGCTCACTCACCTCGGAGTGATAGTCCTTGTAGGCCGCCTCCACCAGGTGGTAGTCCGACGGATCGCACATGTCCGTCGTCAGCGGGGGCAACAAGTCGGCCAACAAAGCGCGCATGTGCTGGAGAGCCAGGGGCGGAGCAGTGACGGTGCCGTCGTCCTCCCGCAGGGCGGTCGCGTCGGCGGCGACGCGAGGGTCCGCCTGCTTGCGAAGCAGTGGCCACAGGTCCACCAGCAGGTCCGCCTCGATGATGATCCGACCGGCCGCGCCCACCGAGGCCTGCAGCAGGCTGTCGTCAATGAGGTCAGTGACCATGGGCTCGGTCAGCTCCCGACGGACCTTGGTCACGGCCGCCCACACTTTCATGGGTTCGACCTTGCCGCTCTCGGGAAGGTATTCGGCCACGGCCTTGTCCACCACGGAATCAGCCCGCTTGCTGTCGTCGGATGGGGCGCCGCCCTGCGCCCAGTTTTTCAGGCTGCGAACCAGCTCGGCGCGGACCTCGGCTTCGGGCGGTGCGGCCGCCTTCCATCGCAACAGCCAGCTGGCCGGCCCGGCCGCGCCGCCAGCCAGCTTGCCCGACAAGGGACTGCCGGGTGTGCGGTGCTGTGGGGCGACCCATAGGAAGCGGCCGGCATCGGCCGAGGGCTTGCCCCGGGGAGACGATGCCTGCGCCACCGGGGATGAGGCCTGCTTCTTGTCATCGCTGCGCGCCGGCTCCGGTGTGAGTAACGGGGTCGTGAGATCGAGTTTGGCCTTGCGGCGGAAGGCGTCCATGCTTTGCTCCCTGTGATGCGCAGGTCAGGCCGCCCTCATGGTCGATCCCCTGCGTGCGGGACGAAGTTTCAGGTCCGGGCACCGGGTTTGGAGCCCAGCCGGTGTGAACGTCAGCCCTTCGTAGGCAGTCGCTGGCGCGATAATCAAACCCTGGATCGCACCGAGACCTCCCCCTGAGCCTGATCGTCTTTTCCCACGCCAACAGCTTCCCCGCTGGCACCTACGGCGTGATGTTCAAGCAGTTGCGCGCGCGCGGCTTGACGGTGCGCGCGGTCGACAAGTTCGGGCATGACCCGCTCTACCCCGTCACCAACAACTGGCCGTATCTGGTGGCGCAACTGCAGGCCTTTACCGAGCGCGAGGTGGCCAAGGCCGGCGAACCGGCATTCCTGGTCGGCCACTCGCTGGGGGGGTTTCTCAGCATCATGTGCGCGGCGCAGCACCCCAGCCTGGCGCGGGGTGTGCTGCTGCTGGACTCCCCCTTGCTCAGCGGCTGGAAGGCTGCGGCGCTGGGCGCGGTCAAGCGCACGCCGCTGGTGGGCGCAGTCACACCCGGCGCCGTGAGCCGTCGGCGGCGCAATCATTGGCCCAGCATCGATGCCGCGTTCGAGCACTTTCGAAACAAGAAGGCGTTCAAGGACTGGGGCCCGCAGGTGCTCAACGATTACGTGACCCATTGCACCGATGCGGTGGAGGGCGAGCGGGTGTTGAGCTTCGACCGCGATGTCGAAACCGACATCTACAACACCATCCCGCACAACCTCGACCGCCTGCTGCGCCGGCACCCGCTGCGGTGCCCGGCGGCGTTCATCGGCGGGCTGGCGTCACAAGAGCTTCGGCAGGTGGGCTTGAAGATGACGCAAGAGGTCACGCGCGGACGCATGACCATGATGGAGGGCAGTCACCTTTTCCCGATGGAAAAGCCGCTGGCCACGGCTGCGGCGATCGAGGCGGCGCTGCTGGCGATGCGGTAGGCCAGCGCCCTCACGCCTGCCAGTGCACCACCCCGGTCCACCAGGTCCCCAGCACCACCAGCCCGAACGCGATGCGGTAATACGCAAACGGCACGAAATCATGGGTGGCCACATAGCGCAGCAGCCAGCGCACGCACAGCCAGGCACTGAAGAAGGCAAACACCAGGCCGACGCCGAACACCGGCAGGTCGGCCGCGGACAGCAGCGCCCGCTCCTTGTAGAGGCTATAGACACCAGCGCCAATCAGCGTGGGAATGGCCAGGTAGAAAGAGTAATCGGTGGCGGCGCGGCGCGACAGCCCCAACAACATGCCACCGATGATGGTGGCGCCGCTTCGGCTGGTGCCAGGGATCATGGCCAGGCACTGCACCAGCCCCACCTTGAGCGCATCGAGGCCGCGCATGTCGTCCACGTCATGAATGCGCACCGCGGACGCGGGCCGGCGCTCGGCCCACAAGATGATGAAGCCACCCACGATGAAGCTGGTGGCCACCACGGCCGGCGTGAACAGGTGCGCCTGGATCGCCTTGCCCAGCAAAAGCCCCATGACCACCGCCGGCAGGAACCCGATGAACACATTGAGCGCAAAGCGCTGGGCCCGCGCCTGCGTTGGAAGCTGCGAGATGGTGCTGCGGATCTTTTGCCAGTACACCAGGATCACGGCGAAGATCGCGCCGGTCTGGATGGAGATGTTGAAGACCTTGGCCTTGTCGTCGTCGAATCCGAGCAGCGAGCCGGCCAGGATCAGATGACCGGTGCTGGAGATGGGCAGGAACTCGGTGAGCCCCTCCACGACACCCATGATGGCGGCCTTGACCAGCAAAACAATATCCACGCGCAGGCACTCCCGTAAAGGCCGAGATTATCCCGCCCCTGACTCACTCATCACGACGTCACTCATAACGAAGCGCCTCGATTGGCAGCAGTCTGGACGCCCGGCGCGCCGGATAGAAACCGAAAAACACCCCCACGAAGGCCGAGAAACCCGCCGCCAGCAAGATCGACTCTGGCGTCATGCTCACCTTCCAGCCGGCGAACGCGCCCACCGCCCAGGTGGCGCCGGCCCCCAGCACCACGCCGATGGCACCGCCGATCAGGCTGAGGGTGACCGCCTCGATCAGGAACTGCGTGAGGATGTCCCTGCCCCGCGCGCCCACCGCCATGCGCAGACCGATCTCGCGGGTGCGCTCGGTCACGCTCACCAGCATGATGTTCATGAT
The DNA here is from genome assembly GCA_947476465.1 of Comamonadaceae bacterium. GTDB lineage: Bacteria > Pseudomonadota > Gammaproteobacteria > Burkholderiales > Burkholderiaceae_C > Ramlibacter. Next base: position 75,830 of record CANJQN010000010.1, on the reverse strand, counting down.
GCCAATGCCGCCGATCACCAGGCTGATGCCGGCCACGGCCGCCAGCAGCAGCGTCATGACGCGGCTGGACGCCTCCTGGGCCTGCAGGATCTCGGTGAGGTTGCGGATCGAGAACGGGTCCTCGGCGCCCGGCTGCACCTTGAAGCGCTGGCGCAGCAGGTCCTTGATGCTCTCTTCCACCGCCTTCATGTCCCGCCCCTCCTGCACCTTCACGCTGATGCTGCCGACCCGCCGAAGCTTGCCGGCGTTGCCGCCCTGGATGCGGTTGCGGTAGGTGGTAATCGGCACGAAGATCACGTCGTCCTGGTCCTGCCCCATCGAGTTCTGGCCCTTTTTCTCCAACACGCCGATCACCGTCATGGGAATCTTGCGCACGCGGATCACCTGGTCCATGGGGTCGGCATCGCCGAACAGTTGCTCGGCCACCGTCTTGCCGATCAAGGCCACCTTGGCGGAGCCTTGCAACTCGGCCGCATCGAACAGGCGGCCCTCGGCCAACGGCCACTCACGCGCCTCCAGGTAGTCGTTGGTGCTACCGAACAGCGAGGTGCTCCAGTTCGTGTTGCCCACCACCACCTGCACCCCCGTGCGCAGGCTGGGCGCGGCGACCTGCACCTCGGGAATCTCGCGGGCAATGGCCACCGCGTCGTCGTCGGACAGGGCCTGTCCGGTCTGCGCGCCCAGGCGTACCCCGCCGGCGGTGATGGTGCCGGGCAGCACCAGCATGATGTTGGAGCCCAGGCCCTTCATCTGCGCCTGCACCCGCTCGGTGGCGCCCCGGCCGACGGCGATCATGGTGATCACCGCGCCCACGCCGATGATGATGCCCAGCATGGTCAGCACACTGCGCAGCTTGTTGGCGGCCAGGGCCCGCAGGGCCGAGCGGAAGGCGGCCAACGTGTTCATAGGACCCCCACGCTCGGCACTGCGTGTCCATCGCTGGTCGGGCCGCTGCCGGAGTCAGCGTCTCTTCGTGCCGTCCAAGCCTGCGCAGGCAGGCTTGGAGCCGCGGCACTCAGCCCCCAGGGGATGCGAGCTTGCTTGAGGCGGCTCGGCGCGGCGCTCATGCGGGCACCGCCTGCCGCGCCGGGCCACGGGTGTCCTCGACGATCCGGCCGTCGCGGAACACGATGCGCCGCCGCGCCCACGCGGCCACGTCGTGCTCGTGCGTGACCAGCACCACGGTGATGCCCTGGCCGTTCAGCTCGGTGAGCAGACGCATGATGTCCTCGCTGGTCTGCGAGTCGAGTGCGCCGGTGGGCTCGTCGGCCAGGATCAACTGCGGCTGGTTCACCAGCGCGCGGGCGATCGCCACGCGCTGCTGTTGCCCGCCCGACAGCTCCGCCGGGGTGTGGTCGAGCCGCTCACCCAAGCCTACCCGCTGCAATGCCGTCAGTGCCCGCTCGTGGCGCACCGCGGCCTTGACGCCGGCATACACCATGGGCAGCTCGACGTTCTCCAGCGCGCTGGTGCGGGGCAGCAGGTTGAACTGCTGGAACACGAAACCGATGCGCCGGTTGCGCACGGACGCCAGCTGGTCGGCCGACATGGCCTCGACCGCTTCGCCCGCCAGGCTCAGGTGCCCTTCGGTGGGCCGGTCCAGGCAGCCAAAGATGTTCATCAGCGTGCTCTTGCCCGAACCCGACGCGCCCATGATGGCGACGAACTCGCCCTCGTCGATGTCCAGCGAGACGCCACGCAGCGCATGCACGGTGGTGCCGCCCATGGAATAGACCTTGGTCAGATCGCGCGCTTCGATCAGCGGCATGGCCGGCTCCGGTGGGCGGTCAGAACGGCAGCCGCGGCCCGGCGGGCCCACGCGCTGTGCCGGCGGCGGCGCCCACCACGCCGGTGATGACCAGCGCCCCGTCCTTGAGCTCGGCAGCCTCGGGCGCGCCAGGCGCCGCGATCAGCTCGGTCATGCTGCCGTCGGAGATGCCCAGGCGGACGTTGAAAGCGCGGGGCTTGCCGTCGCCGCCCAGCAGGAAGATGCGCCCGCGGGTGACGGTGCGTGCGGCAGCCTCGGCCAGCATGGTGGCGTAGCGCGGCTTTTGGTCGGCGCCCAGCACATCGCGGATGCTGGCGCGAATATCGGCGGCAATGCGCTCGCGCGCCTTGGCCCGCTCTTCGGCCGGCAGCTCCCGCAGCTGCATGAAACGCGGCCGGGCCTGGGCAATGATCGCGTCGACCTTTTCCACCTGGGCGGGCGTGAGCTTGAACTCAGCGACCAGACGATTGCGAAACTCGGTAAGGGGGTTGGTGGCCCCACCGGGCGCGGCGGGCGGCGTTTGCGCATGGGCCTGGGGCAACAAGCTCCAGCCGGTCGCGTCCCCCGTCGTCGTGCCCGACGCCGCCGAAGCCGGCCGCCCGGCTGGGGCCGCCGCCGGCTCCACGCCGGCGATGCGCACCCGCAGGGCGGCATTGGGCACCTTGAGCACGCTCTCTCGCGCGTCGGTGACCACCCGCACATTGGCCGTCATGCCCGGCAAAAGGCGCCCGCCGGCATTGGAGAAACCGACCACGGCGACATAGGTGATCACACTGGCCACGTTCTGGGCGGCCTTGCGGATCTGGCGAATCTCGCCTTCGAAGGTCTGACCCGCGAACGCGTCCACCGTGAAGCTGGCCTTCTGGCCGATGCGGATCCGCCCGACATCGCTTTCGTCGACGCTGGCATATACCTCCATGTCCTGCAGGTTCTGCGCGATCACGAACAGCTCGGGCGCCTGCAGGCTGGCGGCCACGGTCTGGCCTTTTTCGACGGTGCGCTTGATCACGATGCCGTTGACCGGCGAGACGATGCGGGTGCGCTCCAGGTCGATGCCTGCCTGGGCCAGCGCAGCGCGCCGCTGGGCCACGTTGGCCTGTGCGCTCTTGATCTGGGCCTCGGTGACAGCCAGCTGAGCCTCGGCCGCGCGAACCGATTCGGCGCTGGTGTTCGCCAGGGCTTGCGCCTTGTCGGCTTCGCTGCGGGCGATGAACTCCTTGTCGACCAGCATGCGCTTGCGCTCCAGATCGCGCTGGGCCTCGGCCTGGTCGACCCGCGCGCGCGAAATGCCGGCGCGCGACGCGGCCGAGTTGGCCTGTGCGGTCAGCACCGCGGCCTGCGTGGCTTCGAGATCGGCCTGGGCCTGCCGCACGCGGTATTCGAAGGTTTCGGGGTCGATCTGGGCAATCAGCTGGCCGGCCTTGACCTCGGAGTTGAAGTCGACAAACAGATCCTTGATCTGGCCCGACACCTGCGTGCCCACCGATACCTGGGTGACCGGGTTCACCGTGCCGGAAGCCGACACCGTGGCCTGCAGCGGCCCGCGCTCGATGCGTGCCGTGCGGTAGGTGACGTCGGGGGTGCGGCCCTGGCTCCACCACCAGGCGCCAGGGCCAGCGGCCGCCAGTACCACCAGCAGCGGCGCCCAAAGCTTCCAGGACAAGGTCTTCATGGGTACCATTGTAGGGAGCGCGCCCGCGCGCAGCGTGTCCGGGACATGTCTGGCGGGCAAGCGCCGTGCGGCCATTCGCACTGCCGCCCATCCAACCACCATGCTCGGCCGGCATCATGACAAGGCATCGTCCTAGAAGGCCGTTGAGGCTGGCGGTTTCTACTTCGCCAGATGGATTCGCAGGCGTCGTGGCTGGCTCACGGCAGGCGCACGCACAACGGAAATCACCCCGACTCTCTGAGTCCCCTCCTCCTCCGGGGTGAGCTGGTCCGTCCATCCGTCCCGCGACCGGCAAGTTGCCCCAGGCCCAAAGCCTGGGGGCCTTTTTTTGGGTTGATCGCCCACGCGCAAGGGACCATAAAAAAACCCCCTGCACATTCAGCGCAGGGGGCGGGCCTTGGAGGGGCCTTGATGGATGCATCATGGCCCTGCGCCGTCGGCGCGTCAATCGTTGTGGCGATGTCCTTCGTGGCGATGGCCGTGGCGGTTGCGGTGCCCGGGCGGCACCCAACCGGTGGCGTAGACCGGCCGACCCACGTAGCGCGGACCGCCGTACACCACCCGCGGCGGGCCGTAGTAGACCCCCTGTGGCGGACCGTAGTAGACCCCCTGTGGCGGGCCGTAGTAGACCGGACGCGGAGCGTAGTAGACGTTCGGCTCGGGATACACCGGCGCCGGCATCACGTAACGAGGCGGCTGGTAGACAACCACTGGCTGGGGGCTCATGTACACGGGCGCCGGCTGCACATAGACCGGCCGTGCATTGGATACACCCACCGACACGCCTGGTGCGGCGACCACGCCAACGGACCAATAGACGTTGTCGTTGGCCTGCGCCAGGGGTACCGCTGCCAGGGCGGCTGCGGCCAAGGCCAGGCCAGCTGGGCGGGAGATGAAACGGGTCAGGGCGGTGAACTGCATGGCGGGTTCCTCCGGAGGGCCCTCGAAGCGGGGCCGCGTGCTTGTTTAACGCCGGCAGCGCCAAACGGTGGACAACTGTTGAGTCAACCACGGTGCCAGACGTAACCCGCCCGTCCGGCGTGCGGCGGACCGCCCCCTAGAATCAAGTGCTTATGACCGTGCCATCCGACAAAGAATCCAGAGAAACCCTGAAGGCGAGTAATTTTCTGCGCCAGATCATCGAGCGCGACCTCGAGCAGGGCAGCTACGCGCAGCGATGCTGGGGCGGCAAGCCAGGCGATGCCGCGACACACCAGGCCGGCATGCCCGACCCGGCCCGCATCCGCACCCGCTTCCCGCCCGAGCCCAATGGCTACCTGCACATCGGACATGCCAAGAGCATCTGCCTGAATTTTGGCCTGGCGCGTGACTACGGCGGCGTGTGCCATATGCGCTTTGACGACACCAACCCCGAAAAAGAAGAGCAGGAATACGTCGACGGCATCCTGGACGCCGTGCGTTGGCTTGGCTTCTCGTGGGACGCCAACGGCACCAGCCACCTTTTCCAAGCCAGCGACTACTTCGACTTCATGTACCGCGCGGCCGAATACCTGATTGAAGCGGGCCTGGCTTATGTCGACGAGCAGACGCCCGAGCAGATGCGCGCCAACCGCGGCGATTTCGGCAAACCCGGCGTCGACAGCGCGTATCGCAAGCGCGGGGCCGACGAGAACCTGCAACGGTTCCGGGACATGCGAGACGGCAAGCTGGCCGACGGCGCGGCCGTGCTGCGCGCGCGCATCGACATGGCCAGCCCGAACATCAACCTGCGCGACCCGGCCCTGTACCGCATCAAGCATGCCGAGCACCACAACACCGGCAACAAGTGGTGCATCTACCCCATGTACACCTTCGCGCACCCGATCGAGGACGCGCTGGAGAACATCACCCACAGCATTTGCACGCTCGAGTTCGAGGACCAGCGGCCGTTTTATGACTGGCTGCTCGACCGCCTCAGTGAAGGCGGGCTGATCAACACGCCGCACCCGCGCCAGTACGAGTTCGCGCGCCTGAACCTCACTTACGTTCTCACCAGCAAGCGCAAACTCAAGCAACTGGTCGACGAGGGCCATGTGAACGGCTGGGACGACCCGCGCATGCCCACCATTGTCGGCCTGCGCCGGCGCGGCTACACGCCTGAGAGCCTGCAGCTGTTCGCCGAACGCATCGGCGTCAACAAGGCCAGCGGCTGGATCGACTTCAGCACCCTGGAGATCGCTCTGCGCGACGACCTCGACCCCAAGGCCGCGCGGGCGATGGTGGCACTCGATCCCGTCAAGCTGGTCATCGACAACTGGGACGAGGCCATGGGCACCGGCCACATCGAGCCCTGCGCCGCGCCCGTCCACCCCCACCATCCCGAGCGTGGCCAGCGCCACTTCGGTTTCGGGCGCGAGCTGTGGATCGAGCGCACCGATTTCGAGCAGGTTCCGCCCAAGGGCTACAACCGCCTGTTCCCGGGCAACAAGGTGCGCCTGAAGTACGGCTATGTGGTCGAATGCATCGGCGCCGACACCGACGCCTCGGGCCAAGTGACCACGGTCCACGCGCGGTTTTTCCAGGGCACCAAGAGCGGCACCCCTGGCAGCGACAGCGTCAAGGCCAAGGGGGTGATCACCTGGGTGGGCGTTCACGACGCCGTGAGCGCCCAGGTGCGCCTGTACGACCGGCTGTTCAAGGTGCCACAGCCCGGCACCGGCGAACAGGATGTCCTGGCGGAGATCAACCCCGACAGCCTGAAGGTCGTGACGGCCTGGGTCGAGCCTTCCCTGGCCGCATGCCCGGCGGACACCCGCTTGCAATTCGAGCGCCACGGTTATTTCGTGGCCGACCGCAAGGACCATGCGCCTGGCCGACTCGTGTTCAACCGCACGACGGGGCTCAAGGACACCTGGGCCAAGTGATCCACCGGGCCGCCCGGGCCGGCCACTGACACAGCCTTCCGGTTTGCCCCTACTGGAAGCGGGGCGCCAACGCGGGTATGGTGTGCCTTCACGGCGTCGCACAAGGCGCCCGGGCAAGGAGAGAAACGCGTGACGCAGGCCGACACCGCATTTCGCACGCTCTTGTACCGCTACTTCTTCTTCGGGTGGCTGTTCAAGGACGTGATGCACGGCACCTTGTTCGACCGCGCCGCCGCTTGGCGCTACAACAAGGACCAAGCCCACTGGCTGCCCACCTACATGCGCCGCTGGTTGGGATGGGGGCTGTTTTTCTACACGCTGGGCTGCGTGGTCGAACTTGTGCTGGAGGCACCGGCCCTGTCGGCCCTGTTCTATGTACCCAGCGCGCTGACCGTGCCGGTCAATGCCGTGACGGCGGCGCTGTGGCTGGGGCTGAGGTCGCTGCCTCGGCCGTTTTGAGCCCGCCGGCCAGCCGGCACCATCACGACAACCAGCGCTTTCGGCGCTTGTAGTGCTTTACGTCCCGAAAACTCACCTGCTGCGCGCCACCGTCGTCGCTGCCGAGGTAAAAGCGCTGGACGTCGGGATCGTCCATCAGCTTTTGCGTCGGGCCGCTGATCATGATGCGGCCGTTCTCCAGCACATAGCCGTCCTGCGCCACTGACAGCGCAAGCTTCGCGTTCTGCTCGACCACCAGGACAGCGACCCCATGCTCGCGGTTGATGCGCGCGATGATCTCAAAGATGTCCTTGACCACCAAGGGCGCCAGCCCGAGCGAGGGCTCGTCGAGCAGGATCAGCCGAGGCTGCCCGATGATGGCGCGACCGATCGCCAGCATCTGCTGCTCCCCACCCGACAGGTAGCCGGCCACCTGCTTGCGCCGCTCGCGCAGGCGGGGAAAGTAGCTGAACACCAACTCGGTGTCCAGGTCGCCGCGCCGGCGGCCGCGCAGGGCCTGCCCTGCGGCGATCAGGTTTTCATCGACCGTCAGGTCAGCGAAGATGTGACGCCCCTCTCGCACGTGGGCCATTCCCATGCGCGCGAGTTCATGGGCCGGGCGGGCGGCGACGTCTTCTCCGAAAAAGTGGACTCGGCCGGCCGCGACACGGCCGTTCTCAAAGGGCAGTACGCCCGAGGCCGCCTTGAGGGTGGACGTCTTGCCTGCGCCGTTGGCACCCAGCAGCGCGACGATCCGCCCGGCCGGGACCGCGATCGACAGGCCCCGCAGCGCCTGCACGCTGTGGTTGTAGATGACCTCGATATTTTCGATGCTCAGCGCGTTTGTCATATGCTTTTCGGTGGGGTCAACCGGTCAGGTACGAAACGGCCACAGGTGAAAGAACCGCCGGATGCGTGACCAGTTCGCCGCCAGCCCGTGCGGCTCGAACACCAGAAAGCCGATGATCAACAGGCCGAACACCACCTGCCCCATCGGCAGCAGCAGGGTAGACACTTTGGGCAGCCAATCTGCGCTGGACAAGGCCACCAGGCGCAGTACTTCGGGCACCAGTGTCATGAACAAGCCCCCCAACACGCTGCCCAGCACCGTCCCCAACCCACCGACGATGATGGCGGCAAGGTAGAACACCGACAGCGTCAGCGCGAAATACTCAGGCGTGATCGAACCGTAGAAGTAGCCAAGCAGACCGCCCGCGATACCGGCATAGAAAGCCCCGAGCGCAAATGCCATCAACTTGGTGCGCAAGAGGTGAATGCCCAGGATCTCCGCAGAGAAGTCGCGCTCGCGCACCGCGATCAGCGCGCGCCCCAGGTAGCTGCGCTGCAGGTTTCGCGTAGCGACGCCCAGTGCAAGCGCGGCACCGAAAATGAGGAAGAAGGTACGCCGGTCGTTGGAGAACTCGAAGCCGAACCACCGGGCACGCTCGATCGACGTGCCGCCGACCCCGCCGGTAACACTCTCCCATTCACGAAAGACGAAGGTGAGAATGAAGTGCGCAGCCAGCGTGGCGACCGCCAGGTACAGCCCCTTGACCCGCAGGCTGGGCAGGCCAACCACCAGGCCCAGCAGGGCCGCGATGGCCCCGGCCGCTGGCAGTGCGACCCAGAACGGAACGCCGGCCTTGGCCAGCCACGCCACCGCATAGCAGCCCACCCCCAAGAAGGCGCCATGGCTCAGGGAGATCAGCCCGGCGTTGCCGGTGGTGATGTTCAGCCCCAGGGTGGCGATCACATGGATGCCGACAATGCAGGCCATCGCCACGACATAGTCGGAGCCCCAGAGCGGCAACGCGGACAGGGCGAGGACGAATATTGCCATCCACGCCTTGGAGGCCGGTGAGTTCCACAGGCGCTCCTCAGCGCCGAAGGTTTCGAAATAGACACCACTTCTCACGTCATGCTCCTCACAGCCGCTCAATGGCGCGGGTTCCAAACAGGCCATACGGGCGCACCGCCAGAATGGCAAGCACCACTACATAGGGCAGGACGTCTCGGGCCTTGCCCCCCAGGTAGCCCACCGTCACAGCATCCAGGCAACCCACCAGGATGCTCGCCACGATGGCGCCAAGAACACTGTCCAGACCGCCGAGGATGATGGCCGCGAACACGGACAGGGCCATCGATGCCAACAAGGGCGACAAGCCGGCCGACCCCGAGATCAGCACCCCCGCCACCGTACCGACGACGCCCGACAGGATCCACGTCAGACGCTGCGCCGCGCGGATGTTGATGCCCAGCGTGGCGGCCGTCACCGGATCGCTCGCGGTCGCCCGCATGGCCACCCCCATTGCCGAGTACCTGAAAAAGGCCAGCAAGCCGGCGATCAGAAGCGCCGCCAGGGCAAAGTTGCCCAGAGCCGCCCCCGGCACCATCACATCGCCCAGCATCACGGGCGTGCGAGGCACTAGGCCCGGCACCGTGCGGGTGTCGCCACCCCAGAGGGCTTCCACCCCGCCGTGCAGGATGCTGGCCAGGCCGATGCTGGCCATGAGCACCGACACCACCGGTTGCCCCGCCAGGGGCCGCAGCACTGCGGTTTCGATCCCCACCGCCAGCACAGCGATCGCCACCAGTGACAGCGCGAAACTCGCGACCGGCGCAAGGCCCAGGGTCACGGTGGCCGCGTAGTAGAGGTAGGCGCCGAGCATCATGATTTCGCCGACCGCGAAATTGAGTACACCGGTGCCCTTGTAGACCAGCACGAAACTCAGCGCCACCAGCGCGCTGACGCCGCCGGACAACAGCCCGATCAGGAGGTATTCGGTCAGCTCGGCCATCACACACCTCCTTGCCGCGGGGCATCGTCGCCCAGGTAGGCCTGGATCACCTGTGGATCACGCCGCACGACGGCGGGTTCGCCAGCGGCGATCACCTGGCCGAAGTTGAGCACCACAACCTCGCTGCAGATGTCCATCACCATTCCCATGTCATGCTCGACCAGCAACACGGTGACGCCCCACTCCTCCTGCACGTCCAGAATGAAGCGGGCCATGTCCTCGGTTTCCTCCCGGTTCATGCCCGCGACCGGTTCGTCGAGCAACAGCACCTGCGGCTGCATCGCCAGCGCCCGTGCCAGCTCAACCCGCTTTTGCAAGCCGTAAGACAGCGAATCGACCGTGCGGTGGCGAATGTGATCGATCTCCAGGAAGTCGATCACCTTACGCTCGACCTGCGTTCGCAAATCCAGCTCCTCGCGGCGCGAGCGGCCCGCACCGGTCAACGCCGACAGCAGACCCGCACGCATCACGTGATGGCCGCCCAGCTTAATGTTCTCCAGCACCGACAGCCCGCGAAACAGCGAGATGTTCTGGAAGGTTCGCGCCATACCCATGGCCGCGCGCGCATGGACCGGCGCAGCGGTGATGTCACGCGAGCCCAGCATGACCCGGCCCGCGTTCGGCATGTAGAAGCCGGAGATGGCGTTGAACACGCTGGTCTTGCCAGCGCCGTTCGGGCCGATGACCCCGGTGATGCGGCCAGCCCGCGCGGAAAAGCTCACGCTGCGCAGCGCATGAATGCCGCCAAAGCGCAGGTCGACCGCGTCGACGGATAAGTCCAACCCACGCCGCGTTACGACCAGTGGCATGTCGCCGACGGCACTCGCATTGGTAACCACCCTCGACGCGGCGCTCATGCGTACATCTCCTCGATCACATCCGCGTACTTTTCAGAGATGCTGCGTCGGCGCACCTTCATGGTGGCGGTCACCTCGCCATCGTCATGGTCGAGTTCCTTGGGCAGCAGGTAGAACGTGCGCACCTGCTGCACCCGCGGCATCTTGGCGTTCACGGCGTCCACCTCCGACTGGATCAGCCCTCGCACCCGCTCGTGCTCGACCAGGCTGCGGAAGGTGGTGTAGGTCAGCCCTTGCCCCTCGGCCCATTTGCTCACGCTGTCGTAATCGATCTGGAGCAGGGCAGAAACAAAGCGCCGCCGGTCCGCAATGACAATCGCTTCCTTCACATAGGGCGAGAACCGCAGGGCGTTCTCGATCTCGCTGGGCGTGATGTTCTTGCCGCCCGCGGTGATCATGATGTCCTTCTTGCGGTCGATCACCTTGAGCTCACGCCCCTGCGGTCCGTCGATCCAACAGCCCACGTCACCAGTGTGCAACCAGCGCTGCTCGTCGATGGCCTGCGCGGTGGCTTCCTCATTGGCGTAGTAGCCCTTGAACAGGATGGGGCCACGCACCAGGATCTCCCCATCGTCCGCGATGGCCACCTCCACGCCCGCGTAGCCGATGCCCACCGAGCCGGCGGGCGAATCATCCGCCGGCTGGATGGTGATCGCGCCGCTGCATTCGGTCATGCCGTAGGCCTCGCGGATCGGCACGCCGATCTTTCGGAAGAACCTCAGGATGTCCGGTGCGATCGGCGCGCCAGCCGACACCGCGATGCGGCAGCGTCGCAAGCCGATGAAATTGAGGAGCGAACGCACCACCATCAGGTAGCACAGACCCCACATCAACCTCTGGGAGACGCTCCAGTCCGCCCGCAGTGTGGCAGCTTGGCGCTCCAGGCGCGACATTGCGAAGTCGTACACCCGCTGGCGTATGCCGCCGGCCTCGCGCACCCGGGTCTGAATGGACGAATGCAGCTTTTCCCAGATGCGCGGGACGCCGAAGAAAAACTCCGGCGCCATCTCTCGCACATCCTCCTGGACGGTGCGCAGGCTCTCCGCAAAATTGACCGTGCCACCGGCGGCCACGGGGATATGCACGGAAAACATCTGCTCGGCCATGTGGCACAGGGGCAGGTACGACACCAGGTTGTCACCCGGGCCGCAGCGCACCAGGGAGTTCAGTCCCACGTTGGCGCTGGTCAGGCCGCGCCAGGTCATCATGGCGGCCTTGGGGCGCCCGGTCGAGCCGGAGGTGAAGATGATCAGGCCGACGTCGTCGGGCTCGGGTGCGCGGGTGGCCTCTTGCGCCCACGCGGCTTGCTCGCGTTCGCAGCGCTCGCCCAAGGCATGCACGTCGGCAAAGGTGTGCAGACCGGTGCGGTCATAGTTGCGCAGGCCCCGGTCGTCGATGACGATGATGGCCCTGAGCTTGCCAAGGCTTGATCGGATCGCGAGCACTTTGTCCAGTTGTTCCTGGTCCTCGACCACGATGACCGGTGCCTCGCACAGATCGAGCAGGTACTGCACTTCGGCCGCCGGTGACGTAGGGTAGACACCTGCGGCGACCACGCCCACCATGGCAGCGCCCAACTCGGCGTAGACCCATTCCAGCCGGTTCTCCGACAGCACGGCCAGGCACTGGCCGCGCTCCAAGCCCAACTGCCGCAGTCCCAGCCCGAAGCGGCGCGCCCGATCGGCGTATTCGCGCCAGGTGACGGGCCGCCAGACGCCGAACTCCTTCTGGCGCAGCGCCACCGCGTCGCCACGGGTGCGCGCCCAATGCAGCAACTGCTCGGGCAGCGTCGGCGCGATGGAGTTCAGGCTCGGATCCATCCGCTTGCGGGCGCCATGCGCTTGGTTGAAGGATCGAGCTGGTACAGGCGGCCAGACGCGATCTGCCGATTGCTCAGGTCGGCCAGCAAACCAGCCAACCCGCCCGAATCCCATTCCTTCATGGAATCCATCGCCGCCACCATATTGGGCAAGCGCAAGGGCTTGCCGGCCTTGATGCAGCGCTCGGCGATCTCGGCGAACACCATGCCCGCCAGCCAAGCGTTGACGTAGAAGTGCGACACGAAGGGCATGTTAGGCCGGGTCTTGGCCACGTAGTCGCGCATCGTCTTCATCATTGAAGACTCGTCGTCGTACCAGTAGCGGTAGGGCACTACACCCATGTAGCGCTCCCCCAACGCGCTCAAGGCGTCCAGCGCGGGTTGGTCCGAGCTCCAGATCGTGCCCATCACCTGGGCCTGCATGCCCGCCTCACGCATCTGCCGCACGAACTCGGGAATGGGCGCCACCACATAACCCTGGAACACCACGATGTCGGGCCGTACTCGCCTCAGCCGGGCGACCTCGGCCGAAACGTCCATGCCGGTGACCTTGGTCATGATCTCGGCCACGATCGGGATACCCAGCTTCTCGGCCCGCGCCTTGGAGGCGGGGATGCCGTCGCGCCCAAACTCGGATTCGGTGTAGACCAGGGCCACCTTGGGCTTGACCGTCGAGCCGCGAGCGCTGCGGGCGATGTACTCCATCAGGACCTCGTGCATGGCGCCGTAGGTCGGCCCCGCGATAAAGTTGTGTGGCAAGCCCTTGCGGTCGGCCAGCACACCGGCCAGCGAAGGGCTGGAGGTCACCACCGTGCCGGATGCCAGCGCGTCATTGGCGACGGCCCTGCATGAGCCCGTGTTGTCCAGGTAGAAGAACGAGGGCTTTTCGGCAGCCATCAACTTCTTGAAGATCCCCACCGCCTGGTCGGTCTTGAAGCTGCTGTCTTCCCACACGTAGCGCAACTTGTGTCCCAGCACACCGCCCTGCGAGTTGCGCCAGGCGATGTAGTCACCCAGGCCCGCATTGAGGTATCCGCCGGGTGTCGAAAACACCCCGGTGACCGGCTGCGCCGCCGCGATCACGATCTCCGATTTACCCTGGGCCCACACCGAAGGGGCTGCCAAGGGGGCGCCTACCGCGGCTGCCGCGGCGGCGCGTAGAACGGTGCGTCTTTGAATGGTGCTCATGCTTGTCTCCGTTACGGGTTGTTGAGAGGGACTGTCGTGACGTTTGCCCAGCTCAGCGCTGAAGCACTTCGGGAACGTTTGATCGATGAAAGCCGTTGAACTGCGGGCTGGCCTCGTGTTCGGTGCTGGGCCACCAGATCTCGCGTGCATTCGGCGCGCCACCATCGACCCGCATGCAGCTGCCAGTGATGTAGGCGGCGCCGGGTGACAGCAGGAAGGTGATCACTGAGGACACCTCGGCCTCGGTCCCGAAGCGTTGCATCGGCACCTTGCTTGGAACGCGGCGGATGAACTCATCGTCCTGGCGTTCATAGGTGTCCAGGCCGCTAGTCATGATGGCGCCGGGCGCGACGGAGTTGACCCGTACCTTGGCAGGGGCCCACTCGCAGGCGGCGCATTCGGTCAGGGTGTGCATGCCGCCGCGTGCAGCGGCCGAATGAGAAAAGTTGGGCCACCCGCCCCAGATGTCCGCAATGATGTTGACCACGGCGCCGCCGTGATCCTTCATCCACTGCGTATAGACCTCTCGCATGAAAATGAACCCACCGGTGAGGTTGTTTCTCACAACCGCTTCGAAGCCCTTGGTCGAGATGGATTCGATGGGAGAGCGGTACTGGCCGCCTGCGTTGTTCACCAGGCCATCGATGCGGCCGGCGGACTTGAGCACCGAAGCCACACATGCACGTACGGCGCTTTCCTCGCGGATATCGCAGATGCGGGTTTCGACGGCACCGCCATCGGCTTCGATCTCCTGGCGCACGGTGTCGAGCTTGTCGGCATTGCGCCCAACGATCACCACCCTGGCGCCCAGGCTGGCCAGCTCGTGCGCGTTACAACGGCCGATGCCGCTGCCACCGCCGGTGATGATGATGGTCTTGCCCGCGAACATGCCGGACTGAAAAATGGATTGATATGGCACGAATACTCCTTGCTGTCGGATGCGTCAGTACTGGATGGCCGCGCGCCCGATGCGTTCGCGCGCGATCACCTGCTTCATGATTCCCGCAGTGCCGTCGCCGATCTGCAAGCCCATCACATCGCGCATGCGCTGCTGATGCGGCAGGTCGCGCGACCAGCCGTAGTGGCCGAAGGTCAGCAGGCACTGGTGGATGACATCCACCGAGGTACGCGGTCCCATCCACTTGCACATGGCGGCCTCAGCGGTGTGCGGCAAGCCTGCGTCGCGCAACGCCAGCGTGTGATAGCACAGCTGCCGGATCGCGGCGATCTGCGACTCACCCTCTGCCAAGGGAAAACTCACGCCCTGAAATTGGCCGATCGGCCGCCCGAAGGCCTCTCGTTCGCGGGCGTAGGCCCAAGCCTCGTCCAACGAAGCCTGCGCTGAGGAAAGGCACTGCAAGCCGATCAGCGCGCGGCTGTAGTCGAAGCCCTGCATCACCTGCGTGAAGCCGCGGCCCAGGTCGCCGACCTGATGATCGAGTGGCACGCGGACCTCGTCGAAGAAAACCGAGCCGCGGCCCAAGGCCACGCTGCCCAGGTCGTCGAACCGGGTCGCACGGATGCCGGGCAGGTTCGATGGCACCAGGATGGCGGTGATGCCCTTGGCGCCGTCTTGCGGCCGACCGGTTCGAGCGAACACAAGGTAGGCATCGGCCCAATCGGCAAAGGTGACTGAGGTCTTTTCGCCGTCGATCACGAAGTGGTCGCCGTCGTGCCGGGCCCGCAATTGCAGGTTGGCAGCGTCCGAGCCGCCACGTGGCTCGGTGATGGCCAAGGCAACCACCGCCTCGCCCTTGACCAGGCCCGACACCCACTGACCGGCCAACTGGGGCGCCGCGTGGCGCGACAAAATAGCGCCGATCAGCGCCGCCACCACCGCCACCGAGCCGATGTTGTAGTCGCCGTAGGAAATCTCCTCGATGATCATCCCGGCCGTGACGCTGTCGACGCCGAGCCCGCCGAACTCGGCGGCCAGGTCGGGCGCCATCAGGCCCAGGGCACCCATTTCAACGAGGATGGCGCGATCCAGCCGGCCAGCGCGCTCGCGCGCCTGGTAGTGGGGCAGTAACTGCTCACGCGCATAGCGCCGCGCGGCGTCGCGCAGGGCTTGCTGTTCGGGCGTCGGAATCACGCGAGCCTCAGAGCGAAGTGGCGGTGGTGCCCACGCGGCCTTTATCGGCGCGAGCGAAGAACTGCTCAGAGCGCTCCTTGATGGCGGGGTTGTCACCGCAGATCGCATATCCGAGCAAAGCCTCCAGGCGAAGCTGGTCGTCCAGCGGTCGGCCGATCACCTCGAGGATGGTCTCCTTGGCCGACTCGACCGCGCGACGGTCGTTGCGCAGAATGCGCGCAACCAGATCGTCGGTCGCTGCCATGAGCTGGTCGTGAGGAACCACCCGGGCCACGAGATTGGCGGCCAAGGCGCGTTGCGCGGTGATGGGCTCGCCGGTCAACTCCATCTCGAGCGCAATGCCGGCACCGGCGATGTTGACCAGACGCACGATGCCGCCGTCGGCCGGGTGCATGCCGCGACGCAGTTCGAACGAGCCCAGTTGGGCGCGATCAGACGCGAGCCGGATGTCGCAGGCCAGGGCCAGTTCGAGACCGCCACCGATGGTCCAGCCGTTGAGCGCTGCGACTACGGGCTTGTAGATCCGGTGCAGTCCCCGTGTGATGCCGCCGGCGAAGCCATCGGCCAGCTTCGAGCGCGCCAGCATCGGGCCGACGCCGCTCCACTCGGGCACATGGGTCTTGAGGTCAGCGCCGGCGCAAAAGGCCTGGTCGCCGGCGCCAGTGAGAACAGCCACCCGCAGATGCGGGTCATCGCGGAAATCTTCCCAGGCCTTGCGCAGCAACTGGTGCATATCGACGTCGATGGCGTTGTGCACCTCGGGCCGATTGAGGGTGATGTAGGCGACTTCGCCGCGCTTTTCGTACAAGACCTTGGACATCCGGGCTTCCTCTAAAGCTTCAACAAGGCAAAAACGATTCGTTAGTAGTTCACCGCTGAATTATTGAGGAACTTGTTTTGCCTTCCATCCGGAGAAACCCGGGGGCTGGAACGCACAGACCTTCAACCTCCGAGGCAAAGTGGGACGTGGGTCTGCGCAGCGGCCGTTCCTGGCGACGCAGGTCGAAGGACGACTCCGGTGCGGCCGTGCTATCAGCGAGGCGCGGAAAGACTGGTGTCGAAAGACTCGATGGCCTTGCGCAACAGTGCGTCCAGCGTGTCGAACTCATCGCGGTTGAGTCCCGCGAAGGCTTGGCGCAAGGGGTCAACCACCTGGTTAGCCGCCGCCAGCACGGCGGCTCGCCCTGTGTCGGTGATGTGCACCACGGTGCGGCGGGCATCCCGGAGATCGGATTCCCGGACGATGAAGCCGAGGCCGCTGAGCTCGTCGAGGATGCGGGTCATGTTGGCCCGGCTGGCGCCGACCAGTTCGCTCAGCTCGCTGGGCGAGCAGGTGCCGTCCTCTTCGCTCAGGAGAAGGCACAGCACATGAAAGGCATGCTCGGACATGCCCATGCGGGCGAACATCCGCTCGAAGCACTGCCCCATGCCGACGACGGCTCCGCGAAGCAGCCGCACCATGACGGTCTCGCGCATGGGAATCATGGGCAGTCCACGCGACATCGCCGGCGTGCTGCGGTCGATCGCTCGAAGTCGCTCCTTGCCTTTCATAGTTTCATCATAAACTATCTCCGAGCCTTCGAAGGAACCGATTGCAAGGTCTTCACTGGTGCGGATCACGCTTTCGGGTTCGCGATCTTGCGCAAGCGGTATTCGTTGGCCCCCTGCCCGTCACCATTGGCCGGCACGCTGGCGCGGTCGAGGGTGCCGATCACCTCATCAAGCCGCTGCGCCAAATACACATCGGCATCCGGCCCCGTGCCGATGTAGACCCCCTCGGACAGCGTGATCTGCGCCGCCTCGAAGCTGCCGGCGCCGGCGCACAGCGTGGTGCGCGTGGGCGCATCCTGGCTGGCCAGCACCAGCATCGCGGGCACCACCGCCTCCGGCTTGAAGGCCTCCAGCATGTCGGGGGGAAACAGCTTTTCGGTCATGCGCGTGGTGGCGGTGGGGGCCAGGCAGTTCACATGAATGCCGTGCTTGTGGCCTTCCAGGCTCAGCGTCTGCATCAGGCCGACCAGGGCCAGTTTGGCGGCGCCATAGTTCGACTGGCCGAAATTGCCGTACAAGCCGCTGGAGGAGGTGGTCAACACGATGCGCCCGTAACGCGCGGCCATCATGTGCGGCCAGACAGCCTTGCACAGATGCACCGCCCCCATCAGGTGAACGTCGAGCACCAGGCGGAAGTCGGCCAGGTCCATCTTGGCGAAGGTCTTGTCGCGCAAGATGCCGGCATTGCTCACGACGATGTCGATGCGGCCCCAGGTGTCGATGGTCTGTTGTACCAAGTGCTCCACGGCGGGGAAGTCGGTGACCGACGCGCCGTTGGCGATGGCCTGGCCGCCAAGCGCGCGAATCTCGCGCACCACCGCATCGGCCGCGGTGGCCGAGCCGCCGGAGCCGTCGACCGCGCCGCCCAGATCATTGACCACCACCTTGGCGCCGCGCGCGGCCAAGGCCAGCGCGTGCTGGCGGCCCAGCCCCCCACCCGCGCCCGTGACGATGGCGACCCGTCCTGTGAAATCCAGCGGCATGCTGCTGCTCCTCTTGTGTTGATCCCGCCTCGACTTTAACGCGCGTCCAGGCCGGTCAAGGCAACGCAGGAAAACCGGCTACCGGCCCATCAGGTCGGTGATCGCGTCGATCACCATGTGCGTGCCGATGGTGATCAGCAAAATGTCGGTGGCCACGCGAACGTATTCATGGCCCCGCGGCGGCGGCGGCAGGCGTATCAGCACGGCCGATGGAACGGGATAGTGGATCACGTCGCGCGGCAGGGGCTGGCCCAGCTGGTACTTCTTGGCCTGCCCGGGCGGCAGGCAGCCGTTGTTCTTCTTGGCGAGACCCGGAGGACACTTTTTGGCATAGCGCTGCTGGTAGTAGCCGCGCGCCGCCTCGCGTTCGGGCTCGCGAAAGTACGCACCCACGGTCACCTCGGTGCGGGCCGCGGGGCGCTGCACGCGTTCCTGCTTTTTTGCCTGGCCAGGCGGGCCGTCAGGCGGCGCCGCCAGGGCGGGACTGCCTGCCAAGGCGCCCGCCAGGCACAGCGCCAGCGCAGCGGGGATGTGGGCGAACACGCGCATCGGGTGGCCCTTCCTGAAATCAGACTGTGCTCAAACCGAGGTCAGGGCTGGCGCGATGGCCGCACGCGTCATCCCGAGCCGCTCGGGCGCGATGTACTGCTGGCGGTAGATCTCGAAGGGCATGGTGTCGGCGGCCTCGATGGCGCGCTGGTCTTGCAGCGATTGTTCGCTCATTGTGGCAAGACGGGTCTGCTGTGTGCCGCTGAAGGGCAGCGCCAGCAGCTTGGCGTGCGTCGACTGCGACTGGCCGATGGCGAAGTCGACAAAGGCATTGTCGAAATCATTGGCCATCACTTCGAGCACACGGGCCGAGGGCAGCAGCTCGGGCGATTGCACCAGCGCCTGCGCGCCGCGCAACGCATCGGTGTAGTCGCTGGTGCGGTGTGCTTCGTCCAGCGCCGCGGCAAAGGGCGCGCAGTCGCGCAGCAGGCTCGCGGCCCAGTCGGCGAGCGTCACCGCTTGCCCGCAGCGTTCCAGCCGCAGGCCGGGCTCGCGGCCGAAGGCTGCGGTCTTGTGCTGGTTGCGGCCAACCTCGGCGATTTCGTCGGGCGTGTCGGGAGGGCTTTCAGACATCAGGCAATGCAGCAGAAACACGTCGAGAAAGCGAATGGTCTGCGCCTTCAGGCCCACCGGAACGAAGGGATCGAGGTCGAGCAGGCGCACCTCCACGTACTCGACACCGCGCTCGCGCAGCGCGTGCAGGGGCCGCTCGCCAGGGAAGATCACGCGCTTGGGCCGGATCACGCCGTAGAACTCGTTTTCGATCTGCAGCAGGCTGGTGGCCAGCTGGTTGTACTCGCCGCCCGGGTTGACGATGCCCACCGCCTCGTAGGGCGGATACGGCCGCGTGAGCGCCTCATGGATCGACGCGGCATAGCCCTCCAGGCCGTTGTAGCTCACGGCCAGGCGGGACTGGGCATCGCTCTGGTAACCCAGCCTGCCCATGCGCAGCGAGGTGCCGTGGGGCATGTACAGCGTCCCCTCACTCAGTGCCTTCAGCCCATGGTCGCGCCCCTGCACGAACGACGAGCACAGGGCGGGCGAGGCGCCGAACAGGTACAGCAGCAGGAAGGCGTGGCGGCGGAAGTTGCGAATCAGCGAGAAATACGCGGCGCTGTCCACGCCCGGCATCGACCAGTTGTAGTGAATGCCCGAGATGGTCTGCATGCGGCGCCCGTAGCGGTGCGCCAGGCCCATGCGATAGACGCTCTTGGCGCGGCCCACATTGGAGGCGCCATAGCGGCCGATCGGGATGTTTTCGTCGGCTGGCAGCCGGCACGGCATGCTGGAGGCCCACAACATCTCGTCGCCCAGCGCGCGCAGCGTGAACTGGTGGATGCGCAGCAGCTCCTCCAGACAGGTCTCGGGCGTGGCGTGCACGCCGGTGATCAGTTCCAGCTGGGATTCGCTGTAGTCGGTGGTGATGTGCGGGTGGGTCAACGCCGAGCCCAGCGCCAGCGGATGGGGCGTGAGCGCCAGGTCCCCCGTGGCGGTAGCGCGCAGGCTCTCTTTTTCGACGCCTCTGCGAATGCCGCGCAGGCGCTCGGGATCCAGCGCGTGTGGGGCCGCTCTCGTCATGGTCATGAATGGGGGCTGGAACAGAAAACAGTCATGCCACCGAAGGTAACACCATTGCCGATTCCCTGCCGCGACCCGCGGGCAGCACGATCTCGTAACAATCACTCCAGGCAAAAAAGAACCGGCATGACGCCGGTTCTTGCTGCACTGGCGTGCGCCGCGGTCAGTTGCGGTCAGCGCGCGTGCGGTTGGCCGGGTCCGTGGTCGTCGTCGTGTTGGTGCCGGCGCCCATAGTGCTGCTGCGCGGGGTTGTGGTGGTCGTGGTGCTGCGTTCGGTCGTGGTCGATCCCGAACCCATGGTGCCACCACTCGATGCGGCGGGGGCTTGCATGCCGGGCGAGCCCGCGCTGGTGCCCGGCGTCGTGGTGCCGGCGGGGGAAGTGCCGGTCGTGTCGGCCAGCGGCGCGCCAGGCGATGTCGTCTGCGCGATCGCTAGGCCCATCGAAACAGCGGCGGCACTGGCCATCAGGCCTTTGAGCAAGGTGGAAGTATTCATCTGGTCACTCCTGGTCTGTGTCAATGAAAAGCTGAGACAAGTCGACTTGTCTGCCAGCTGCGCCCAGACTAAGGAGCGATCAAGGCGGCCGCGTCGTCCCGACTCAGTACCTCATGTCGGACATCGCGCGCCCGCGCATCAGCTGATTGACGCGGCCGAGTCGGCCCGCTCCGACGCGACGCGCGGCACACCGTGCATCGCTGCGACTTATTTCCGGAAAAGCGGCAACACGTCGCCGTGGGGAATGTCGTAGGAGCCGAACACCTGCCGCGGCGTGGACGCCTCGGGCAGCACGTAGACCACCGCGCCTGTGGCGCGCACCGCGGGACTCAACACGCCCTCGTAGAACTGGCGCGGCAGGTTGATGCACCCGTAGGAGATGCGGTTGTCCGCGGGGCTGGGCGAGGCCAGGCGTTCGAGCCTGCGTTCGGCCTTGACCCACGGACGCACGCGGTGCATGGAAACGGCCGCATCGAAGTCGACCCACACCACATCCTCGCCGGAGGTGCTCATGCCGAGCTCGGCAACGAAGCGGCCGGCCGGCGTGGTGCGCTCGCTCGCAAGGACCTGGGCGATGGGTTTGTCACCCACGCCGGGTACCGTGTGGTCGCCGCTCGCCGATCCGAGCAGCACCGGCGCGTCGCCCAGCAGCCGCCCCTCGGGATCGAACACGAAGGCATGGGCACGCTTCTTGTCGACGATGACCACCGAGCGCCCCTGGTTGTCGCCAGTGAATAGGGCCCAATGCGCGACCTGGCGCGCGGCGGGAGATGCCCGCGCGTCGCCAAAATCCGCGAGATGGCCATAGCGTCTGGCGGAATCGGCAGCAGCCGGGACCGAAACCCGCGCCATGGCCGCGCAGGGTTGCATCGGCGGCAGCACCAGCGCAAAGATGGCTGCGCCGACGAGCAGGCCTTGGCGCAGCAGCACGCGCGTGCGCGCTCGCTCCTTCACCTTCGCGGACTGTTGCGCCAAGTCGTCGTCACGCACCTTCACCTAAAACTCCAGTCTGCCTCGACCGCCACGGGGCGTTCGATCAGCAGGCTAGGCGCCGGCGCCGCCTGGCACGGTGCGCCGACGGCGGGTCCGCCTGTAGGCGCATCGCTGTCACGGGCTGCCGCAAGGCTCGCGCGCCGGGCCCGCCAGCTGCCTCAAGCAGCGACGAGCCGGTACAGCGAGGTGACTTCGCGGGCGCGCGCCGTGGCCAGCGGGTCGTGCGGATCAGCCGCCTTGGGATGCCTCGGGCGGATGTCGTGCCGCTGGGCAATCGCCAGGCCGGCGGCGCGGATCATCTCGGGCACATCGCCTTGGCCTCGCAGGCCCAGATGCTCGGCCAGGTCCGACAGGACGAGCCAACCCTCGCCACCGGGCGCCAGGTGGCCGCGCAATCCCTGCACGAAGCCGCGCAGCATGGCGCTGTCGGGGTCGTACACCGCATGCTCGACCCCCGAGGTGGGCTTGGCCGGCAGCCAGGGCGGGTTGCACACGATGAGCGGCGCGGTCCCGGGCGGGAACAGGTCGGCATTGATCAAGACCACCTGCGATGCGACACCCAGCCGCTCGATGTTCTCGCGCGCGCAGGCCAGGGCACGCTCGCTGGTGTCGGTGGCCACCACCCGCGCCACGCCACGGCGCGCCAGCAGGGCCGCGATGACGCCGGTGCCGCAGCCGATGTCCCAGGCAAGCTGGTGATCGGGCGGCAGTGGCGCGCGGGCGATCAGGTCCAGGTATTCGCCACGCACCGGCGAGAACACGCCATAGTGCGGGTGGATGCGGTTGTTCGGCGCGGGGCCCAGGGCTGGCACCTCCACGCCCTTCTTGCGCCATTCATGCGCGCCCACCAGCCCGAGCAGCTCGCGCAGCGACGCGACACTCGGCTGGCCGTCGGGCAGGCCCCAGGCTTCGGTGCAGGCGGTGCGCAGATCGGGCGCGCGGCGCAGTTCAATGCGGTAGTCGGGCTCCAGCGCGATCAGCAACATGCCCAGCACGCGGGCGCGGCGGCCTTGTGCCTGGCGGTGCCGGTAAAAGGCCTCGCCCGCCGTGGCCGGTGGCGCCTGGGGCTTGCGTGAGGGGCGGTCAACGCGCCGCGCCAGCGCCTGCAACAGCTGCCGCGCGTTCTGGAAATCCCCCTGCCACAGCAGCGCCGTGCCCTCGCATGCGAGTCTGTAAGCCACGTCAGCGGGCAACTGGTCGTCGGCGACCCGCACCCGGGATGGCGGCGGCCAGCCGGCCTCGGAACGCCAGCGCGCCTGGCGGGGCGCGTCATCGACGTTCCAGGTGAGCGTCGGGTCGGTCGCATTGACGGTCATGCAGGGGCTCGGCCGACGAGGCGCTGGCCCAACGACCACAAGCCCAGCAAGACCGCGCCGGCCGCGACACCCAACAGGCCGTCTGCCAGCATCCCCACGAGCGCGCCGGCCAGGCCCTGCAGCGGCGCCAGTGCGTCTTCGATCCAATGGGCCAGCGGCCCGAGGCCGTGCCGCAGGATGCTGCCACCCACCAGGAACATGGCGGCGGTCCCCACCACCGACAGCGTCTTCATGAGCCAGGGCGCCGCCAGCACGATGGCGCGGCCAGTGGCGCGGGCCACGGCCGAGGCTCGGCGGCTCAGGTGCAGGCCCAGGTCGTCGAGCTTGACGATGGCCGCCACGAGGCCATAAACGCCCACGGTCATCGCCAGCGCAATGGTCGCCAGCACGGCCAAGCGCTGCGTGAAGCTGGCGCCGGCCACCGTGCCCAGCGAGATCACCACGATCTCGGCCGAGAGGATGAAATCGGTGCGCACCGCCCCCTTGATCTTGTCGCGCTCCAGCGCCAGCACGTCGATGGCGGGCTGGTCGAGCGCCTGCACCAGTTCGCGGTGATGCGCCTCGTCAGCGCCGCGCCTGGCGGCAAAACTGTGCGCCAGCTTCTCGAAGCCCTCGAAACACAGAAACGCGCCGCCGATCATCAGCAGCGGCGTTACCGCCCATGACGCCACCGCGCTGATGGCCAGCGCCGCCGGCACCAGAATCAGCTTGTTCACGAGCGAGCCCTTGGCCACCGCCCAGACCACGGGCAGCTCGCGCTCGGCGCGTACGCCGGCAACCTGCTGCGCGTTGAGCGCCAGGTCGTCGCCCAGCACGCCGGCGGTCTTGCGGGCGGCCACCTTGCTCATGGCCGCGACATCGTCGAGCAGCGTGGCGATGTCGTCGAAAAGCGCGAAGAAACTGGAGGCCATGTGACTGCGGTGTGGGAGGTGCCGCGATTATGATCGGCCATGCCTTCGAGCACAGTCCACACGGTCCGTATCGGCGCGGACGGATGCAGCTTCCAGGCCTCATCCGCGCGGCCGCTGCTCCAGTCCGCGCACGCCGCCGGGCTCGCGCTGCCCTCCTCCTGCCGCAACGGCACCTGCCGCAGCTGCATCCAGCAGCTGGCCAGCGGCCGCGTGCACTACCGCATTGAATGGCCGGGCCTGCTGGCCGAGGAAAAGGCCCAGGGCTGGATCCTGCCTTGCGTCGCCTTCCCCGATACCGATCTGGTGCTGCGAAACGCGGCCGACAAAGCTTCATCAACGCTGTGAAATTGCTGTTCGCCCTGCTGCTCGCGGGGGCCGCCGCCCTCGCCCCCTGCGTCACCTTGGCCGCCACGTCCGCGGCCCCGTTCGAAGACACGCTCGCCCAGCGCACGCTGGCCTGCACCGCCTGTCACGGCGCGCAAGGCCGCGCGGCGCCCGACGGGTTTTATCCGCGCCTGGCCGGCAAGCCCGCCGGGTACCTCTACAACCAGCTGCTGCATTTTCGTGACGGGCGGCGGCACTACGGGCTGATGACACGCCTGCTCGATCCGCTGTCCGATGCCTACCTGCTGGAGATCGCTCACCACTTTGCCAGCCTCGAGCTGCCTTACAGCGCGCCGGCCCCCAGCCGCGCCCCCGCCGAGCAACTGGCGCGCGGACGCCAGCTCGCCCTGAACGGCGATGCCCGCTCCGGGCTGCCCGCCTGCGCCCAATGCCACGGTGCGTCCCTCACCGGCGTCCAACCCAATACGCCCGGCCTGGTCGGATTGCCGCGCGCCTACCTCAGCGCCCAGATGGGCGCCTGGCGCAGCGGCCAGCGCAGCGCGCACGCGCCCGATTGCATGGCGGCCATCGCCAAGCGGCTGGCCCCGGACGACCTGAACGCCGTGGCCGTGTGGCTGTCCAGCGTGCCGGTGCCGGCCGACGCCAAGCCAGCCGCCCGGCTTGAACGCCCACCACCCGTCGCCTGCGGCAGCGCGGTGCTGCCCGCCGGGAGGGCCACGCCATGAAGCGCCTGGGGTTCGTGATGGTGGGGCTGGCTTTGGTGGCGGTGCTGGTGTTCGCATGGCTGTGGCGCCTGAGCGAGACCGGTGACGATGCCGGGCAATCGCAATCGCAATCGCAATCGCAAGCACAAGCCCAACCGAATCCGCAGGCGCAGGCACCAGGGGCCTCAGCCGACGCCACGACGCACGTCGAGCGCGGCGCCTACCTGGCGCGGGCCGGCAACTGCGCCCTGTGCCACACCGTACGCGGCGGGCCGGCGTATGCCGGTGGCCGCGCCATCGACACGCCCTTCGGCACGCTCTACACCAGCAACCTCACGCCGGCGCCGCGCACCGGGCTGGGCGCCTGGACAGCGCAGGACTTCTGGCGCGCGCTGCACCACGGCCGCTCGCGCGACGGGCGCATGCTGTACCCGGCCTTCCCGTACACCAACTACACCCGCGTCACCCGCGCCGATTCCGACGCCTTGTTCGCCTACCTGCGCAGCCTTGCGCCGGTGGAGCGCGACAACCTCCCGCACGCTCTCACGTGGCCGGTGCGCACCCAGGCGGCGCTGGCCGTGTGGCGAGCCCTGTACTTTCGCCCCGGCGCGCAGCCGGTCGATGCGGCGCAAACGCCCGAATGGAACCGCGGCGCCTACCTGGTTCAGGGCCTGGGCCACTGCTCGGCCTGCCACAGCGCGCGCGACGCGCTGGGCGGCAGCAACCTGATGGACCTGTCGGGCGGCATGATCCCGATGCAAAACTGGTATGCGCCCTCGCTCGCGTCCCGCACCGAGGCGGGCGTGGCCGAATGGTCCGTTGCGGACATCGTCCAGTTGCTGCACACCGGTCGGGCCGGCCCGGCCAGCGCGCTGGGGCCGATGGCCGAGGTGGTGCGGCACAGCACGCAGCACCTGAGCGAAGCCGATCTGCAGGCGATGGCGGTGTTTCTCAAGGCGATCCCCCAGACGCAGACCTCGGCCGAAGCCCCGGCGACGGCCCGCGTCGTGTCGGCGCGCGGCGAGCGGGTCTACGGCGAGCAGTGCGCCCAATGCCATGGCGATCGCGGCCAGGGCGTGCCGGGCGCCTACCCGCCGCTGGCCGGCAATCGCGCGGTACTGCTGCCGCAGACGGCCAACCTCGTGCAGGCGGTGATCTACGGCGGTTTTGCGCCGGCCACCGACGGCAACCCCAGGCCTTACGGCATGCCGCCCTTCGCGGTGGTGCTGGGCGACGCCGATGTGGCCGCCGTGCTCACCTACATCCGCAATGCCTGGGGCCAGTCGGGCGGGCCCGTGAGCGAGCTGGATGTGGCTCGCCAGCGGAGCAGTAGGCCGTGATTGCCCACCCCCGAAGCAAAACCTTTCCCGAAGCGAAATGTTTCGAGCGCCCATAGCGCCGCGTGCCTTGGGCGGGCATGCGGAGGGTTCCCTTTAAAAACCCGCAGGGTTCAGGGGGGAGCGTGCCCGCCCAAGGTGCGCGGCGCGCTCTCACTGGCAGGCATGCGGCCCGCCAAACCTGGTTCAGCGGCGGCCGCTGAGCCAGGTTTGCCTTCATCCATCGCGGGTGATGCGCTGACCGGCCACTGCGGCCAGCTGCTGAGCGCTGACCAGGCCGGGAGCGATCTCAGCCAGCGGCACCAGCACGAAGGCGCGCTGCGCCATGCGCGGATGGGGCACGGTGAGCGCAGGGCTGTCGATGTGCGCGGCGCCGAAGAGCAGAAGGTCCAAGTCGAGCGTACGCGGCGCGTTGCGAGACGGGCGCTCGCGGCCTGCGGACAGTTCCAGTTGCTGGAGCGATTGCAGCAAAGCCTGTGCCGTCAACCGCGTGGCGACGGCCGCCACTGCGTTGATGAAGTCCGGCCCTTGCGCATCGACCGGAGCGGTGCGGTACAGGCTGGAGCGGGCCAGCACACGGGTCTGGGGGAGCGCATCGAGCGCCTGCAGGGCCGCCTTCACCGCCGCCGGAGCATCACCGAGGTTGGCACCCAGGGCGATATACGCGGTGACGGGTTCGCGCACCGCGGGCTCCGGGGTCACAAAGGGTCAGTGTTCGGCGCCCGCGGCCGGGGCAGCGCCATCGCCACCGCCAGGCTTGCGGCGGCGACGGCGGCGCTTGCGCGCGGGGGCGTCGGGGTCGGCCGGCTGGCTGTCATCGGGGGCGCCGGCATCGGCGTCACTTGGCCGGGCGGGTACATCACCACCTTCGGCATGCTCGGCGCGCTCGACCTGAGGACGCGGTGTGCGCACACGGCGCGCGCCCTTCTGGTGCAGCTCTTCGCGCAGCAGCGACAACATGTCCTCGCGCTCGGAATCGCTGGCCATGCTGAACTCCTGCCACCAGTCGGCCAGCACCACGTCGACCTCGCCGACGTCGGCGCGCAAGCGCATGAAGTCGAAGCCGGCGCGAAAGCGCGGCTGATCGACCAGGCTGAAGGGGGTGCTGCCGATGCGCTTGTCAAAGCGCGGTTGCATCATCCAGATCTCGCGCATGTCGGCGGCCAGCTTGCCGCGGCCCGAGACGTCGCCGATACGGCGATCGAACACCTCGTCGATCGCGTCCTGCAGCGCCGGAAACGGCGGGCGCTTGTCGGCCAGGCGCTGGGCCCAGCCATCGCGCACGTCTGCCCACAGCACGCAGGCCAGCAGGAAACTGGGCGCCACCGGCTTGCCTTCGCCGACGCGGCGGTCGGTGTCTTGCAGCGCGGCGCGCACAAAAGGCTGGGCGTCGCGTTCGACCACCAGCGACAGCAGCGGGTAGATGCCCTCCTGCAGCCCCAGCCGCTTGATCTGCTCGATGGTGGCCAGCGCATGGCCGGTCTGCAGCAGCTTGAGCATCTCGTCGAACAGACGGCTTTGCGGCACGTCGGCCAGCAAGGGCAGGCAGGGCTTGAGCGGCGCGCCGGTCTTGGGTTCGAGCGAAAAGCCCAGCGGCGCGAGCTTGGCCGAAAAGCGAATCGCGCGGACGATGCGCACCGGGTCTTCGCGGTAGCGCGTGGCCGGATCGCCGATCATGCGCAAAAGCTTCTTCTTTGCATCGGGCAGGCCGCCGTGATAGTCGACTACGACCTGCGTCTGCGGGTCGTAGTACATGGCGTTGACGGTGAAGTCGCGCCGGGTGGCGTCTTCCTCTTGCGGGCCCCAGACGTTGTCGCGCAACACCCGGCCGGTGGAGTCGACCGCATGCTTCATGCCGGCCAGCTCGCTCTTGCTGGTGCGCTCGTTGCCGGCCACCTGCTCGGCGGCGGCATTGTCCATGTAGGCGCGGAAGGTGGAGACTTCGATCACCTCGTGCTCGCGGCCGCGGCCGTAGACCACATGCACGATGCGAAAGCGCCGCCCGATGATGAAGGCGCGGCGAAACAGCCCCTTGACCTGCTCGGGCGTGGCGCTGGTGGCCACGTCGAAGTCTTTCGGACGCAGCCCCAGCAGCAGGTCGCGCACGGCGCCGCCCACGATGTAGGCTTGGTGGCCGGCCTGCTTGAGGGTCTGCACGACGTTGACGGCGCGCTCGTCCACGAGCGAGACGTCGATGCCGTGCTCTTCGGGACCAGTCTCGCGGCGGGTGCCGAACTTCGGTTTCTTGCGTGCACTGCCGGCGGCGCCGATCAGTCGGTCGATGAATTTCTTGATCATGTGAACAGGTCGAGTATGCGCCAGCCCCTTTCGGCGGCGATGCCGCGCAGGCGCGCGTCGGGGTTGGTTGCCACCGGATGGGTGGCGCGTTCGAGCAGTGGCAGGTCGTTCATGGAGTCGGAATAGAAGGTGGTTTCCACCCGGTCCCAGGCCAGGCCGCGCGCGGCCAGCCAGTCGTCCATGCGCCGGACCTTGCCTTCGCGGATGGAGGGTACTCCATCGATCTCGCCGGTGATCCAGCCGTCGGCGCCACGGGCCAGCCGCAAGGCAATCAGCTCCTTGACGCCCAGCGCATCGGCGATGGGGCGGGTGACGAACTCGTTGGTGGCGGTGATGATGATCACCTGCTCGCCCGCTGCGCGGTGCTGCTCGATGAGCGCGCGCGCCTGCGGCCGGATGGCCGGCGCGATGATGCGCCGCATGAACTGTTCGCGCGCGGCCAGCGCCACCTCGGGACCGCGCAGGCGGATCGCCTCGGTGGCAAAGCGCACGTAATCGTGGACGTCGAGCGTGCCCGCCTGGTATTGGGCATAGAACGCGTCGTTGCGGGCCTTGAAGTGGCCAGGATCGCACCAGCCGATCTCGAGGGTGAATTCGCCCCATTCGTGATCCGAGTCGATGGGCAGCAGGGTGTGGTCGAGGTCGAACAGCGCCAGGCGCGTGATCGGGATGTCGGGGGCGGTCAATCGTTCTCCAGCATGGAGCGGATCAGGGGAATGGTGATGGCGCGCTTGGCCTGCAGGGCGTAGGCGTCCAGATGCTCGAGCAATTGGATCAGGCTGCCAAGGTCGCGCGAGAAGCGTCGAAGCATGTAGTCCATCACGTCGTCGGCCAGGAACAGCCCGCGCGCATCGGCGGCCTGGCGCAACACGGCCCGGCGCTCGGACTCGGACAGCACCTGCAGGTGGAACACGTGGCCCCAGCCAAGGCGGGTGCGCAGGTCTTCGCGCAGCTTCAGGTCGGCCGCCGGCAGCTCGCCGGCCGCCAGCACGCCGCGCTGCAGGGCCTGGGCCTGCACGAACCAGCTGAAGGCCGCTTGCTGCTGCACGGCGGTGTACAGGTGCACCTCGTCCATCAGCACGGCGGCCCAGCGCTCGTCGAAGGGGGGTGGCTCGGCCTGGCTGGCGTCGAGCCAGCCGACCGAGGCGCCCTGTTCGCGCAGCACCTCGGCCACGGCCGTGAGCAGGTGAGTCTTGCCGCTGCCGCTCTCGCCCCAGAGGTAGGTGGGCACCGGAGAGCGCGTCGGGCTTCCGGCCCACAAGCGCAGGTGGGCCAGCGCGGCCTCGTTGGGCCCGGCGCAATAGCTCGCCAGAGTGGGCGCGCGGGCCAGCCCGATGTCCAGGGCGATCTGTTTCATGACCGGCGGCATCGTCGCCGGGCCAGACGGGGCGCGGCTGGGCGCAGGACGGCCGCGCCGAAAGCGGGGGCACGCAGCTGCGGGGCGACGAAGAGCATCAAGGGGGGTGGGGCCGGAAAGTAAAATCCCCCAAATTCTATTCGCGCTGCCCCAGTGCGCCTGCCCGCGCGGCCCACCACCCCAGCCAAACCCACCCCAATGACCCAATCCCCCCTCTCGTACAAGGACGCTGGCGTCGACATCGACGCCGGCGACGCACTGGTCGAGCGCATCAAGCCGCTCGCCAAAAAGACCCTACGCGAAGGGGTGCTGGCGGGCATCGGCGGCTTCGGCGCGCTGTTCGAGGTGCCCAAGCGCTACAAGGAGCCGGTGCTGGTGTCGGGCACCGACGGGGTGGGCACCAAGCTCAAGCTGGCGTTCGAGTGGAACATGCACGACACCGTGGGCATTGACCTGGTGGCCATGAGCGTCAACGACGTGCTCGTGCAAGGCGCCGAGCCGCTGTTCTTCCTGGACTACTTCGCCTGCGGCAAGCTCGACATCGACACCGCCGCGGCGGTGGTCGGCGGCATCGCCCGCGGCTGCGAGCTGTCTCACTGCGCGCTGATCGGCGGCGAAACCGCCGAGATGCCCGGCATGTACCCGGCAGGCGAATACGACCTGGCCGGCTTTTGCGTGGGCGCCGTGGAAAAAAGCAAGATCCTCACCGGCCGCGACGTGAAACCCGGCGACGTGGTGCTGGGCCTGGCCTCCTCGGGCGTGCACTCCAACGGGTTTTCGCTGGTGCGCAAGTGCATCGACCGCGCCGGTGCCGCCCTGCCGACCACGCTGGACGGCCGCCCGTTCCGCCAGACGGTGATGGAGCCGACCCGCCTGTACGTGCGCAGCGTGCTGGCCGCCCTGGTCCAGCACCCCATCAAGGCCCTGGCGCACATCACCGGCGGCGGCCTGCTCGAGAACATCCCCCGCGTGCTGCCCGAAGGCACGGCCGCTCACCTGAAAAAGGGCAGCTGGCCGCAAACCGAGCTGTTCGCCTGGCTGCAGAAAACGGCCGCCATCTCCGATTTCGAGATGAACCGCACCTTCAACAATGGCATCGGTATGGTGGTGGTGGTGGACGCGGCGAACGCCCAGGCCACGGCGCAGACGCTGCAAGCGCAGGGTGAATCGGTGCACGAGATCGGCGTGATCGCCGAACGCGGCACGGGCGCGCCGGTGCAAGTGCGCTGAACTTCAGCTGCGCGCCCGGCGCAGCCCCGCCACCCGCTCCGCCACGATGTCGATATCCAGTGCGTCCTGCGCGTGCTGCAGATACACCTCCAGGTCTTGCACGGCCTGCGCGCTGTGGCCCTGCTCGGCATGGGCCAGCCCCCGGTCGCGGTACTCGCCCCAGGCTTGCGGCATGAGCACGATCAACCGGTCTTGTATGGCGATCAGGCGCTGCCAGTCTTGCTGCGCACGATGGATCTCTTTGAGGTTGCGCAGCATGCGCGCGATGATGTCGCGCGGCGGTGCCGACTGCAGGTACAGGCCCAGCGGCACATCGAATTCGCCGGTCAGGCCGCTGCGGCGCTTGTAGGGCTCCAGCCGCTCGGCCAGATCCTCGCGCGAGAGCGACTGGCCGGTGAACGGGTCGATCACAACCTGCCCCTTTGGCAAATTGACCTTCGCCATGAAATGCCCCGGAAAGCACACGCCGCGCGCATGCAGGCCCAGCCCCTGCGCAAGCTCGACCCACAGCACCGCCAATGAGATCTGGATGCCCCGGCGCGTGCGCAACACCACGTTCAGGTGGCTGTTGTCGGGGTCGCCGTAGTCGTTGATGTTGCCGCCGAAGCTCAGGTCGCGAAAGAAATACTGGTTGAGGCTGCGCAGGCGGTGTAGCGGCGCCGCGTCGGCCGGGATGCGGCGCTTGAGGCGGGCCAGCATCTGGTCGACCTCGTCGAGCACCTGCTGCACATCGAGTTCGGGGTATTCGTCCTGGGCAATGCTAATGGCGGCTTCGAGCAGGGGGAAATGCTCGTCGCTGTGGACCAGCGAGCTGAAGTACTCGAGCGGAGTCGGCGCCTGAAGGTACAGCTGCATGCGTCTTTGTAATGCCGACGCCCCCTCAACGTCAAGTTAGCCGTGGGTTCAGCGCGATGCGAACTGCCGCAGCTTGACGCCCGAAGCCCACAGTGCACCGAAGTACAGCACCGCGGCGCCGGCCAAGAGCGCCGCCAGAAGGCCTACGCGCGCCATCGGCCGAGCCCGCATCTCGACCCAGGCAAAACTGTGCGACGCCCAGGTCAGGTAGACCGCCAGCAACGCGGTCGCCGCCAGCACCTGCATCAGCAAGCGCACCCAACCCGCCGAGGGCTTCCAGCTGCCACGCTTGTACAACCCGGCAAGCAGCCACCCGGCATTGAGCAAGGCCCCAAGGCCGATGGACAAGGCCAGGCCGGCGTGCTGCAACAGCGGCACCAGCACCACGTTGAGCAACTGGGTGCACACCAGCACGACGATGGCGATGCGCACCGGCGTTCTCATGTCCTGGTTGGCGTAGTAGCCGGGCGCCAGCACCTTGATCGCCACCAGGCCCAGCAATCCGGCGCCATAGCCGGCCAGAGCTGTGGAAACCTGCAGCAGGTCGCGGCCAGTGAAGGCGCCGTAGTGGAACAAGGTGGCCACCAGCGGCTGCGCGAACACCAGCAGCGCCACCGAACTGGGCACAGCCAGTAGCACAACCAGGCGCAACCCCCAGTCGAGCATGGCCGAGTAGCGCGCGGTGTCGTTGGCGGCATGCGCGGCGGCCAGCTGCGGCATCAGCACCACCCCCAGGGCCACGCCCAGCAGCGCCGTCGGAAACTCCATCAAACGGTCGGCATAACCGAGCCAGGTGACGCTGCCCGCCTGAAGCCAGGAGGCGATCTGGGTGTTGATCAGCAGGGAAATCTGCGCCACGCCAACCCCTAGCAGCGCCGGCGCCATCAACGAACCGATATGCCGGGTGCCCGGATCGCGCAGCGCCGCGCGCAGCCCGCTCCAGGCCAGGTCGATGCGCGGCAGCAACCCCAAGCGCAGCAGCACCGGCACCTGAACCGCCAGCTGCAGCGCACCGCCCAGCATGACCCCGCCGGCCATCGCGTAGATGGGTTCGATGCCGCGCTCGTGCAACCAGGGCGCACCCAACCAGGCGGCCAGGATCGTGGACAGGTTCAGCAGCACCGGCGTGGCGGCCGGCACCGCGAAGCGTTTCCAGGTGTTGAGGATGCCGGCCGACAGCGCCACCAGCGACATGAAGCCGATGTAGGGGAACATGAGCCGCGTCATGAACACGGCCGCCTCCATGGCGTTCGGATCCTTCTGAAAGCCACTTGCCAGCGCCCAGACCAAAAGCGGCGCACCGGCCACACCCAGCACGCTGGCAACCAGCAGGGTCCAGGCCAGCACCGTGGCCACGTTGTCGATCAGCGCGTGGGTGGCCTCCACACCGTCGCGCGCCTTGGCGTGGGCCAGCGCGGGCACAAAAGCCTGGCTGAAGGCGCCCTCGGCGAACAGCCGGCGAAACAGGTTGGGGATGCGAAAGGCGACGTTGAAGGCGTCGGTGAGCGCATTGGCGCCGAAGATGGACGCCATCATCAGGTCGCGCACGAGCCCCGTGACGCGCGATGCGAGGGTCAGCAGGGAGACGGTGGAAGCGGCTTTGAACAGGCTCACGCGAGCGAGTGTAGCGGCCCCTTTGTGGCCCCAGGGCTCGCCCGGGGCCACCCGGGACGGGCATGCAATACAATGGCGGGCTTTGCTTGCTGGCAACATCTTCAGACACGAAGGAATATTCACATGGCTACAGCCAAACCCAAGAAAAAGAACCCGCGCCTTGCGTCGGGCCGTAAACGCGCCCGCCAGGACGTCAAACTCAACGCCGCCAACACCTCGCTGCGTTCACGCTACCGCACCGCGGTCAAGAACGTCGAGAAGGCGGTCCTCGCCGGCGACAAGGTCAAGGCGACCGAGTTGTTCGCCAAGGCCCAATCGGTGCTCGACATCGTGGCCGACAAGGAAATCTTCCACAAGAACAAGGCCGCTCGCGACAAGAGCCGCCTGTCCGCCAAGGTCAAGGCCCTGAGCCTGGCCACCCCCGCCGCCTGACGTTTTCAGGCACCCGCCCGGGCCCCCAGGGGCCTGCCGTTTGATTCGGGTGCGCTGCCAGCAAGCAAGCAAAGCAAAAAACCGCCTTCGGGCGGTTTTTTCATGGGCGCGAGATCGGTGGACCGCGCTGCGTTTTTTCATGATCGCGAGATCGGTGGGCCGCGCTACGTTTTCTCCGAGTGGGGCGCGCTGCATGCCTGGGGCGGGCACGCTCCCCCCTGAACCCTTCGGGTTTTTAAAGGGAACCCTCCGCATGCCCGCCCCAGGCACGCAGCGCTTTGGGCGTGCGGAAGGTCTCGCGCCGGGATGGCACGGGCCTTGATGAGAGGCGTCGCGCGTGAAGAATGACCCGCCCGGGTCCGGAGCGAAACCTTCACGATACGCGTGCGCGAGGCGCGGGTGGGGGCGGCAGGCGGAGGGACCCGTCGGTCCGTGCGCGGGAGCGCACTGGACCATCGGGAGGAGCCTGCCGCCCCCGCCCGTGCAGCGCGCCCGACCGGAGAAAAAGCGAAGCGGCCTGGCCGGAGAAGAAGCGACGTCACCTCGCCTGAGAAAAAGCATCAGCACACCCCACCAGCCCTACTTCGCCGGCCGGTCCTCGGGGATCAAGCAGGCCTCGCCCACCTGCAAGTCGTTGTCGCGCGCGAAGTTGATGACGAAATCCCAGGCCATGGGCTCCAGGTCGCGCAGCTGGCTGTTGACCACTACGCAAGTGATCCCGCCGATGACCGTGGGCACGCACCAGGGCGAATAGCTCAGGTGGCTGCCGGGTTGCGCGCCGCCCGGGCGAAACTGGCTCATCACCCCAGCCAGGCGCTCGGCCCAGTCGCTGGGCCGAAAGACCCGGCCCTGGCTCGTGAGGCCTTGAATGAAGACTTCCTTGGGGGTGCTGGAGGCCATCGGATCGGTGGGTGGGGTGGGCAGGGCAGCCTCTGGGGATCACCCTCGCTGCACCGCACAAGTATTGTATCTTATATAAGACTTGGGACCCACCAACTTGCAGGGGCCGCCTCAGCGGCCACCGCCGAACCGGCTTTGCCGGGCCGCTGGTGGCGCCCCCTTGAGGGGGCAGAGTAGCCGCGGCTCGGGGCCTGCCGGCGCAGGCCTGGACGGCTGCGAAGAGCCTGCGCCTCTGGCAAAGGCTCCTTGGCTAGAAGTGAGCCACTTCGGGGGTGGGCCCTTTCCGCATGGCTGTGATGCGAAATCGGCAACCTGTACACGCACGCACTGTGCCTAAAATCGAGCCTGCGCGGCTCACTCGTTGGGCCGATTTTCTTTTCTGGGCTCGCCCGCCCCGCTGTCTGGAGGATCGCAATGGCACTGATCGAGGCTGCATCGCCGCACGTCATGAACACCTATGGCCGGCTGCCGATTGCGCTGTCGCATGGTCAGGGTGTGCGAGTCTGGGACGTCAACGGCAAGTCCTACCTCGACGCGCTGGGCGGGATCGCGGTGAACACCTTGGGGCACAACCACCCCAAGCTGGTGCCGGCCCTGCAAGACCAGATCGCGCGCCTCATCCACTGCAGCAACTACTACCACGTGCCCGGCCAGGAGCAGCTCGCCAAGCGGCTGGTGGAGCTGTCGGGCCTGACCAATGCCTTCTTTTGCTCCAGTGGCCTGGAGGCCAACGAGGCGGCCCTGAAGCTGGCGCGCAAGTTCGGCCACGACAAGGGCATCAAGCGGCCCGAGATCGTGGTCTACGAAAAGGCCTTCCACGGCCGCAGCATCGCCACCCTGTCGGCCACAGGCAACCCCAAGCTCCAAAAGGGGTTCGAACCGCTGGTGGAAGGCTTCATCCGGGTGCCGGTCAACGAGATCGAGGCGCTGAGGAAGGCCACCGAGGGCAACCCCAACGTGGTGGCGGTGTTCATGGAGACCATCCAGGGCGAAGGCGGCATCAACGCGATGCAGGTGGACTACCTGCGGCTGGTGCGCAAGCTGTGCGACGAGCGCGACTGGCTGCTGATGATCGACGAGGTGCAGTCCGGCATGGGCCGCACCGGCAAGTGGTTCGCCCACCAATGGGCCGGCATCAAGCCCGACGTCATGCCGCTGGCCAAGGGCCTGGGCTCGGGCGTGCCGATCGGCGCGGTGGTGGCCGGCCCCAAGGCCGCCAACATCTTCCAGCCGGGCAACCATGGCAGCACCTTCGGCGGCAACCCGCTGGCCATGCGCGCGGGGATCGAGACCATCCGCATCATGGAAGAAGACGCCCTGCTGGAGAACGCGGCGCACGTCGGCGCGCACCTGAAGGTGGCGCTGTCGCGCGAGCTGGGCAGAGCGCCGGGCGTCAAGGACATCCGCGGCCAGGGCCTGATGATCGGCGTCGAGCTCGACCGCCCCTGCGGCGTGCTGGCCGGCCGCGCGGTCGAGGCCGGCCTGCTGCTCAGCGTCACCGCCGACAGCGTGATCCGCCTGGTGCCGCCGCTCATTCTGACCACCGCCGAGGCTGACGAGGTCGTCGCGCTGCTGGCGCCGCTGGTCAAGACCTTCCTGGCGGAGTGAGCATGGCGATCCGGCACTACCTGAAATTTTCCGACCTCACGGCGGATGAATATGCCTGGCTGTTCGAGCGGGCGGCGCTGATCAAGGCCCGCTTCAAGGCCTACGAGAAGTACCAGCCGCTGGCCGACCGCACGCTGGCCATGATCTTCGAGAAAGCCTCCACCCGCACCCGCGTGAGCTTCGAGGCCGGCATGTACCAGATGGGGGGCAGCGTGGTGCATCTGACCACCGGCGACAGCCAGCTGGGCCGTGCCGAGCCGATCGAGGATTCGGCCCGCGTCATCAGCCGCATGGTCGATCTGGTGATGATCCGCACCTTCGGCCAGGACAAGATCGAGCGCTTCGCCTCGT
This sequence comes from Comamonadaceae bacterium, assembly GCA_947476465.1. GTDB lineage: Bacteria > Pseudomonadota > Gammaproteobacteria > Burkholderiales > Burkholderiaceae_C > Ramlibacter. The sequence goes on along the minus strand of CANJQN010000010.1, from coordinate 38,926 downwards.
GTTCGCGCGTGCCGGTGATCAACGGCCTGACCAACGAGTTCCACCCCTGCCAGATCCTGGCGGACATCTTCACCTTCATCGAGCACCGCGGCGCGATCCAGGGCAAGGTGGTGGCCTGGGTGGGCGACGGCAACAACATGGCCAACACCTGGCTGCAGGCGGCCGATCTGCTGGGCTTTTCGGTCCACGTGAGCACGCCCAGCGGCTACGAGGTCGACCAGTCGGTCGCCGGGGTGCGCGGGCCGCACAGCTACAAGGTGTTCAAGGACCCCAAGGAAGCCTGCCAGGGTGCAGACCTGGTCACCACCGACGTGTGGACCAGCATGGGCTATGAGGCCGAGAACGAAGCACGCAAGAAGGCCTTCGCCGATTGGTGCGTCGACGCCGACATGATGGCCGTGGCCAAGCCCGACGCCCTGTTCATGCACTGCCTGCCGGCGCACCGCGGCGAAGAGGTGCAAGCCGAGGTGATCGACGGACCGCAATCGGTGGTGTGGGACGAGGCCGAGAACCGCATGCACGCCCAGAAGGCGCTGATGGAGTTCCTGCTGCTCGGTCGCACGGCCGCCTGAGCCGGCACCCACAGCTGCGCACGATGGCCGGCACCGGCGATGTACACCCCTGCCTGAGCTGCGGCGCCTGCTGCGCCAGCTTTCGGGTGGACTTCGCGGTCTACGAGCTCGACGACATGGGCGGCAATGTCCCGGCCGGTCTGGCGGTGGAAGTCAACGACAGCACCTGCCGCATGCGCGGCACCGACCATCAACCCGTGCGCTGCGCGGCGCTCACCGGCACGGTGGGCGAGCGCGCGGCCTGCGGCATCTACGAGTGGCGCCCGGCGCCCTGCCGCGAGTTCGAGGAAGGCAGCGATGCCTGCGACCGGGCGCGCGCGCGGCACGGGATGGCGCCGCTGGGTTGACGTCACGGTCCGTACAGCCAAGGCACGTCCATCAGCCGCCGCCCCATCGCGCGCAGGGCCGCATCGCGGGCCAGCCGCTTCAGGCCGGACGCATGAAAGATGCCGGCATTGCGCAGCGACCGCCGCTGCACCCGCGCGCAGCGCTCCCAGCGATTGAGCGCATACCGGGCAAGGGCCGCGGACACGTCGATCACAGCGCCATCCACCGCCGACAGCACTCGGCCCAGCTCGAACGCGTCCTCGATCGCCATGGCCGCGCCCTGGGCCAGGTAGGGCCGCATGGGGTGGGCGGCGTCACCCAGCAGGGCCACGCGGCGTCGGGCCATTTGCTCGGGTCCGGCCACCGGCGGGCGGTCGTGCAGCACCCAGGAGCCCCAGCGCGGCACCGCGTCCGGCAGCTCGCGCAGGCCCGGCCACACCCCAGCCAGCACCCGCTGCACCCGCTCGCGCGTGGCCGGAAGGTCCCAGCCGGTGTATTGGCCCTCGACGGCACGTCGCGTGACGCAAACGATGTTGAGCGTATGGCCCGCCTGCACCGGGTAGGTGACCACATGCAGGCCGGGCGCCAGCCAGGCCGTCACCTCCGGCGCATGCCATTGCGTGGGCAGCTGCGCCATGGGCGCCATGCCCCGCAAGGCCACATGGTCCGAGGGCCTGGCGGCGCGGTCGCCCAGCAAGTCCTGGCGCAATACACTCCACAGTCCGTCGGCAGCCACCAGGGCGTCGCCCTCGTGCGGCGCCGCGGCACCCTCGACGTGCAGGCGCACGCCGTGGCCATCCTGCTCCAGGCCCCGGATGCGATGGCCGGTGTGCAGGGCCACCCCTTGATCGCGCACGGCCGACAGCAGCAGCCCATGCAGGTCGGCGCGGTGCAGCGTGAGGTAGGGCGCGTCGTAGCGGACCTGGAAGTCCAGGCCCAGTGGCATGGACGACAGCTCGCGTCCGGTCATGGCATCGCGCGCCACCATTCGCTGGGGCTCACAACCCATCGCGCGGGCCTCTTCCAGCAGGCCCCACTGCCGCAGGATGCGGGTGGCGTTGGGGCCCAGCTGCAGGCCAGCGCCGACCTCGATGAGACTGCGGGTCTGTTCGAACACCCGGGCCTGCCAGCCCGCACGGTGCGCGGCCAGTGCGGCCGCCAGGCCGCCGATGCCGCCGCCGGCGACAAGCAGGTCGCGGCTCACTGCGCCAGCAACTGCCGCAGCACGTAGGGCAGGATGCCGCCGTGGCGGTAGTACTCGACCTCGATCGGGGTGTCGATGCGCAGCGTGACGGTGACCTCCCGGCGACGGCCCTTGGCGCCGGTGATCACCAGCGTGGCGTCGCTTTGCGGGCGCAGGCTGGGATCGGGGATCACGTCGATGGACTCCGAGCCGTCCAGCCCCAGCGACTGCCAGCTGTCGTTGCCCTTGAACTGCAGCGGCAGCACGCCCATGCCCACCAGGTTGCTGCGGTGGATGCGCTCGAAGCTGCGCGCGATGACCGCCTTGATGCCCAGCAGCTGCGTGCCCTTGGCCGCCCAGTCGCGCGACGAACCTGTGCCATATTCCTCGCCGGCGAAGATCACCGTGGGCCGGCCTTGCGCCATGTAGCGCTGCGCCGCGTCGTAGATGAACATCTTCTCGGTGCCGCCGTGGGCGGCCCGGTACAGCGTGAGGCCGCCCTCCTCGCGCGAGCCGTCGGGGCCCGGCGGCAGCATCAGGTTCTTGATGCGCACATTGGCGAAGGTGCCGCGAATCATCACCTCGTGGTTGCCGCGGCGCGCGCCATAGCTGTTGAAGTCGAGCTTGCTTACGCCGTGATCCTTGAGCCACTGGCCGGCCGGCGAGCTTTCCTTGATGGATCCGGCCGGCGAGATATGGTCGGTGGTGATGGAGTCGCCAAACAGCGCCATGATGCGCGCGTCCATCACGTCCACCGAGGCGGCCGTTCCCTGGTGCTCGATGCGAAAGCCCTCGAAGAACGGCGGCTGCGCGATGTAGGTGCTGGTGGGCCAGGCGTAAGTCTGGCCCTTGACGCCCTTGATCTTCTCCCACAGCGGACCCGGCTCGCTCTTGACCTTGCCGTAGTTGGCCTGGAAGGCCTTGCCGTTCATGGCGTGGCGCATCAGCGCATGGATCTCGTCGCTGGTGGGCCAGATGTCCCCCAGCCAGACGTCCTTGCCGTCATGGCCCTGCCCGACGGGCTCGGTCATGAGGTCGCGCAGCACGGTGCCTGCTATCGCATAGGCCACCACCAGCGGCGGGCTGGCCAGGAAGTTGGCCTTGAGGTTGGGATGGATGCGCGCCTCGAAGTTGCGGTTGCCCGAGAGCACGGCGGCGCAGACCAGGTCGCTCTTGAGGATGGCCTCGTTGATCTCCGGCGCCAGGTCGCCCGCATTACCGATGCAGGTGGTGCAGCCGTAACCGGCGACGGTAAAGCCCAGTTGCTCCAGGTAAGGCAGCAGGCCGGCCTTGGTGAGGTAGTCGGTGACGATGCGCGAGCCAGGCGCCAGCGAGGTCTTGATGTGCGGCCGCACCTTCAGCCCCGCCTGCACCGCTTTCTTGGCCAGCAACCCGGCTGCCAGCAGCACGCCGGGATTGGAGGTGTTGGTGCAGCTGGTGATGGCGGCAATCAGCACGTCGCCATTGCCGATCGTGACGTGCTTCGCCGATGCGGCCACGGCATGCGGCGCGGGCTCGGCCTTGGACAAGGCGGCGGCCAACGTCGGCTTGTTGGACTCCATCTCCTGCTCGGACCGCGGCGCCGCGCCGGGGGTCGGCGGGGCGGCGGGCACCTTCGGTTCCACGGTCTCACCGCCCAGATGCAGCAGGTGGCGGGTCAGCAGCGTCGCGGCCGGCTGGTTGAAACCGTTCTCGGCGGGCGGCTTGCTGTACAGCGACGCGAACTGCGAGGCCACCTTGCCGATCTCGATGCGGTCCTGCGGTCGCTTGGGGCCCGACAGGCTGGGCGTCACGGTGCCCAGGTCGAGCTTGACCACCTGCGAGTAGTCCACCTCGCCGGCCAGCGGAATGCCGAACAGGTTCTGCGCCTTGAAGTAGGCCTCCAGGGCCGCCACCTCTTCGCGGCTGCGGCCGGTGCCCTGGAAGTACTCGATGGTCTTCTCGTCGACCGGGAAAAAGCCCATGGTGGCGCCATACTCGGGCGCCATGTTGGCAATGGTGGCGCGGTCAGGCACCGCCAGCGTGCGCGTGCCCTCGCCAAAGAGTTCGACGAATTTGCCGACCACCTTGTGCTTGCGCAGCAGCTCGGTGACGGTGAGCACCAGGTCGGTGGCGGTGCAGCCCTCGCGCAAGCGGCCCGACAGCTCAAGCCCCACCACGTCGGGCGTGAGCATATAGACCGGCTGGCCCAGCATGGCGGCCTCGCCCTCGATGCCGCCCACGCCCCAGCCGACCACACCCACGCCGTTGATCATGGTGGTGTGGCTGTCGGTGCCCACCAGGGTGTCGGGGTAGAACACGCCATCTTCGCGCCGGTGCACACCCCGCGCCAGGTACTCGAGGTTGACCTGGTGCACGATGCCAAAGCCCGGGGGCACCACGCCGAAGGTCTTGAAGGCCTGCATGCCCCACTTCATGAACTCGTAGCGCTCGCGGTTGCGCTGAAACTCCAACTTCATGTTGAGGTCGAGCGCGTCGCGGGTGCCGTAGTGGTCGATCATGATCGAGTGGTCCACCACCAGATCCACCGGCACCAGCGGCTCGATGCGGCCCGGATCCTTGCCCAGGCTGGCGGCGGCACTGCGCATCGCGGCCAAGTCGGCCAGCAGGGGCACGCCGGTGAAGTCCTGCAGCACGACGCGGGCAACAACGAAGGGGATCTCTTGCGTGCGCGGCGCATTGGGTTGCCAGGTGGCCAGCTCGCGCACATTCTCGGGCGTGATCTTGAGCCCGTCGCAGTTGCGCAGCACCGATTCGAGCACGATGCGCAGCGACACTGGCAGGCGCCGCAACTGCGGGTATTCCTCGGCCAGCGCGGGCAGAGAGAAAAAGCTGCCGGTCTTGCCGGTGCTGAGCTTGAAGGAACGCAGGGTGTGCGAGAACGCGTGGGACATTTGGGCTGACCTCCGTGGCAATGGCCGATTATTGCCAGCATCTGCCCTCACGGGGGGCTATCCCCTCATCAGGCCACCCCGTCGGCGCTGCGCATCGGCATCGCCCGGCCGTCAAGCTGCGCCTCGAACGCACGCAGCCGCTTGTAGACCGACAGCAGCTCGACCACCGTACTCCAACTGAGCACGAGGAACTGGAACGATTCAAGCACCTTGTCAAAGGCGCGGGCCACCTGCTGCATCACGCCCAGGGTGATCGCGCCAGCCACCACCGTGGGGCCCAGGGCGATCAGCGGCACCAGCACGCTGACCTGCAGGTACGACCACTTGGCCACATCGAAGTACAGGTAGTGGAAGAACAGGCGAAAGTAGTTGCGGCGCACGTGTGAGAACAGCCCCTGCGCGATCGGGGGCGATGCGCGGGTGGGGTCGTCCTCGCCGTAGACCAGCTCCTTGCGGTAGGCCGCCTCGACGCGCTGGTTCTGGAACTCCAGCCCCGGCAGCTTGATGCCCACCACCGCCAGCAGCACCGTGCCGACCAGGGCCCAAAGCAACGCCAGCCAGACCAGCGAGTGCGGGATCTGCCCCACCAGCGGCAGCTCCTTGATCTTGTCCGACAGCACCCACAGGATTGGCAGGAAGGCGCCCAGTGTCATGACACTTCGCATGAAATCGACGCCCAGGCCTTCCATGATGCGGGCAAAGCGCATGGTGTCCTCCTGCACCCGCTGGGCGGCGCCCTCGACGCCGCGCAGCAAGGGCCAGTGCGCCATGTAGTACTCGTTCATCGCCTGGCGCCAGCGGAAGATGAAATGCTTGACGAAAAAATCCAGCACCACGGCGATGGTGACGTACACCATGGCGATGCGCCCGAAAGTGGCCAGCTGCGCCCAGAACTCGGCCTGCGTGACACTGCCGGCTTGGCCCAGGGCTTTTTGCACCAGGTCGTAGAAGCTGCCAAACCACTGGTTGATCTGAACGTCCAGCTGCACCCGGTACCAGGTGGCCCCCAGGATGAGAAACGATCCCAGGATCGACCAGGGCCACCAGCGGCGCGACAGGAAAAAAGACTTGAACATGGCTTATGGGCTTTCCGGCAACGGGAGGCGTCAGAAGCCGGGAATGGTAGCGCGGGCCCCCGCGGCAGCTCAGACCTGCAGCTGGTGCCCAAGCTCGCCCAATTCGCGGATCAGGTCGGCGTGACAGGACACGACCCGAACGCCTTGAGGCAGGCGCCGCCGGGCAACCGTCCAGAAGCCGCCACCCAGCCACAAGGCGGTGCCGGGGGGCAGTTCACGCCGCAGCCGCTCCAGGCTGGCCATCACCTGGGTCCGCGGGGCATGGGAGCTGACGCTCAGCGCAACGATATGCGGCTGATACCGTTCGGCCGCCCTGATGACTTCGCCCACCGGCGTGTTCGCGCCCAGGGTGACGCGCGCGCAGTACTCCAGCGCAAAAAAGCACTCGGCCATCAGCAGGCCCGTCGTGTGCTGTTCGTCCGCCAGGGTGGTCAGCAACACCGTAGGGCCCGACGGGCCCGCCTCCCCCGGCGACTCCAGGGCGGTCAGGGCTTCGCGCAGCACCGACTGCACCAGATCGGTGTACACGTGCTCCTGGTAGACGGATATCTCACCGGTGCGCCACGCCTCGCCGATCGACCAGCCCAGGGGGCCAAGCAATTGCTCGATCGTGCGGCTCAGGCCGTCTCGCAGCAGCACCTGCCGGATCGCGGCGCGCAGTTGCTCTGGCCGACCGCCCTTGAGCAGCTTCAACCAATCCGCCAGCTCATGGTCGGTGGCGGGGGGGCGCGACCGTGAATCCCGTGGCTCGCGCGGCTGCCCTTCCAGCGCACCCAGCTGCTCCAGGGACATGGGCACGACTTTTCCCGGCCGGTGTCCCTGGTCCATCAGCCGCTTGATCAGCAGCAGCCGCGCCACCTGCTCGGCCTGATAGAGGCGATCACCCCGCTCGTTGCGCACCGGCTGCGGGAACTCATAGCGGCGTTCCCAGACCCGCAGCGTGTCTTTTTGCAGGCCCGTCTCCCTCTCGACTTCGGCGATGGACAGCAGGCTCTGGTCGGAAGGGGCGTTCATGGCAAGCACGGCGTATTTCAGCAGTTGCACAGGGTGGACAAAAATGGAGCATACTCTATTTTGTCCTAGACAAATAAGATTCCAATGATGTTCCATTCCAGCTTCGACCCATCGCGGAGCCTGTCGTGAGCCAGGCCGCCCGCATTGCCATCGTGGGCTCTGGCGTGTCCGGGCTGGTCGCCGCGCACACCCTCAAGGACCACGCCAACATCACCCTGTTCGAGGCCGGTGGCTATTTCGGCGGCCACACCCACACGGTCGATGTGACCCTGCCAGACGGCCAGAACAAGCCGGTCACGCACGGGGTGGACACCGGATTCCTGGTCTACAACGAGCGCACCTACCCCGGCCTGATCCGCCTGCTGGACGAACTGGGTGTGAAAAGCGCAAAGTCGGACATGTCGTTTTCCGTGTCCGCCATGCGGCCGGGCGAGCGCCCGCTGGAGTGGAGCGGCGCTTCCCTGTCGAGCGTGTTCGCGCAGCGCAGCAACCTTCACAGCCCGCGCTTTTGGCGCATGCTGAGCGACCTGCTGCGCTTCAATGCCCTTTGCACCCGGCTGGCCCGCGAAGGCGCCGACGCGCAGCTGTCCCAGACCTTGGAACAATTTCTACAAGAGCACCGCTTCGGCGTCGCCTTCCGCGACTGGTACCTGCTGCCGATGCTGGCCTGCATCTGGAGCTGCCCCACCGACGAGATGCTGCGGTTTCCGCTGGCGACCATGATCCGTTTTTGCCACAACCACGGCCTGATCCAGATCACCAACCGGCCGCAGTGGTACACGGTGGATGGCGGCGCCCGCCAATACGTACTGCGCATCGTGCGGGGCCTTCCCGACAAACGCCTGAACTGCCCGGTGCTGCGGATCGAGCGCGATGCCTGGGGCGTAACGCTCATCACGCCCGCCGGCCGGGAGCGCTTCGACGAGGTGGTGATCGCCACCCACGCCGACCAGGCGCTGGCCATGCTGGCGGCGCCGAGCGCCGACGAAGCGGCGGTGCTCAGCGCGGTCCGCTACCAGCCGAACCGGGCCGTGCTGCACACCGACACCTCCGTGATGCCCTCGCGCAAGAGCGCCTGGGCCGCGTGGAACTACGAGAGCGCCGGCCCGCAGGCCGCCAACGACCCCGCTACAACCCGCGTCTGCCTGCACTACTTGATCAACCGCCTGCAGCCCCTGCCCTTCGACCGCCCCGTCATCGTCAGCCTGAACCCGGTGCGCCCGATCGACGCGCGCCATGTGCTGGGCGAATACGCGTACGACCATCCGGTGTTCGACCTGTCCGCGATGCAGGCGCAGCGACGCCTGACGCGCCTCCAGGGGCAGCAACGCACCTGGTTCTGCGGCGCCTGGGCCGGTTATGGGTTTCATGAAGACGGCTTGCAGTCCGGCCTGGCTGTGGCCGGCCTGCTGGGCCAGCGCCCTCACGGCGCCTGGCGGGGGGCCGCATGAGTGCAACGCCGAGCGGGGGGGTAGGCATGACGCTGCCGCCGCAGGCCAGCATCGGCTTCGGACAGGTGCGGCACAAGCGCCTGCGCCCGAAGGTACACGCCTTCGCCTACCGCACCTTCTTTCTGATGTTGCCCCTGCGCCGGCTGACCGAGATCACCCCCGCCCTGCCCGTGAACCGCTGGGGCGCCATCAGCTTCGACGAGCGCGACCACGGCGACGGCCGTGATGCACAGGCCGGCGGCGCGCTCGGCTGGGTGACGGAGCTGCTGCGCGGCGAAGGCATCCAAGACGCAGACGGCGAGATCTGGCTGCATGCCTACCCGCGCATGTGGGGCTACGCCTTCAAGCCGGTGAGTTTCTGGTACTGCCACCGCAAGGACGCCTCGCTGCGCGCCATCGTGGTCGAGGTGAACAACACCTTCGGCGAGCGGCACTGCTATGTGCTGGAGAACCCGGTGTTCGGCGCCCCGCTGACCGCGCGAAAATGCTTTCATGTGTCGCCGTTTCTGGACGTCACCGGCGACTATGCGTTCCGGTTCATGTTGACGCGGCGCGAGGGGCGCACGCACACCGTCGTGCGGATCGACCACCGCGACGGCCAGGGAACGCTGCTGCAAACCAGTGTGAGCGGCGTGCTCGAACCGATCACCCGGGCCAGCCTGCGCCACGCCCTGTGGGCCTACCCCGCCATGACCTGGATGCTGATCGCGCGCATCCACTGGCACGCCCTGCAACTGTGGGCCAAGGGCATCAAGTTCCATCGCAAGCCCGAGCCCGCACCCTCCTTCGTCACGCGCACTTCCATCGACCCATGACCTCTTCGCTACTTCGCAAGATCCTGCCGGCGATCGCACCGGCCGCCTCCCACCTGCCCGCCGCCGCCCGGGCGGTCGCTGCCATGCTCGAGAAAATGACCGTCGGCAGCTTGAGCCTGCAATGGCCAGACGGGCGCATCGTCCACTACGGTGCGGCGCGCGCGGCCGACGGCGGCGCCGGCCAACCCTCGGCGGTGATGCACCTGCATGACTGGCGCGTATGCGGCCGCGTCCTGCGCGCCGGCGACATCGGGTTGGCCGAGGCCTACTTCGACAAGGAGTGGAGCACGCCGCACCTGACCGATCTGATCGGCCTCTTTGTCGCCAACCGCCACAGCCTGGAGCGCGCCATTCACGGGCACTGGGCCGGGGGACTCATGTACCGCCTTCGCCACTGGCTGCGCCGCAACACCCGTGCCAACAGCCGCAAGAACATCCACGCGCACTACGACCTGGGCAATGGTTTCTACCGTCTCTGGCTTGACGAGACCATGAACTATTCGTCTGCCTGGTTCGACCAGGGTCCGAACCAGGATCTGGTCACGGCGCAGATCGCCAAGATGCGACGGACACTGCGCATGGCAGGCGTGCAGCCAGGCCATCGTGTGCTGGAGATCGGCTGCGGCTGGGGCGCCCTGGCCGAGGAAGCCACTTGCGAGTTCGGCGCCCACGTCACGGGCGTGACGCTGTCCACCGAGCAGCTCGAGTACGCGCAGGCCCGCCTGCGCAGCCTGGGGGTCGGCGACCGCGCCGACTTGCGCCTGCAAGACTACCGCGACATTGCCGATGCGCCCTTCGATGCGATCTGCTCGATCGAGATGGTGGAAGCGGTGGGCCAGCAATATTGGCCGGCGTACTTCGAGACGGTCCACCGGCTGCTCAAGTCGGGCGGGCGAGCCTGCATCCAGAGCATTGTCATTGGTGACGACCTGTTCGAGCAATACAGCCGCTCGACCGACTTCATCCAGCAGTACATCTTTCCAGGCGGTTGTCTGCCCTCCCCTCGGGCCTTTCGCGAACAGGCCCGCGCGGCGGGCCTGACCATCGTGGACGAGTTCGCGTTCGGGCCCGACTACGCGATCACCTGCCAGCGGTGGCGCGAAGCGTTCCGGCAAAAAAAGGCGCAGGTGATGCAGGCGGGCTTTGACGAGCGCTTTACCCTGATCTGGGATTTTTATCTGAGCTACTGCGAGGCGGGCTTCGCGATGGGCGACATCAACGTGGTGCAGTTCACGCTGCAAAAGCCATGAGCGCCGCTGCGAATCTGGTGGCGGTCTGATGAGCCTGAATCCGCGCATCGACAACTGGACCGGCCGCACCATGTGGCTGATCGGCGCCTCCAGCGGCATCGGCCTGGCCACAGCCAGCGCCTTGCACGCCAAGGGCTGCCGCGTCATCGTGTCGGCGCGCAGTGCGCCGGCGCTGCAGGCCTTTGTGCAAGCGCACCCCGGCAGCATGGCCTTGCCCCTGGACGCGACCGATGCCTCGCAGGTGCAAAGCGCGGCGCAACAGCTGGCCGCGCAGGGGCGGCTCGACATGGTCTGCTACTGCGCCGGCTACTTTCGCGCCATGCGGGCGACCGACATCGACCTGCCCGAAGTCATGCGCCACCTGGACATCAACCTGCGCGGCGCCTGGCACGTGATCGCGGCGGTGGCACCTACACTGTGTCAGCAGCGATCGGGACATATCAGCCTGATCGGAAGCGTAGCCGGCTTGCGAGGTCTGCCCGAGAGCCTGGCCTACGGCCCGACGAAGGCGGCACTGTCGAACCTGGCCGATGCCCTGCATCTGGACTTGCGCCCGCTGGGCATTGGGGTGAGCATCGTTACACCGGGCTTTGTGAGCACACCCTTGACCGCCAGCAACGACTTTCCCATGCCGGCGCTGATGACACCCCAACAAGCCGCGCAGGCGCTGATCCGCGGCTGGGAGCGCGGGCGCTTTTGCATTCACTTTCCCAAGCGCTTCACCCGCGTGGTCAAGCTGATGTCGATGCTGCCCGACTGGCTCTACTTTCGTCTCATCCACCGAGCGACCGGCCTGTGAGCATGCCAACTTGCGAAGCCGCGCAGGCCATCGTCGACCTGTTCGAAAACCTCAAGCCCGAAGACCTCGCTCGGCTAGGGCAGTACTACGCGCCGGACGCCTATTTCAAGGACCCCTTCAACGAAGTCCGCGGTGTGCCGGCCATCCAGAAGATCTTCGCGCACATGTTCGAACAGCTTCATGAGCCCCGGTTCGTGATCGCCGACCGGGTCGTGCAAGGCCGGCAGGCGTTCATCACCTGGCGCTTTGACTTCAGGCGCAAGGGACCAGCCACGAGTGAGGTCCGAACGATCCGCGGCGCGACCCACCTGCTCCTGGACGAACAGGGGCGCATCACGTCCCACCGGGACTATTGGGACGCGGCCGAGGAGCTCTACGAAAAGCTGCCGGTACTGGGCGCCTTGATGCGGTGGCTCAGGCGACGGCTTTCTGCCTGAGGAGGCGGGCCACGGGCTCTGACGTCTCGATGCCGGACGACAAGGCCACCCACGCCTGGTACTGAGTCAGGAACACCTGGCCTCGCAGCTCGTGCATGAACTCGGTCTTGGACAAACGGTCCATGACCGGGCCCTTGACCTCGCTCAAGTGCAGCGTCACGCCCGCATCCGCAAGCCGCTTGTCGATGGCTTCCAGGCTTTCCAGCGCGCTGGCGTCGATATCGTTGATGGCCGAGCATTGAAGCACCACGTGCCGCAGCGCCGGCCGATCGGCCGTGGCGGCGTTGATGCGGTCCTCCAGGGAGCGGGCGTTGGCGAAGTACAGGCTTTCGTCGACACGCAGGCTCAGGATGCAGGGATCCACCAGCACCTTGTAGCGCAGTACATTGCGGAAATGCTCGGTGCCGGGCACCAACCCGACTTCGGCAATGTGGGGCCGGCTGGTCTTGAACAGGTATAGCCCAAGCGACACCGCCACACCGGCGATCAGGCCCGATTCGACCCCTGCGGTGAGCGTCACGGCAACGGTGGCCAGCACGGCGGCGAAGTCCGGCTTGGAGTAGGCCCAGGTGCGCTTGAAGATGCTCAGGTCGGCCAGCGACAGCACGGCCACGATGATGGTGGCCGCCAACATTGCCTGCGGCACGAAGTACAGCGCTGGCGTGAGCAGCAAGGCGGCCAGCAGGATGCCGACGGCGGTGAAGACCCCGGCCGCAGGCGTCTGGGCGCCGGCGTCGAAATTGACCACCGAGCGGGCGAAGCCGCCCGTCACCGGAAAGCCGCCGGTGAATGAGGCGCCCAGGTTGCTCGCGCCCAGCGCCACCAGCTCGCGATCAGGCTCCAGCCGCTGACGCCGCTTGGCCGCCAGGGTCTGGCCCACGGACACAGATTCGACAAAGCCGACCACGCTGATCAAAAGCGCGGGCACGGCCAGCTCCTTCCACAACGCCGGGTTCCACGTGGGCAGTGTCAGCGGCGGCAAGCCCTGCGGCACCGTGCCAACGATTTTCATGCCCTGCGCCTGCCACTGGAACTGCCAGGTGAGCCAGGCTGTCAGGGCGATCCCGGCCACCGGCCCTGCCTTGGCCAGCACGTCCGCCAGGCGAGCAGGCAGGCCCAGGCGCACCAGCAAGGGTTTGAGTGACTTCCTCGCCCAAAAGAGAAACGCCACCGCACCCAGACCGACCGCCGCGGTCAGCCAGTGGATCTGGCCGGCCTGTTGAATCAGTTGCCAGGCCAGGTCGATGAAGTTGTGCCCGTCCGCCTTGACGCCGAGGATGACCTTGAGCTGCCCGACCGCGATCAGCAGGGCCGACGCGGTGATGAAGCCGGAGATGACCGGGTGGCTCAGGAAGTTGGCCAGAAAGCCCAGGCGAAGCACGCCCATCACCAGCAGCATGGCGCCGGACATGAAGGCCAGCGCGATCGCCAGCGCCCAGTACTCGGGCGAGCCGGCCGCGGCGCGCTCGCCGATGGCGGCCGCCGTCATCAGCGACACCACCGCCACGGGTCCGACAGCCAGCACCCGGCTGGTGCCGAAGATGGCATACAGCACCAGCGGTGCGATGCTGGCGTACAGGCCCACCTCGGGCGGCAGGCCGGCGAGCGAGGCATAGGCCAGGCTCTGCGGGATGAGCATGATCGTGACGATGACCGCGGCGACCAGGTCGCTGGCCAAGGTGTCACGGTTGTAGTGTCGGCCCCATTGCAGGATCGGCAGCCAGGCCGCAAGGTTCGGCGTCTTCATGCGCAGCCCGCGGCCCGGTCAGCCGCCGCGGCCGGCCTGGGCCAGCTGCCACATGTTGGCCGAACGCGCGCCGCTGCGGCAGTAGGCCAGCACCGGGCCGGGCAGTTCGTCGAGCAGGCAGGCCAATTGCGCGCCATGCTCAGGTGTCACCTGGCCGGAGATCGCCGGCAGGTAGCGCACCTGCAGGCCGGCCGCGACCGCGGCTTGCTCGATGGCGCTGTACGCCGGCTGAGAAGGCCCCGCCTCACCGTCGGGGCGGTTGCAGATGACCGATTTGAAACCAGCCGCCGCAATGGCCGGCAGATCTTCGGGGCTGATCTGTCCCGCGACGGCGAAGTCGGCGGTCAATGATTGAATCGACATGGTGTTGTCCTTCAGGCTGGGGATGGGGTTGTGCGCATCATGCGGTCAGAAACCTCGAAGATCACCATGCCGACGACCATCGCGACGACGAATACGAGGCCCTTCGGTTGGCCCGATGCCATCGACACGATGCCCGGCCCCGGGCAGAAACCGGCCAGACCCCAACCGGCGCCGAACAACAGCGCACCGATCACCAGGGGCCTGTCGACGTCGCGCGAGGTCGGCAGGTGCAAGGCGCCACCGAAGAAGTTGGTCGTGCGCTTGCGGGCGGTGCCGAAGGCCAAGAAGCCCACCGCGATGGCGCCGCCCATCACGAAGGCCAGCGACGGATCCCAGCTTCCGGCCAGGTCGAGAAAGCCCAGCACCTTGCCTGGATCGGCCATGCCCGAGAGCAGCAGACCCCAGCCGAACAACAGGCCGACGAAGAATTCGCTCAGGCGAACAACGGTTTTATGCTTCATGTGATTTCTCCTCGATCTTCAGAACATTCAGAGCAGGTGGCGCACGACGTAGACCACGGCAAAGCCGGCGCCCATGAAGCCGGCAGTAGCCACCAGCGAGCGCGGCGACAGGCGCGACAGGCCGCAGACACCATGGCCGCTGGTGCAGCCTGACCCCAGGCGTGTCCCATACCCCACCAGCAGGCCGGCGATCACGATCAATCCATAGCCGGTGTCGATGCGAGGCGGCTGCATCCAGCCGGCCGGTGCGACAAGCATGAAGGTCACCGGCGCGGCCAGCATCCCCAGCAGAAAGGCGATGCGCCAGCCCGAGTCGCGCCACTTGAAGGTGAGCAAGCCACCCAAAATGCCGCTGATGCCCAGGATGCGCCCGTTCACCAGAATGAACAGGGCCGAGGCAATGCCCAGCATCACGCCGCCGATCAGCGACGCCCAGGGCGTGAAGTGAGTCCAATCTATCGTCATCATTTATTCCTTGTCAGAGCAGAAGTTTTGGTAAAGAGTCTGGATCACGGCCAGCGCCGGCGCACTCGTGAGGCTGTAATGGATATTCTTGCCGTCGCGGCGGGTGGTCACCAGCTGCTCAGTGCGCAACACGGTCAGCTGCTGCGACAGCGTCGGCTGGACAATGCCCAGAACGCTCTCGAGCTCACTGACGCACATCTCGCCTTGCGACAGCTGGCACAGAATCAGCAAGCGATCGGGGTTACCCAGCGCCTTCATCAGGCCGCAGGCCTGGCCGGCCGCGTCGCGCATGCCGGCAATGTCCAATGTCGTGGGGGTCATGGGCCATGATCTCCTTTCAATTCGATGTTGCATATTCTATTGACAAACACTCTATTAGTCAATAGACTATTTCTCATGACATCCAAAAGGAGCTTCGCATGACCACCGCCATCGCCACCAGCACCGCCGCCCGCCCTCAAGTCCACGGCATCGTCGACAAGGCCACCTGGACCATCACCTACATTGTCCATGCCGGCACCGGCACCCCCGCGGCCATCATCGACTCGGTGCTCGACTACGACCCCAAGTCCGGCCGCACCACGACCACGTCCGCCGACAAGGTCATCGATTACGTCAAGGCCAACGACCTGAAGGTCCAGTGGATCCTTGAAACCCATGCCCATGCCGACCACCTCACGGCCGCGCCCTACCTCAAGCAAAAGCTGGGCGGCAAGACGGCCATCGGCGACCACATCACCCAGGTGCAGAAGGTGTTCAAAGGCGTCTTCAACCTCGAGCCCGGCTTCAAGCAGGACGGCTCGCAGTTCGACGAACTGCTGGCCGAGGACGAAGAGTTCAAGGTGGGCGACCTGACCGGCAAGACCCTGTTCGTGCCGGGCCACACGCCGGCCTGCGTGGCCTACCAGTTCGGCGATGCGGTGTTTGTCGGCGACACGATGTTCATGCCGGACGTGGGCACAGCCCGCGCCGACTTCCCCGGTGGCGATGCGCGGGCCCTGTACAAGTCGGTGCGCAAGCTGCTGGACCTGCCGGCGCAAACGCGCCTGTTCATGTGTCACGACTATCCGCCAGCCGACCGCCCGATCGCGTTCGCGAGCACCGTGGCCGAGCAGCGCGCCAGCAACATTCACGTGCGCGACGGCATCACCGAAGACGGCTTCGTCGAAATGCGCACCAAGCGCGACGCCACGCTGGAGATGCCGGTACTGATCCTGCCGGCCGTGCAGGTCAACATCCGCGCCGGCGAGTTGCCGCCCAAGGAGGACAACGGCACGGCCTACCTCAAGATCCCGATCAACGCGCTGTAAGTCGCTCAGCCGCGAGCGGGTGCTGCGCTATGGCTGGACCCGGCTCGACCAAGGCGGCCTGACACTGGGCTTGATGAAGGATCGCGCCCGCAGCTGCGTCCCCGCCCCTGAATCAAGGCCTGCTTGCGCCGGGTCGCCAAAGCCAGCCCCAACCCGAAGAGAACCACCGCCCCCACGGTGACCGCAGCGATCAGGTGGTCCACGCCCAGCAGATGCGCCACGCCTTCAAGAAAGGTGCTGGTGACGTGACCCGCATGGGCCTGGGCGATGCCGGCAACCAACGCGAGGGCGATGCCGATCAGGGCGCGTGGGACGGAGATCTGTTTTTTCATGGCGATCGTCGTGGTGTACTGGCCTGAGAAGTTCTGCGGCCGTCACACAAGTTTCGCACCAGCATGGCTCCCGCCAGGAGCCGACCAGGTTTTCAGCAGTTGGTGCAGTCGAGGGTGGTTTCCGGCAGGCAGGCCTGCCCGGCGCAGCAGTTCGCGGTGAGAAATCCGATCAGGTTGTTGATGGCGTCTATGCGTGCACGGTAGATAAGATGTCGGCCCGCCCGCTCCTGCGTCACGAGCCCGGCGTGGGTGAGCTCCTTGAGGTGAAACGACAACGAGGTCGCGCCGATGCCCAGTTCCTCGGTCATCCGCCCCGGCGTCACACCTTCCAGGCCGGCCACCACCAGCAGCCGGAACACCTTCAGGCGCGATTCCTGCGCCAGGGCGGCCAAGGCCTTGACCACGTCCGCGTCATTCATGCGTGCGCTCCTGGGGTGTTTTCGCGGTGGCCCGGAAGCGCCAAGGTGAATAGCCAGCACACGACCAGCATCAGGGCAGAACCAATCAGCGCATACAGCAGGCCGCCCCACTGGTACAACAGCCCGGACAGCAGCGTTCCGAGAAAGCGCCCCAGGGCATTGGCGGCGTAATAAAAGCCCACGTCCTCGGCCGCCTTCTCCGAGCCGGCGTAGGCCAGCACCAGGTACGAGTGCACCGAGGAGTTGACCGCGAAGGCAAAGCCGAACACGCCAAGACCGGCCACCACCACCCATTGCAGGCCAGGCACATCAAGTGCCACCGCCACGGCCAGGCCCACGGGGACCAGCGCCAGCGCCGCCGACCACCAGCGGGCCGCCGACACCTCCAGGCTCAGGCCGTCCTGGCTGCGCCGCACGATCTGCGGCGCCATCGCCTGCACCAGTCCGTAGCCGATGGTCCAGGCAGCCAGAAAGCCGCCCACCATGGTGAAGGTCCAGCCCACCGAGTACAGGAACACCGGCACACCGACGACAAACCACACATCGCGTGCGCCAAACAGACCCACCCGCGCGGCCGCCAGTGCGTTGATCCCCGCGTTCTTGGCGAAGAGTTCCTTGGCGCTCTTGGACGCCTTGCTCTTGCCCATCATCGTCGGAAGGGAGGTGACCACCCCCACCAGCACCAACGCCAGCAGGCCCGCCATGACCCACAGCGAATAGCGAAAGCCCAGTGTCTGCAGCAGCAGCCCGCCCAGGAAGAAGCCGACACCCTTCATCGCATTCTTGCTGCCGGTGAACCAGGCCACCCACTTGAACAGCTGCCCCGATCCCTGCTCCTTGGCCTGCGCGTGCGTCACCTTGATCGCCGATTTGCTGGCGGTTTTGGTCAGGTCCTTGGCCACGCCGCAGACGCCTTGCGCCAGCACCACCCAGGCCACCGCCAGGGCCGCCGTCCAGTCCGGGTTCAGAGCGGAAAGCAGCGTGAAGCCGATGATCTGCGTCACCAGCCCCACAGTCAGCATCCGGGTGATGCCAAAGCGCGTCGCCAGCCAGCCGCCGATCAAGTTGGCCAAGATGCCCGCCGCCTCGTACAGCAGGAACAGGAAGGCCAGCGCGAACGGCGAGTAGCCCAGACGGTAGAAGTGCAGCAGCACCAGCATGCGCAGGGCGCCGTCGGTGAGCGTGAAGCCCCAGTAGGCCGCCGTGACGATGGCGTAGTTTCGCGCGGCGTGCTGCATGGTCAGATCCCGGCTTGGCGCATCTGGCAGGCCAGATCCACCATCCGGCAGGCGTAGCCCATCTCGTTGTCGTACCAGGCATAGACCTTGAGCAAGGTGCCGTCGGTCACCATCGTCGAGAGCGCGTCGACGATGCTGCTGCGGGTGTCGCGCGCATAGTCGGCGCTGACCAGCGGCCGCTCTTCGTAGCCCAGGATGCCGGCCAGCGGCCCTAGCGCGGCGGCCTTGAACAGGGCATTGACCTCCTCGGCGGTGGTCGCACGGTTCAATTCGAACACGCAATCGGTCAGCGAAGCATTGAGCACAGGGGCCCGCACGGCGTGGCCATTGAGCTTGCCCTTGAGCTCCGGGTAGATCAAAGCGATGGCCGTGGCGCTGCCGGTGGTGGTGGGTGCCAGGCTCAGCATTGCACTGCGCGCCCTGCGCAGGTCCTTGTGCGGAGCATCCACCACCAGGTTGGTGTTGGTCGGGTCGTGGATGGTGGTGATCTGGCCGTGGCGAATACCGATCGCCTCGTGCACCACCTTGACCACGGGTGCCAGGCAGTTGGTGGTGCAGGACGCCGCGGTGACGATGCGGTGCGCCGCCGGGTCGTACAAGTGGTGGTTGACCCCGACCACGATGTTCAGCACCCCGCCCACCTTCACAGGCGCCGCCACGATCACCCGCTTGGCGCCGCGGTCCAGGTGGCCCTGCAGCGTCTCTGGCGTGAGTAACTTGCCTGTGCACTCCAGCACCAGGTCGACACCCAGTTCGCCCCAGGGAATCTCGGCTGCATTGGCATGCGCACTGAAGGACAGGCTGCGTTCGCCGATGCGGATGAGCGCGTCGCCTTCGGCCTCGATACCGGCCCGCCACTTGCCCTGGACACTGTCGAACGCCAGCAGATGCGCCGTGGCCGCGGCGCCGCCCTTGATTTCATTGAGGTGAACCACCTCCAGCCGGTTGCCAGCGCGCGGATCGTCGGATCCTCGTTCAGCAGCGCCCAGGGCCGCACGCAGCGCCAGGCGGCCGATCCGTCCCATGCCATTGATTCCTACGCGCATCACTCACCTACGATTGTTCAAGAATTCTTGAACTTTACCTCCAGCGGATGACGGTTGCGTGTCACCCGCTCGAATGCTGGGAAGGACGCGCTAGGCGCCCGAGCGGAACCCAGCCGCGCTCAACATCTGCTGAAAACCAGCGGCCGCAGAGCCACGTTTGCACCAAGGGCAACGGCACGCTGGAGATCACCAGCCCGGCCAACGCCGACCTGGCGCCCCCGGCGCTGTACATGCTGTTCGCTGTCAACAGCGCCGGGGCGCCTTCCATCGCGAGCATCGTGAAGGTCGGTAACGCTGGCGCTGGCACGGTGAGCTGCGCCTATCCCGACTGGCTGCAGGGGCGGCAATATGCCGCAGCCGCCATCGTCACCTACCAGGGCTAGCTGTACCGGGCCAAGTTCGCCAACCCCGGTTACAACCCGACGATCAGCACGTACTACAGGGAGCCGTTTGCCAGATGAGGGCTTGGCATGAGTGAGGTTGACGAGCGCACGGTTGTCACTCGTTGATCACCATACCGGACCGCTTGACGACATCGCGCCAGCGGGTGATCTCATTCTTGTAAAGGCCGGAAAATTCATCCACGCTCATGGCATCAGGCTCTGCTCCCAAGGCCTTGAACCGCTCCACCACATCCGGAAGAACGATGATGCGGTTGATCTCGGTGTTGAGCTGCCTGAGAATCTCAGGCGGAGTACCTACCGGCGCAAATACCCCGTACCACGAGGTCACGACGAAGTCGGTAAGACCCATCTCTTTTGCGGTAGGAACGTTGGGCAAGAGGCTGGTTCGATTGCCCGCAGACGAAGCAATCGCGCGGATCTTTCCAGACGCAATATGTTGAGAGATCGAAGGCAAGTCACTGATTGTGAACTGCGTGCTGCCAGACAAGAGCGAAAGGATGGACGGTGCGCTTCCCTGATATGGGACCATCGTAAAATTCGTTGATGAGGTCAGCTTGAAGAGCTCAGCAGCCAGTCGGGTTGAGGTTCCTGCCAAAGCGAAGTTCACGCTGGCCGAGTTCCCCTTGAGATAATCGATCAACTCATTCAAGTTCTTCGGCGGAATCGACGGATTGACGGCCAGCACCATCGGCAACGTAATCAGCTTGGCAACTGGCTGAATTGCAGCAGGGTCATACGGCAGCTTTTTATGAATGCTCGGATTCATCGTAATGCTCACCGCATCCAGCAACAGCGTATACCCGTTTGGGTCTGCCCGACTGAGCAACTGCGCAGCGATCATTCCAGATGCGCCGACCCTGTTCTCGACAATCACCGGTTGGTTGAACTTTTCCTGAAGTTTGACCGCCAGGAGACGGGCGACCATATCGACGCCTCCGCCTGGGGCATACGGCGCGATGATTCGAATCGGCTTTTCGGGATACCCAGCGGCATGGACCAAGCCAGCACCGACCATCGAAAGCACCAACAAGAACCTAGTGAGTGACTTGAACATGAGCTGTCTCCTTTGAAGGGTAGAAATTTTCTTGGGCCGCCTGCCGGCCCGCTATGCGGCCGGACGTGACAGCCCACCCGATGTGAAGCCCGTGACCTGCCAGCGTCATGCCGGCCTGGGCCACTGCGCCGGCACCATACAAACCACGAATGGGTTCCCCCTGAGTTGTCAATACGCCGCAGTTCTGATCGATCATCAGCCCGCCCTCGGTGACGACCTGACGCGATACCACAGGTCCAAGCGCATAGAAAGGCGGCTCAACCAACGTCATGCCAGTACTGATCCTCGCGAAATGATCCGGTTTCCCGAGGGCCGATGTTTGGTTGAAGTGCGCAACGGTCGATTCAAGCTTCGAGCTCGGCAAACCAAGCTTCGAAGCCAGTTCAACGATGGAGTCGGCCTTCGTCAAGAGATCAGGCCTCGATTTGGCATAGTCATCGAGATATGCCCATGCCACGCCTGGTGCGGTCGAAATCGCATGAGGCGGCCCTTCAAAGAGTTGAGCCACGCGTCTGTCGAAAATCAGGTGCGCTTTTCCTTGACCAGCAACCGCGCAACCGACGAACTCCAGCTCATTCACAAAGCGTTCGCCAGCACCATTGACCAGGATCGCGCCATGCTTGTAGAGGGACAGCTCGGGCGCCATGAACGCCGTCAAGGCACTGCGCGCCACGGGCCGAATCAACGCGGCAGGCAACCACCGCACAAGATGTTCCATCACCTTCGAAATGACCGGGCTGTTGGGCACGTAGTCCAGCACGGTCTTCCACGTCGGCGCGACAAACCGCAAAGACATACCATGGACCGCATCCATGTTGACCAAGTGTCCGCCTACGGAAAGTCCGAGCAGATGACCATCGCCTGTCGCGGTCGGGTTCACACCATCGACCTCCGCACGTTCAGTCGGCAACACCAGGCGCTTGAGCTCCTTGTTGGCCGAATAATCGCCTGTCGCGAGAATCACCGCGCGACGTGCATGAACCTCCTCAACACCGCCGGACTCACGAGAGATCATGGCACCCATCACACGTCCGCCAGACCGCAGCAGCTCAGTCACACGGGCAGACGTCAGAATGTTCACCCCACCGCGAACAGCAGCGCGCCGCAGCGCCTCAACGCACAGACGAGCCGCGGGAAGAATGTTGTGCATGCGCTCAATGCCATGAGGCGGCTCAGGAAATGGGCCTGCAAACCCGACGCCCAGACGCGCCAGCCAATTGACATTTCCCCCTAGCTCTCGAGCGAGAATGTCGCGCAGTTGGGGATGGTCCGAGGTCGTCAACGGGCTCTTGAACTTATCCATGTCGGCACGAAAATCCTCGATCTCATCTCGAATTCCCTTCTTCTTCTGAAGATCTGTGCCCGCCGCGCTGATTGAACCGATTGCCCAGGCGGTGCTGCCCCCGACAGCGGGGTTTTTCTCAACCACCACCACACTGGCGCCATGCGCTGCCGCCTCGATGGCCGCCGACAGGCCCGCCGCACCTGAACCCACGATGAGGACATCCGTGACGATGGTCGCAGCCGCTGAAGGCTGGCCAGAGGACGGGGCCAGCCTTGCCAGTTCGCAATGATCTGATGTGAGCGGGTCCACTTGTCTGTCCTGTGTGACGGTTCGACTCACGACCCGAGAACAGTGCAGGGAAACATGCCTACCTGGCTCCCGTAACCTTGCACCAGCGCCACCTGCGCATCTTTCACCTGGCGCTCGGCACCTTGGCCGCGCAACTGAAGGGCGGCCTCGACAAACATGTGCCCGCCGCCAGCCACTCCGGAGTGGCAATAGGAATGCAAGCCGCCATGGGGATTGAGCGGCAACTCTCCGCCAAGCTCGATGCGCCCGCCCTGAACGAATGCACCCCCTTCACCCTTCTTGCAAAAGCCGATCTCCTCAATATTCACGATGGGCCAAATGGTGAAGGGGTCGTAGCAAAAGAGCACATCAATATCCTTGTGGGTAACGTCAGCCATCTCCATGGCCCGACGCGATGCCTGTGCAATTCCACCAAAATCAGTCAGGCTCGCGACCGTGCTGACGGTGTCTGTCACGTAGCCCTTGCCGTCACTGAAGCCCTCGCCATAGCCCAACACCTGAACCGGCTTGTGCCCCGCGACCTCGGCCGTTTGAGCACGACTGACCACGAGCGCCCAAGCGCTGTCCGAGATCATGCTGCAGTCCAGCAAATGCAGCGGACTCGAGATCATCCGAGATGAAAGAACGTCCTCGACCGTGATGAGACTGCGCATCTGAGCCTTGGGATGCAAACTGGCATGCTTTCGAAGAGCGACCGCAACGGCAGCCAATTGCTCGGAGGTGGTTCCATACTCGTACATATGCCGCTGAGCCACGAGTGCAAACTGCGTGATGGTCGTTGGACCGTACTGGTTTTCAAACTGAGCCTGGCGATTCATGGCCATCCGTGTAATGGCGTTCCTGCGTCCACCTCGACCGGTCAGCAAGTTGTCTCCTCCGACAACAAGAACGTTTGAACACATCCCCACCTGCACAAGCATGGACGCCAGATGAACCATGAGGCCAGAAACCGCCACCGCACCGAGATGGACGTTGTCCACAAACTTAAGCTGGGGAACCGGAATGCCAAAGTACTCCGCGAACTGCAGCACCCTGCGAGCATGGGATTCAACGTACGAGTCGTTGACCAGTACGCCGTCAATGTCTGACTTATTCAGACCCGCATCCTTCAGGGCTGCAACCGCGGCTTCCGCGCACAACTGGATGTTGTTCTTCCCAGGAACGCTGCCAATCTCTGACTCGCCGACACCAATAATTGAAGCTAGTGATTTCATCGCGACTCTTGTGAATTCAGTGAATATGAAGTCGGCTCAAGCCGGCCGGAACTGCATGATGGACACTTCGGGCGTCCAGTCCTCGAAGCACACCTTGACCGGCATCCCAACTTTCACCGCGTCAGGTGAACACTCCACGATGTTGCTCATCAAACGAACGCCATTGGGGAGTTCAACGATGGCGATCACATAGGGTGTCTTGAATGCTGCAACGGAGCCGCGGTGCGTGACCGTGTACGAATAGACAACGCCATCACCATCCGCCTCCTCCCATGCCATACGGTCAGACTGACAAAATCGACACATCGCCGTAGGGAACCACTGATACTTCCCGCATTGGCTGCATCGTTGCATCATCAGTCGATGATCAAGCGCCCCCTGCCAGAAAGGCAGGGCTTCCTCACTGATCTCCGGCAACGGTTTGGTGGCACTTGAGGAATCTGGAATGTAGTTGGCCAAAGCAATTCTCCGGGCTAGGCTAGGGTAATAACAGCGTCGAGAGCCATACCGCCCTCGTGACTGACGACAAACGGATTGATATCGATCTGACCCAACCGCGGACCAAGGTCGATCGCGAGGTCAGACAGCGACAACAGCGCGTTGTAGAGCACCTCGAAATTGACGGCCGGGCGGCCGCGCGCCCCAGCGAGAATAGGAAACGCCCTCAATCGACGCACCATCTGTTCCGGATCACGCGCGGTCAAGGGTGCTCTTCGAAATACGCAGTCCTTGAGAATTTCGACATAAATGCCCCCAAGCCCAACCAGGATCATCGGGCCCAAACGCGGGTCATTGCTCACTCCGAGAATCGTTTCAACTCCACCTTGCACCATTTCCTGCACAAGCACACCGTCGATGCGGGCCTGTGGAAAGGCGCTCCTGGCGCGGGCCATCAACGCATCGTAGCCTTGTGCGACCTCATCACCCGAGCGCACATTGACCAAGACACCACCGATCTCCGTCTTGTGCACGATCTCTGCTGAAGCGATCTTCATGACCACCGGGAAGCCCAGACTTCGCGCGTGCTCTATGGCCTCCACACTCGATTTGGCAAGCCGCTCTTTCGTTACGGGAATGTCATATGCCTGCAGCAGCTGCTTGGACTCCATCTCAGAGAGAGCACCGGCACCTTTTTCATCCAACACCAACTTCAGCTGCGTGAGTCTTGCCCTTGCCCGATCCTCATTGACAACACGCCTGTGCGTTGACTGGGCCGCTTGCCGGTCTGCCCGCCTTCCTGTGTACGTTGCCAAGTGCGACACCGCGCGGAACCCCATCAGAGTACCGTGCACCTGCGGAATACCCGCCTCGTGCAGGATGCGTTCTATGTCGGGCTTGGCCGGTTGCGATGCATTCGACATGACAAACACGATCGGCTTGTCCGTTGCCTTGCTCGCCAAAGCACTGGCATGACTCAAGCCTGCATGAGGAACAAGCGGGTGAATGCACAGCAGGTCAATGCTGTCCGACCGTGCCATGATGTCCACGCAACCCGTCTGGATGGACGCACTCGCCAGCCCTTCAGCCGTCAAATCAAGTGGGTTGCTGACTTGAATTGTGGTCGGCAGCAGGTGTCGCAGCTTTCCTTGATCCATCTCGCTGAGCTCTGGCACCACCAAGTCCATCGTGTCAAACGCATCGGATGCCATGACCTTCAAGCCGCCCGACCCTGTAATCACGCCAATGCGGTTCCCCTTTGGCAGCGTGCAGCTCGAAAACAAGTAGACCGTTTCAAGAAATTCGTCAAAGTCGTGAACCTGAACTACGCCGGCCTGCTCGAAGATGGCCGCATAAATCTGAGGATCGCCTGCCAATGAAGCGGTATGTGCGGCGGCAGCGGCACTGCCTTGCTCGGTGGAGCCACCCTTGAAGACGATGATGGGCTTGCCGGCACGCTCCGCGTTCGCGGCAGCCCGCAGGAACAGATCCGGATGCTTCAACTCTTCGAGGTACACCGCGATGGTATGGGTCGCTTCATCGCTCACCAACAAATCCACCAATGTCGCGATGTCCAACCCGGCCTCATTCCCAGTGTTGATAAGCACCCGGCACCCGATGCCAAAACGATGCGCCGCCACCGCGATCGCTGGCGAGCCGCTCTGCGTCACCAGACTCACATGACCCGGTTTGGCGGTCCCGAGGGTACTGCCACCCCAGACCGCAGCATTGGCCGGAAGATTCGCATAGCCTATGCAATTGGGACCCAGCAGAGGAATGCCGTGACGTTCCGCTGCTTGGCGCAATGCCAGGAACTGATCCTGCCCCTCCCCTTCACCCTCTCCGAATCCGCCTGACATGACCACGACACCACCCACGTTGTGCGCACCACATGACTCAACCGCAGGGATCACGAGCCGCGAAGAAACCGCAATTGCGGCCACGTCCACAGGGCCTGGTACATCTTCAATGCGCGGATAGCAGCGCAGGCCGGAAACTTCCTTGTACTTCGGATTGACAGGATATATTGCCCCAATAAATCCGACATTGCGACATGCCTTGAGCAAATTGCTCGCCAGGCCCGGCCGCTCGGTTGCGCCGATGATGGCGATGGACTTCGGCTGAAGCATTCGCCAGATGCGATCTGATGGTATGTCTCGCAATTCGACTTCTCCAAACCAACTTCACTCTGCTACCGGCATGCCCGACCGCTGCACAACATCACGCCACCTCGCGACCTCGTTTCGGAAGAAGCTGGTGAACTCGTTGACACTACTTGACACCGGGAATGCCCCCAAGGACGAAATACGGGCGGCCACTTCCGGCTCTTGAACAATCCGACTCATCGCAGCATTGAGACGTTCAGCGATCTCGGGGGGCGTTCCACCTGGCAAGAATGCAGCGAACCATGAACTGACCGCAAAGTTGGTCAAGCCGGCTTCCTTGGCGGTGGGCACGTTAGGCATGGAGGGCAAGCGCTTTTCTCCTGTGATCGCCACAGCCTTCAGCGTGCCATTGGCAATTTGTCCTGCGGCGGATGGGATATCACAGACATAGGCGCTGGTTTCGCCCGACATCACCGACAACACCGCAGGGGCACTGCCCTTGTAGGGAATCAGCGTGAAGCCCAACCCAGTCTCAAGGCGCAGTACTTCGGCCGCCAACGTGGTGGTGGTTCCACCGGTTGCCATATTGAAGCCCTTGCCCTCACGCTTGGCCAACGCCACCAAGTCGCCCAAAGACTGAACAGGAAGCTTGGGATTTGCAACAATGACAAACGGCAGTGACACGAGTTGCGCCACCGGCACGAGATCCTTGATCGGGTCGTACCGCGCCTTCCGATGAATGCTGGGGTTGATGGCGGCGGCTGCGGTGGTGATCAGAACGGTGTAGCCGTCGGGCCGTGCCGCGACGACCGTCTCAATTCCTAACATGCCGTCGCCGCCAGCTCGATTCTCGACGACCACGGGCTGCCTCAAGACATCACTGAGTCGCTGAGCAACAAGGCGGGCCACGATGTCGGTTCCCCCACCCGCGGAATAGGGTACGACAAACCGGATCTGCCGCTCAGGGTACTGCGCCATTGCGGATGACATGCCAAGAACCGAGAACAATGCGAACCGGCCAAGGAACTGCAAGAATTTGGGTTTCACGAAGCGACTCCTTCAGGGTGACGGCCGGCCATGAAATCCTCAAGCTCCAGACAGGAACCGACGCCGTCCGACGCTTGCTAGCGCTTTTCGCTTTTCGCTTTTCGCTTCGACACGACGACACGTCGGCGGCCATCTGGGCTCGCACATGGTCATTGCGAAGTTGACTATAGCAGTTCACAATAGTCATGCCAATCGATAATAGACAATTTCGAATATTGTCAAAGACAATGGGGAAAAGAATGAGTCAGGAAGAGCCAGACCTGCGTGACTTCAGGATTTTTGATGAGATTTATAGAACCAGAAGTATTTCTCAAGTAGCAAGTTTGGTGCAATTGAGTCAACCCTCCGTGAGCATCCGGCTCGGGCGCTTGCGAAAGCACTTTGGCGACCCCTTGTTCGTGCGGACGTCCACAGGGATGCAACCGACGCCGAAATCTGAAGCGCTGCTGCCGTCGATCCGCCAGGCCCTGCAGATCTTGCAGAGCGCATTGACTCCGGCAGCGGGCTTCGAACCCACCCGCTCGGTGAGGGTCTTCCGCATTGCCATGACCGACATTGGCCAGATCGTCATTCTTCCCAAGGTACTGAACTCGCTTCAGTTGGTGGCACCCGACGTGGTTCTCGAAATGATGAGCCTAGATCGAGATACGCCGCGCCACCTCGAATCGGGTAATTGCGACTTGGCCATAGCATTCACGGCTGAGATGCAAAGTGGCTTCTACCAGCAGCATCTGTACAAAGAACACTATGTATGCATCGCGGCAAAGAAACATCCCAGAATAGGCCAGAAACTGTCGAAAGCGGAATTTCTGGCCGAGCGACATATCGAAGTGGTCAGTCGCTGGACGGCTCATAGAGTCATCGAATTGGAGATGCAACGCGCAGGCGTCCAGCGCAACATTGTTCTTCGCGTACCGTCGTTCGTCGGGCTGGCGCAGATCGTGGAAAATACTGACCTGTTGGCCATGGTGCCGGTTCACCTCGGATCCATTCTGGCTAAAAATGGAAATCTTCAGGTGATATCGGCTCCGTTCAAAGTTCCCACCTACTCAATAAAGCAGTACTGGCATGAACGCTACAACCAGGACGCCGCGAATCGGTGGTTTCGTGAGCTTATGGTGGAACTATTTGCCGAACCTCGCGCATCGGAGCTTTGATGGCGCACCCTGCGACGGAGATTTACTTCTTCGAATTGATGGGTCTCACGAGTTTCAGGGAGCAACTAGCTCGAAGTGCCGCTACCAAGTCGCCCCTGCCACCTCTGAGCCATCTCCAAGTACCGTATACAGCCCCAGTTTCCTTTGCAGCGGTGCATCATCAATCACAAACAGAAACGCTGGCCTGGTGCTCGACTGGTTCTCGATCTGGACTTGTGCATAGGTAGGAACAGCAAAGGTGTCCGCCACGTCGAATGCCATTGACTCTCCGTCGACAAGTGCCGTTCCACCGCCCTCGACGGCATGAAAGACGGCAGAAGCGGATCTTCGATGCATCTTGATCGTCTCGCCCGGCCGGAGCATCAAGGCTGAAAACCCCATTGAAGCCAGGCATTCGGCCCCGGACTGCGGGTTGATGTATGCCACGTGAATCGGCTCGCCAGCAGGCGTGATCGGCTCCAGTTCCAAGAGCGATCTCTTGACGCTGCGCCACGGGTATCGCAGCAGCGGAAACTGGGTAGTCCTGCTGTGGAGCGAAGCGTAGGGCACGATTCCCCCCTGGGAGTACCGCGCTGCCGACAAATTGTGCTCGTCGGTGATCTGTTGGCTCACGCCCTCCTGCGCGTGCGAGATGTCCAACCCGTAGATCAGCGGCAGATCAAGGGCATCGAGCCATATCACTGGATCGTGGCCGCTATGGCCATGCTCATGCCATAAGCCTGGCGGGGTCAGGATCAGGTCGCCCTGCTCCATAGGAAGCTTCTCGCCACTTACTATCGTGTAGGCCCCCTCACCTTCGATCACCAGGCGGATCGCGGAAGGCGTGTGACGATGTGAGGCTGCCACCTCATTTGGCAGGATAAGTTGCATGCCAATGTATATCGATGGCGTTGCCTGCATGTTCTCCAGACCGAAGCCTGGATTGCATAGAACCAGCACGCGGCGTTCAGCCTTTTCGATCGGCGTGAGCTCACCGGCGCGCAGCAGGTTCGGTCGCACGTCGGCGTATCGCCACATGACGGGGCGCGTCTTTCTCGCTGGGCGCCCGTACGGCAGTACAGCGCGCAACGATGGCCAGAGCGGCAACAAGTTATGGCGCAGCAGCGACTCGTAATAGTCTGGAGGAAGATCCGCTACGGTGCCGAGTGACTTGCTCATTTCAGATTCCTCGATAAAGCCACTCAAATCCGGCAATCGCTTGCTCTGACGTGCGCTGTGTCAGGAGCTTGTTTCGAAGCTCGCGCGCAACGCCCTCAGCGTGGTAGACGTCACCGTAGACCCGTGCCATGATTTGACACCGACCTGTCCGAAGATATCGCTGCTTCTCATACTCGCGCAATGCAACGCTGTTGGCGCCGCGCGTGGAAACGGATTCCGCAAGCACCCATGCATCCTCGATTGCCATGCAGGCGCCTTGTGCCAAGTACTGGAGCATCGGATGTGCTGCGTCTCCCAGCAGCGTGGCACGGCCACTCCCCCAGACGGCCACCGGCTCGCGATCACAGAGGATCCACATCCGCCACTGATCGATCTTCGCCAGAAGGTTTCGGACATTTGGATGTGCAGTCGCGAACTTCTGCGCCAACTCCGCGGGGTCCCCGTACGCGTCCCAGCCTTCGTCAAAGCGTTTGCTGTGAAATACCGCAACCAGGTTAAGGAGCTTTCCACCCCGTAGCGGGTAATGGACAAGGTGAAAGCCCGGCCCGCAGTAGATCGTCATCGCATGCTCAGTTGCGTACTCAGGGGCTTGCTCATAGGGAAGAACCGCCCGATACGCGACGTGGCCGGATACACGCGGCCCGCCATCGCCTATCAGCGATTCGCGAATCTTGGACCAGAGGCCGTCAGCGCCGATCAGCGCGCACCCAGTCCAACGCCGATCATCTTCTGTTCGGACAATGACTTGATCCTCAGACTCTTCGAAACCGCACACCGACGCACCTGAAACCAACGTAACCGCCGAAGAGGCCTGGCATTCACGCAGCAAGACTTCGTGCATGTCAGCCCGGTGAATGAGCGCGTATTCGTACCCGAACACGTTCACCATGGGTTCCTTGCAGGGCACCGAAGTCACTTCTTCCGCCGTGATTCCATCGCGCATCACAAGCCGGTTCGGAAAGATCGCCAGGGCGCGAACCTTCTCGGTCAAACCCAGCCTTTCGAAGATTTTCCATACGTTGGGCCCAAGCTGGATGCCGGCACCGATCTCGGAGAACTGCGTCGCACGCTCGAGCACAACGCTCGCGATGCCCTTGCGTTCCATTGCGATCGCTGCGGCGAGTCCGCCGATGCCACCCCCCACGATGATGACTGGCTGACTCATGCGTCTTCCCCCCGGTACAAGTTGACAGCAACGCGCATACTTCCCACGGATTCAAGCTCCGCCTCCATCACGTCGCCAGGCTTGAGCTCACCGACCCCCTCCGGAGTGCCAGATACCAAAACATCACCGGGCTCAAGCGTGTACCAGCTTGAGCACCACGCGATGAGCGATGGCACATCCAAAATCAGCTGGCGGGTATTGGCACTCTGCCTCGTCTGGCCATTGACCTTGATCGACATCGAGAGTGCGCCGGGATCCGGGATCTCATCCGCGGTCACCAGCCAAGGGCCAAGCACCGTGTAGCTGTCAATGGACTTTCTAAAGCTTCTCTCCTCCGGTCCGCGCAGGGTGATGTCCAGACCAATGCAGTAGCCCGCCACATAGTGCAGCGCGTCTCGCGCACTGACTTGCGAGGCCCGTCGGCCGATCACGACCGCGAGCTCCACTTCGTGATCGGTTCTCCGCTCCGGGAACCGCAGCCACACCCCCTCGCCCGGCCCGACGACGGAACTGCTGGCCTTGAGGAAGCAGCCCACACGCTGGATCTCTTCGATCTGCTTGTCGTTGTGAATCTGCCTGTCCGCTCGCGCCTCAAGCAGGTGCTTTGCATAGTTGACAGGCGCCGCGACGATCTTGCCTGGGTTGGCAATCGGGCTGGCCAGAACTGCGGACGAAAGGGGATACCGCGGGCCAGTCCGGGCGGCCTCCTCCATTTTCGCCTTCAACTGACTGAGCCCAGCCACGAGTGCGTCATGTCGCGGATACGGATAACGAACGGCCGGCAGGTCCGCCAGTGACGCGCTCACGTCTATCAGCCACTCGCCTTGGACCAAGCAGATCTCACCAGATTTCAATCGAGCTATGCGCATTTACTTCCCCTGTGCGAAAAGGTTGCAGTGGGCGATGTGATTGCCCGCAAGCATTCCGGTCACCGCCGCTTTGGCGAGCCCCCCTACGTACCCGTAGTTCTTGCCGCCCTCCAGGCCCCCGGATGTCGAGCCAACCGCGTAGAGTCCCGCGACGGCCTGGCCATCCGGCCCAAGTGCGCGCGCGTTCTCGTCAATCAGGACGCCGCCCATCGTGTAGGTGATGCCCGCAACGACGGGTATTGCGTAAAAAGGTGGCGTGGCGATTGGCCACGGTTTGAACCTGCGTGTTGACCGCGTCGGTGTCAGACTATCCAAGGTCCCATTGCGAATCGCTTCGTTATAGGTCTCGACCAGGTTCGCCAGGGCGATTTCATCAATACCGGCTGTACGCGCGAGTTCGGGCACCGTGGGGGCACTGAGCACGGTTCCACCTGCCTTGGCCAGAATCGGATTCGTAGGCAGTATTCGACTTGAGGTCCCTGGACCGTCCCAGGCCGGATGGTCGAAGATCACCGTCGCACTAGCCGCATCCTCCAGCCGCGCAATCTCGTTAGCGACAACAACGCCACCCAGCCCCTCGTCCACGAAACGTCGCCCAGCACGTGTCACCACCAAGCCATGGGAAGCCAGCTCATCCACCCAGGGATACGGCCAAAGCATATCGTTGTCGAGCGCATCGCGGGACAATACATGCCCATAGAAGCCGCGCAGGTCGCTCGTTGCCGCGCCGACCGCTTGAGCCATCCGAAGGCCATCGCCCAGTCCGGTGCGGGCGTTGCGTTGTGCAACATGGATCGGATCCGGGCTCACCGCGCCTTTCAGCAGTTCGAGGTTCGCCTGAAATCCTCCGTCGGCCAAGATCGTGGCCGCTGACTGGATCTCAAACGCGGGACCCGAAGACAGGTTACCCGCGACCCCGCGAACGCCAAATTCATCAGCGATCAATGAACGAGCAACATGGCCACGTCGCACAACGCCACCACGTTTTACCAACTGAGACTCAAGCGTGCGCAACATGAGGTCAGCGCCACGTCCCTGCCACTGCCGACCCAACTGGTTGTTTGCGGGCGGCGCAAGAACGAAGCTGTGATAGGGCACAGGACTTCCCCGAATGAACTTCACGCCCATCCCTTGGAGCCAGCGCACCGCCAGCTTCGCGTTGCTCGCAAGCGCATGCGCCAAGAGCGGATCCGCTGCGCCAGACGTCACCTTCATGACGACCTTGGTGAGCTCATCCTCATCGGTCAGAACATCATGAAGCGCCACATGGAAAACGCCACTCGTGATCCGCGAGTTGCATACGTAGCGCTCTTCGTCCTGCTTCTCTAGAACCACCACGCGCTTGCCGGCCTCCGCGCATCGAACAGCAGCAACCAGACCGGCGAGGCCGCCCCCCACCACCGCAACATCACAGTCGAGCCGATCAGGCTGTTTCATTGAGATGCTCAATCGGAAAATTGAATGAGGCGACGGTTCATCATTGCTTTGGTATGTTGGCTTGCTTGATGACGGCAGCCCACTTGACCATTTCCTTGGCGACCAGGTCCGTCGTCTGCTGCGGTGTATTCAGCACCGGGACCATGCCCATTTCAACGAAACGATTGCGCACCGCGACTTTTCCCATGGCTTCATTCAGTGCCGCGTTCAGCCGCGCGACGACGGCGGGTGGCGTCTTTGCGGCTACAGCCAGCAGATTGAATGTGGTTGCTTCGAATCCCGGGAGACCTGCCTCTGCCACCGTCGGTACGTCTGGCATGGCGGGCGATCGTGATCCAGACATCACCGCCAGTGCCCTGGCCTTTCCGCCCGACACCAAGGGCAAAGCGCCTGCGACGGAGACCGAGGCAAAAGGAATGTGCCCTGCAACCAGGTCGCTCATTGCGGGGCCATCGCCCTTGTAGGTGACGGCTCTGATATCGACCTTCGCGAGGTTCTTCATCAACTCGAATGCCAGATGCGCCATCGATCCATTCGCCCCCACTCCGTAGGTCAAGCTGCCCGGCTTGTCCCGAGCGGCGTCGATCGCCTGCTTGAGCGTGGTGTATGGCGATCTGGGGTCTGCCACGATGATCATCTCAACAATCCCCGCGTGACCCACGAAAGACAGTTCATCGTTCGTGAACGCGGGTTTGGGGCCGGAAATTTGCGCCAGCACGGATGGCGACATCCCCGAGATGCCCATGGTGTACCCGTCGGGCGCCGAGCGCGCCACCGCCTCGATCCCGATCACACCTGCGGCCCCGGCCCGATTTTCCACAACGATTTGCTGACCGAGGATGTTTGACATCTCGGCAGCAAGAATTCTTCCGGCGACGTCCGTCGAGCCCCCCGGAGCAAACGGAACGATCATCTTGAGTGGGCGGCTGGGGAAGCTCTGCGCCGTAGCCGGTTGCAGCGCCATGGCGAAAAGGCTGAAACCGAGCACTGACAGGGCAGGAATGATCAGCCTGTACTTGCGCATGGACTCGCGTGATTTCAATGCATTCATGAATTTGTCTCCTGTTCAAACCCACATGGTCTGGATGCGCCCCTCAACTTATCGGCTGATCGGCTGATCGGCTGATCGGTTCGCTAAGCCGGTTCAAACTGCGGCAATGAAATCCCGACAGCCACATCCTCGAAAAAAACTTTCACATCCATCTCGCACTTCACCTGATCAGGATCACAGCGCTTTACCTGCGCCATCATCCTCGGGCCTTCGTCCAGCTCGACGATTGCAATGACGTACGGACAATCGGCACGCCATGCCTCCGTCGGCGCCCGCCGGACCACGCTGAAAGTGTGAACCTTCCCCCGACCGGAACTCTTGAACCCCTCAATCTCGCGAGAAAGACAGTCTGCGCAAACAGTACGAACACCAAATTGGATTGCGCCGCAACTCAGGCATCGTTGAAGCCACAACTCGTGCCGCTGGCAGTGCTCTATATAGACTCGCGACGGGCCGTCTGGATCGGGCAAGGGCTTGTCCAAAGATATGCTTTGGTCGGTCATCGTGATATCTCGCAAATGTCCTGCTAATGATGAGAGTCGCTCAAGTGCCTAGTACATGCACAGCGACTGTCGAATGAATGCCACCCATCGCGTTCACAACCGCCAGTTCGGCATCTTTGACTTGTCGTCCGGATGCCTCGCCACGCAGCTGTCTCACGGCCTCAACAACACTGAAAATGGGCCTGCCGGGGTGCGCGTACGAAAGAAGCCCCCCGTGCGTGCTCACGGGCAGCTGGCCTCCGATCTCGATGCGGCCACCCTCCACGAATGCACCGCCCTCGCCGCGGCCGCAAAATCCAGTGCCCTCAAGTTGCGCCAGAACCATCCAGGTGAAGTTGTCGTACGGATAAAAGATGTCAGCATCGGCAGGGGTGACACCAGCCATGCCAAACGCGACACGTGCGGCCTCTGTGTTTGGTGTTGCCGTGAATGTCGGCGACTCGCTCACGTGCTGGTGCGTCGTCGCCGCGCCGGCGCCGAGCAGGTAGATGGGCTTCTTTTTGAAGTCGCGTGCTCGGTCCGCCGCGGTAACGATGAATGCGGCTCCGCCATCGGAGACAAGTGCACAGTCCAGCGTGCGGAAAGGGTCAGCGATCAGCTTTGAAGCAAGAACATCATCAGCGGTGATCGGGGTGCGCATGTGCGATCGCGGATTGAGACTCGCATGACGCCTCGCCCCCACTGCCACCGCAGCCGCCTGGCGAGCGGTCACGCCAAATTCGAACATGTATCGCTGTGCGAACAGCGCGTAATAGGCCGGAACGGTGCCGCCATAGGGCTGTTCAAAATCCGGGTGACCGATCTCCGAAAACTTGGCTATAGCGCCGCCGCGGGTGCGTCCCGAAAGCAAGTTGTCCGCCGAGCACACGAGGATCGTGTGGCACAGCCCAGCCTCAACAGCGGCGGCCGCGTAAAGCAGTAAGGAAGCCGTTGCCATTCCGCCGTACGGCATCCACGTCGCAAAGCATGGCCTGATTCGAAGATGTTCAGTCAGCGCCGACGCCATCACCTGAGAGCCGTCAGCGATCGACTGAGTGGTGTACAGGCCATCAATCTGATCCTTGGTGATGCCGGCATCAGACATCGCCGCCAGACACGCCTCGGTGGCAAGGTCCAGCGGCGACTTTCCCGCGACCCGCCCAACCTCGTCGGACTCACCAACCCCGACAATGGCGACCTTCCGGTGAAGTGTTCTCATGAATCTAGACCAATCGTTGAAGTCCGCAAGGGGCCGGAGCTGGATTTGTGAGTCGACGCCTTCGTGAAACCGGCCTCACCGGTCCGAGCGGGTCAGACGGTTGACCCGAGAACGGAGGGCGCCTCCTCGCTGTCCGGAAGCGTTCAAGCGTTTGTGAAGGCGGTCATCCTGATCTGGCTAAAGGAAAATATAGCTTCGCCTCTCAAGCGGAACAAGCTAACGCAGACAATGCCTTGTATTGGTCTGCTCAATAGTAGTCTTACGCCGCCCGCTGCCGCACTGTCGTGATCAGCGCTGCGGGCATGGTCCGCCCCTTGTAGAGCTGTCGATCCGTCTCGCGCAGCGCGCGCTCCCGGGAGGGCGCAGTGCCCCGCGTGGTCGACTTGACAGTCAAGGACTCGGGTAAATCCGGTAGTCGACCATCCGGCCCTGTGCGTCCACTCGCGCCAGCACCATGTCACCCGATCCGATGTCTTTGCCCATGAACTCGCGGATGTTCACATGGTGCGTCACCAGGATCAGGGCCGGCCCTTTCCTGGCGGCAAGCGATCTGGCGATGAAGGCCTGCAGACTCTTGTTCTGGACGGCCGCCTGCTGGGCATGCCCGAAGAAGGACGCCAGCGATGGCTCGACTGTCACCGGGCCCAGGTCGAGCAGTTCAGCCGTTTGCCTGCAGCGGCACCACGGACTGGCATACACGGTGGCCCGATCGAGCCCCTGGGCCCGCAGCCATTGACCGATCCGCGCCGATTGCCTCTTGCCTTCGTCGTTGAGAACGCGCTGTGTCTCGCATCGCTCCAATGAAAACCCGGGCGGGTCGCCCACGCCGGGCGCGTAGGCGTGGCGCATCAACAGGACATGAGTGCCACTCTTGAGGCGGTCCGGCAGTTCAGTGGCGCCAAGCCCGGTGTGAAAAAGCGCGAGCCCCAGGAGCAGCCATTGCCAAAGTTTCTTCATGCGTTTGAACCGTGCCGTACGAACCAGGACCACCAAGGCTGATTACACCCGAATGAAGTCCGCAAGCCGCCGACGAGGCGAGGGAGACACTGCTGGCGCGTAGCCCACCCGGGCCCACATCTGCACCGTCTGGCCCGGCTGAGTCGCGCCGGCCAAGGCATGAATGTCTGCATAGGGCTTGCGCTGCTCAGGGTATTCCTGCAGGGCTTGCGACAGGGGTTGCATCACCAGCCCCTGCGCGGTGGCGGACAGCTGCACGCGGGCATAGGCGCGTCCGGCGTTGATTTGCGTCACGCGGTCGTTACGCTCGGTCACCATCCACAAAAAGCCGGGGGTGGAGTCGAGATTTTGACCAAACGCCTTGATCTGGCTGGTGGTGGCAAAGTCGTCTGGTGCTGGCGCCTTGCGGCGGTCGAACAGGCCCAAGCGGTCAAGCCAGACCACTTTCGCATCCAGCAACGAGAGGCCGTCGCGGTGCTGCGCGATTTCGCTGGCGCCCACGCGCAGCACATCGAACGATTCCATGATGGTGCGCGGCGTGGTCAGTTCAATGCGCCAGGCCTCGGCCGCGATCTTGCGGTGCACCGCTATTGACGCAGCTGGCTCCGCACCCGTATGGCCAAAGCGAGCGGCATGGGGCTTGGCAGCTTGCGCCATGGCCTGCCAGGCGGCGGCCGGCACCGCCCGGCCCGGGTCATAGGGGCTGCGGTTCGTGCGGCGAAGCAGCACTTGCGCAAACAGCGGGTCTTTTTGCACTGCGGGATCAGGCGTCAGGCGGATGCGGGCCACCGGCCGGGTGTCCAGCCGCTGCGCGCCAAATTCACCTTCGGGAAAAAGCTGGATATCGGCGCGCAGTCCGCGCTCTTTGGCAGCCAGGTCAAGCAGCTCCAAAAAGGTCCCCTGGCTCATCATGATCTGGCGCGACAGGGGGTCGGTCTGGGGCAGCAGGCGCTTGAGGTCGCAGCGCAGCACGATCTCGTTGGCAGTGCTCAAGTCCACGACCCAGGACTGCAGGTTATGCGAGTGCGGCGCCAGGATGGCATAGCTCAACACCCAGCGGCGAACGTCTGAAGTCGCCAACTCTGGCGCCGGACCGCGCCAGGCCTCGATCGCCTCCATGGGCATGTTCTGGGCACAGCCCGTGAGCGTGACCGCGCTCACAGTCGCGGCGGCAATCACGCCACCCCCTGAGAGGCGAATGAAGTTTCGGCGGTGCATGGTGAACTTTCAACGAGTGTCTGGTGCACTGATTGTGGAAACAAGAGGCAGACTGCACAATTGCATAAACTCCAACACCAGATATGCATAAATGAATGCGATCACCCTGAAGCCGCCCAACCTGCGAAATTTCGACTGGAGTCTGGTTCGCTCGTTTCTGGCGGCTCTGGAGCAAGGCAGTTCGCTAGGCGCGGCGCGCGTCTTGCAGATCAGCCAACCGACTGTAGGCCGCCACATCATCGAGCTGGAAAGCCAGCTTGGGGTCGTCTTGTTCGAACGCACAGGTCGGGGCCTGGTGCCCACGGCCGTGGCGTCACAACTGGCTGTGGCGGCCCGCGGTATGGAGGCCGGCGCGCTGGAACTGTCCCGGGCGGTGTGGGGCGCGCAGACGCAGACCACCGGTACGGTACGCATCACGGCCAGTGTGCCGGTGGCGACTTACCTGCTCCCCCCAATGCTGGTGACTTTGCGCATGGCGCAGCCCGATATCCAGGTCGAACTGGTCTCCAGCAACGACGTGAGCAACCTGCTGCGCCGCGAGGCCGATATTGCCGTGCGCATGGTGCACCCTGATCAGGGCTCGCTGGTCGCCCGAAAATTGGGCGAGGTGCGCGTTGGCGCCTTTGCGCACCGCAACTACCTGGCACGTCGTGGTCCGCTAAAAACCGCCAGCGATCTGCTTGCGCACGACCTGATTGGCAGCGATACCGACACCGCCATTGTGGAAGGCTTCAAAAATCTGGGGTACCCGGTCGCACGCGATGCATTCGTGCTGCGCAGCGATGATTTGATCGTGCAATGGCAGGCAATTCGAGCCGGCCTGGGCGTCGGGTTCTGTTCGGACTACATGGCCCGCACCGACCCGGATGTGCTACCAGTGCTGCCGGGGGTCCTGGATATCCCGCCGATTCCGATGTGGCTCGGCGCGCGTCAAGGTAGTTGTCGCCTCGGTCATGCAGCCAACGGCTGAATATCTTTGAGCTGGGATTGCATGGCGACCACCGAGTCGCGTTCCGGGTTGAGCGTTACTGCCCCGACAGGTGTCCAGTTGCGTGTGCGGCCCGACCATCTGGCTGGGTGGCGTTGGCGGGCCTGTATGTAGACGTCATGCCTGGCCGCGAGGATCTCGTGGTCGTTGCCTGCGTGGCGCTGGGCCGG
>CANJQN010000009.1 GCA_947476465.1 Comamonadaceae bacterium | reverse complement strand
CTTTTTGAGTGCCTGGAGCTCAGCGTTCATGGCTGCAAAATGCGCGGACGCGTCGCTGTTCGGTTGTTGTAATTCCAATTGGTATTGCGGCATCAAGGGGCAGTCGCTGTCATAGTAGAAGACCTCGGTCGTCGGATCGAACGCCAGCGGGTACAGCTTGCAACTCAGTGGCTTGGTGTCGCCCAGCGTACAGCCGGAGCCACCCAAGTGCTGACATTGGCTCTGAATGCAGACGCTCCCAAGTGAACCCCGCTCTTTCGCGGTCAAGGTGATCTCTAACGGTGGGAAGCCAGCGTCTACATGGCAGCAGCGCCTGCATTGCGCGCAGTGGTCAAACAGCATGGACTCTCAGCAATGCCAGGGTAACGGAGCATGCGCAAGGGAACTGCGTGAGCAGCCCGACACGCTGGCAAAACCCGGTTTGCATGGGGTCACAGCTTGTGCTACGTGTGTGTCTGCCGAGCATAGCTGCGTTTTTGCTGATTTTTGAAGTTAATTTTGCAAAGTATCCATGATTTTCATGATTTTGTCGTAAATTAATTGAACTCACTGGATAACTTTTTTCGACACTACCGGTGCGTCAACGTCGCGCCTTTTTGGTCTGCTCAGCTCAGCGTGTACATCGCGCGATGGCTGCACCCGAGCAAGGCGCCGTCTCCGCTGGCACCGTCTGGTCCTGCTGCGCAACTTGCCAGTGGTGCGTGCGGGGCATTGGCTCCGCACTGTTGAATAAGAATTGCGGCCAAACCTCAATTAAATTAAATGGGGTATTCGCGATGGGGCTGTCGGGCCATCAGAAGACAACAGAGCGGGACCATCAAGAACGGGAGTGCTTGACCTGCTGTATCAGCTATTTTGAAAGCCAGTAACCCATGGCTGACAGGCTCAGCAGAAATATTTTTTAATCAAGCCCGCCCATCTAAACCCAACCCTGCCGCCAAAGGCTGTCGTCTTGCAACGCACGCCACTGGATAATCTGCGTGGCTTTCGAGAGCACCGCTTCGATTTCCACCAGTTCAATCGGGTCGGTAGGCAACACGGGTTGGATCACCCGGCTGACCATGAAATGTTTTTGCTTGGCCACTGGCACCACGGCCGTCCATTTGCTAAGTAGCAGTTTTTTGGGGTTCAGGGGGTTCATGGCTTCGTGTCAGGGCGCGTTCTTGACCTGACGGGCCACCGCCTCGCCCAACTCAATCACCGCCATGGCGTGATAGCTGCTCCAGCTTAAAGCGCAATAAAGAGTTCAAAATTACGGTTCTTTCAACGTGCCGCAGGGTGCCCGACACCTCCCGTAGCAGCTTCATTCAGGGTAGTTTAAGTGTGTTGCAGCGTGGCCATTACAAAGGGCAGGGCGCTCCAGTGCTTGCGCGTGCCTACGGGTAATTCACTAGCCTCCTTGAGCACCAGTCGCCCTTAATATCTAACCTTTTAGTCAGAGCGACGCAAAGGAGTTTCATCGTGGCCATCGCCTCCCTCAAATCCTTACGCCTGATTGCCCTTGCGCTCGCCTCGGCAGCCACCTATTCCATCGCCTCGGCCCAGGTCGTTCTTCGATATTCACCGTGGCTGCCACCCAAGCACACCATCAATGAGGAAGTGCTGCGGCCCTGGGGGCAAGAGGTCGAACGCGTTACCGCGGGGCGCGTGAAGCTGGAGTTTCTGCCCAAGGCCGTCGGCACGCCGGCGACCCAGTTCGAAGTGGTGCGCGCCGGGATGGCCGACGTGGGCGTCGTCCTGCCTGGCTACAGCCCGGGCCGGTTCGCGTCGCTCGACCTGGGCGAAATGCCCCTGCTGTCAAGCGAGACAGCGGTGCTGGCACCGGCGTTCTACCGCGCCTACGTGAAGCATATTGAGCCCAGCAAGCCGTTTCGCGGCACGCATGTGCTCACGGTCTTCGCGACGGTGCCCACCCAGATCGTTTCGCGCCAGGGCCCGATCACGAAGATCGCGGACCTCAAGGGGATGAAGCTGCGGTCGCCCGGCGCGCTCGGTGTGAAGATCATGGAGGAGTTGGGCGCGGTGCCCATCCTGAAGCCAGTCAGCGAGCTGTACGAACTGTCTTCCACGGGCGTGATCGACGGTACTTTTATTTCGGCCACGGCCGTGAAGGACTGGAACCTGGGCAAAGCCCTGCCCCACATCACGGTGGTCCCCGGCGGCATGGGGCAGCCGGTGATGGCCTTCCTGGTCAACGAGGCCAAGTGGAACACCATCTCGGCGGCCGATCGCAAGGCCATCATGGATATCTCGGGCGAGAAGCTCGCGGCGATCGCCGGCAAGAAATATGGCGACGCCGAGCTTCGGGCCCGCGCCAGCCTGTCCGTCGCGGGCGTCAAGATCAATGACGGCGGGCCGGCACTGGCCGCTGAATTGCAAAAGCGCATCGTGAAGATCGAGCAGGAGTGGGCGGTCAAGGCCAAGGAGGCCGGCATGGCCGATCCCCTCAAGGCGCTCGCCGAGCTGCGGGCTTCGTTGAAGTAAGGTCAAGGCGCACTCCATGGAACTCGACACGCGCCCACCGCCGCCAGAGCCCACGGCGCATTCAGAGGCGGTCGATACCGCACTCGCGAAGTCGCGCGGCGTCGAGCGTGCCGCGACGCTGCTGGCTTGCGTGATGGTGGTGGTGCTGACCCTCCTGACCCTCGCCGATGTCGTCGGCCGCAACCTGTTCCACAAGCCCTTGGCCGGTGCAACGGAAGTGACCGAGCTTATTCTGGCCGCCATGACGTTTCTGTTCTACCCGCGTCTGGCATGGCGCAGCCTGCACATCTCGGTGGACCTGTTCGACTGGGTCCGCGGGCCTGCCATGCAGCGCATGCATCGGACCTTCGCCGGATTGCTGGGCGGCGCGGTGTTCGGCGCCCTGGCGTGGCAAATCGGCTTGCAGGCTGTCCAATCGGCCGAATACGGTGACGTGACGGCCCAGCTGGCCATCCCAATTTCATGGCAGACCGGTTTCATGGCGGCCTTGTGCGCCGTGACCGCCTGCGTGTATCTGGCAACTGTTGTCATCACGCCGCCCGCCCCGGGCAATCACCATCCCATCGATTAGGGCCTGTTCACACTATTTTTGCAAGATGCGTTGCGGATCAAATAGGCCATGCGCAAGGCGCGAGACCGCCGCCGGGGTAGCCCCCCGGCAAAGGCTCGCAACGCGGCGCATGGTCTTTTTGGCCGCAACCCGAAGGGAACGGGGTGAAAACAGCGCCACTCGTCGTTGCACTCCTAGCCCAGGCGGCCAGCCTGGGCGTCGTCGCGCGCCTAGATTGGCGTTTTTTTCACCCCGTTCGCACTTGCAAAAATAGTGTGAACAGACCCTAAGAAGAAACATCCATGCTGATCGCAACGCTGGGCTTTGCGGTGGCTTTCGTGCTGATATTCGCTCGCATTCCAGTGGCCATCGCGCTGGGCGTTGTGGGCTTCGGCGGCTTCGCGGTTCTCAATGGGCTGTCGCCGTCCCTCAGCATGATCGCGCTCACCACCACCACGACGAGCACGGCCTATTCGCTGGCGGTGATTCCCCTGTTCGTCCTGATGGGTAACGTCGTCGCCGGCGCCGGGATCTCGACCGATCTGTATCGCGCCGCCCAATCGTTCATGGGCCACCTGCGGGGCGGACTGGCGATCGCCACGATCTTCTCCTGCGGTGGTTTCGCCGCGGTGTCTGGCTCCAGTGTGGCGACCGCGGTCACGATGGGCAAGGTGGCGATCCCCTCGATGCGCAAGTACGGTTATGCCGACAGCCTGAGCACGGCGACGGTGGCCGCCGGCGGCACACTGGGCATCCTGATCCCGCCCAGCGTCATCATGGTCATCTACGGCGTGACGACTGAGACGCACATCGGCCGCTTGTTCGCCGCCGGACTGATTCCGGGCCTCGTTGGCATCGTTGGCTATTCACTGGCCGTGCGTTGGAGCGTGATGCGCAAGCCCGAGTCCGCGCCACCGGCCGAACGCACGCCCTGGCCTGAGCGCTGGGTGGCGCTGCGCCGCGTATGGTCGGTCGCGGCGCTGTTCGCCCTGGTGCTCGGCGGGATCTACGGGGGCTTTTTCACCGCCGTCGAGGCTGGCGGCATCGGCGCCGCCGGGGCCCTGGTGTTCGCCCTGGTGCGCCGCATCAGCATGGCGGCCTTCATCGACATCCTGGAGGACACGGTGTCGACCAGCGCGGTGTTGTTCGCCCTGATCATCGGCGCCAGCGTCTTCACCGAATTCATCAACTTCACGGGTGCGCACAAGATCGTGCTGCACATCGTGCAGGACAGCCAGCTGTCGCCGCTGAGCGTGATGCTCGTCATCATCGGCATCTACATCGTGCTGGGGTGCGTGTTGGACACGCTGGCCATGATGATGCTCACGCTGCCCATGTTCTTTCCCATCGTCATCGGTCTGGGCTATGACCCGGTGTGGTTCGGCATCATGATCGTGATGCTGATGGAGCTCGGGCTGATCACGCCACCGATCGGCATCAACCTGTTCGTGCTCAAGACCGTCGTGCCGGAAGTGAAGCTGTCGACGATCGTCAGCGGCATCCTGCCCTTCGTGGTGTCCGACATCGGCCGGATCGCGCTGGTTCTGGCGCTGCCGGGTCTGGCACTGTGGCTGCCGAACACCATGTTCGCTCCGTGAGCCGACCCGCCGAACTCCTGGCACCGGCCCTGAGCGACGCGCTGGTCGCATCGGCGCATGCACTGATCGGCACACCGATCCGCATCGAGCAGTACAACCACGAGGCCAGCCGAGACTCGATCCGCCACTATGCGTGGGGGCTGGGCGACGACAACCCCCTGTACAGCGACCCCGACTATGCGGGCCGCACGCGCTGGGGCGGCATCATCGCGCCGCCCACGTTTGCGTACGCGGTGTTCGACACCACCATTGCCCCGGGCCTGCCGGACATCCAGTGGGTTTACTCAGGCACTGACTGGGTCTTCGACGAGCCGATCCGGCGCAATGACGAGATCACGGCCGCCGCCGAGTACACCAGCG
Organism: Comamonadaceae bacterium; assembly: GCA_947476465.1. Classification (GTDB taxonomy): domain Bacteria; phylum Pseudomonadota; class Gammaproteobacteria; order Burkholderiales; family Burkholderiaceae_C; genus Ramlibacter. The sequence goes on along the minus strand of CANJQN010000009.1, from coordinate 109,605 downwards.
TAACGGAAGTCGCGGGCAAACGGGTCGCCCGCATGCTGGTGCAGACCGGCGAGGTCGTCTATCGCAACCAGCGGGGCGAGCGTGTCGCCAAGGCGGTGGCGCACACCTTCCGGATCCCCCGCGCCAATGCCGACGGCGGGCTGCGGCTGCCGCCGCGCGAGCCGCATCGCTACAGCCGTGACCAGCTCGACGCCATCATCAACGCCATGCTCACAGAGTATCGCCGGGGCCCGGACACGCTGTTGTGGGACGATGTGCAAGTGGGCCACGCGCTGCCCGGCACGGTGCGCGGGCCCCTGAACCAGATGGACATGACCTGCTATTACGGCGGCTCGACGGGCAGCACTGGCTACAAGTCAACCAAGCTGCGCCGCATCTACGCCGACCGCGCCCGCAACGCCCCGCAGCTGCTGCCAAACAACTACGACGCCAGCTACTACGGCGCGTCCGTGTCGCCCAGCATCGGCCACCAGGACAGCAACATCGCCACTGAAGAAATCGGCATGCCCGGCGTTTATGACAACGGCCATCAGCGCATCGGCATGCTCGGCACCTGCGTGACCAACTGGATGGGCGATGACGGCATCCTGCGGGAGCTGTCGGCGCGCATCAAGCAAGCCGTGATCCTGGGCGACACCAACTACTTTCGCGGCAAGGTGACCGGCAAGCGACGCGAAGGCGCCCGGCATCTGGTCGACTGCGAGATCTGGGGTGAGAACCAGCTCGGGCAAGTCACCGTGGCGGGCCGATGCGTGGTGGAACTGCCGCCGTCGCAGGGCGGCTCGACGCCATGACGCTCCGGCAGCCTGCCCAGGCGCTGCCCGAGGGTTCGTCTCTGCGTCATGCCATCGACCCCCGTTCGGTGGCGATCATTGGCGCTTCCGACAATCCGGACAAGATCGGTGGCCGCTGCCTCGAATATTTAAGCCGCTTCGGTTTTACCGGCGCGGTCTTTCCGGTCAACCCAAACCGCGAGCTCACCCAGGGGATCAAGACCTACCCCAGCCTGGACGCCCTGCCCGAGGTGGCGCAGCTGGTGATCATCGCGGTGCCGGGGCAGCAGGCGGTCGATGCCGTCGAGGCCTGCGCCAAGCATGGCGCCAGCGTGGCTGTCATCCTGGCCGCCGGGTTCGGCGAAACCGGCCCGGAAGGCCGCGCGCAAGAGCAGCGCATGGTCGCCGCCGCACGCCGCACGGGGCTGCGCCTGATCGGCCCGAACGCGCAGGGCCTGGCCAATTTCGGCAACGGCGCGATGTCCACCCACGCCACGATCTTCCTGGACCCGCCGGCGCAGGACGGCCCGGTCGCCATCATTTCGCAAAGCGGCGGCGGCGCTTCGGTGGCGTACGGCCTGCTGCGCGAGCGGGGCATCGGTGTGCGGTATTGCAATGGCATCGGCAGCCAGTGCGACGTGACCGTTGCGGAGTTCGCACTCGAAGTCGCGCGCGATCCGCACATCAAGCTCCTGATGCTGTACCTGGAGGGCATTCCGGATGCCAGCCAACTCGCGCGGCTGGGCGCCTTCGCGCGCTCGCGCAACCTGCCGGTGCTGGTGCTCAAAGCAGGCCGCACGCCGGCCGGTCAGCTCACATCCCTGTCGCATACCGGCGCGCTCGCCACCGAAGATCGCGTGGTGGACGCGTTCTTCGAGTTCCACGGCCTGACGCGTGTGAGCGATTTCGGCGACATGGTGAACGCCGCGCAGCTGTACCTCAAGGGCTGGAAGCCGCCCGGACGGCGGCTGGTGGTGATCAGCAACTCGGGCACGGCCTGTGTTCTGGCGGCCGACGCCGCCAGCGATGCGGGTTTGCACATTCGCGAGCTGCTGCCCGAGACCCGCGCCGAGCTGTCCAAGGTGCTGCCGTCGTTCGCCAGCACCGCCAACCCCGTGGACATCACCCTGGCCCTGCTGAGCAACAGCCGCATGTTCGGGGACATCCTGCCGATCATCGCGCGAGAACCGGGAACGGATGTTTTCCTGATCTCGATCCCGGTGGCGGGGCGCGGCTACGACGTCGAATCGTTCGCCCGCGATACCGCGGCATTCGCCGCCCAGACCGGCAAACCCGTGGTGGTCGTGGCGCCCCAGCCCAAGGTGGCGGCCCGTTTCAGGGACGCGGGCTTGCCCGTGTTCGCGCTGGAGATCGGTGCGGTGAAGGCGCTGGCGCAGTTCATCTCGTGCCACGAGTTGCTCGCCGTCGGCCGCGAGGCGCCGACCGACGACAACACACCGCCGTCCGCTGCGCCAGCGGAGCAGACCACCGGGCGGGTGCTCAATGAAGCCGACAGCTTGGCACTCGCCCGCGCCTTTGGCGTGCCGGTGGTCGACCATTGCCTCTGCCACAGCGAGGCGGAAGTTGTCCGCGCATTCGCCGCGGCCGGTGGCCCCGTCGCCATCAAGGGCTGCAGCAGTGCCGTGACGCACAAGTCGGATCTGGACCTGGTTCGTCTGAACATCGCATCGGAAGCGGCGGCCCGCCAGGCCTGGCGCGACATCCAGGCCGCGGCGCGACAATACGCCACCCCACTGGAAGGCGTGATCGTCGCAAGCATGGCGCCCGGGCGGCGTGAGCTGATCGTCGGCGCGCACCGCGAACCCACCTTCGGCGCGGTGCTCACCGTGGGCGACGGCGGCAAGTATGTCGAGCAACTGCCCGACGTCCAGATCGTAATGGCCGCGGCGACGCGCGAAGAGATTCGACGCGCCATCGAACGCCTGCGCATCGCCGCCGTGTTCAAGGGCGTGCGCGGAGAAGCGGCCATGGATGTCGAAGCCTTGTGCGACACAGTGCTGGCCGTCGGCCGGCTCATGATGGACGACCAGCAGGCGATCGACAGCATCGACCTCAATCCGGTCATCCTCAAGGACAAAGGCCTGGGCTGCGTGGCCGTGGATGCGGTGATCGTGCGCCGCAGCCCCGACGCATCTCAGCCCTCGTTGTTCGCCGCAGCGGCCTCAGGGTAGAGGTTGGGCAACAGGATGTTCAATGCATCCAGTGGAAAGTTGAACGAGACCGGGCCCTTCGCGCTGTCACTCACGAGCAGCTGGTCTTGCAACAGCTGCGTCAGCAACCGGCGTGCAGTGCGCTCGGGCAGGCCCGTCATCCTGAGAAACTCGCCACGAGAGGTGGCGCCCGCGACCAGAACGTGGTGCAGAGGCAAGGCCGCTTCCCGGCTGTAGTTCTTGAACTGAGCGCTTTCAGAGCGCAACAGCATGAGCGAGGCGATCCGGTCCTTCAGGCCAGTGAGATGGAGCAGGCTGGTCATGAAAGTGACCTGGTCGTCCGCGAGCCAAACAAAGTACTCGCACCACTCACGCAGCGCTTTTTCCGACAGGTTGCCACGGCCATCCAGGTCGCCTTGACGCGCCGCATCGGCGTTGTCCAGCAACTCGTAGTACGTGTCGCGTTGACGCGCAAGGCCCCGGTTGACGGACCACAGGCCCGCCGTGAGCGGCAGCATGGCGCAGTGCGTCTGCAGCCGGCACGCCCGACCATTCCCGTCGCCGAAGGGGTGAACCCAAGCCATGCGGTGATGCGCAGCGGCAATCGTGAAAAGGAGGCTGTCGAGCCCTTTGACGCGTGGATACACGTCATCCATGCGCGCCAGGAACGCCGGCACCGAGGCCGCGGTGGGTGGCTGGTGTCTTCCGACGCTCACGTCTTCGGCGCGCAAGGCGCCAGGCTCGATGACGCGGCCGTCGTGCGTCATGCGATCTTCGACCGCAAGTCGGCCGTACAGGGCGGCGTGTGCGCGCAAGACAAAGGACGACCGCAAGGCGAAGCTCTCGACCTCGGCGCCAGGCAACGCGGCTTCGAGCTCCTGCTCCGCCTCCATGTGCGCGAGCGCGATGCGCTGGCGCTGCGCAATGCTCGGCGCACCCGAGAAATCGGCGCGCAGTGCCCGTTCGATGTTGAGCGGATGTGTGCCCTGCCCCTCGATGCGGTTTGAGTAGTAGGAGTTCATCCCTCGTACCAGGCGCCGAAGCGCACCGAGGGTGGCAGGAGCGACCGAATGCTGCAGGCGCAGGGACTTCTCCACCACGACGCGCGTCCCGTCGATCAGACCGCCCAATTGGAGCTGAGGCAGCAAGGGCTCGAATTGGTGGGGCTGGGAGTAGACCGCAAGCGGGGCGGATGGCATTTTCTTTGGCCGATAGTTCTAAGATGTCTCTAGTGTATTTAAGTAACTGTTTTTTCACAATAAAATGTGAAAAACTGGCTGGAATTTTGGAACTTTGGCCGATCTTTTGGCCGATCTTTTGGCCGAACAGCCAGCGAAAGCTACAGCCCCATCAACTCCGCTCTCTGAAGAATGTTGGCTTGCGCCCGCACCGTCGCCACGTCGATCAACACGCCGTCAATGGCAATGGCGCCGACCCCCTGTTCCAGCGCGCTTGCATACGCAGCGGTCATGGCGCGGGCGCGGTCGATGTCCGCCTGCGGCGGGGTGTGCGCGGCGTTGGCGGGATCGATCTGGCTGGGGTGGATGGCCCACTTGCCGACAAAGCCGAGCAAGGCGCCACGGCGGGCCTCTTCCGCATAGCCGGCGGTGTTCTTGAAGTCGGCGAAGGGACCGTCGACCGCGTCGATACCGGCGGCGCGCGCGGCGATCACGACTTTCGATCGCTGGTAGTACCACAGGTCGCCTGGATACCCATTGGGGTCCCAGATGGCGCGCTGGTCGATACCCTGCGAGGCGGAGTAGTCGCCCATGCCCAGGATCAGCGCCTCCAGCCGCGGACTGCAGGTGGCGATCTGCTCGACGTTGATCAGGCCCTGCACCTCCTCGATCAGCACCTCGATGCCGATGCGGCGGCCGAGCTTGAGCTTCATCTCGAGCTGGTTCAGCAGGGTCTCGACAAAATGCACATCGCGGGGCGCGCGCACCTTGGGCACCATGATGACGTCCAGGTTTGCGCCGGCGTGCTCCATCAGGTACACGATGTCTTGGTAGGCGTGTTCAGTCTCCACATCATTGATCCGAACACAGCGGGTCTTGCGGCCCCAGTCGAGCCCGTTGAGCGCGTCAGCGACCTGGCTTCGGGCACGGGCTTTTGCGTTGGGCGCGACGGCGTCCTCCAGATCCAGAAAGACCAGGTCAGCGTTGCCCGCCGCGGCCTTGACCATCATGGACTCGTTGCTGCCCGGCACGGCGAGCTCGGAGCGCCGCAGGCGGCGAGGTTGAGAATTCACTTGTGATGGTCCCGCTTTACGCCGCAGCTTCAGTGGACGAACGCCCGCAAGAGCTTGCCCGGCAGCCGGTCTCGGCCGGCAATACCTTGGTCCTTGTGGGTCACCAGCCGAACACCATTGACCCATACCCCGTGGATACCGATCGATGGCGTGACCAAGCGCGCCGCACCCGCCGGAAGATCATGAACGCGCTTGGCGGGTCCGCGGCCGATCGTCTTTGGGTCGAACAGCAGCAAGTCCGCTGCGTATCCGCTCTTTAATTGTCCGCGTTGACGAATGCCGAACAACGCTGCCGGCTGGCTGGTGAGCCTTGAGACCGCATGCTCGAGCGACATGACTCCCAGGTCTCGGACCCAATGGCCGAGAAGGTGCAGCCCGAAGCCGGCATCACAAAAGAATGTTGTGTGGGCACCCGCATCGGACAGCGTGATGTAGTTTTCCGGATCGGTGATGATCTTGGCGACCTCTTGTGTGTCCGAATTCAAGAGCACCGCTGTAAAGAGTGTTTTGAGATCTTCGCTCAAGGCCAGATCGAGCATGCAGTCAAGTGGGTGCTGGCCCGATTGAGCGGCAACGGTTGCGACCGTCATGCCCTCGAATCTTGAATTGCCAGGATTGGCCACAGCCACAATGTTCAACTTGTCCCACTCGCTGTTGAAGATGCGGGTTCCCTTGAGTTCAAGGAGGTTTGCCTTGACCGCATTGCGGAATGACTCATCGCGAAACACCTGACGCAAGTCTTCTCCGCCATGCGCTTGCATCGCCGGACGCCACGCCGGATAGCCTTCGAATACGTAGGCTGATTCGAGCGTGAACTCCATCGTCAATGGGCAGCAGGTGACCTCTCCGAAAATGCGATGGCCCCGGCTGCGCGCGGCCTTCAACTCGGCCAAAAGTTTGACGTGCCGCTGCGGGTTGGCCGGGTTATGAAGGAACCCGGACACAAGGGTTGTGCGACCGTGATTGCGTGTCAGCTCTTCCAGGCTCGCGATGGAGGTGCTGTTGCCACGCGTGATCATGAACACGCCTGTCCCAGCATTGCGCAACTCGCCAGACAGCGCTTCGAATTCACGCATGTCGGCCAGGCGCGACGGCATCGGGATGCCGTTCTCGCCGCTGTGCGCATCCGCCGTCGTCGACGAAAACCCGACAGCGCCGGCATCAAGCGCCTCGCGGACGATCCGCGCCATTTGTGCAATCTCATCGTCGGTGGCGGCGCGCTTTGAAGCGTCCTCACCCATCACAAACGAGCGAACGCCAGAGTGGCCGACAAATGCGGCAACGTTCGGGCCGACGCCGCGCCGGTCAAGAAAGTCCAGATACTCGGGAAAGCTGTCGAACTCCCACACCACCCCCTGGCGCAATGCCTCCAGCGACATGCCCTCGACATGGGTGAGGTTTCGAAGCGTCAGATCGCGGTCTTCGGGGCGGCACGGTGCGATGGTGAAACCGCAGTTTCCGATGACCACTGTGGTGACGCCCAAGGCCGGAGATGGGTCCGCCATCGGGTCCCAGGTCAGCTGCGCGTCGAAGTGTGTATGCCCGTCGATGATGCCCGGCATCAGCGCGAGGCCGGTGGCATCAATCACCTCAGCGGCTGCCCCGAGACCATGACCAATGTCGGCGATCAGTCCATCCTTGACGGCCAAGTCAGCGACATAGCTGCCGGTTCCGCAGCCGTCAAGAATCAAGGCATTGGCGATGAGCGTGTCATGCATGCATAACTTTCAAAGTGAGCGGACAAAACGCGAGCCCGAGGTCTTTGCTTCATGCACCCTGCTCCGATCGTGCCGAAGAAACCAATGTACACCGGTCCCCCATGCGGACGCTATCCGTACCTTCACCCACCCCGCTGCCGCGGCACCCGCCCCTCCAACGGATACGCCGGATCGCTGTAGCCCGGCGTGGAAGGGTGGCCCGGCGGCACGAGCGAGTCGACAAAGGCCTCGTCCTCGGCGGTGAAGGCGTAGGTGGTGCCGCCCAGATACTCGCTCCATTGTTCTTCGGTGCGCGGCCCGCCGATGACCGAGGTGATGAACTTGTTGTTCAAGACCCAGGCCAGCGCGAACTGCCCGGTGGTGATGCCGCGGGCCTGGGCATGGCGCTTGATGTCCTGCGCGATGCGCAATGACTCGGGGCGCCACTCGGACTGCATCATGCGGCGGTCGTTGCGGGCGGCCCGCGTGCCTTCGGGGGCGGGCTTGTCGGGTTCGTACTTGCCGGTGAGCACGCCGCGCGCGATCGGGCTGTAGGGCACCACGCCCAGACCGAAATAGCCGCAGGCGGGCAGGTGCTCCACCTCGGGCATGCGATTGAGCGCGTTGTAGTAGGGCGAGCTCACCACCGGGCGGTCGATACCCATATCGTCACACAGCCGGCAGATCTCGGCCACGCGCCAGCTGCGGTAGTTGGACAGGCCAAAGTAGCGGATCTTGCCCTGGCGCACCAGATCGCCGATGGCGCGCACAGTCTCGGTCAGGGGCGTGGCGTGTTCTTCGCGGTGCAAGTAGTAGACGTCGATGTAGTCGGTGCCCAGGCGGCGCAGGCTGCCTTCGACCGCCAGGCTGATCCACTTGCGCGACAGGCCCTGCTGATGCAGACCCTTGCCCATCGGGAAGGCCACCTTGGTGGCAACCACCCAGTTCTGGCGGTCGGCGTTGATCGCGCGGCCGATGATCTCCTCTGACCGGCCGGCGTTGTAGGCATCGGCGGTGTCGATGAAGTTGACACCCTGCTCGGCGGCCTTGGCGATGATGCGCGCGGCCTCAGGCTCTTCGGTGAGGCCGCCGAACATCATGGTGCCCAGGCAAAGGGGTGAAACCTTCAGGCCCGAGCGGCCGAGGCGCGTGTAGTCCATTCTCGTTCTCCTGAAATGCGGCGGGCGTCACGTGACGCGGCGCCCCGGTGCCCACCCGAGGTTAATGCATCTTTGCGATAGCTATTTCGAAAATTCGAATACGCACGGGATTCTCCGGTCGCGGTATGGCACACCTATCGGGCATCATCACGCCAGCGTACTGAGCGCCGAACACGCACCCGACACAGAGGAAGACATGAGCAGCCCCTCCCCCACACCCGCCTCCACGCACCTTGCCGTCCGGCCCGATTGGCTGGCCCTGCAGCAAGAGGAGATCCTCGAGCCCGAGTTGGCGATCGTCGACGCCCATCATCACCTGTGGGACCACAGCGGCAACCGCTACTTCGTGCAGGACCTGCTGGGCGACCTGGCCACTGGCCACAGGGTGCTGGCCACCGTCGCGGTCGAGGCCAACACCATGCACAACCAGGACGCGCCGCCCGCGTTGCGTCCCGTGGGCGAGACCGAGTTCCTCAACGGCGCTGCCGCCCTGAGCGCCAGCGGCGCGTACGGGCCGTGCCGTGTGGCCGCCGGCATCGTCGGCCATGCCAACCTGTTGCTGGGTGGAGAGGTCAAGCCTGTGCTCGAGGCGCATCTGCGCGCCGGCGGCGGGCGATTTCGTGGCGTCCGCTTTTCGGCCGTATGGCACCCCGACCCGGCTGCCCGGGCATCGTTGGCGACGCCGCCGCCCTACGTGATGGCCGATGCGGCCTTCCGTGAAGGCTTCGCGCAGCTGGCGCCGCTGGGGCTGTCGTTCGATGCCTGGATCTATCACACGCAGATCGCCGAGCTGACTGACCTGGCCCGGCGGTTCCCCCAGACGACCATCGTCGTGAACCACGCCGGCGGCGTGATCGGCATCGGCCCTTATGCGGGCCGGCGCGAGGCCGTGGCGCAAGAGTGGCTTGCGAGCATGCGTGAGCTGGCCACCTGCCCCAATGTGTTCGTCAAGCTCGGCGGCTTCGGCATGCGCCTCTATGGGTTCGACCTGGCCAGCCACGCGCGGCCGCCTTCGTCGCAAGAGCTCGCCGATTGCTGGCGCCCGTATGTGGAAGGCTGCATCGAGCTGTTCGGCGCGCAGCGCTGCATGTTCGAGAGCAACTTCCCGGTCGACAAGGGCAGCTGCAGCTACGCCGTACTGTGGAACGCCTTCAAGCGCCTGGCCCAGGGGGCCAGCGCCACCGACAAGCAGGCGCTGTTCAGCGGAACGGCAGCCCAGGCCTACCGCCTTGCATTGAAGGCCTGAAGCCTGCGTTGGCGGCAGGGGGACCATCAGCCGTCTAACGCGTCCCGGTGGATCATCTCGGCGGCTTTCTCCGCAATCATCACCGTCGGCGCATGCGTGTTCGACGAGGTGATGCGCGGCATGATCGAGGCGTCGGCGATGCGTAGCCCGGCCACGCCGCGAACACGCAAACGGGGATCGACCACCGCGCCATCGTCCACGCCCATGCGGCAGGAGCCGGCCCCGTGGTACATGGTCACGCCGGTGCGGCGCGCGTAGTCCAGCAACGCTTCATCCGAGTCGACGCCCGACCCCGGCAAAAGTTCTTGCCGGCCATAGCCGTCGAACACCTTGGCGAACAGAAAGCTGCGGCTCAGCCGTAGCGCAGCGATGGCGGTGCGCTGGTCGTGCGGGTGCTGCAAAAAGCCCGGCGAGATGCACGGCGCCACCAGCGGGTCTGGGGAAACCGCCCGAACGCTGCCGCGGCTGTGGGGCCGCATCTGCCACAGGCCCAGGGTCATGCCGCCCTGCACATCCAGCTCGTAGCCACCCGAGACGGGGAAACTGCCGGGCGTGAACGACACCCGCAGGTCGGGCTCTTCGAGACCGGGATCGCTCTTGATGTGGCCGGTCACGGACGAGGCGGAATAGGTCAGGATGCCCTTGCCCGCCGTCACGTACTTCATCACCTCCCATGCCAGCCGAAGGCCCTTGCTCTGCTCGTTCAGGCAGGTGCGGCCCTCGATCCGGCGCACCACCTTCGCGACGAAATGGTCATGCAGGTTGTCTCCCACGCCCGGCAGATGGTGCTTCACCTCGATGCCCAGCGGCTGCAATTGCGCCGCGTCGCCGATGCCCGAGAGCTGCAGCAGGTGCGGCGAGTTGATCGCACCGGCACACAGGACGACTTCCCGGCGCGCCCTGGCCGACCGCAGCTGTCCGCCCTGGCGAAACTGCACGCCGACGGCCCGAGCGCCCTCCAGGTCGATCGACAACACGTGCGCATCGGTCTCCAGCCGGAACTGAGGTGACGGACGCAGCGGTCGCAGGTAGGCTGTGGCGGAGGTGGCGCGCACGCGGCCGGTGCGAGTCTGCTGCACCAGCGCCAGGCCACAGCCGAATTCGCTGTTGTAGTCGTCCAGCACGGGCAGGCCGAACTCGGCGGCGGCGCCCAGGAAGTCGCGCGCGATCGGATGCGGGTCGGAAAAGCCGGTAATCGCCAGCGGGCCGGAGCGGCCGCGGGTCGCGGGATCGCCCTGCGGGTACGACTCTGACTTCATGAAGAACGGCCGCACCTCGTCGAACGACCATCCCTCGCAGCCCAGCTGCGCCCAATGGTCGAAGTCCACCGGCTGGCCCCAGGAGTGCACCAGGCCGTTGACCGCGCCGCTGCCGCCCATCACCTTGCCACGCGAGTAGGCCTGCACGCGCCCTTGCAGGCCGGGCTCCGGCGCGGTGGTATAGCGCCAGGTGGCGTAGCCACTGCGCAGCAGCGGCAGAAAGCCGACGGGAATGCGAAGGTAGGGATGGCGAGCGAAGCCACCGGCTTCGAGCAAAAGGACCGAGTGGCCTTGGTCGACCAGCCGCCGGGCGACCACCGCGCCCGCAGTGCCGGCGCCGACGATGACGAAGTCGTGTTCGGTCATGGCGGCGATGCGATGCCAAGGATCATGTCGGCCGCCTTCTCGGCCACCATCAGCGTGGCCGCCAGCGTGTTGGCGGCCGGCACCTGCGGCATGACGGAGGCGTCGACCACGCGCAAGTTGTGCAGGCCGCGCACGCGCAGCTGCGCATCGACCACCGCCATGGCGTCATCGGCGGGCCCCATCTTGCAGGTGCCCACCAGGTGGTAGGCGGTGGAGCCGCGGCGCCGTGCGAAGTCGATCAGCTCGTCGTCGCTGGCCACCTGCGGGCCGGGCAGTGTCTCGGCCTCGAAGAAAGGCGCCACCGCCTGGCTGGCCATCAGGCGCCGTGCCAGCCGCAGCGCCGCCAGCAGCACGTGCGTGTCGCGCGGGTCGGTCAGGTAGTTGGGTTGCACGATGGGATCGACGTTGGCGTCGGCCGAACGCAGGCGCACATGGCCGGCGCTGAAAGGGCGCTGCTGGCGCGCGCCACAGCTCATGCCGGGGAAGTCGTCCAGCACGTAGTTCTTGCCTTCCTTGTAGCTGCCCGGCGTGAACAGCACCTGGATGTCGCCGCGCGTGAGCTGCGGCTGCGACTTCCAGAACACATGCACGAGCGAGGGGCTGAGCGACAGGATGCTGGGCGCGCCTGCGAGCCACTTGCCGATCTCCACGCCCAGCCGCCAGCCGCGCGAGAGCTCGTTGATGGTCGTCACATTCTTGGCGCGCGCCGCGATGCGCACGGTGAAGTGGTCGCGCAGGTTCTCGCCCACGCCGCTCAGGTGCTGCACCACCGGGATGCCCAACGCTTGCAACAGCGGCGCCGGGCCCACGCCCGACAGCTGCAGCAGTTTGGGTGAGTGCACGGTGCCGCCGCAGACAATGACCTCGCGCCGGGCCATCACCTGGCGCGCCGCGCCGTCCTGCCGATAGCGCACACCCACCGCGCGCGTGCCTTCGAAGACGATCGACTCGGCCAGGGCGCGCACCCGCAGGTCGACGCCGCCACGACGCACAGCCGGGTGCAGGAAAGCGTCGGCGCAGCTGACGCGCCGGCCGTGGTCGATGTAGCGCTGGAAATAGCCCACCCCTTCCTGCGTGGCGCCGTTGTAGTCGGGGTTGGCCGCAATGCCGGCCTCTACCGCGCCTTGAATGAAGGCCTCGCACAGCGGGTTGGGCCAGTGCGGGTTGGTGACAGCCAGCTCGCCCGTGCGCCCGCGATAACGGTCGTCACCCGGGCCGATGCGGCGCTCGCTGCGCATGAAGTACGGCAGCACCTCGCGGTAGCTCCAGCCTTCGTTGCCGGCCGCCGCCCAGTCGTTGAAGTCGTCGGCATGGCCGCGCGTGTAGGCCAGCCCGTTGACCGAGCTGGAGCCGCCGACAATCTTGCCCTGCGGGATCTTGATGGCGCGCGAATCGGTGGCCGGGTTGGGCTCGGTGGTCAGCGGCCACATGAAGCCCGGCTTGTACAGCGTCTTGACGAAACCGGCCGGGATGCGTACGTAGATGCTGCGATCAGGCACGCCCGCCTCAAGAACGCACACCGTCGCCGCGCCGTTGGCGCTCAGGCGCTTGGCCAGCACCGAGCCAGCGGGCCCGGAGCCGACGATGACGTAATCGAAACTGTCCACCACCGGGCCGCCGGCGGTCAGGCCTTGCCGCCAGGGGCGGGTGGGCTCAGATGGAAGCCCTTGTACCCGGCGGCGATCACTTCTTCGCAGATGTTGGTGTAGTTGCCAAAGCCGCCGATATAGGGCAGAAACACCCGCGGCTTGCCAGGGATGTTGGCCCCCATGAACCACGAGTTGGCGCTGGGAAACAGCGTCTTGGAGGCGAGCTCGTTGTTGTTGGCCACCCAATCGGTCTCGGCCTTGGCGTCGGCCTCGGCGGTGGCCAGACCCTGGGCATTCATGTGGCCCAGCAGGCGGGCGATCCAGTCAACGTGCTGCTCGATCGACATGATCACATTGGTGGCGATCGAGGGGCTTTGCGGGCCGGTGACCATGAACAGGTTGGGAAAGCCCTGCGTCATCACGCCCAGATAGGTGCGCGGGCCCTCGTGCCACTTGGACTTGAGCGCCAGACCACCGCGGCCGCGAATATCGATGAGGTCAAGCGAGCCAGTGACCGCGTCATAGCCGGTGGCAAAGACGATGGCGTCCAGCGGGTACAGCTTGTCCGTGGTGCGCAGGCCCTCGGGCTCGATCTTGGTGATGGGCGTGGCGCGCAGGTCGACCAGGCTGACATGCGGCAGGTTGTAGGTGGCGTAGTAGTTGGTGTCAACGCAGACCCGCTTGGTGCCCAGGCCGTGGTCGGTGGGCGCCAGCAAGGCGGCCTTGGCCGGGTCCTTGACGATGGAGCGGATCTTGCCGCGCACGTAATCGCTGGCGGTGTCGTTGGCCGCCTTGTTGGTCAGCAGGTCGTTGAACGAGTGGGTGAAGTTGTTGCCACCGCGCGCCCAGCGCTTGTCGTATTCGCGCTGGCGCTCCAGTTCGTCCACCGCCAGCGCCGAGCGTTGGCTGTACTCGTACAGGATGGCCGAGCGCGAGGCCTTGGCGACGCGGCGGTGCTCCTCGTAGTTGACCTTCCAGGCGTCCTGCTCGGCGACCGGCAAGGGCCGGTTCCAGGCCGGGATGCTGAAGTTGGGCGTGCGCTGGAACACCGTGAGCTGGGCCACCTGGTTGGCAAGGACCGGGATGACCTGGATGCCCGACGAACCGGTGCCGATCACGCCCACGCGCTTGCCGGTGAAATCGACTTCTTCCTTGGGCCAGTTGCCGGTGTGATACCACTTGCCCTTGAATGAATCGAGGCCAGGGATGTCGGGCACACGCGCGGCCGACAGGCAGCCGGCCGCGGAGATGACGTAGCGTGCCGTGACCCGGTCGCCTTGGTCGGTGCCAACCTGCCACAGGCCGGCGGCCTCGTCGTACACCGCGCTGGTCACGCGCGTGTTCAACTGGATCATGGGTCGCAGCTTGAAGCGATCGGCCACATGGTTGATGTAGTTGATGATCTCGTCCTGGCGCGGGTAGCGCTCGCTCCACACCCACTCCTGCTGCAACTCCTCGGAGAATGAATACGAGTACTGCATGCTCTCGACGTCGCAGCGCGCGCCGGGATAGCAGTTCCAGTACCAGGTGCCGCCCACGCCGTCGCCGGCCTCGTAGCCGCGGGCCGTCAAGCCCAGCTCGCGCAGGCGCAGCAGCATGTACAGCCCGGCGAATCCGGTGCCGATGACGACGGCGTCGAACGTGGTGGCGGGGGCGGTCGTCGGTGTCTGGGTGGAGGATGTGGAAGCGGTCATCTGTAACTCATCGGGTGGGATGCGGACCTCTGGCGACAGCACAGGCGCTCAATCGGTTCGCTCGGGGCGGTCCGTCGCTGTGGCAGTCTGATTTTTCGGCGCTGGCTGCGGATTCGCGATAGGGTCTCAAGGGATTGGCTTGCGAAGCAAGTTTGCCCGAATTTTTCGACTTGTTGTTATTATTTTCCTAATCCCGAATTTTTGAGGCCCGTCCAATACTCACAAGCATGTCGGCCAGGGCTTCAGGCGCGGTGATCATCGCGTCGTGCCCCGTGGCCAGTTCCTGCCACCCCCACCCTGGCTGCTGCCTGGCCCAGGCCTGCGAGCCGACCACGGCCGGTATGACCGGCGCGGTGCAGGCGATGTAGGTGCGCGGCAGGCCGTTGCCCACCGGCCCCTTGATCGGCAACGCGCTGTCATACAGGCTCTCGGGCTGGGGCGTCAGGCGCGAGCGCACCCAGGCGGCCTGCGGGTGGTCGTCGGGGACGCCAAAGACAGACGGCGCCGGCGGGGCGAAGCCGCGCACACCATCGACCACCTCGAAACCTTTGCGGCGCTGGGCCATCACCTCGGGCGGCAGCGTGTCGTAGGGGGTCTGGCCGGGCTGGACGATCAATGAATCGAGGTAGACCAGCTGGCCGATGCGCTCGGGCACCCGCTCGGCCGCCCCGGAGATCGCGATCCCGCCGAAGCTGTGGCCCACCAGCACCACGTCGGCGAGGTCCTCATATACCAGATGGTTGACCACGTCCTGGATGAAGACCTCCAGCGTGAGGTCGTTCGAAGCCAGGTGGCGGCGCTCGCCCAGGCCGGTCTGGGTGGGATGGGTGACATGGTGCCCCTGCGCGCGCAGACGCTGCGCCACCAGGCGCCAGCACCAGCCGCCATGGAAACCGCCGTGAATCAGGACGAAGTTCATCAGCGTATGGTAGCGATCAGGCATAAGAGCGCACAGGTCTACCAAGGCGGGCCGTTAGGGATTAGCATTACATTGACGCGCCTGCCGGCCGTGGCGGGGGTTCCGCAGGGGTTCGAGGGGAGCGCAAGCTTTCACCCCGCACAGGAGGCTGAAGTGACCAAGTCCAACACGGGCGCCGACATCTACCTGCACTTCCTTCAGTTGTCGCAAAGGGTGCGCGGCGCGGCGGCGCTGCCAGCGCTCGACCCGCTGGAAGAGCGCATGCTCGGCATGATCGCGCTGGCTCTGCGAAGGCATGAGCGGCTTTGCGTGCGCGACTTGATGACCCATGCCGAGCTCGGCGCGCCGGCCACCATTCACGGCCGACTGAAATCGATGCGCGAAAAGGGCTGGGTTGCGCTGGCCGACACCGAGGACGCCCGGCGCAAGCAGGTCCAGGTCACCGCACCGGCGATGCGGTACTTCGCGCGGCTCGCCCGCTGCATGGTGCTGGCCATGCGCTGACCGGCCTCGTTTCGCCTGGCCTCAGCCTGGCAGGAACAGGCCCTGAAGGTCGCTGAGAAAATCAAAGCCGCGCGTGGTCGGGCGCACTCCGTCGAAGGTGCGCTCGATCAAACCCTTGGCCTCGGCCTCGGCCAGCGCGGTCTGGATGGCCGACATCGGCAGGCCGGTGCGCTCTGAAAAATCGCGCAGGGCAAAGCCCTCTTTCAGGCGCAGCGCATTGAGCATGAACTCGAAGGGCAGCTCTTGCCGCGACACTTCGTCTTCTTGCGCGACGGGCTGACCCTTGCGCGCGTTGTCCATGTACAGGCGCGGCTCACGCCAGCGAACCTGCCGCACCACGCGGTGGGGAAAACTCAGCTTGCTGTGCGCCCCTGCGCCGATGCCCAGGTAATCGCCGAACTGCCAGTAATTCAGGTTGTGCCAACACCGGTGGCCCGCCCGGGCGTAAGCCGAGACTTCATAGCGCGCGAGACCGGCGGCTTCGGTCATCTCGGTGAGGCGGTCGAGCATCGCGTAGGCGGTGTCCTCCGGCGGCAAGGCCGGCGGAAACTTGGCGAAGTAGGTGTTGGGCTCGAGGGTGAGGTGGTAGATGGACAGGTGCGGCGGCATCAACGCCAGGGCCTGCGTCACGTCGGCCTCGAGCTGGTCCAGGGTCTGGCCCGGCAGGGCATACATCAAATCGAGGTTGAAGGTGTCGAAGGCGGCCTGCGCCTCCTCGCAGGCGGCGATGGCCTGGGCGCGGTCGTGCACGCGGCCCAGGGCTTTGAGGTGCGGGTCGTTGAAGCTTTGCACGCCCACCGACAGCCGCGTGACGCCGGCGGCGCGAAAGGCCCGAAAGCGGTCTTTCTCGAAGGTGCCGGGGTTGGCCTCGAGCGTGATCTCGCATTCGGCGTCCAGCCGCAGCCGCGCGCGCAGGTCGCCCAGCAGGCGGTCTATCCCCTGGGGCGAGAACAGGCTGGGCGTGCCGCCGCCGATGAAGATGCTGTGCACGCTGCGGCCCCAGATCAGGGGCAAGGCCGATTCGAGGTCGGCCACCAGGGCGTCGAGGTACAGCTGCTCGGGCAGTTCGGCCGCGCGCATCTCGTGCGAGTTGAAGTCGCAGTAGGGGCACTTCTTGATGCACCAGGGCAGGTGCACGTACAGCGACAGCGGCGGCAAGGCGCCCAACTGCAGCGTGCCCGGCCGCATGTAATGCAGGATGTCGGCCATGCTTACTTCTGATCCGGTGAAACAGACACCCAGCGCTCGCGCATCAGCGCCAGCATCTGGCGCGCCGCCTGGCCGCGGTGGCTGTGAGCGTTTTTCACCTCGGGCGGCAGTTGCGCGAAGGTCTGCCCGAAGGCGGGAATGAACATCACGGGGTCGAAGCCGAAGCCATGCTCACCCACCGGTTCGCGCGTGATCTCGCCCACGGCGCGGCCCACCGCGATCAGCGGCTCGGGGTCGTCGGCGCTGCGCAGCGCCACCAGCGTGCTGACCAACGCGGCGCGGCGCTGGCCGGCCCCCTGAAGGCCCCGCATCTGCTCGAGCAGCGCCTTGACGTTGTTGTCGTCTCCTTTGGCATAGCCGAACTGGGTGGCGTAGTAGGCCGTGTCCACGCCCGGCAGGCCGCCGAAGGCATCGACGCACAGGCCGGCGTCGTCGGCCAGCGCCGGCAGGCCGCTCTCGCGGGCCGCGTGGCGGGCCTTGGCTAGCGCGTTCTCGACGAAGGTGCGGTGCGGCTCGGGCGCCTCGCCAATGCCCAGATCGGCCTGGCACACCAGCGCCACCCCCAGCGGCCCGAGCATGGCCTGCAGCTCGGCCAGCTTGCCGCGGTTGTTGGACGCCAGCACCAGTTTGCGGATCACGCGGCTTGATTCAAGGGTTGGGCCAGCGCCGCTTGTTGCAGCTCGACCAGCTCGCGAATGCCCTTGTCGGCCAGCGCCAGCAGCGCGTTCATCTCGGCACGGGTGAAGGCCACACCCTCGGCGGTGCCCTGCACTTCCACATAGTGGCCGGCGCCGGTCATGACAACGTTCATGTCGGTGTCGCAGGCCGAGTCTTCGGTGTATTCGAGGTCGAGCAGGGGGGCGCCTTCGACGATGCCCACCGAGATCGCCGCCACCGCGCCGCGGATCGGGGTGGCGGCGATGCGGCCCTGGGCCAGCAGCTTGTCGACGGCGTCCTGCGCGGCGACAAACGCGCCGGTGATGGCCGCCGTGCGGGTGCCGCCGTCGGCCTGCAGCACGTCGCAATCGAGGTGGATGGTGCGCTCGCCCAGCGCCTTGAGGTCGAACACCGAGCGCAGCGAGCGCCCGATCAGGCGCTGGATCTCTTGCGTGCGGCCGCTTTGCTTGCCCTTGGCCGCCTCACGGTCGCCGCGGGTGTGGGTGGCGCGCGGCAGCATGCCGTATTCGGCCGTCACCCAGCCCTCGCCCGAGCCGCGCTTGTGCGGCGGCACTTTTTCCTCGACCGAGGCGGTGCACAGCACGCGGGTTTGGCCGAACTCGATCAGCACCGAGCCCTCGGCATGGATGGTAAAGCCGCGGGTGATGCGCACCGGGCGCAACTGGTCGGCGGCGCGACCGCCGCTGCGAAGATAGGAAGTCATGGATGCTCGGATGCCTCTTGGACAGCAGTGATACAGATCAGGGCCACCGCGGATGCGGCTTTGCCGGGCCGCTGGTGGCGCCCGCTGGGGGGAAGCGCCGAAGGCGCATCGGGAGGGGTCAATTTTTGCGCGCCGCCGAGCGCCGGATCGCTTCGTTGATCTCGGCGATCGAGCGTTCGATGGCGGCGTCGTCGAGGTCGTCGACCTGGGTGTCGAGGACGCCCGACTGGATGGTGGAGGCGAAGACGCCGTCGCTGATGCTGTCGGTGGAAACGCCGTTGCTGGACTCGATGGCGTCGGGCGTCTCCCACTCGAAGGCGATGACGGTGACGTTATCCGATTGCGGGCCGCCGGCGCGCAGCGCCGATTCGGCCAGGTCTGGCACCGCCTGGGCCACCGGCTTGGCCGCCAGCTGCCGCACGATCTCGGGATCGGGCAGGCTACCCCACAGGCCGTCGGAGCACAGCAAAATCTTGTCGCCCTGCTGCAGCACCACCGGACCGGTGACGTCGTAGACCGGCTTGGTGGGCGAGCCCAGACAGGTGAACAGGATGTTGCGGTTGAGGTGCTCCATGCGAATCACGCCAGCGGCATGCTGCTCGATGTAGCTGTGGTCCCGGGTGCGGGTGAGCAGCTGGCCGTTGCGCACCACGTACAGGCGTGAATCGCCGCAATGCACCCAGGTAGCCGCGCCGTTTTGCACAACGGCCGCCACCAGTGTGGTGCGCGGCGTGTCGAGCATGCCGCGCTCACCGGCATAACGCACGATCTGGTGGTGCGCCGCCATCAGCGCCGTGGCCAGGAACTCACCGGGGCTGCGCAACTGCGTGCGCGCCTCTTTCTGGAACAACGCGGAGACCGTCTGCAGGGTCAGCTGCGCGGCGACCTCGCCCTCGGGGTGCCCCCCCATGCCGTCGGCCAGCACGAACAGGCCCGACTGCCGCGTGTAGCAATAGCCCATGCGGTCTTCGTTCTTTTCTCGCCCGCCCCTGCGGCTGACCTGGAACACAGAGAACTTCATTTGACCTTTGAGCCGAAGGCAGTGGCCGCCTTCACGGATTTCTTGGTGTCAGACACCATGTTGTCGAACTGCAGACGCACCTTCTCGCCGACGGTGAGCTTGGTGTAGCGGCGCTCGCCTTCGCGGCTGAGCTCTTTTTGCAGAGCGAACACCGACTGCGGCCGCGACAGGGCGTCGAGCGACATGCACCACTCGACCACCTCGATGAGGTTGTCGGAGTAGACACCGCGAAGGCGCGCCAGCGCCAGGCCGAGGCGGTCTTTTTCCAGGCGCTGCGGCGCGTCGTTGGGCGGATAGCCCTGCATGCAGGCGTAGATGCAGGCGCCAATGGCGTAGATGTCGGTCCAGGGGCCCATGGCGGAGTCGCGCCGATACATCTCGGGCGCGGCGAAGCCGGGGGTGTACATGGGGCGGATGAAATTGCCCTCCTTGGACAGCACCTCGCGGGCGGCGCCAAAATCGATCATCACGGCGCGGTTGTCGTCGGTGACGAACATGTTGGCCGGCTTGATGTCCAGGTGCAGCATCTTGTGCTGGTGCACGATGCGCAGGCCACGCAGGACCTCGTCGAAAAGCGAGCGGATGGTCGACTCGCGAAAGACCTTCTGCTTTTTGAGGTCGCGCGCGATGATGATGAAATCTTGCAAGGTGCCGCCCTCCAGGTAGTTCATCACCATGTAGACGGTTTCGTTCTCGCGGAAGAAGTTGAGCACGCTGACCACCGACGGGTGCGAGATCTGCGCCAGCGAGCGGCCTTCTTCGAAGAAACTCTTGAGCCCCAGCCGGTACAGCGAGAGCTTGTCGGGGGCCACCTGAGGCAGCAGCTCACCGGGTTGGCGCGTGGCCAGCGAGGCGGGCAGGTATTCCTTGACGGCGACCTGCTGGCCTTCGCTGTCGATGGCCAGATACACCATGCCAAAGCCACCCGCCGAGATCTTGCGAACCACGCGGTATCCACCGATGACGGTGTCGGGTGGCAGTGGCGCGGGTTTGACCTTTGACATAATTTGGAGCTTGTCGTTGGGCACAAGGCCCACGACATGGCCGTTTGCCCCCTCACGAACACACACAATCCTCAATGCCAGTTTACAGCATGACCGGTTACGCAAGCGCCCAACACAGCGGCGCGCCCGGGCCGGACGGCAGCGAGGAAGGCGGCCCTGCGGGAGCCCGCCTGGGCCTTGAGATCCGCTGCGTCAACAGCCGCTTTCTCGACCTCAGCTTCCGGCTGTCGGAAGAGCTTCGCTCGCACGAGCCGGCGCTGCGCGAGCTGCTGCAGTCGCGCCTGAAGCGCGGCAAGGTCGAGCTGCGCGCGTTTATCGAGACCAGCGGCGCCCAAAGCATGAAAGAACCGGGGGCCCGCCAGCTGCAGCGCCTGGGCGCGGTGCAGGACATGGTGTTGGGCTGGCTGCCGCAGGCCCGGCCGCTGAGCGTGGCCGACGTACTGCGCCTGGCCGGCACCGAAGGCAGCAGCGGTGCCGACTGGGGCCCCGCCGTGCTGAAGCTGGGCGGCGAGGTGCTGCAAAGCCTGGTCGGCGCCCGGGCCCGCGAAGGCGCCCGCCTGGTCAACATGCTACGCGGCCACCTCACACAACTGCGCGCACTGGTCGAACAGGCCCGCCCCCTGGTGCCGCCGCTGGTGGCGCAGCAGCGCGCCCGCTTCCTTGAACGCTGGCAAGAGGCCCTGAAGCTGGGCGGCCAGGACGCCGTGCCCTCAGAAGCCGCCCAAGACCGCGCCCTGTCCGAGTCCACAGCGTTCGCCATCCGCATCGACGTGGCCGAAGAACTCACCCGCCTGGCCGCCCACCTTGACGAGATTGAGCGCCTGCTCGACAAAGGCGGCGAGGTCGGCAAGCGGCTTGACTTCCTCATCCAGGAGCTGCACCGGGAGGCCAACACCCTGGGCTCGAAGTCGGCGGCGCTCGAACTCACCCGCATCTCAGTGGACATGAAGGTGCTGATCGAGCAGATGCGTGAGCAGGTGCAGAACATCGAATGAGGCCGCCCAAGATCGTCATCATCGCAGGACCGAATGGTGCGGGAAAGACCACCTTTGCCCGCGCCTTCCTGCCACAAGAGGCACAGTTGCCACGCTTCATCAACGCAGACTTGATCGCCGCCGGGCTTTCACCGTTTGCACCGGACGCCGCTGCCATCAGGGCCGGTAGGCTGATGTTGGACGAAATCGCGGCATGCAGCGCCAAGATGGAGAGTTTTGCGTTTGAAACGACACTGTCCGGGCTAGGCTACCTGCGCCACATTCGCGAATGGAAGGATGCGGGGTACCACGTCAGCCGGTTCTTCTTGGCCCTGCCGAACGCGTCCGGCAAGGCGGGCACGACATTCCAGAAGACGTCATACGGCGACGCTTCGCATCCGGCCGCCGCAATTTCGACCGGCACTACCGCCATACGGTGGATTCCTGGGCACTTTACGACAACGCCGGCGACGAGCCGACTCTCATCGAGTGGGGAGAATCGACATGACCAAAGACCAACTATCGCAGGCCAAGGACAAGGATCTTCCCGCTTCTCTGATCGCGCTGAAGCGAGCGGCGCGCACCGCAAGGGAAATTGCGGTCAGCACAGGCACAGCGATCGTCGTGCAACGCGGTCAGAAGCCGCTACGCATCACGGCCGAAGAGTTGCGCAAGGCAGGGGTGAAATGAATTCCACGCCGGGGCGCGGGGCCGCCAGTGATTGCCGCGGTACCACGGACATTACCGCAACCGGGGGCAGCACGCGAAAGACCTCCGCCGCCAAGTGCGGACCGGCAACCGACCCTGTAGGCGGATGTTGCACAGGCATCAGTTACCGATCAGTCATTTTCTGCTTGACCTCCTGCAGGTCGAGGCAGAAAATGACCGAAAGGTAACTCCAAGAGCATGCAATGCCTCCCACGGCACAAGACTTACTGATCGGTAACTTTGCTGGCACCGAGACCCCAATTCGCTCGTCGGTTGAGCTGGGCGCCGTCATCCGCGAGCAGCGCAAGCGGCTGGCCCTGAAGCAACTCGACCTGGCGGGCCTGGGCAACACCGGTAACCGCTTCATCGTCGACCTGGAGAACGGCAAGCCGACGGTGCAGCTTCAGAAGGTGCTGGATCTGATGGACCTGCTGGGCTTGGAAGTAGTGGTGCGCACCAAGACCTCACGGTCGGCACCGTCGCTGTGAGGCGCGGGTGATGCCGCCGCGGCCCGACCGGCTGGACGTCTATTACGGCAGCGCCCTTGTCGGCGCCGTGTACGACAGCGCGCCGCTGGCCTTTGAGTACGCACCCGCCTGGCTGGGCGGACCCCTGCGCATGACGCTCGCCGCCATCGCGCTGCAGCCTGGGCGGCAGGCCACGCCCGAGGTGCAGGCCTTCTTCGAGAACCTGCTGCCCGAGGGCGAGCTGCGCGACTACCTGGCCGCGCAACGCAAGGCGTCCACCCTCTTCTCGTTGCTGCTGGAGGTTGCCGGCGACACAGCAGGTGCCTTCGTCCTTGTGGCGCCTGGCCAGGCACCAGAGCCGCCCCGCTACGAGGCCACGACCTGGGAAGCCATCGCCGCCATTCTCGCCAAACGGTCGGCCGCAGCCATCGACATCCACGAGCAAGGCGCACGCATCTCGCTGGCCGGCGCGCAGGACAAGACCAGCATCGCGCTGTTCGACGACGGCGTGCCGCGGCTTCCCAAAGGCACGTCACCGTCCACCCACATCCTCAAGCCCAATATCCGGCGCCTGGCCAAGGTCTGGCACACGGCAGCGAACGAGGCCATCGTGATGCGCGCCGCCGCGCTGGCCGGCCTGCCGACCGCCGAGGTCTTCTACGAGCCGCACACCGAAGCCTGCGTCGTGCGCCGCTTCGACCGCCAATTGCGCGCGGACGGCACGCTGGCCCGGCTGGTGCAGTACGACCTGTGCCAGCTGGCCGGCACGGTGTCGGACCGCAAGTACGAGAAGGAAGGCGGCCCAGGCCTGGCCGCATGCGCCGAACTGATCCGCCGCTACAGCACGCAACCCGCCGTCGACCTGCGGCACCTCGTGCGCTGGGTGTTCTTCAACCTCTACGTCGGCAACAACGACAGCCACGCCAAGAACCTGTCTATCTACAGCGTGCCCGGCCTGGGCGTGACGTTGACGCCGTACTACGACCTGATGTGCACGCGCCTGTACCCAGGACTGTCGCCCGAGTTCGCCTTCGAGATCGGCGGCGAGGTCAGGCCCGGCGAGATGAGCGCGGAGCACCTGGCGCTGATGGCCAGGCAGCTGCGCATGCAGCCGCGATTCCTGGCTCAGCAGGCACGGGACATGGCCGACCGCGTGACCGAGGCGATCGACCAGGCCGCGCGCGAGATCGCGCCCGCGCTGACGCCATCGGCACGTACCCTCGCCGAGAGGCTCAAGCGGTTCGTCGCCTCCACCACGAAGAACCTGGCGGCCCGCATCACGGCAGCACCGTGATGCCGCTGACCAGGCAGTCGGCGCAGGACCGACCGCCCGCGAGGTCGGCAAGCGGCTTGACTTCCTCATCCAGGAGCTGCACCGCGAAGCCAACACCCTGGGCTCGAAGTCGGCGGCGCTTGAACTGACCCGGATCTCGGTGGGCATGAAGGTGCTGATCGAGCAAATGCGCGAACAGGTGCAGAACATCGAGTGCGCCTCGTGGCACCACATTCAGATGGTGCACTCTTGCGAGATCACCTCGGGCGCTTCCAACCGTCCGTTGATCAGCGGCTCCGCAAGGTCGACTGATAAACTCCCGCCAGACATGGATTACCCCGGCAACCTCTTCGTCGTCGCCGCGCCCAGCGGCGCCGGCAAGTCCAGCCTGGTGAAGGCGCTGCTGGAGCTCGATTCACAGGTTCACCTGTCCGTCTCGCACACCACCCGGCCGCCGCGCGGCCAGGAAAAGCATGGGCGCGACTACTTCTTTGTCTCCACGCCCGAGTTCGACGCGATGGTGCTGGCCGACGCCTTCGTGGAGTGGGCCCGTGTGCACGGCAACCGCTACGGCACGTCCAAGAAGGCGATTGCCGACCGCATGGCCAGCGGCCATGATGTCATCCTGGAGATTGATTACCAGGGCGCGCTGCAGATCAAGCGGGTGTTTCCCAACGCGGTGCTGATCTTCATCCTGCCCCCCAGCTGGGAAGAGCTGCGCTCGCGGCTCGAGCGCCGGGGCGAGGACGCCACCGACGTGATCGAGCTGCGCCTGCGCAATGCGGCCGAGGAGATGGCCCACGCCCCAGAATTTGACTTCGTTATAATCAACGAGTTATTTGACCGAGCGCTTTTCGATCTGAAAGCGATCGTTCACGCCCAGCGGCTGAAGTTTTCGGCCCAGCGGCGCAGCCGGGCCGACACCTTCAAGGCCCTCAATGTCATCTGAAATCACCTGATTTCCCCCCTTGGAGTAGTTTCATGGCCCGCATCACTGTCGAAGATTGCCTGGAAAAAATCCCTAACCGCTTCCAGCTCGTCTTGGCCGCCACCTACCGCGCCCGCATGCTGAGCCAGGGCCACGCCCCCAAGATCGAGAGCAAGAACAAGCCGGGCGTCACCGCCCTGCGTGAGATCGCCGCAGGCAAGATCGGCCTGGAAATGCTCAAGAAGGTTCCGGGCTGAAACACTGCCCCACCCCCGGCGAAAAGCACCGCGACGCGGTGCTTTTTTCATGGCTGGGCGCCTTGCCGGGTGCCCCGCGCTACATTTGAGGCATGAGTGCGGTTCTGAACCCCTCCCCAGGTAAGCGGCGCGCGGCCGCCGGCAAGACTCCGCCGAGCCCAGCCGCGGCCAATGCCGCGGCGGCGAGCTTTGCTGCGCTCACCAACAAGCTCGATTACATGGAGCCCGGTGACATCGAGCACGTACGACAGGCCTACCGCTTCGCCGACGAGGCGCATCTGGGGCAAATTCGCGCCAGCGGCGAGCCCTACATCACCCACCCGATCGCCGTGGCGGCCCAGTGCGCCGAATGGAAGCTCGACGCTCAGGCCCTGATGGCCGCGCTGCTGCACGACGCGATCGAGGATTGCGGCGTGACCAAGCCCGACCTGATCAAGCGCTTTGGGGCGCCGGTGGCCGAACTGGTCGATGGCCTGACCAAGCTCGACAGGCTGCAGTTCGACACCCGCGAGGAGAACCAGGCCGAGTCGTTTCGCAAGATGCTGCTGGCGATGGCGCGCGACGTGCGCGTGATCCTGGTCAAGCTGGCCGATCGCACGCACAACATGCGCACACTGGACGACATGCCTCGCGCCAAGTGGACGCGCATCTCGTCCGAGACGCTGGAAATCTACGCCCCGATCGCCCACCGGCTGGGCCTGAACCAGACCTACCGCGAACTGCAGGAGCTGGCCTTTCGCCATCTCAGGCCCTGGCGCCACGGGGTGCTGCTCAAGGCGGTGTCCAAGGCGCGCAGCCGCCGCCGCGACCTCATTCAGAAGGTGCAGCGCGAGGTGGAGAAATCATTCGGCAACGCCGGCATGCCCACCACCCTGGCCGGCCGCGAAAAGACGCTGTATTCCGTCTACCGCAAGATGGACGAAAAGCACCTGAGCTTCGCCCAGGTGACCGACATCTACGGTTTTAGGGTGATCGTGCCGACGGTCACCGACTGCTACACCGCTTTGGGCATCCTGCACCAGTTGTACAAGCCGGTGCCCGGCCGCTTCAAGGACCACATCGCCATCCCCAAGGTCAACGGCTACCAGTCGCTGCACACGACGCTGGTGGGCCCCTCGGGCGTGAACGTCGAGTTCCAGGTGCGCACCGAGCCCATGCACGTGGTGGCCGAATCGGGCGTGGCCGCGCACTGGCTGTACAAGGCCAACACGAAAGACGGTGAGTCGGGCGACCGCCTGGGCACCAAATGGCTGCAGTCGCTGCTGGACATCCAGCACGAGACGCGCGACGCCGCCGAGTTCTGGGACCACGTCAAGATCGACCTGTTCCCCGACGCCGTCTATGTGTTCACCCCGCGCAGCCAGATCATGGCCTTGCCGCGCGGTGCGACAGTGGTCGACTTCGCTTATTCCATCCACAGCGACATCGGCGACCGCACGGTGGCCGCCAAGATCAACGGCGAGCAGGTGCCGCTGCGCACCGAGCTCAAGAACGGCGACGTGGTCGAGGTGGTGACCGCGCCGGCCTCCGCCCCCAACCCGGCGTGGCTGGGCTTCGTGCGCACCGGGCGCGCGCGCTCCAAGATCCGCCACCACCTCAAGTCGATGGCCCACACCGAGTCGCGCGACCTCGGAGAGAAGCTGCTCACGCAGGCGCTGCGCGCCGAAGGCTTCGAGCGGCTGCCGGCCGACGACGCCGACCACCAGGTGCTGTGGGACAAGCTGCTTCGGTTCACCGGCAGCCGCACACGCGACGAGTTGCTGTCCGACCTGGGCCTGGGCAAGCGCATTGCCACCATCGTGGCCAAGCGGCTGGTGACACTGCTGGGCGACCGTGGCGGCAAGCGCGATGCACTGCTGATCACGCGCGAGCGCTTCACGGCGCACGAAAACGTGTCGCAAGGCGGCGTCATGCTCGACGGCAGCGAAAACGCCTCGGTGCAGTACGCCAACTGCTGCCGGCCGGTGCCGGGCGACGGCATCGTGGGCTACCTCGGCCGCGGTGAAGGCCTGGTGGTGCATGCCGAAGACTGCAGCGTCGCCCGGCGCCTGCAGCACAAGGACGCAGAGCGATTCATCGGCGTCGAATGGTCCGACGAACCCGTGCGCCCCTTCGAGACACAACTGCTGGTGCGGGTGATCAACGGCAAGGGCGTGCTGGCGCGCGTGGCCTCGGCGCTGGCCGGCACCGAAGCCGACATCACCCACGTCGACATGGACGACGACCGCGCCGCCCACGACGCGGCCGACCTGCGCTTCATCGTCGCCGTGCGCGACCGCACCCACCTGGAGAACGCGATGCGCGTGCTGCGCCGCACACCGGCTGTGATGCACGTACGCCGCTTGCGGCCCGGCCGCGGGGACTGATCAGCGTCCCGCACGCTCCCCTGGTGCCGGGTAGCGCACCGTCAGCACCTCCACCTCCTGTACGCCCGCAGGCGTCACCAGCTTGACCACGTCGCCCACGCGCGACTTGAGCAAGGCCCGGGAAATCGGTGCGATCCAGCTCACCTGCCCCTGCAGACTGTCGGCCTCGTCGATGCCGACGATGGTGATGTTGCGCTCGGTGCCGTTTTCCTCAACGTAGCGCACGGTCGCGCCAAAGAAAATCTGGTCACCGCCGTGGTGGACGGTCGGGTCGGCGATTACCGCCAGTTCCAGGCGCTGGGTCAGAAAGCGGATGCGCCGATCGATCTCGCGCAGGCGCTTCTTGCCATAGATGTAATCACCGTTCTCCGAGCGGTCGCCATTGCTGGCGGCCCAGTGGACCACCTCGACCACCTTGGGCCGTTCGTGGTCGATCAGCTGCATCAGCTCGGCGCGCAAGCACGCATAGCCGGTGGGCGTGATGTAGTTGCGCGAGCCCGCGGGCAGGGGCGGCAGGGCGACTTCGTCGTCCTCATCCGTTTCGATCTCGCGCGTGAAGGCCTTGCTCATGAAACCGAGCATAGCGCGCAGGTTGGGACTACGTCGTAAGACGCAATCTTGTTCCTACAAACGGCTCCGTGGGTTGCTGACACGGTGGCTCCAACCTCGACTGTCAAATCTACCAGTCCCCAACGATCAGTAAACAAGCCCGCCTCTGCAGGAGATCGCTTCGCATGACTGAGCTCAGCCCGGCCACGGAATCCGTCGCCGCGGTATCCCCGGCCACAGCGGCCGAGGCGGCGCGCTACGCCGTGCTGCGCCGCCTCGGCCCGGCCGTCAAGCACGACCTGTTGGTCAACCTGCAGGCCGTCACGATGATGAGCGAACTGCTGGGCGCCCGGCTGGAGCGCGGCATGCCGACGCAGACCGAGCTGCAAAACAGCCTGGCCCGCATTCACCGCACGGCGCGCGAGGCCGTAGCGAACTGCCTGAAGGTGGTGGGCTGGATCGAGCCGCCCGAAGACGAGGTCATCGGCCTGCGCGAAGGCGTCGAGGCCAGCCTGGCGCTGGTGCGCAGCAGCTTCAGCTTCCGCGGCGTCACGCTGCGCGCGGAGCTGCCCGCCAACAACTTCGATGTCTCCCGCGTGCTGCTGCGGCATATGCTGCTGGCCTGCCTGATCCACCTGACCGACCAGGCCGCCGGGCCGGGCGAGGCCCTGGTGTGCGGCGACATCACGGCCGGCATGGTGGTGCTGACGCTGCAGTGGCAGCCTCGGCCGCAGGGCGAGGCCATGCCCTTCGAGCCGTCCTATCGGCTGCTGGACTGGGCCGACGTGCAGGCACTGGCCGATGTCGAATCACTGCACCTGCGCCAGGAAAAGGGTTGCATCGTGATGCGTTTGCCGCGCATGGTGACCACCACGCCGCTGCAGATCGCACCGCTATGAACCGGTGACGCGATCGGCCTGAGGCTCGAACGCCTCCCAGGTGTTGCGGTCGATGAAGACCTCCAGCTCGTCCAGCGGCACCGGCTCGCTGAACAGGTAGCCCTGAAAGCCGCCACAGCCATGGCGGGCCAGAAAGTCGCGCTGGGCTGCGGTCTCGACGCCCTCGGCCACCACGTCCAGAGAAAGGCTCTGGGCCAGGCCGATGATGGTGCGGGCGATCGCCGCGTCGTTGGCGTCGGTGAGCACGTCCTTGACGAACTCGCGGTCGATCTTGAGCTGATCGAGCGGCAGTCGCTTGAGATAGGCCAGCGACGAGTAGCCCATCCCGAAATCATCCAGGGCCAGGCCCACGCCGATCCGCTTGATGCTGGCCATTTTGGCCACTGCGACATCGAAGCCATCCAGCAGCAGGGTTTCGGTGAGTTCGAGCTTGAGCTTGCTCGGCGTGATCCCGGTGCGCGCCACCGCGTCGAGCACTTCGTCGACAAACTCGGGATGCCGGAACTGCCGCGCGCTCACGTTCACAGACACGCTCAGGTGCGCCCGGTCGGGCCGCTGTGACCACACGGCCAGCTGCTCGCAGGCGCGGTCCAGCACCCAGCGGCCGATGGTGAGGATGAGCGTGGTTTCTTCCGCCGTGGGGATGAACTGCGAAGGCGGCACCAGCCCGCGCTGCGGATGGCGCCAGCGCAGCAGCGCCTCGGCGCCAGTCATGCGGCCCTGGGCATCCACCTGCGGCTGGTAGTGCAGCAGGAACTGCTCCTCGCGCCACGCCTGCCGCAGGTCCGCCGCGAGCGCCGCGTTGGCAGTGGCCACGGCCTGCATGTCGGGATCGAAAAAGCACACGGTGTTGCGGCCGGCGCGCTTGGCCTGGTACATGGCCAGGTCGGCCTGCTTGAGCAGCTCGCTCACGGTCCAGGGTGTGCGCCCGAACAAGGTCACGCCGATGCTGCAGGTGCTATGGTGCAGATAGCCCGGCAAGGCATAGGGCTCGCCGAGCGCGGCCAGGATGCGATTGGCCACGGCCAGTGCGGCGGCCTGCACCTGGCTGGGCGTGCCGCCGTGCGGCTGCATCAGCACCACGAACTCGTCACCCCCCAGCCGCGCCACCGTGTCGCCCTCGTCCACGCTGGCGCGCAGCCGGTCGGCCACCTGCTGCAGCAGCAGGTCGCCTTTCTGGTGGCCGAGCGTGTCGTTGAGCACCTTGAAGTTGTCCAGGTCGATGAACATCAGCACGCCCTCGCCGGTCTCGCGACGCAGCAGCAGGGCATGCAGCCGGTCGAGCAGCAACTGACGATTGGGCAGCCGGGTCAGCGCGTCATAAAAAGCCAGGTAACGGATCTTCTCCTCGCTGGCCTTGCGTTCGGTGACGTCGCGCCCCACCGCCACCCAGTGCGTGAGTTTGCGCGCCTTGTCCCAAACGGGGGAGATGTCCAGGTCGACCCAGAAGGTGGAGCCGTCTTTGCGGTAGTTGAGCAGGTCAACCCGTACCGGCTTCCATTGCTCCACCGCGGCGCGTACCTGGTTCAGGCGGTCACGCTGCGTCATCGGGCCCCGCAGCAGGCGCGGCGAGCGTCCCAGCACCTCGTCGCGCGCATAGCCGGTGCGCCGCTCGAAGGCTTCGTTGACGAACACGATGCGCGGGCCGGGCTCGTTGAAGGGGCTGGCCTCGGTAATGATGACGATGTCATTCAGCCGCGCGATGCTGCCTTCGAGCAGGCGCAATTGCTCTTGCGCCTTGCGCCGCTGCGTCACGTCGCGCACATGCAGCGCCAGGCCGCCCGCGAAGGGCTGGCCCCGCAGCTCCAGCCATTGGCCCTGTTGGCTGTCGAGCTCTTCCACGTCCAGGGGCTGATGCTGCTCCAGCGCGGCGCGCACCGCTTCCTCGGCGCGCAGGCGCACGGTCTTTTGAAAGATGTTCCAGACATGACGGCCCGACAGCTGCGTGGCGTCCTGCCCGATCAGGCGCTCGGCCTCCTCGTTCAGGTAGGTGAAGCGGCCCTCGCGGTCCAGCGTGGCGAAGCCGCCGCCCTCGCCGGCCAGTCCCCAGCCTGCGGTGTCGCGCAGCATGCCGCCACTGGCATCGGCATCGGCTGGCGGGCTCTGCGCGAGCGGCTGCACAGCGCCTTCGACGCGGATCACGCGCGAGGATGCGTCACGCACCGCCTGGCCCAGCAGGCGCACCCACACGCGGCGATTGGAGCCGTGGCGCAGCACCTGCACCTCGCAATCGAAAGGCTCCCCCTGCTGCGCACAGCGCCGCACCAGGGCCTGCACGTCCTCGCGGGACTCGGGCGCCACGAAGGCGAAGGCATCGTCGGCGCCGGGCGTGTAACTGCCAGGCGCGCCAAGCATCAGTGCAAGGCGCTGCGACCAGCGCACCTGCCCGGTGTCGGGTTCAAGCGACCAGAGCCCGGCTTGCGTCGCCTGCTCGAGCAGGCCGACGAAGCTCGCGCCCGGCTCGAGCATGGGTGTTGAAGCGTTCACGGCCAGCGGCGTGTGTCGGGGGATGCCCGCATGTTAAGGCCCGACAGCCCGGCCATGGCGGCCGGATGCGCGATAGGTGGCGTCCTACAGTTGAAGGCGACAGCGTCCGTACCGGCTCAACAGTGCCTCCGATAGAGTGGTAACGACTTGCTTCCTCGAAAATGGCACCCTCATGCAGGCCACTTTTTTGCATGCCTCTATCGTCGAGGACAACGCGACCATCCGCGAAAACCTGGTGGCCACGCTCGAAGAGCTCACCGCCGTGAAGGTGGTGGACATGAGCAGCACCGAAGCGCAGGCCTTGGTGTGGCTGACCGATCACTCGAACGATTGGGACCTGCTGATCGTCGACCTGTTTCTGCAGCAAGGCAGCGGCATGCACCTGGTGCAAAAGCTGGCCGGCCGGCGCGCCAGCCAGAAGGTGGTGATCTTCAGCAACTATGTGAGCGCCAGTGTGCGCAAGCGCTGCGCGCAGCTGGGCGTCGACGCGGTGTTCGACAAGTCCACTGAGATCGACGCCCTGGTGGACTATTGCGCGCGGCAGTGCTTTTTGAAGGCGTCTGCGGTGAACGGCCGGCCGGTGGCCTGAGGGCGGCTTTGCGAACGGAGCAAGAGACCTTGCCACTTATCGGGCTAGGTGTGACGAGATCCCGGTCCTAAAATTCTCAAAATTCAATCGTCCTGCCATTGCATGCGCATCGATGCTTGTCGACAGGGCATCGAAAGTGAGGAAACTTAATGAATGACGTCTCGTCGAGAGTCACTCTTGCACCAGTGAACGATGCAGGCTTGGTGGAGCAGTGGCTGTCACGATTCGAGCGCGCGCTCCAGGAGCGCGACCAGCATGGACTGACTGAACTCTTCAGTGTCGAGTGTCACTCGCGCGATCTGCTGGCCTTCACCTGGAACATCTCCCCGCACGACACGCGTGACTCGATTGTTGATCGGCTGCTCGCTGCGCAAGACACGATTGCGGCACGCGCCTTCAAGATCGCAGAAAAGCGCACACCCCCCCGGCGCGTCTCGCGCCTCGGCGTGCCGGTCATTGAGGCGGTCTTTTCCTTCGAGACCGTCAGCGGGCGCGGCCATGGGCTGCTGCGGTTACCGCAGGCGCAGCCGTCCCAGGCCTGGGTGCTGATGACTTCGCTGCAAGAACTCAAGGGCTTCGAGCCCGCCGCCGGCGACCGTCGGCCCAGTGGTTCGGCCTACTCGCGCGAGTTCGGCGGCGACAACTGGACAGACCGCCGCGCCAAGGAACAGGCATTCGATGATCGAGACCCGGCCGTGCTGATCATCGGCGCCAGCCAGACGGGCCTGTCCACGGCAGCGCGCTTGAGGCTGATGGGCGTCGAGGCGCTGTGCATCGACAAGCTGCCCCGCGTCGGCGACGCCTGGCGCCAACGCTACCACTCGCTGGCGCTGCACAACCAGGTCGCCCTCAACCACATGGCCTACATGCCGTTTCCGGCCACCTGGCCGAAGTACCTCGCCAAGGACATGGTCGCCAACTGGATCGAGACCTATGCGTGGGCCATGGAGTGCAACGTCTGGACCAGCACCACCTTCGTCAGTGGCGAGTACGACGAAGCCGCAGGCCAGTGGATCGCACGGGTTCGCCGCGCAGATGGCACCGAGCGTGTGCTCAAGCCCAGGCATCTGATCCTCGCCAACGGCATCGTCGGCGCACCCAAGACGCCCAATCGGCCAGGGCTCGAAGATTTCAAGGGCGTGGTGCAGCACACGCATGCCTTCAAGGACGGCGCGGCATGGCGCGGCAAGAACACCCTGGTGCTGGGTGCAGGGACCAGCGGCCACGACATTGCGCAGGACCTTTACAGCCATGGCGCCAACGTCAAGATGATCCAGCGCGGCTCGATCACGATCGTGAGCGTCGAGGCCGCCTGCCTGGCCTACCCCACCTATTACGATGAGGGCATTCCTATCGAGGACGCCGACCTGATCTCCGTGTCCGCCACCTACCCGCTGGCTGTGCGGGGCGCACAACTGGTCACGCAGCGGCAGCAGGAAATGGACAAGAAACTGCTGGATGGCCTTCAGGCGCGCGGCTTCAAGCTCGATATCGGAGACGATGGTACCGGCTACCTGATGAAGGTGCGCCGAACACACAGCGGCTACTACCTCAACTGCGGCTGCTCGGAGTTGATCGTCGACGGAAAAGTGGGTCTCATCCACGATGAGGACGTCGACCGTTTCGTGGCCGATGGCTTGCTCATGAAGGATGGCCGCGTCGAGAAGGCCGATCTGGTGGTGACAGCGACCGGTTACCAGAGCCAGTTGGAGGTTGTGCGTGAGCTCCTGGGTGACCCGGTGGCCAACAAGGTCGGGCCGATCTGGGGGATAGACCAGGACGGTGAACTGGCAAACATGTACAAGCCGACAGCCCAGAAGGGCCTGTGGTTCCTCGGTAGCGGTCTGTCACAGGCGCGCATCTTTTCTCACTACGTGGCGCTGCAGATCAAGGCGCGCGAACTCGGCCTTGTAAGCTGAACTTTCGGAGAACTACACATGCTGGACTTGACAGGTAAGGTGGCCTTCGTGGCCGGAGCGGGATCGGTGGCCGACGGCTGGGGCAATGGAAAGTCCACCGCGGTGCTGATGGCGCGTCAGGGCGCCAAGGTCTTCGGCGTGGACATCAATCCAGTGGCATTGGCTGGCACCACCGAGGTCATGGAAAAGGAAGGGCATCCGCACTGGGCCGCCCAGACCTGCGACATGACTTCGAGTGAGCAGGTTAAAGCCGCCGTCGATGCTTGCCTGGCGAAGTTCGGCCGCATCGACATCCTGGTGAACAACATCGGCGGCAGCGTCCCCGGCGACCCGGTGTCGCTGACCGAAGAGGCCTGGGATGCGCAGTTCGACATGAACTTGAAAACCGCCTTCCTTGGGTGCAAGCATGTGCTGCCCGTCATGGAGCGGCAGTTTGAGACCGACGGCAGGGGCGGTGCGATCGTCAACATCTCCAGCATCGCCCACATGAGCCATCAGGTGGGTGGCCGCGTGATGGTGGCGTATGCCACGGCCAAGGCGGGGTTGATGGCCTTCAGCCGCTCGACCGCCATCGCTTATGTCAAGAAAGGCATCCGAGTCAACACGGTGGTGGTGGGCATGATTCACACACCATTGGTGGAGCACCGGCTGGCCAAACAGCTGGGGGTGAGCGAACAAGAGCTTGTCGCCAAGCGCAATGCGCTGATCCCCATGGGCCGCATGGGCCAGGCCTTTGACGTCGCCAACGCCGTGGTCTACTTGGCAAGCGACGAGGCCAGCTATGTCACGGCGACGCAGATCGTCGTGGATGGCGGCGTCACCGCCGCGCGTTGAACAATCCCCAACCGAAAGCACGAATGGCACGCCTTGAAATCCTGACGCCCGAGTCGATGACGCCCGAGCAGAAAGCCGCCTGCGAGGCGGTGATGAGCGGCCCCCGGGGCAAGGTGCCCCTGCCGATGCAGGCCTGGCTGCGAAACCCCGAGCTGTCCGACCGGATCCAAAAGCTCGGGGAAGTTCTGCGCTATACCACCACGCTGGGGCCGAGACTGACGGAGCTCACGATCCTCGTCGGTGCGCGGCACTGGACGTCCCATATCGAGTGGAAGGCGCACAAGGCCTACGCCCTGCGCGACGGACTCGACCCGCAGGTCATTGCCGACATCGCCGCCCGCCGAGTCCCGAACTTCGGCGACGACTCGGCCGGCCAGGTGGTCTACGAGTTCACCGCAGCGCTACAGACCACCGGCCGCGTCCCCGACGCAGTGTACCGGCGCGCGATCGCGCTGTTCGGCGATCGCGGTGTCGTCGAGCTCGTCGCCCTGATCGGCTACTACTGCCTGGCCGCCTTCACGCTGAACACCTTCGAACTCGGCCTACCAGAAAACGCCGTGCCCGAGCTTGAAGACGCCGATTACCCGCAAGCCAAGATCGCCCCATGAGCGGCGGCGCTTTCCAGCATAGCGGGATCCGAAGCGAGTGGCTTGCATCACAGGTTGAGGAGCCGCTCGATGCGGCGCTTCCCATCGTTGACGCGCATCATCACCTCTATGACCGGCCCGGTTTGCGCTACCTGTTCGACGACATGTTGAGCGACCTGCGCTGCGGCCACAATGTGCGTGCGACGGTGTTCGTTCAGGCCCAGGCGATGTATCGGGCCGATGGGCCGGTGGCCATGCAGCCGGTGGGCGAGACCGAATTCGTCAATGGCATGGCCGCCATGAGCGCCAGCGGCATCTATGGCGATGTGCGCATGTGCGCCGGCATCGTGGGTTACGCCAACCTGCTCGACGGCGACGCCGTCCGCCCGTTGCTGGAGCGTCACCTCGCAGCGGCCGGCGGCCCGGCCGTGGACGGCGGGCGGTTCCGCGGCATCCGGCATGCGGTGGCGTGGGACACCGATCCGGCCCTGTACAACGCGACCGCCTATTTCACTTCCAAAGACATGCTGGATTCGGCGCCGTTTCGCGCGGGCTTCGCGCATCTGGCCCCCTTGGGTCTGAGTTTCGATGCCTGGCTGCTGTTTCCTCAGATCCCGCGCCTGACCGCACTGGCACGCGCCTTCCCCGAGACACCGATCGTGCTGGACCACTGCGGTGGCGTTCTGGGCATCGGCCGATTCGAAGGCAGACGCAACGAGGTCTTTACGCAGTGGAAGGCATCGCTGCTCGAACTGGCCACGTGCCCGAACGTGATGGTCAAGCTCAGCGGACTGGGCATGCGCTTGTCCGGCTTCGGATTTGACGCACTCGAGCGTGCGCCCTCCTCCACGCAACTGGCCGACGCCTGGCGGCCATGGATGGAAACCTGCATCGAGGCGTTCGGTGCGCGCCGCTGCATGGTCGCCAGCAACTTCCCCGTCGACAAGGGCAGCTACAGCCTGGGTGTCGGCCTGAACGCCATGAAGCGGATCACGGCCAGCGCGAGTGAGCAGGACAAGTCCGACATCTTTGCCGGCAGCGCCGCGCGGTTCTATCGGCTACCGCGCATCTAAGTCCGCCTCGCCCCTCATTGGAGACCGGATGTTCCCGATCGACTTTCTACGGCGCGCGGCGCTGGCTTATCCTGACGCAATCGCGGCCGTCGACAACGACCGCAGCTGCACCTACCGTGAACTTGTGGCGCGCAGCAATGCGCTGGCCGCCGGATTGCAGGCGCTTGGCGGCAAGGCGCGGCCGACCATCGCCCTGCTCGGCCCCAACAGCGTCGAGATGCTGGTGGCGCTGATGGCCGTGCACGCGGGCGGCGCGGTCGTGGTGCCGCTGAACGGACGCAACGCCAAGCCGGAGCTGGACGCGCAAATCAGCCGCGCCAAGCCCGATGTACTCATCGTCCACAAGGACTATCTCGACCGCTTCACCCCCGTTGAACGGCCCGTCCTAGTGGTCGACGCCGGCCCAGCGGACCCGCGCGCGATGGGCGCGGTGGAGCGCCGCCACGCGGGACAGCGGGCCGACTGGCGCGCGAATCTCTCCGACATCAACGGCATCAAGTTCACCGGCGGATCCTCGGGCATTCCGAAGGGCGTTCTTCAGTCGTTCCGCTGCATCAACACCATGGTCAGCATGGTGCTGATCATGTTCGAGCTGACCGCGAACGACCGCTATCTTTGCGCCGCGCCCATGACGCACGGCGCGGGCGCCTTCATCCTGCCCACCCTGGCCCGGGGCGGTTGCGTGGTGCTCACCTCGGAAACGGCGCCCGGCCACCTGCTGGACCTGATCGAACGTGAAAGGGTCACCGGCACCTGGGTTCCGCCGACCCTGCTGTACAAACTGATCGACGAGCAAAAAACCAGCCCGCGCAAGGTGGACAGCCTTGCGCACCTGATCTGGGGTGGCGCGGCGGCCTCGCCCACGCGCCTGCGGGAGGCGCAGCAGGTGTTCGGCCCGGTCATCGAAACCGCCTTCGGCCAGACTGAGGCGCCCCTGATCCTGTCCGCCGGACGGGCGGCCGACATGATGGACGAGAAGCGACTGACCTGCGTCGGCCGCGCCTCGCTGCTCGCGGAAGTGGCCATCCTGGACATGGCCGGAAAGCGGCTCGGCCCGAATGAGCTGGGTGAAATCTGTGCGCGCGGCGACCTGCTGATGACCGGGTACCTCGACATGCCCGAGGAAACCGCCAAGACCATCGTCGATGGCTGGTTGCACACCGGGGACATCGGCCTGCTCGACGAAGACGGGTTTCTCTACCTGAAGGATCGCATCCGCGACGTCGTCATCACCGGCGGCTTCAATGTCTATCCCTCCGACGTCGAGGCCGCGATCGCGCAGCACCCGGCGGTGTCGGAAGTGGTCGTGTTCGGGGTGCCCGACGACCACTGGGGAGAACGGGTCGAAGCCAGCCTGGAAGTTCGCTCCGGCCACACCGTCACGCAAGACGAACTGATCGCCTTCTGCAAGGAACGCGTCGGGTCCGTGAAGACCCCCAAAAGCATTCGTATCGTCGACACCCTGCCGCGCAGCCCGGTGGGCAAAGTGCTGCGCCGCGAAGCCCGGGCCGCGGCCATGCGCGGCGGCGCAGCCTGACACGCGCGGCCAGGCCAGTCAGACCGACAGAACGATCTTTCCGTTCCGAGCGCTGATGTAAGGTGCGCAACTGGCCGATCGGTTATTCATCCTGCGCACAACAAATGCAGGCGATACGCTTCCAAAGGTTGCTGAGTGCGTTTAGCAAATCAAATCGTGTCCCGCCTTCCCGACTAGGGCAAAGGTGCTTGTCATCCAACGTCATGCGCGAGTCCCCGGATGTACCGACACTACTGGAGCAGCCTCGGTGATGCCGGGCAATCAAGCGAGGAAGACCATGCTGACCGGGTTATTCGTACACACGGCGCTCAAATAAGCCGCTGACACGGTGGATGCAACGCAGCAAACCGACAAGGGTGGCCGCGCAATGCAAACTTATCAAGGTTCCTTAGGAGGCAAACGGAAATGACATTGACCAGAAGACACGTCCTCAGGGCTGCCGGCACGTTGCCGCTATTGGGCATGCAGGCCGCTCAAGCGCAGCAGTATCCCTCCAAGCCAATCAAGATCATCGTAGGAGCCTCCGCTGGAGTCGGTATCGACTTGGTAGCGCGCCATTTCACAGAGCCGCTTTCCAAGCGCCTGAACACCCCTGTCGTGATTGAAAACCGGCTAGGCGCCGGCGGGGCGCTCGCTTATGCCGCAACTGCGCGAGCCCCGGCAGACGGGTACACGATCATGATTGCGGGGATCCCGCTCTACCTGATCCCGCTTCTGTCGGAAGCATCTGCTGGCTTTGATCCCGTCAAGGAGTTCGTCCCGATTGCGCGAGTCGGGCGGGTTCCGCTCATGGTCGTTGTCGGCGCCGACAGTCCCTACCGAGCCTTGCCTGAACTGATCCAGGCAATGAGGGAACGTCCAGGTGCGCTCACGTATTCGACACTCGGGCAGGGAAGCTCTAGCGGCCTGTGTTCCGTGCTGCTCAACGACATCAGCAAGACAAAGGCGGAAAGCATCGGATACAAAGAACAGGGCATGCTGCTGACGGACGTTGCCAGCGGCCGCGTCGCATTCACCTGCCAAGGCATCGGTGGCGTCTTGCCGATGATTGAAGGGGGCAGACTTCGCGCCCTCGCGATCACTGGCGCAACCCGGTTGGAAGCGCTGAAGAATGTACCAGCGGCTGCAGAGTCACTGAGCGGGTTCGAGTTGTCTTCCTGGTACGACTTCATCGCTCCTGCGGCGACCCCCCCTGAAATCGTCCAACTACTTTCGACGGAGATCCTACGCATCGCTCAGACACCGCAGTTCAGCGAGTTTGCAACCAAGCAAATGATGTCTCTCGACATCGTCGGATCCGGGCAACTGCTGCGGGAAGTACCCGTCGAAGCCGCGAAGTGGAAGCGCTTAGCACAACTCACCCGGGGAAAATAGGGACGTGCAGACTGCGCCGAGGCGTGGTACCAGATCGCATCGCCAGCCTCGCATCGCGCAGCTCGTTCGAGATGGCGGGGGCGCTCGTAGAACAGTCGGCCGGGTTCGGTCAGTGAGCAACGGCGCGCGGCCCCGCCTCAAGCGCATTGTGGCGTTGCCGCGGCCGGTGCCTGCAAGGCCAGCAACATCGACCAGCATCGCGGCGCAAACCGTCCGGCCCCTTTGAGGTATGCCGATTTGCGACAAGCACCTTGCCGACTAATGCGGTGTCGTTCGGCCGGGGCACTGCCTAAAATAAAAACATTCTGCCGCACCAGCGGTATAACCAGGAGACACCTGATCATGCCCACTAGACGAAAGATTCTCTGCGCGGCTGCGTCCATTCCGATCGTGGGCGCCAACGCCGTATGGGCCCAACAATATCCCGAAAAAGCAATTCGCATCCTCCTGTCGACCGGAACCGGGACGGCTGCGGACGCGACAGCACGCTATTTCACCAACGGGATTTCCAAGAAGCTGAATGTACCGGTGATCATCGAAAACCGCCCCGGCGCAGGGGGTCTGCTGGCGTACACGTACGTGGCAAAGATGCCGCCGGACGGCTATACCATCATGCTTGGGGGGCTTCCTCACCACCTGTTGCCGCTCTTTTCGGATGGCGTGCCCCCGTTCGATACAGTCAAGGACTTCACACCCATCGCCCGGGTCGTACGTGCGCCGCTCGCACTCGTTGTACGTGCGGATTCTCAGTACAAGACGATTGACGATCTGCTTCAGGCCTTGAAGTCACCGGACAGCAAACTGACCTATTCCGCCCAGGGCAAAGGAAGCTCGGCGCATCTGTGTGCGGTGATGCTCAACGCCATAGGGAACACCACCTCGACCCAGATCCAGTACAAGGATACGACCGGTGCGGTGCTGGATGTCGCGGCGGGCCGCGTGGACTTCACATGCCAGGGATCGAGCAGCGTGCTTGCTCTCATTCAGGCAGGGCGGTTGCGCGCTCTTGCAGTCACCAGCCCGAAGAGGTGGGAATCCCTGCCAGATGTTCCGTCCACGGCGGATACCAAGCTGCCGGGTTTTGAGATCTGGCCGGGGCTCGACTTCCTCGGTCCGGCCAACTTGCCAGACGCGATCGTCCAGACGCTGTCCGATGCGATCATGCCGATCGCACAAACCGCCGAGTACAAGGCGTTCTGCAACAGGCAATCCCTGCTGCATGAGGCGATCGACCATCGCAGCCTCAAAGACGTAATCGCACAGGAAGCGGCCGGCTGGAAGCGGGTTGCTGCCATGGCTCGAAATTCCTGATCACATTGAATTCGGCGCCGGCCGCCATGCTGCACGCATGCGTTTGCCGGCCACGTCAATCCTTGCCCATGCGAGTGCCTGCTGTGATTGCGGTAGCGCCTTCTCGTATGGCGTGCGTGGCAACAACGTGAACGACAGTACCCCAAGGAAAGATGCATGAAAGAAGCAGTATTGCGTCACGGAACGTCCGAACAGCAAGCGGACGCAGATCTCGCCAGCCGCTGGCTGGGCGATTTCGAGAATGCTCTACGGCGACGTGACGTCGAAAGACTGAGCGGCCTTTTTCTCAGCGACAGCCATTGGCGCGACCTGCTGGCGTTCACGTGGAGCTACACCCCGACGGAAGGACGCCGGCCCATCGCAGAGCGATTGGTGGCGGCCCAAGGCGCGATTCAGGCCCGCGGTTTCGCGCTTGCATTGCGCCGCACGCCCCCGAGGCGCGTGATGCGGGTCGGCATGGAGGTGGTGGAGGCGATCTTCTCGTTTGAGACCGCGGTCGGCTTGGGGCACGGCGTACTGCG
This sequence comes from Comamonadaceae bacterium, assembly GCA_947476465.1. Taxonomy (GTDB): domain Bacteria; phylum Pseudomonadota; class Gammaproteobacteria; order Burkholderiales; family Burkholderiaceae_C; genus Ramlibacter. Next base: position 68,708 of record CANJQN010000009.1, on the reverse strand, counting down.
GCTTCAGCTCGGTGAGCCCGACAAGGCCTGGGCACTCATGACCGCACTTGAGGAGTTCAAGGACCAAGAAGAACCCGTAGGCGAACGTCGCCCGTCAGGAGCAGCGGTTTCGCGTGAATTTGGTGGGGACAATTGGGCTGACCGGCGTGCGAAAGAGCAGGCATTCGCCGACCGCGAACCCGCGGTGCTCATCATTGGGGCCGGGCAGGCGGGCCTGACCACCGCAGCGCGGCTTGGCCTGCTGGGCGTCGATACATTGTGTGTCGACACCTTGCCGCGCGTCGGCGACGCATGGCGCAGGCGCTATCGCGCGCTGGCGCTGCACAACCAGGTTCCCATCAACCATCTGCCGTATCTGCCTTTCCCGCCAAACTGGCCCAAATACCTGTCAAAGGACATGGTCGCCGACTGGGTCGAAACGTTCGCGTCCGCCATGCAATGCAATGTCTGGACGGGTACATCCCTGGTGTCCGCGGACCGTGACGAAGCGGGCGCGCACTGGCATGCGCGTGTGCGGCGCGCCGATGGGACGGAGCGCACATTGCGGCCGCGGCACCTCGTATTTGCCAATGGCGTGGCCGGCGACCCGAGTAGCCCGAAGCTGCCGGGACTCGATGACTTCGGGGGCGAGGTCATGCACACGCATGATTACCAAGATGGATCGGCGTGGAAGGACAAGGACGCCCTGGTGGTCGGCGTCGGCAACAGCGGACATGATGTGGCGCAGGATCTTCACAGCTACGGCGCGCGTGTGACGATGGTGCAGCGCGGCTCCATCATGGTGGTGAGTGTCAACTCGGCCCTCTTGAACGGATCGGTCTATTACGACGAGAAGCTGCCGACCGAGGATTGCGACCTCATCGCGGCGACCAACACCCCCACGCTACTCAAGCGCGGATACCAGATGATGACCAAGCGTCAGATGGGACTGGACAAAGAACTATTGGACGGGCTCGCCGCCCGTGGCATGAAGCTCGACGACGGTCCCGATGGTGCTGGCTATCAGATGAAGACACGGGACAAGCACGGCGGCTATTACTTGAATTGCGGCTGTTCGGAGTTGATCGTGGATGGAAAGATCGGTCTGCTTCAGTTCGAAGACATAGACCGTTTCACGGCCGATGGCGCACGAATGAAGGACGGCAGCGTGAAAAAGGCCGCCCTCATCGTCATGGCGACGGGCTATCAGAACCAGCAGGAGGTGGTCCGCGCCCTGCTCGGCAATGTGATGGCCGAAAAGGTCGGGCCAGTCTGGGGCGTCGACGCGGACGGCGAGCTTAGGAACATGTTCAGGCCGACGCCCCAGAAAGGTCTGTGGTTCATCGGGGGCGGCTTGGCGCATGCGCGCATAAACTCGCGCTACCTTGCGTTGCAGATCAAGGCGCGGGAGGCTGGGATTGTCGAGGACTGACGAACCAAGAGCGCTGGCTGCGGCGCTGGGATGCGCTGGGATGCGCTGGGGCGCTTCCTGCACGACGACGAGGTCGCCACGCGTCGAAAGGCTGCTGCCGCACTCATGGGTAGCTCGCCCTGCGTGGTGGCAAGCACCTCTCCCGCAGACAAAGGCTACTACGGCTACGGTAGCGGATGGAACGCCTTCAAGCACATCTTTCGGGAGGCGACGACACAGGAGAAGCCGCCAGTCCAGTCAGACCGTCAGAAGGATCTTTCCGAAGTGGGCGTCCGAGCCCATGCGAGACAAAGCGCTTGCGGCGTCCTGCAACGGGAACACCTTGTCGATCGGAAGGCGCAATCTGCGCTCGGCGATGGCCCCGGAGAGATCGCGTTCCATGGCGGCCGTGAGATCGCGGATTTCATGCACCGAGCGTGTGCGAAAGGTGACCCCGCTATAGGTGATCCGCCGCAGTGCATGCCACTCGAAATCGAAGGGGCCCATGCCACCCCCGAGCCGGCCGACGTTCACGATGCGCCCGAGCACGGCACAGGCTCTCATGGTCTGGTTGAACGCAGGGCCGGTCACCTGGTCGACGATCAAGTCAACACCCTTGCCCGAGGTTGCGGCGACGATGCGCTCGACCCAGTCGGGTTCGGCGGGATCGACGGCATGGTCGGCCCCGAACTCGTGGAGCCGATCACGCCGGCTCGCACTGGTCGATGTGCCGATGACCACGCCAGCGCCCAGCAGCTTGGCGATCTGCAGGCCCATCAGACCGACACCAGAGCTGGCGCCGTGGATCAGGACGGCCTCTCCGGCTTGCAGACGGCCCACCGTGGCGATGGCGTTGTGCATCGTCAGGCATGCCATCATCACGGCGGACGCATCCTCGAACGCCAGGGCATCGGGGATTCGAATCGCGCGGCCACGGTCGGCCAGCGCATATTCGGCAAAAGCGCCGACCCCTGAGCACGCGACCCGATCGCCAGGCTTCCATTCGGTCACGGCGCTTCCGACTTGCGCCACCTCGCCGGCCCACTCCATGCCCATCACCCGTCCGTCCTTGGACGCAAGCACAGACAGATCGGCACGGTTCAGACTCGCGGCGCGCACGCGCACGAGGATCTCCTGCGGCCCAGGTTGGGGAAGGGCGATGTCCTGGACTTGGGCACCGTTGGAAGTTGCGAGAATCGCTTTCATGGTATGGCGGTGGACCGGGCTGAGTGCGTCACTGCGGCTCGAACTTCATCGCTTTGAACACTGCCGCCCAAGCGGTCGTTTCCTCGATCAGCTCCTTACGGAACTCCGCGGGAGAACTCTGCGGCACCGCGCCGGTAATGTTGGACTCGATCTGTGTCTTGAATGCCGGATCCACAAGCGCGGCACGCGCGTCGCGGGCAACCTGGTCCACCACGGCTGTTGGCATGCTTTTCGGTGCCATCAACCCGGCCCACAGCACTGGCAGGTACCCCTTGTAGCCCGCTTCGAACACTGTCGGGACATCCGGCAGGTTGGGATACCGTTCGTGGCTGAGCGCTGCAATGGCCCGCATTGCGCCAGCGCCGATATGCCCCTTCACAGCACTGGGCGTGTTCATCACAAACTGCGCATCGCCGCGCAGGACGGCCAAGTTCATGTCGCCGATACTGTTGAAATCCAGCGCGGTGTAGTTGATACCCAGTTGCTGGTTCAGGATCGCCATCGCGATATTGAAGCTGCCGGTGCGCCCCACGCCGGAGAAGAAGATCCCGTTCGGCGAGCTGCGGCTGAGCGCCACCAGGTCCTGCAGTGTCTTGACGGTGCGGCCCGTCTGCTCGTTGACGGTCAGGATCATCTGGTAATTGATGACCTTGTGGACCGGTTGCAGGTCGGTGAGGGGGTCGTAACCCAGGTCCTTCTTGGTGAACTTGGGCAGGATGGAGCTGTGGGACGCCATCAGCAACGTGTGGTTGTCCGTCGCCTTCGACACATGCTCAGAGCCGATGATCCCGCCTGCGCCCGGCCTGTTCTCCACAATGACCGTCTGCTTCCAGATCGCCTCCAGGCGCGGCTTGAGCATGCGCGCCAGCGAGTCTCCGGACGATCCTGCCGCGATGGCCAGAACGATCCGGACTGGCCGGGTCGGCCAAGTCGCATCCTGCGCAAGGATCGAAGGCGTTGCGATCGCGGCTGAGACGCCTGCGGCCAGGCGCAAGGCATCCCGACGGGTCATCGATGTGTTCGAAGTAGTCATTTGTAGCCTCGTTGCTTCCATTGGTCGATCCATGTTGCTTGTCTCCTTCATGCGTGCTGTCAATCCATACTCTTATTCGCCGACAGGCCCCGGAACGCCGCCATAAATTCCTCAGTCGCGCCGGGCGATACGGAATTGACGCGCACACCGCTGCGGCCATATTGCGCCTCCTTGGCAACGGCGACTCGCCAGCCTGTCTGGGCCATCAGACGGCAGCAAGCGGCGCCTCTGCCGTCGCCGCCGCCGCCGCCGATCACAAGACTCAGCTTTGCCTTTGTCACCATGGTTTCCTCGTCAGATCACACCAGGTAACCGGGTCCACACGAATTCTCGACCGGCGAGTCATGAGTCAGTTGAGCAAGAGGCACCAGTCTATGCCGCGTCTATGCTGCCGGGTGGCAAGGTGCTTTGCTTATACTGAAAAAGTGCAGGCACTGCGCCGGGGACGGCCGGCGCCTCGGGGTCGTGAAACAGCTCGACGAGAAAATCAACGAAGACACGAACGTTCAGGGACAGGCCGCGGCTGCTCGGATACACCGCATGCAAGGCGCCCTCCCCGGCTGTCGGGTTCACCTTGTAGTCGGCAAGCACCCTGACCAGGCTTCCCTGCGCGATTAGCCGGCGGACCATCCACTCGTGGACGACGATCAAGCCCAGGCCGGCCTGTGCTGCGGCAAGCAGCACGACACCGTTGTCCGAACGCACAGCCCCGCGTACATCGATCCGCTCTTCCTGGCCGTCCCTGCTGAATGTCCAGCCGCTCCCGTGGGTTGGAATCGCAAAGACGATGCACTCGTGTTCGCGCAGGTCCGAAGGAAACTGCGGCACACCATGCTTTTCCAGGTAGCCAGGTGACGCACACACGATCCGTTGGCTGGGCATCAACCGTCTGGCGACCACATCGGAATCGGGCAGGTCGCCCAGCCAGATCGCCACGTCGATCTTGTTGGCCACGAGGTCGCAGCGGTCGTCCCGCAGCGTGATGTCGATGCTCAGATCCGGATATTTTTCGAGTAGCGCTGGGAGCGCCGGGACGATGACGGTGCTGGCCGTCGACGGCCGCAAGGCCACGCGCAGCACGCCCTTGACGCTCTCGTGGAACGACCTCACTTCGAGCTTGGCGTTGTTGAAGTCCTTGGCGAAGGCGCAAGCGCGTTCATAGAACAGCCGCCCTGGCTCGGTCAATGACAGGCTTCGCGTGGTGCGATTGAGCAACCGTACTTCCAAGTCTTCCTCAAGCGACTTGATCTGGCGGGCGACCGAACTGATGGAGGAGCCGTCCCGGGCAGCTGCCGAAAAGCTCCCGGCTTCGACCACCTTGATGAAGGTCTGAATACGCGCGAATTCGTCCATCAATCGCCTTCCAAGAGCACACCCGACGTCATCATTATCGATCCACATCGCCGGCCAGCCCCTGCGAGCAGGGTGGCTACCCATCAGCGCTGAAACAATCGCGTTGCTAGCCCACCAGCGCGAGCACGATCGATGGCGTCGAGGCCTGCGCCAGTTGCGGCGGAACGGAAGGGACCGTAACCCAGGGCGCAAAGGTCTCGCCGCACGCGAAAGGGGGGCGCGATGGCAAGGACCTTGCCACCCATCGCGATGCGCGGCACCTGTGCGCGCACTGCATAATCTCCGTGGCGACCACCGTATGCGCCACACCGCACCTGCCATTTAGCTCGCGCGGCGGCCGTCCACAACGCCGCCGGCGTCGGCGTCGCCTGACTCCAACACCCGTTCCAGGAGACCTCCCTATGCAAATCGGTTTCGACGTCCGCTCCCCTGAACTGGTGGCTGATGCCGACCAGCTTGTCCGCGCCATCACCACAGGCGAGCAACTGGGCTTCGACTACACGACGTTCAGCGACCACCTCGTCAGCCCCGTCACCGTCGAGTCGAAGTACCCTTACGACGCAAGCGGCAAGGCCGTGGCGGCCGAGGTGGGCCGCCACGAGCAGCTGACCGCCATCGCCTTTATGGCCGCCAAGACCCGCACGCTGCGGTTCGTCACCTCCGTGATGGTCGCGCCCTACCGACCGGCGGTCCTCAATGCCAAGGTACTGGCGACCATCGATGTGCTGTCGGGCGGACGCCTCACCATCGGGGTCGGCACCGGCTGGATGAAGGAGGAGTTCGACGCCCTCGGCGCGCCGGACTTTGCCAAGCGCGGCCGGGCGACGGACGAGTACCTGGAGGTCTTCAAGGCGCTGTGGACGCAGTCAGAGGTGCAGTACGAGGGCACCCATGTGCGTTTCCAGCCGATCCGGATGGAGCCCAAGCCTGTGCAGAAACCGCACCCGCCGATCTGGATCGGCGGCTTGAGCGATCCCGCGATGCGCCGGGCCGCGCGGTTCGGCGACGCCTGGTACCCAGTGCCGAACGACCAGAAGATCCCGCTTGACAGCCTTCCGCGGCTGCGCGCTGGCATGGAGAAGATGAACGGGCTGGCCGAAGCGGCTGGCCGGGCACCCGGCAGCGTAGGGCTCGCCCTGCGCCTTCATAAGCACGGGCAGCGCCTTGCGCCACTCGCCAGCGACGGCGAGCGGCAACTCTTCTCCGGATCCTGGACCGAGATCGCCGACGACCTCAAGCGCGTGCGCGACCTGGGCCTGCGCGCTCTCGACTTCCGGTTCGCGGAAGACTCAGCCGACCAGGTGCTGGCGGCCATGGAGGCCTTCCAGCGCGAGGTGCTCGCCCGGGTTTGACGCGCGACCCAGTCCACACCTGTGCAGGGGCAGCCATGACATCCGATACTGCCGGCGCCGAGGCCCTCGAACTGGCCGAGCAGCTGGGCTCACAGCCTCTGACAGGCCTGCTGGCCCGGGCGCGCGAACTCTCATGGTCGACCCACGGCCCGCGCGTCAGCTACTCGCGCAAGGTCTTCATCCCGTTGACACGGCTATGTCGTGACAGCTGCGCCTACTGCACCTTCGCCACCGTTCCGTCCAGGGTGCCTCGCGCTTACCTCACCCCCGAAGAGGTTTTGTCAATCGCCCGAGCCGGACAGGCGGCCGGCTGCCACGAGGCGTTGTTCACGCTCGGCGACAAACCCGAGCTGCGCTATGCAGCCGCACGCGAAGAACTGGCACGACTGGGCTATGCCAGCACTTCGGACTACCTGGTCGCCATGTGCGAGCTGGTGGTGGCGCAGACAACGCTGCTGCCACACGTCAATGCCGGCGTGATGGACGCCACGGACATCGCCCGGTTGCGCCATGTGTCGGTCTCGCAAGGCCTGATGTTGGAGTCAACCGCCCAGCGCCTTTGCGAGCGCGGCGGGCCGCACCATGGTTCCCCGGATAAGCTCCCCTCGGTGCGGCTGGCAATGCTGAACACGGCCGGCGAGCTTGCCGTTCCGTTCACCACCGGCATTCTGATCGGGATCGGCGAGACCCGCGTGGAACGCATCGAGGCGCTGCTGGCCATTCGGGACCTTCATCGACGGCATGGCCACGTACAGGAAGTCATCGTGCAGAATTTCCGCGCCAAGTCCGGCACGCGCATGGCGGGTTGCGTGGAGCCCGGCCTGGACGACCTGCTCTGGACGGTGGCTGCGGCCCGAGTGGTGCTGGGCGCCGACGCCAACATCCAGGTGCCGCCCAACCTGTCCGACCGCAGCTTCCCCACGCTGCTCTCGGCAGGCATCAATGACTGGGGCGGCATCTCGCCCGTGACACCGGACCACGTCAACCCGGAGCGTCCATGGCCCGCAATCGCCACGCTCCGAGAGGCCACCCGTAACGCCGGCTACGAACTGGTAGAGCGGCTTGCCGCATACCCTTCCTACTGCCGCGACGGCGCTCGCTGGTTCCCACCGGAGATGGCCACGCGGCTGCGCCACCGGGTGGACACCGACGGTTACCCGCGCATCGACGACTGGATAGCCGGCGCCGGTGCGCCGCCCAGCGCCACCGGCGGCGGGCATGGCGTGCGGGTGAGCGCACGGGACGACAGGGTCCGCGGTGTATTGGCCAAGGCGGCCGACGGCGCCCTCCTGCGCGAGGAAGAGCTCGTCGCGCTGTTCGCCGTCCGGGGCGCCGATTTCGACGCGGTGTGCGAAGCGGCCGACCGGCTGCGGCGCGAGACCGTCGGAGGCGACGTGCGGTACGTGGTGAACCGCAACATCAACTACACCAACATGTGCACGTTTCGCTGCCGCTTCTGCGCCTTTGCCAAGGGCCGCGGCGCGGAGGACCTGCGGGGCGTGCCATACGACCTGGCGCACGACGAGATCGCCCGACGGGTGGCCGAGGCGTGGGATCGTGGCGCCTCCGAGGTGTGCATGCAGGGCGGCATTCATCCGGCCTACACGGGCGACACGTACGTCGAGATTTGCCGCACCGTGAAGGCCGCGCAGCCGCGCATGCACATCCATGCGTTCTCCCCGCTGGAAATCCTGCACGGTGCGCGCACGACGGGCGTGGACCTCGCGACGTTCCTACGCCGCCTGCGCGACGCCGGTTTGGGCTCGCTGCCGGGCACGGCTGCGGAGATCCTGGACGACGAGGTCCGCGCCCAGATATGCCCCGACAAGCTGACGACTGCAGAGTGGCTGGAGGTCATGGAGGCGGCGCACCAGTGCGGCCTTCGTACCACGGCCACCATCATGTTCGGCCACGTCGAAACATCGACCCACTGGGCCCGGCACCTGCTGCGCATCCGGTCGCTGCAGGCGCGCACCGGCGGTTTCACCGAGTTCGTGCCGCTGCCCTATGTCCACATGGAGGCGCCAATGCACCGCCAGGGCCTGTCGCGTCGTGGCCCCACCTTCCGCGAGGCGATGCTGATGCATGCGGTGGCCCGGTTGGCGCTTCACCCGGTGCTGCCGCACGTGCAGACGTCCTGGGTCAAGATGGGCCCCGAGGGCGCGGCCGCGTGCCTGGGCGCGGGCGCCGACGATCTGGGCGGAACGCTCATGAACGAGAGCATCTCGCGCGCCGCCGGCACCGTGCACGGGCAGGAAATGCCTCCCGCGCGCATGGATGCCCTGATACGCCAGGCAGGCCGCGAGCCCAGCCAGCGCACCACCCTCTACCAGCCGGCTGCCGAGGACCGGCGTGCCGCGTCCTACCGTGCGCCACCGCTCGCGCCCGTGGTCCTGACGCCGCCGGTGCGCCGCGGACGACCCGAACCCATCATCGAGATCCACGCCACATGAGCACGACCACACCCCAGACCATCGCCGTCCTTGGCGGCACCGGCGCCGAAGGTACCGGCATCGCCCTGCGTTTGGCCAAGGCCGGCCACCGCGTCCTCATCGGTTCCCGTGACGTGGTCAAGGCGCGCGCCGCCTGCGAAAGGCTCTGCACGACGGCCCCCGGCCTGCGCCTGGAGCCGGCGGCCAACCGCGAGGCGGCCGCGGCCGCTCAGGTGGTGGTCTTGACCGTGCCACACGCGGCGCAGCTATCAACCCTGCTGGACGTGCGCGAGGCGCTCAGCGGAAAGATCCTGGTCGATGCCACGGTGCCATTGGTGCCGCCGAAAGTGGCGCGCGTGCAGCTGCCCGAAGGCGGCTCGGCGGTCGCCGCGGCGCAGAAGCTGCTGGGCGAGCAGGTGCGCGTGGTCGCCGCTTTCCAGAACGTCTCGGCCCATCACCTGCACGACCTCGACCATGCCGTCGACTGCGACGTCCTCGTCTGCGGCGACGACCCGGCGGCGCGCGAGGTCGTCATCGGGTTGGCACGCGACATGGGCCTGCGCGCCTGGCATGCCGGCCCGATCGCCAACTCGGCCGCCGCAGAGGCGCTGACATCCGTGTTGATCTCGCTGAACATGCGCTACAAGGTGCGGGGCGCCGGGCTGCGTCTGACCGGGCTGCCGCAAGACTAGCGACGGCATGGATCCGAGCCTCGCCCAACTGTCCCTCTTGGCCCTGCCGGGCCTGCCCGAAGTGCGGTCGGGCGATGACCTGTGTGGCGCCATCGCCGCCGGCCTGCGTGCGGCTGGTCAGACGCTGCGCGACGGCGATGTCGTCGTGCTCGCGCAGAAAATCGTCTCCAAGGCCGAGGGGCGGATGGTGTCGCTGGCCGAAGTGGATCCGTCCGACCGCGCACGGGAACTGGCCAGGCAGTCGGGCAAGGATCCGCGATTGGTCGAGCTGGTGCTGCGGGAGTCGAATGCCGTGCTGCGCTGCCGCCCGGGCGTGATCGTGGTCGAACACCGACTGGGATTTGTGATGGCCAATGCTGGCATCGACCAATCCAACGTGGAGCAGGAGGGCGACGGCGTAGCACTCCTGCTGCCGCTGGATCCCGACGCTTCGTGCGACGGTTTGCGAGCGACGCTGCGCGCGGCGACCGGCGCGGATGTTGCCGTCCTGATCATCGACAGCCACGGCCGCGCCTGGCGCCAAGGCACCGTCGGCGTTGCCATTGGCGCCTCGGGGATGCCGGCGCTGCTTGACCTGCGCGGCCGGCCGGACCGCCATGGCCGACCCTTGTTCGTCACTGAAGTGGGGCTGGCCGACGAGGTCGCGGCCGCGGCATCGCTCCTCATGGGCCAGGCCGGCGAAGGCCGCCCGGTCATCCTGGTGCGCGGTGTCCCCGGCGTTCCCGGAACGGGCCGCGCTCGCGACCTCATCCGCCCACGCGCGACGGACCTGTTTCGCTGAAAGGCTGGAGACGCCATGATCGTTGCATTGGCCGGTGGAGTGGGCGGCGCCAAGCTGGTGGACGGCCTCGCGCGGCTGCTCGCGCCTGGCGAGCTGCTCGCGGTCATCAACACCGGCGATGACTTCGAGCACCTGGGCCTGCAGGTCTGCCCCGACCTCGACACAGTCATGTACACCCTCGCGGGGCTGGCCAATACAGAGACCGGCTGGGGACAGGCAGGCGAGTCCTGGCATTTCATGCAAGCGCTGGAGGGCCTGGGGGGTGAAACCTGGTTCCGCCTGGGCGACCGCGATCTGGCCACGCACGTGCGCCGAACCCAGCTGCTAGCCGATGGCCGCACGCTGTCGCAAGTCACCCGCCTGCTGTGCGATGCGCTGGGCGTGCGCCACCGCGTCGTGCCCATGTCCGACGACTCGGTGCGCACGGTGGTGGACACATCCGAGGGTGCGCTCCCCTTCCAGCACTACTTCGTGCAGCGGCGGTGCGAGCCGGTACTCAAGGGCCTGCACTTCGGTGGTGCCGCGAACGCCCAACCGCAGTCGCAATGGCTGGGGGCCCTGCGCGATCCAGGCCTGCGCGCCATCGTGATCTGCCCGTCCAACCCCTACCTCAGCATCGAGCCGATGCTGGCGATACCCGGTATCCGTGAAGCGATCCAGCATGCGCCGGCGCCGGTCGTGGCCGTTTCGCCCATCGTCGGCGGCCAGGCCATCAAGGGCCCAGCCGCCAAGATCATGCGCGAGCTCGGGTATGAGCCTTCCGCGCTCGAGGTCGCGCGGCACTACGCCGGGCTGGTGGACGCGCTTGTGATCGACACGGCCGATGCCGGGGCGGCGCAAGCGATCGCGGCACTCGGGGTGCACCCCCTCGTCACCGGCACCGTCATGTCCACCGATGCCCATCGCGAGCAGCTCGCCCGCGACCTGCTCGCCTTCGTTGATGGTCGCCCGCGGAGCCGCCCATGAGGCCGTGGCTGGTACTGCCGGTCAAGCCGGTGCAGCAAGGCAAGAGCCGGCTCGCACCGCACGTGGGCGCCGTCGCGCGGCGCGCGCTGAACCTGGCGCTTTTCGTGCGGACGCTCGGGGTCGCGGCCCGCTTCCCGGGCCCGGACCGCACGCTGGTGATCAGCCGATGCCCCGAAGTGCTCAGACTGGCCCACGCCCAGGGCACCGCCACCCTGGCCGAAGCCGAACCGGGCCTGAACGAGGCGGTGTCACAGGCCGTGGCGGCCTTGCCACAGGCGCGTGGCGAACCCATCGTCATCGTGGCCTGCGATCTGCCCCTGGTGAGCCAGGAGGATCTGAAGCTGCTGGTCAAGCCGGGGGAACTGGTGCTCGCGACCGACCGTGCAGGGTCGGGGACCAATGCGCTGTGCCTGCCCGCAGGTGTGCCATTCCGCTTCCACTACGGCGTCGGCAGCCGCTTGCGTCATGTCGCGGAAGCGGCGCTGCACGGTTTGCCCTGTCGGGTTCTGCAACGGCCCTCGCTGGCGTTCGACCTGGACAACTTCGACGACTATTGCGAGTGGCAGCGGATCGATTTCTGACCGTTGCAGCCGCGGCTGCCCGCGGCCACCGCGCACACACACCCTCGAAACACGGAGACCCCCATGCCGAACGCCCACCCTGCCTCATCCGATTCCAGACATGCCCGGCTGGACGAGAACTTCAGCCGACCGGAAGTCGCCGAGCATGCGCGCCGTGTCGCGCCGAACATCCACGCGGCGGCGCAAGGCTTCTGGTCCGCTGCGCTGGGCCCTGGCGCGCTGTCGCCGCGCATGAAGGAACTGGTGCTGCTGGCCCTGAATGGGACCGTCACGTCACTGCACACCCGTGGCATCGAGCGGCACGTACGCCGCGCCCTGGAGGCAGGGGCGACGCAACTGGATGTGCTGGACGTGCTCATGACGATCACCGGGGCAGCCAACCACGCCCTTTACTTCGCGGTGCCCGTCCTGATGCGCGAGTTACAAGCCGCCGGCCACCCCGACGCCGAACTGCCGCTGCCTACGCCGCAGACCCAGGCGGTCAAAGAGGAGTTCATTCGCACGCGCGGGTTCTGGAACGAACAGCGCGATGCGATCGTCCGCGCCATGCCCGCTTATTTCGTGGCGCTGTCCAAGGTGTCCACGGCCTCTTGGACGGAGGGCTCGCTGAGCCTGAAGGAACGGGAGCTGGTCTGCATCGCCATCGATTGCACAGTGACGCACATGTTCGAGCCTGGGCTGGCCATCCACATTCGCGGTGCGCTGGCGCAGGGTGCAACGCGCGAGGAGATCCTGCACGTTTTCCAGCTCGCCTCCTTGACGGGCCTGGAAGGCTACATGGCGGGGGTAGAGGCACTGCATGCTGCGTGACCAACCAATATGGCCTTCGGAAATAGCTACTACACACAGTCATGAGCCAATCAACACGCACCGCCGGCCAGTGGTGGACCGCCAAGGGTGAATCGACCACGGTCTCTCTGGCGAAAACGCGAGACCTGGCCATCGCACTGCTGCAACAGGCGGGTGCCAATGACGAAGACGCCGCCTTCATCGCCGATATCCACCTCGCCAAGGCACTACAGGGCGATCACGAACGCGGGATGACCATGCTGGTCGACCAGATCCGGGCCGCACGCAGCGGCGAGCTGCGCCTGACCGCCACAGTGCGCGTGCTGCGCGACCATGGTGCAACCGCGCTGGTGGCCGCCGACGAAGGTGACAGTCCCAAGCTGGTGTGCCGTGCAGCGATGCACCTGGCGATCCGAAAGGCCCAGGAGTTCGGCGTCGGCTGCGTCTCGGCGCAAGCGAAGGCGGAGCTTTTAACGCCCTTCATCGAACAGGCCGTGGCGGCGGGCATGGTCACGATGATTCTGGCGCAGGGCATTCCCCTTGTCGCTCCCTATGGCGGTGTCACCCCACTCCTGGGTAATGCGCCGGTCGGCTGGGGCATTCCCGCCGGCAGGAATCCGGCCGTCATTGCCGACATGTCGCTCACGCAGACCTCGGCCAAGGGGGTCGTGAACGCGGCGCGGCAAGGCGAGCCGGTTCCGCCTGGATTCATTCTCGACCCCGAGGGGCACCCGACAACCGACCCATCCCAGTTCGTCGACCCACAGTGGCTGCAGCAGGGCAAGACCGTGGCCAGGGGCAGCCTCGTGCCCATAGGGGACAGCCACAAGAGCTACGCGTTGGTCTTCGTCGCGGGACTGCTCACGTCGATGCTCGCAGGAGGCGATTTCGCGTGGCAGCTGGGCAACGACGCACCAGCGCCGGGAAAGTTCAGCAGCGTGTTCATCGTCATCGATCCGGCTGCATTCGGCGACCGAGACGCGATGCTCGCGCGAGTGGACGAGTACATCGAACATTTGCGCGGATCTCAGCGGCGCGAAGGGGTGCCGCAGATCCTTTACCCGGGCGAGCGCTCGCAGGCGCTCAAGCGCTCGCGCGCGAAGGCAGATGCCTTGGAACTTCCGGTGGAGCAGTACGCGGCACTGGTGGCGCTGCGAGGGGGCTTCAGATAATCTTTGCGCGTCCCGCAAGGGACCTTGCCGCCGTCACCCGTAGCCATGCAACCAACCGGCTCCTAGAATCGAGTTGCGTTGATGACCCAGATCGAGTCGACAGGGAGATCGATGCAAGACTTAGCATGAACCCGGAGCACCCCTTGAGCACACGCCGACCCGTCATCATTTCCTGCGCTCTCACCGGTGGAGGCGACAGCACCGGCGTGAGCCCGCACGTCCCGGTGACGCCCGAGCAGATCGCCAATGAAGCGCTGGCCGCCCGCGCCGCTGGCGCGGCCATCGTCCACATCCACGTACGCCACCCCACCACTGGTAAACCCAGCCGCGATCCCGCGCTATACCGCGAGGTGGTTCAGCGCATTCGTGCCAGCGGCAGTGAGGTCCTGATCAACCTGACCACCGGCGCCGGCGGCCGCTATGTGCCCGACGCGACCGACCCCAACCGCAATGGCATCACCGGGGGCATGGCGACGTCCGAGGAACGGATCGAACATGTGCTGGAGCTTCGCCCCGACATCTGCAGCCTGGATGTCGGTACGGTGAACTTCGGCAGCTATGCATTCCTCAATCTGCCAGCCGAAGTGGAGCGCATGGCCCGGGCGATCCGCGAGGCCGGTGTCAAACCTGAGCTGGAGGTGTTCGATCTCGGGCATGCCGCGTTCGCGCGGCATCTCTACGAGCGCGGCCTGTTTGCCGACCCGCCGTGGCTGCAGTTCTGTCTGGGCATTCCCTGGGGGGCTCCGGCGACGACCGAAGCCATGCAGGCATTCAAACAGATGATTCCGGCGGGCGCGCTCTGGAGCGCCTTCGGTATCTCGCGCCACCAGTTTCCGATGGTCGCGCAAAGCGTGCTGCTGGGGGGCCACGTGCGCGTGGGCTTGGAAGACAACCTCTACATTGCACCCAAGCAGCTGTCTCCCGGCAATGCGCCCATGGTCGAGCGGGCGGCGCGAATCATTCGCGAGCTCGATGCCGAGGTGGCAACGCCCGCCCAGGCGCGCGAGTTGCTCAAGATCGGTTGATCCGAACCGCGGCCACGCCACCCAACCCACCCAAATCAATTCATGAAAACAGCCGTGGTCACTGGAGGCGCATCAGGCATCGGCCGGCGCACGGTAGAGCGCCTGCTCACCGATGGCTGGCAAGTCTGGTCACTTGACGTCGCGGGCGACGCCCTGGCTCAACATTCAACCCAACTCGGAGCCGGCGACCGGCTTTCCTGGCAGGTATGCAACGTCGGGGACCCCATCAGCGTCAAGGCCGCATTTGATGCGATACGCAATGGCACCGACAAGATCGACGCGCTGATCTGTTCGGCAGGCGTCATCCGCATTGGCGCGCTCGAAGACCACACACCGGACCAGTTGGACTTGATGCTGGACGTGAACGTCAAGGGGCCATGGCTGTCAGTGCGTGAAGCGCTTCCCATGCTGCGCAAGAACTCCAGTGTGGCCGATCCGGCACGGGTGGTCTTCGTGGGCTCGATCGCCGGTATGCGGCCAAAGGTCGGATCCGGCTTCTACGGCGCGACCAAGGCGGCGTTGCATGTGCTGGCCGGCATCTTCGCCGTGGAGCTGGGCCCCACGGGCGTGATCGTCAATGCCGTCGCCCCTGGGACGGTCAATACGCCGATGGTCCAGGCGCTCGTGGGCCAGAGCTCGACATCCGGCTACAAGCCGTCCGGTAAGTCGCCCCTGGGCCGTGTCGCCCAACCCGACGACGTCGTTGACGTCATTCAGTTTCTCTTGAGCGACGCAGCCAAGTATGTGAACGGGGCCGTCCTGCCTGTGGACGGCGGCACCCGGGCCGCGTACGTCAAGCCATAGTCGGTGCCGCGCCCGCGTCAGATCGCCTGCGCCCCTAGCTTTCGCACCGCCTGCAGGTGCTTCATCGCCGCGTCGCCATCGAGCTGCGCCGCGGCCCCCACCAAGGTCGCCGACACCGGCGAGATACCGACGAAGCCGAGGATATTGCGCTCCAGTGATTTGATGCTGTGCGCGCGAAAATACCAGCGGTACAGCAGCGAGGGCATACCCATCGTGACCACGATGCGGGCGGAGCGGCCGGTGAGGCCCTTGCGCGAAAACGCGGGGCCGCCACCTTCGGTGCTGAACGCAAAGCCCGGCCGCGCCACCTGCTCCAGAAAGCCCTTGAGCAAGGCCGGCATGTCACCCAGCCACAGGGGGAACACCAGCACCAGGTGTTGCGCCCAGCCGATGTCCTGCTGCGCCTGGGCCAGCGTTGGCGGCAGGCTGCCAGACTCCCATTCGCGCTGGCTGCGCAGCAGGGGAAAGTCGAGCGCCGCCACTTCCAGCATGCGCACTTCGTGCCCGGCTTCGCGCGCGCCTGCCGCGTAGGCTTCAGCCAGTGCGTGGCACAGGTGCGGCTGGGTGGCGTCGGGGTGGCCCTGGATGATCAGGATGCGGTGCGCAGGCGTCATACCGGCCATTGTGCCGTTCAAAGGCCGGCATCGACCTCGTCGTCCTGGGCTCGCACGGTCACAGTGGCCTGGCCAGGGCCCTGCTTGGAAGCAAGGCCGAGACCCTGCTGCATTCGCTCAACTGCGACCCACGGGTGGTGCGCCATCTTTGAGCATTGGGGCCGCAGAATAAAACGGGCCCATCGTCCCGAAAAATCCCGTAGCCAGCTCACGTTTGCCTGTGCGCAGCGGCGCAGCCGGCGCGAGCGCCACGTTGCGGTTGTTGCGATCGAGCAGCCTGACCGAAGTGGAGTTCCTCGGCCACGACAACAAACCATTCAAGATCCTTCAGCTCCATCGGATTAAATGTTTTCGAATGCGGAACAATCAGTGCCAAAAATTGTAGTGGACCGCCTTCCATTGCGCTCCTATCATCGAATGTTTCGGAACTCTCAGGAGCGTGAAAGTGAACAGCAGCAGACCATCCTCCCTGTTGTCCGTGGCTCGCCGGGCTGCCTTGTGCGCCATCATGCTGGGAGTGGCGCCTTGGACCTTGGCCGCGGACTACCCGACGCGGCCGGTTCGCCTCGTGGTCCCGTTCGGCGCCGGCACAAACACCGACATCCTTGCCCGCGCGCTTGCCGACCGGCTCGCACCGCGCCTCGGGCAGGCGCTGGTCGTCGATAACCGCGCCGGCGCGGGCGGCAATGTCGGCGCGGATTTTGTTTCGAAAGCGGCGCCCGACGGCTACACCCTCCTGTTTGGCGCGGCGAGTGTGTTGTCCATCAATTCCAGCCTGTATTCCGGGATGCCGTTCGACAGCGCCACCGCCTTCGCTCCCATTGCCCAAGTTGCCAGCGTGAACAACGTGCTCGTGGCGGACCCCGCCTTGCCCTTGGCCAACGTAAGGGATCTCGTCTCGTATGCCAAGAGCAACCCGGGCAAGTTGAACTTCGCGTCCGCCGGCGCGGGCGGCTCGGTGCATCTTTCCGGTGAATTGTTCAAGTCGGTCGCCAACGTGGATCTCGTCCACGTGCAGTACAAGTCCAGCCCCGCTGCCCATATGGACATGATCGGGGGGCGCGTGCAGCTGATGTTTGACGGCCTGCCGTCGGTGCTGCCGCAAATCACGAGCGGAAAGTTGCGCCCCCTTGCAGTGACCGGCCCCGCCCGCTCGCCGTTGTTGCCGGCGGTGCCCACAGTGGCCGAGTCCGGCCTGCCTGGTTACGAGGTCGTCGGCTGGTTTGGCGTCGTCGCGCCCGCAGGAACGCCCAAGGCGATCGTCGATCAGCTCAATCGGGAGATCAACGCCGTGCTCAGCACGCCAGACATGAAGCAGGCCCTGGCACGCCTGGGCGCGGATCCCGCAACCGGTTCGTCAGAACAATTTGGCGCGTTCATCAAGAGTGAAGCGCTGCGCTGGTCGAAGTTGATCCGTGACGCGGGAATCAAATTGAACTGACGCCGACATGGCGCCTCTGGCTCGAGGAAAACATGGAACAAGCTGCACGTTTATTAAAAGTGCTAAGCCCCGCCCAGCGGGATGGCTACCTTCAACACGGATTCGCATATCCGTTTGACGCACTCTCGCCCACGCAGGTGCTGGAGCACCAGCGGGATTTCGAGAGATTCGAAACAAGACTCGGCAAGCAACTGACCCAGGCTGAGATGAAGTGGCGCGCCGCCCCGTATACCTTCCTGCCGTGGATGGACGCACTGGTGCGCCATCCGCGCATCCTGGACGCCGTGGAAGACGTCATTGGGCCTGACATCCTCGTTTTCCATACGACGGTGTTCGTCAAAGAGCCGGGCACGCCCGCTTTCACCGCCTGGCACCAGGATGCCACCTACTTCGGGCTGGAGCCATTCGAGCACATCACCGCATGGTTGGCACTGACCGATGCGAGCCGGCTGGCTGGCTGCATGGAGATGCTCTCCTTCAATGGGGCGCCGCGGCAGTATCGTCATTCGCCCGCGAAGCTGGCCAACAGCTTGAACAGCGCTGGCCAGGTGATCGACGAGCCGCTCGACGAGTCGGACACTGCCTTCATGGCGCTGCGTGCAGGGCAGTTTTCGCTTCACCACACGCTGTCGCCGCATCGCTCCCCGCCGAACAGGGCCGCGCACAGGCGCATCGGCTTTGGCATCAGCTATATCCCTGCGCACTGCAAAAGCACCGGGTCATACCGCCTGCCCGCCCTTCTGGTCCGGGGGCGTGACCACGGCAACTTCGACCTTCTGCCGGGCGCACCGAAGGAGGCGTTTTCTCCTGAAGGCCTGGCTGTTCATGATGATTTCTACCGGCGGCTGCGGGAGAACGGGGCCGAGCAGCAGCGGCTGCACGATTCGCAATTTTCGGCGGCAGCATGAGCGACCTGCGCGGCAAGGTGGCCATCGTCACCGGCGCCTCAACGCCGCTTGGCATTGGGCGAGCCATCGCGCTGCGATTCGCGCAGGCGGGAGCCGGTGTCCTGCTGGTCGCCGATGGAACGCACGAGCAGCTTGAGGACGCACGCAAGCAGTGTGCATCGGTGCCCGGTGCAGGGACGATCCAAACCGCGCAGCTTGATCTTGGCCTTTCGGGTGCACCTGAAGAAATGGTCGCTATCGCCGAGAGGGAGTTCGGGCGGGTCGACGTGCTGGTCAACAACGCGGGGATCCGTGCATCCGAGAACTTCGGTGACTTCACCCGCGAGCGCTTCGACCGAACCGTTGCCGTCAACCTAGCTTCGGCATTCTTCGCGAGCCAGGCCGTGCTGCCGATGATGCGCCGTCAACAGGGCGGGCGCATCCTGCACATCGGCAGCCAGATGGGGCGCGTCACCTCGGCCCAACGTGCGCTCTACGGCGCCACCAAAGCGGCCTTGATCCACCTCACGCGTTCCATGGCGGTCGAGTTGGGCAAGGAAAACATCATCGTGAACTCGATCAGCCCGGGTCCGGTCGCAACGCAGCCGCTGCTCGACCGCGGTCCGGAGGCTACTGCGAAGCTGGTGGCCAAGATTCCC
Source organism: Comamonadaceae bacterium (assembly GCA_947476465.1). Lineage (GTDB taxonomy): Bacteria > Pseudomonadota > Gammaproteobacteria > Burkholderiales > Burkholderiaceae_C > Ramlibacter. The sequence goes on along the minus strand of CANJQN010000009.1, from coordinate 49,531 downwards.
CTTGGACGACTGGGTCAGCCGGCAGAAATTGCCGACGTCGCTCTTTATCTCGCCGCGAGCAGCCCGGCTTTTTTGCTCGGCCAGGACATCGTGGTCGACGGCGGCTACGTGATTCAGTAGCACCGGCAGCGCCCAAAACGGACGGCGGTGCGACTGGCCGGTCTGGCCCTGGTGGTCGGCGTCGCGCAAAGCCGGCATCGCCGCTCGCATGCCGATGGGTGGTCTTTTCAGGTTCGCGGTGCCGGATTACAAGCCTTTGCAAGCCTTGGCGGCATCGATGACGGCGTTGCGATCAAAACGATTCACGGCCTCCATGAAGCCAGGCTTGAGATGGAGCATCGAGTCCGGCGACAAAGTCCGTTTGATCAGCCCCTCCTTGAGCAGAAAGTCCTGCATGCGGCCGTATGCTGCTGCGTCCATGGCGCCTATGTACTTGCCGCCGCTCAAGTCGTAAGCAGACTTGATGGAATCGAGCGAACTGTTCAACAATGCCAAGTCCCACTTCGCAAGCGTGGCCTCATCGGCGCCAGTGGGCTTGGTGCTCGGGAAGTTCTTCCAATGTATCTGGCGGACGCACTCGGGATTGGTCTGCGCGTAAAGTGTCGCCTTCGCCGCACCTCGGGCGATCGCCTCGACCATCGCAGGGTCGTTGTCGATGGTTTTCTGCAGGGCGCCCAAAGTGAAGCCCGGCAATCTGCGCCATTCCGGATTGAACAGAACCCGCATGTCGATGCCCGCGTTTCTGAACCCGGTCAGCGCAGAGCCCCAGAACATCAAACCTTGCACTCGGTCAGTGCGCAACGCCTCCAGCGCGGGCGCCCCGGCTCCCGTAGCGACGATCTGCACATCCTTGTCCGGATCAATGCCATTCGTTCGCAAATAGCCCTTGAGCAGAGGCATGCCGCCGGTTCCCAGGCTGAACACTCCAATCTTCTTGCCCTTGAAATCAGTGATCGATTTGATGGGCCCGCCTTGAAGCACACCGATGCCCCAATCGATCACCAGGGTGTTCATCACGCCTCGCACGGGGACGCCATTTTCGGTATTGGCCTGGATCATCGGCGCAGAGTCCATTTGCGCGAAGTCGACGTTGCCGCCCACCATCTGCTGAATACCCTGCAGCGATCCTCCAGTGGTGACGATCTTGACGTCATACCCCTCCTCTTTCCAATAGCCAAGGACGATCGGCAAAGTCAGCCACGGATACGTGACATTGATCACCTGGGTGCCAAGTGCAATGGTCACGGGCTTGAGCGGTTTGGGCTGTGCGTGTGCACCGCAACTCAGGCCAAGAAAAATCGAAAGCACGGCGCCAAGCCGGCGAGGGAGTCGGGCGAATCGAAACATAGATGATTCCTGATTTGGAGGGTTGAGACGGAGGGGGGAACGGCCATGCATGTTTGATGCCTGATCTCTATCCATTGGCCGCCAGTTCGGCAGGCGTCTTGTATCCCTGGACGGCCTGGAACCGGCTAACGAGCCAATCGCCCGATTTGATCGGAGGGTACCGGGGCGGACCCTCGTCAGATCGGAACTGCGGAAGACACGCTACGGGCGTATCGTAATCAACGTTGAAGAAGGTTGGGATCGAGTAGCGATCGCGTCCTGTGCGGTTGGCCACGCGGTGAAGGTTTGAGACATAGTGCTCATTGGTCCAGACCTTGACGAGATCGCCGAGGTTGATGACCAGCGAGCCTTCAATGTATGGCGCGCTCACCCAATGGCCGTCACGGGTCTGCAATTCCAGGCCTCCAATGGGATCCTGGGCGAGGATAGTGAGCGTGCCGTAATCCGTGTGGGCGGCCGCGCCGAGTTCGAGGTTTGTTGGCGCGGCCTGGGGCGGATAGTGGTACAGGTTCGTGAGCACCATCGGCTTCTTTGTGTACTTCAGGAAGAAGTCTTCAGGCAGTTCAAGGGCCACGGCGAAGACCTGAAGCAAGCGTTTTCCGAGCTCGACCGTGTGGTTGAAATAGTCCATGGCCGCCTCCTTGAGCCATGGCTTGTCTGCTGGCCACTTGTTGGGCCCGTGCAGCGGGCGTCCCGCCAGCACGTCTGGGTCGTCCGGCGCCAAGTCCAGCCCCAGGACGTAACTCTCCTTGAGGTCGGGCTTATGGCCCGGGTGCTGCGTCACCCCTGTTGGCATGAAACCGCGCCTAAAGCGCTCGTCGATCTTGTCCTTCAGGCGCTCCTCGATTGGCAACGCGAAATAGCGCCTTGCCGCATCGAAAACGCAATCGACGACGTGCTGCGGCATGCCGTGGTTTATCACATAAAAAAAACCCGTCTTAGAGCAAGCAGCTTTGAACTGCGCTGCAAGCGGCGCGATCGGGCCCCCAGCGATCCAGTCCCGCAAATCAAGGATCGGCATCTCCGTGGACGATGCGCGACGCGGCGCGGTCAAGGTGTATTCAGATTGGTTCACGGTGGTCCCTTCTGATCAAAAGCCTAGGGCAAGAACGGGGTGGTGTCTAGCTTGCGTGCGCGAGCACGCAGTGAGTGGGCTGCGGTTGCGGTGCGGGTGGCAGAACGCAAGCCATGCCCCCCTCAGCAGGGTTCCCTAGCGCTGCTCGCGCGGCCACCAGCCCGCACAGCAGGGGTCGCGTGCAGGCGCCTCGCCGTCGACAAAACGGCAACCGAACGGCAACCAGGACCCCCATGCCCCCTAAAGCACAACGGGCCAGCCCCTTGCAAGAGCTAACCCGTTGATTTTGTTGGTGCGGCTGGCAGGAATTGAACCCACGACCCCTTGGTTCGTAGCCAAGTACTCTATCCAACTGAGCTACAGCCGCTGAGCCGGCGAGTATAGCAGCGATTTTGGCGGCTCCCGGAGCAAAATCACGCCATGCCACGCCCCATCACCCTGCCCTTCGAGCCGCACCTTTCCCAAGTCATCGCCCCTGGCGGCACGCTGCGCGCGGCGATCAACCTCGGCAACCCGATCCTGGCCAGCCGCGACGCCCAGGGCGAGCCCTTGGGCATTTCGATCGACCTGGCGCGCGCCTTTGGCAGCCTGCTGGGCCTGCCCGTCGAGCTTCAGGTGTTCGATTCGGCCAATGCGTCGGTCGAGGCCGTCACACAGCAGCGGGCTGACATCGGCTTTTTCGCCATCGACCCGGTGCGCGGCGCCGGCATCGCCTTCACCGGGCCTTATGTGTTGATCGAAGGCGCCTACCTCGTTCGCGAAGATTCCCCTCTGCGCGACAACGCCGAAGTCGACCGGCCTGGCCACCGGGTGGTGGTGGGCAAGGGCAGCGCCTATGACCTGTTCCTCACCCGCGAACTCAAGCACGCACAGATCGTGCGGTCTGCGTTGTCGCGCACGGTGATCGACGACTTCGTGGCGCAAAACCTCGAGGTGGCCGCGGGCGTGAAGCAGCAGCTGGTGATGGAGTCCAAGCGCTTTGAGCGCCTGCGCATGCTGCCGGGCCACTTCATGCTGATCCAGCAGGCCATGGGTATGCCCAAGTTGCGCCCGGAGCCCGCCGTGGCACTGCTGCGCCGCTTTGTCGAAGAGGCCAAGGCGAGCGGCTTCGTGGCCGATGCGCTGGCCCGCCATCACATCGAAGGCGCGGCCGTGGCGCCGCCGACGACGCCCACCACCTGAACATAGCGCCAGCGCGGCGGCCGCGTCAGGCGTCCTGTGCGCTGGCCTCGTTGAGCAGCGCCAGCGCCTGGTCGTCCAGTTCGATACGGCAGGCATTGACCAACATCTGAAGCTGCGTGAGCGAGGTCGCGCTGGCAATCGGCGAGGTGACGCCCGGCTGGCGCAGCAGCCAGGCGATGGCGATCTCGGCATGGGCGCAACCGGTGCGCGTGGCCACCGCGTCCATCGCATCGAGGATGCGCAGCCCGCGGGGGTTGAGGTATTTGCCGGTGGCCGAGCCGCCCCGGGCGCTCTTGCCGGCGTCGGCCGCCGTGCGGTACTTGCCGCTCAGAAAGCCCGCCGCCAAGGCGTAATAGCTCATGACGCCCACGCCTTCGGCCAGGCACAGCGGACGCAAGGCCTGCTCGAACCCCGCGCGGTCGTACAGGTTGTAGGCCGGTTGCAGCGACTCAAAGCGCGGCAGCCCCAAGCGGGCGCTGGTAGCAAGCGCCAGGGCCAGACGCGGCGCGCTGTAGTTCGATGCGCCGATGGCCCGCACCTTGCCCTGCTCCACCAGCTTTGCGAAGGCTTCCAGGGTGGCCTCCAGCGGCGTGTCGGGGTCGTCGCGGTGAGCCTGGTACAGGTCGATGGTGTCCACGCCCAGGCGCCGCAGCGAGGCTTCGGCCGCCTCGCGGATGCGCGCGGGCTTCAGGCCAATCTTGCCACCGCCCATGTCCATGCCCACCTTGGTGGCGATCACCACCTTGTCACGCCGCCAGCCTCGCTTGAGCCAGCGGCCGATGATGGCCTCGGACTCGCCGCCGCTGTGCCCGGGCACCCAGGTCGAATACACATCCGCCGTGTCGATGAAGTTCATGCCCGCATCCACCCAGGCGTCCAGCAGGCTGTGCGAGGTGGGCTCGTCGGCCGTCCAGCCGAACACGTTGCCGCCGAAGCACAGGGGAGACACCAGCAGGCCGGATCGGCCGAGTTCACGGGTTTGCATGGCAGGTAGGCGGTGAGTTGAAGGGACGCGCCAAGGATACGACGCCGAAGGACTGGCATGCCCGGTGGCGCCCAGCGATCATCCGCAGGTCACAGGGTCACCGCCAATCGAAGGATGTTCGCGCCGTCACGGTAGTTGTGCTCCAGGCGATCGCTGGCCCGTTGCATGATGAGCAGGCCGAAGCCACTTTCCGGATGCTGTGCGAAATCGCTGTCCAGGATCACCGCCGGTGGCTCGAAGTAGTCGCCGAAGTACCGGATCTGGATGACCAGGGCGTCGTCGGAGCGCTTGGACGACAGCTCCAGCGGAGCACCGGCAGTCAGCCCCCGGCCATGGCGGATCACATTCGTGACGGCCTCAATCACCGCGACGGTCAGCGGCCCGGCTCTTTCGGGCGAAAGACCCACGGTGTCGCATTCCTGCTGGACGAAGATCCGGGCGGGCCTGATAGAGGTCAGGGCGACTTCCAACTCGAGGCGTCGGCCGTCCGCGGCCTGCGTGCGGCGGCCTACCAGGAGCATCGTCAGGTCGTCTGTGATCGTTGCCTCTGTGCTCTGAATCGCCCGGCGCACCGATTGCAGACTCATGGCCGGAGTCTGGTGCTCTGCCAGTGCCCGTACAACGAGCGCCCTGACCCGCGCCGCGCCAATTCGGCTTCCGTCGGAAAAAATGGCGTCCGAGACACCATCGGACCACATGAACAGGTGGTCGTCGGGGCCGAACGCCTTGGTCTCCTGCTCGTACCGCGGCAAGGTCAGCACACCAAACGGCGGCAGCTGGTTCGCCAGCACCTCGAACGAGCCGTTCTGGCGCACGAGCATGGGCTCCTCGTGACCGCAGCCGACCCAGGTCACGGTATTGTTGTTGCAGTCGATGCGCAGGTACACCAATGTGACGAAGGCGTTAAGCGCCTGCAGGTGAGGACCGACGGCCCGGTCCATGTGCTCCAGCACTTCGGCCGGAGAAGGCACGCCGCGTACCATGAGCCGCGTCATGGACCGGGCGAATTGCATCTTGGTGGCAGCGCCCAACAGCGCCGCGGGGACGCCCTTGCCCATGACATCCCCAGCCAGAATGTCTATGACGCCCTGGCCCAGGTCCATGACATCGTAGAAGTCGCCATCGATGCCCCGCGAAGGCTGACTGAAAGCGGCGAAATCCAGGCCGGCAATGTCGGTGGGCGTTCCGCCGACCAGCAACGACTGCTGGATGCGCAAGCCGATCTCCAGTTCTCGCTTTTGCGCGGCGTCGAGTTCGGCTCGGGTGCGCGTTTGTTCTGTGATGTCTTCGATCACGCAGCTCATGTAATCGGATTCAGGCTTTGCGCGCACCATGGCCGCTGTCAGCCGGGCCCAGACGTAGTGCCCGCGTTTGTGCCGGTAGCGCTTGTCCTGACGCCAGACCGCAAGGGTGCCGCCGAACAGGGCCTGCACGCCTTGCTCTTCCGTCTCTACGTCGTCCGGGTGGGTGAGCCGCCTAGCACCCAGCGCAATGAACTCAGCTTCGGTATAGCCCAGCATCTCGCACATTGTGCTGTTAACCCGCAGCAGGCGGCCGTCCTGCGCCCGGTGAATCATGCCGACCGCTGATTGCTCAAAAGTGGCCCTGAAGCGAGTCTCGCTCTCCCCTATGGCCTTTTCGTCCGCTTTGCGCCGTGTGATGTCGCGGATCGTCGACGTGAACCACAGACCCTCGGTGGTCTCGACGGGAACGATGGCGATCTCGATCGGAAAGACGCTGCCGTCGCGCCGCATGGCCTCGACCTCGATTCGCTTGCGCAGGACCCGTTCTTCGCCCCCCGCTCGCAGCCGTGCGATGCCAATTGCATGACTGCTGCGCAACGCCGGCGGAATAAGCATTTCCGCCATGGGGCTGCCCTCTGCCTCCTGCCTGGCATATCCGAACATGCTCTCCGCAGCTGCGTTGAAGTGGCGGATCATGCCTTTCACATCAATCGTCACGATCGCGTCAAGGCCAATCTCGAGGTCAGCCTGCTGCCGCGCCTGGCTGAGCTCAACATCGGCATGTGCGGCGGCCTGCCGCTTCGCGTCGCGTATGACCACACTGGCGATGACGATCAGGCCAATGAGTAATCCAAACGTGATGCCCAGTACCGGAAAGAAACTGCCCAGCCAGGTTGTCCAGACCACAGAGTGCGGGTTTTGCACCAGCATGACCAATGGCCAGCTGCGCACCGTGCGAAACGCCGCAAGCTGCTTACCCGGGTCAATTGCGGCGCCAACATACTCGCCGGACTGCTTGCCTGGCAGGTAAGTCTTGAAAGGGGGCAGATGGCTGACATCCGTGCCGGGGACCGCGATGGACTCCTCACCGGTGACCAGCACCGTCCCACCGTATGACAGCAACGCGCTGCGCTTTCCCGGCTCACCGGCCAACAGGCCGTAATGCATCGCAAGGCCATCGGGGTTCAGGACGGCAATGAGATAGCCCTTGGCCCCTTGCAGTTGCTCGCCCATCAGCAACATGCCGGGGGAGCGTGCGCCCGCCGGGGCATCCGGGTTGGCGAGATCGCGTCCCGACAGGAACCGTCCTAGCGCAAACTTTTTAGTGAAATCGATTCCCAGCCTTTTGAGGTCGACCTGAGCGCCGACGTCGGACGCGGCGCTGCTCGCGAGTACGCGGCCGCTCTCGTCCAGATAGGACAGGCTGCGAACCGTACGGGAAGCGGCAAGCGCACCGACCAGTGCACGGCTCAGTTCGGCGGCGTCGCCCCCTTGAACGTTGCGCCTCATTATCTCGCCAACTACCGCCATCACGCCCCGAACTGCATCCAGCTGCCCGGCGGTTTCGCTTTCCAGCAGGCGCGCCAAGGTCTCAAGCTCGCTTAGTCGGCGCTCGCGGGCGTCCTGGAAAACAACGGTGAGATAGACACTCGCACCCACAACCAGCATGAGCGCAATGGCCATTGTGAGTTGCTTGGCGTGGCGCAGGCGGTCCTGCAGCGAGCGAGCGTCGATGCGAGCAGTCATTCAGACACTTCCCGTCACTTCATGATGATTGAATCGAGCTTGGCTTTCCGGGCGGCGATGAGCAATCGGCCGTCTTCCTGGATTTGCTTTACAAAACCGTCCAAGAGCTTGAGCCATTCATCATCGCCAGGCTTGACCGCGTACGCATATGGGACCCGGTGAAACGGCTGGCCGGGGTCGATCAGTCTGGCCCACTCCGCATTGTCCAGCAGGCGCCGGCTGTAGGGATAGTCGGTCATGAAGACGTCCACCCGGCCGGACTCCAGCTCCTGCTCGCGCGTCAGCGGAGGTCGCACCAACACGAGCGTGGCATTTTTCAAGGTCGCGGCCATGGCCGGTTCCATGAACGTGCCGGCCTGCACTGCCACCCTCACCCCCGGTTGATCGATGTCATCCCACTTGCGAACGACACGGTTTGTCCGCGTGGTCACCCCGTAAATGCTGCTGCTCATGTAGGGGCGGCTGAATCGCAGGGCCTTGGCACGCTGCTTCGTCACGCCAACGGCGTGCATGGAGACATCGCAGCGGTCTTTGGTGAGGTCGTCGACAAGGCTGGCGAAGGAGGAGTCGACATACTGCAGCCTGGCGCCGATGGATCGCGCAAATTCGGCCGACAGATCGATGTCGATACCACTGAGCTGACCCGACCGGCTGTCACGCAGGCTGATGCCGTAGTAATCGGGCCAGATGCACACGCGCACCGTGCCCGACGCGCGAACACGGTCTGTCACCTGACCTGCAAAGACCGGCACCCCCGTCAGCGCCAGAGCAGCACCTGCGAATGCAGCCACGCGTAGAAGTTGCTGGAAATTCATGAGAAGAATTATCGAGTGACTCACTGATTTACGCTGGACAAACTGTGTCCTGATTGTGAATCTTGCGAAGGCTTTGCCGGGGGCGCTCCAACAATCGCCGCATGCAGGCAAAAAGCCCCTTCTCCCTTACCGTGCTCACCGCGGGTCCGAGCCAACCGCACGCGGGCTGGGCGGCCGTGGACGAACTTGCCTACCTGCTGGCCGACTATTTTGGGGCACCGGTTGTCTCTCCCACACCCGTGACGGCACCGGCCTGGCGCCGCGCCCTGCGTCGTGAGCGTCCCTGCTTCGCCCGGGCCGAAGCGGCCACCGCAGATGTGCTGTTCGTGGTTGCGCGCAGCCCCGAAGACCTGCACATGATCGAGGCCATCCCGCAGGTACGCCGCAAGTTCGGGCGCATCCAGGCCTTCATCGCGGACTCCTACCACTATGAGGGCTTTCCAAAGTGGGCCGGCACACTCGACAAGGTCACAGCGACCGCGCGGGAAGACGTCGAGCACCTTCGCCGCCGCGGCATCGACGCACAGCACGTCTATCAGGGCACGGACGCCTTGCGCTGGGCTCCGCAGGGAGCGCGCAACCGCGACATAGACCTGATCTCCTATGGCCGCACGCCGGCGTCTTTTCATCGGGAATTTCAGCGACGTTTCCATGCCGAAGGCTCGCCACACCTGTACCTGCACTCGCCGATCGGGTCACTGGCCGGGCCAACGGTGCACCAGGAGCGCGGCATGCTGTTCAAACTCCTGCACCGCACGAACATCTCCCTGGCCTTTCATTTGCTGATGGAGCCGCAGGGCAGCCGCCCCCGGTCGATGATGGTCACCAGCCGTTGGCTGGAATCACTCGTCTCGGGTTGCATCGTGGCTGGAAAGCGCCCGGTGTCCAGCATGGCCGATGAAATGCTCCCCTGGGCAGGCGCCACGATGGAGCTGCCAGACACACCTTTCGACGCAGCCGATGCACTGCACGAGATGCTTTCGCGCGGTGACGAGTTTGCCGAACAGCGCCGCAGCAATGTGTTGAACGTGCTCAATCGGCACGACTGGCGAATTCGAATCGCGCAACTGTGCGATGTGATGGGCTGGCCCGTGCCTGATGCACTTTCCCGCGACTTGCAGCGGCTGGCCGATCTGGCCGGCCACTGGTCTCAACCCCTTTGAAACTATTTTTATGATCCTCGTCACCGGCGGCGCCGGCTTCATTGGCGCCAATTTCGTGCTCGACTGGCTGGCCTGCGGCGATGAGCCGGTCGTCACGCTCGACAAGCTGACTTACGCGGGCAACCGCGAGAACCTGGCGCCCCTGGACGGCGATAGCCGCCACCTCTTCGTCAAGGGCGACATCGGCAATTCAAAGCTGGTCGGCCGGCTGTTGCGCGAGCACCGTCCGCGCGCGGTGTTGAACTTTGCCGCTGAATCCCACGTCGACCGGTCGATCCATGGGCCCGAGCAATTCATCCAGACCAATGTGGTGGGCACATTCCGGCTTCTGGATACCTTGCGGCTGTGGTGGGCCCAACTGCCCGATGCCGAACGATCCGCCTTTCGTTTCCTGCACGTGTCGACCGACGAGGTCTACGGCTCGCTCGGCCCGAAGGAGCCGGCTTTCGTCGAGTCTCGCCGGTATGAGCCGAACAGCCCCTACTCGGCCAGCAAGGCTGCCAGCGATCACCTGGTCCGTGCCTGGCACCACACCTACGGCCTGCCGGTTCTCACGACCAACTGCTCGAACAACTACGGCCCGCTGCACTTTCCCGAAAAGCTGATTCCACTTGTCATTGTCAATGCGCTTGCGGGCAAGGCGCTTCCGGTCTATGGCGATGGCCAGCAGGTGCGCGACTGGCTGTATGTCAACGACCACTGCAACGCGCTGCGCCACGTGCTCAAGGCCGGACGCGTCGGCGACACCTACAACGTGGGCGGCTGGAACGAAAAAACCAATCTGGAGATCGTGCGCACCATTTGCCGGCTGCTTGACGAGCTGCGCCCGCGCGCTGACGGCAGGTCATACGCGCAGCAGATTACCCACGTCGCCGACCGGCCGGGCCACGACCGGCGCTACGCGATCGACGCGCGCAAGCTCGAACGCGAGCTGGGCTGGAAGCCGGCCGAAACTTTCGAGACCGGAATCCGAAAGACGGTGCGTTGGTACCTGGACCACCCCCGCTGGGTGCAGCGCGTCCAAAGCGGCGCGTACCGCCAATGGGTGGAGCGGCAATACGAACACGAAGCGTGCGCCGCATGAAGATTCTTCTTTTCGGCATGGGCGGACAGGTGGGCTGGGAGCTCCGGCGCAGTCTGGCGCCGCTGGGCGAGCTGATCGCCCTGGGCACGTCCGGAGCCAATGGCCTGGCGGGTGACTTTCGGCAGCCCGAAGCTGTGGCTGCCACGGTGCGCGCAGTGCGCCCTGACGTGATCGTCAATGCAGCAGCCTACACAGCTGTGGACAAGGCAGAGACTGATCCTGCGACGGCATGGCTGGTCAACGCGCTCGCGCCCGCCGCCATTGCACGCGAAGCCAGTGCCTGCGGCGCGCTGCTGGTGCACTATTCCACCGACTATGTCTTTGACGGCAGCGGCAGCAAGCCGTGGCTCGAAACCGATGCGGTTGGTCCGCTCAACGTCTACGGCGTCTCAAAACTACAAGGTGAACAGCTCATTCGGCGCAACACCGATCGCCACCTGATCCTGCGCACCAGCTGGGTCTACGCCGCCCGCGGCGACAACTTCGCCAAGACGATGTTGCGGCTTGCCAGGCAGCGCGCGGCACTGAGCGTCGTGGCTGACCAGGTCGGCGCGCCCACAGGGGCAGACCTGCTGGCCGACGTGACTGCACATCTCATTGGCGCGCAGGCGACGCGGGCCCTGCACGGAACCTTTCACGCCACTGCGGCCGGCGAGGTGAGCTGGCATGGGTACGCGCGATTTGTGCTCGCGCGGGCTGCGGCTGGGGGCGTCGCCCTCATGGCCGGGCCCGACGCCGTTGCCGCGATTCCCAGCAAAAGCTATCCGACCCCTGCGCAGCGGCCACTCAATTCGCGGCTGGACACCAGCAAATTGCGGCGGGCGACGGGACTGGTACTGCCTCATTGGCAAGACGGCGTCGCACGCATGCTCGCGCAAGTCATCACACAGGAGGTTACGACAACATGACCAGACGCAAGGGGATCATTTTGGCCGGCGGCTCGGGCACCCGGCTGCACCCGGCAACGCTGGCCATGAGCAAGCAGCTTCTGCCAGTCTATGACAAGCCGATGGTGTACTACCCCCTCAGCACCCTGATGCTGGCGGGCATTCGCGATGTGCTGGTGATCAGCACTCCCCAGGATACGCCGCGCTTCGCGCAGCTGTTGGGTGATGGAAGCGCGTGGGGTATGAACATCCAGTATGCGGTGCAGCCGCGCCCGGACGGGCTGGCCCAGGCTTTCATCCTTGGAGACCGGTTCGTGGGTGACAGCCCATGCGCGCTGGTTCTGGGTGACAACATCTTTTATGGCAATGACTTCGTCACCCTGCTTGGGAATGCCGATGCCAAGTCAGATGGTGCGACCGTCTTCGCCTACCACGTCAAGGACCCGCAGCGCTATGGCGTCGTCGCCTTCGACGAGCAGGGCAAGGCCAGGAGCATCGAGGAAAAGCCGGAACAGCCCAAGAGCAATTTCGCAGTGACAGGGCTGTACTTTTATGACAATACCGTGATCGACATTGCCAAATCGGTCAAGCCAAGTGCCCGCGGAGAGCTCGAGATCACGGCCGTGAACCAGGCTTACCTCGCGAATGACCGGCTTTCGGTTCAGATCATGAAGCGGGGCTACGCCTGGCTTGATACCGGCACGCACGATAGTCTGCTCGAGGCCAGCCAGTTCATCGCAACCCTCGAACATCGGCAGGGCCTGAAGATCGCCTGCGTCGAAGAAATCGCATGGCGCGCCGGCTTCATCGACGACGCCCAACTCGAGCGGCTCGCGCAACCTCTGGCCAAAAGCGGCTACGGCGAGTATTTGCTGCAGCTGCTGCGTGAAAGGAGCAGGCCATGAAGGTCGTCGCCACCGCCATCCCTGAGGTTCTCATCCTCGAGCCGAGAGTCTTCGCCGACGAGCGCGGCTTTTTCATGGAAAGCTGGAATCAGCAGGCTTTCGATCAGGCCACAGGCGTTGCGACCCGATTCGTTCAGGATAACCACTCCCGATCGCGCCGCGGTGTGCTGCGCGGCCTGCACTACCAGCGCACGAAGCCGCAGGGCAAGCTGGTGCGGGCGACCGCCGGCGCCGTGTTTGACGTGGCCGTGGATGTCCGGCACGGATCGCCCACCCTGGGCAGATGGGTGGGGGTGGAGCTTAGCGCCGAGAACGCGCGCCAACTCTGGATCCCGCCCGGGTTCGCGCACGGGTTCGTCGTGCTGACCGAGACCGCCGACTTCCAATACAAGGCGACCGACTACTACGCGCCCCATGACGAGCGCTGCATCGCGTGGAACGACTCGTCGCTCGCGATCGAGTGGCCGCTGCCCCAGCGGCTGCTGCAACTGTCCGCGAAGGACCAGCAGGGGTGCGCCTGGGAACACGCGGACCTGTGCGAACCCCTGAACGCCACCTGATCGCCCACTCGACCGCATTGCTGTTGCCCGGCATTGGGTGAGTCACAGGCACAGCATCCGGCTGATGCTCTCCAAGCGCTTCGGGCTACGCCCTTCGCGCCTTGAAAACATCAAAAACTTACACCACTCCCGGGGACATCAACCAAACCCTGCCCGCGATGGCCATCCCTCACCCAAGCGTCAGAGCAACCCGCGCCGGCGCTGCTGCACTGATTTCACTGAACGCCCGCAGGGCGCTCAGAAACGCATCGGCAGCCGCCTCGGCGGTGGGATCTGCCCGCACGCCCGGCTCCTGCCACGATGCCGCATGGAGCAGGCCGATCAGCTGGGTCGAGAACATCGCCTGCCATTCGGCGGGCAGTTCGGCCCATTGGGCCTGGGTGCGTGCGCGCACGCCAATCCAGCTGCGCCGGCCTTGCGCGATGTCCAGCACGCCGCCCAGCAGGCCAATGATTTGGCCGCCGAGACTGCGCGAGGGCGCGAGCCGCACCGATTGCTCGCGTAGTCCGCCTGTTGTCTCGCATCGCCCGCGAACGGCCCGCAGCACGCGCCAGCCACCGAGGCCACAGGCGTCGTTTCCGATTGCCACCCGTGCAGCGGCCCATGCGGGGATGAGCGCAAAGGCTGCGGCGGCACCGGCCAGCCGGCCCACAAGCGAGGCTGCCTGGGGCCGGGAAACGCCAAGGTCGGCCAGTACGCCTCCCGCGTCCGCTCCAGACAGGGTCACCGCCAGCGGCAGGTTATGCCAGCGATCGCCTTGGACGATGCCGTCCGCCAACTGCAGGTCGCGGCCAACCCAGGTGCCCGGCAGCACGACCGCGTCGCGCACGACCGAGCCCCTGGCCACGACAGAATCCGCACAAATGAGCGCGTTCGGCCCAATACGCGCGCCACGCTCAATGACGACGCCGGGGCCGAGCAAGACAGGGCCGATGATCTTGGCCTGCGGGTGAACATGGGCCAGCGGGCTCGCCGCGCCCCAGACCTCATGCCGCCAGGTCGGCGGTGCCTTCGACAGACGGCCGAACTGGGATGCCAGCAGCTCTCGCGCAGTTCGCGCACTCGCGCACTGGGACGGATCGGCGAAGGTGGTGCGTGCGTGCATGGCCAGTGCCACCTGCTCGCAGGTCTCATGGGTGCAGTTCGGGGGGATGGCGTTGACCAGAACGTCGGCCATGCTGACCCAGCCGGTCCAGCTCCCGTCAACGGCTCGCCGTGCGCTCTGGTCCGCGCGGGCGAGCTCCTGTATGACGGCCGGTGCGATCCAGCGGTCGGCGTGGCCGATGATCACCCGCCCGCTGTGGCGCAGCCCCAGTGAGCGCAGGATCCGGTAAGGGGCGGCTGCGTCCTGGACCGTGTGCCACTGCAGGCGCACGCCCCACCGCCAGCCATCGCCCAGCACGCTGTGCAGTTGCTCGGGCGCATGACTGGTGACCACGTCGATGGACTCGATGCCGGCTTCGGCACAGCTTTCGATGACCTTCTCGGCCAGGGTCCAGGCGCCTAGCGGCAAGAGCGCTGCGGGCGGTCCGGGGTCACGCGAGGGAATGTGCGAGGCGCACCGCTCGGTCATGAAGATGACGCACCGCGGGCTGGGAGACGTAACGGAATTATTCAAGCTGATTTTCCTCAGTAGGCGCCGCGGCCGAGAATGACGGCAGGTACCGTGCGAAGCACCAGGCCCAGGTCGCCCACGAAGGAGCGCTGTCGTATGTACTCGAGGTCCAGCCGCAGCTGACCCTCGAAGGGAATGTCCGAGCGACCCCCGACCTGCCAGGTGCAGGTCAGGCCCGGCTTCACGGAAAGCCGGTAACGGGCATAAACGCCGTAGCGAGCCACCTCGCCGGGTAAGGGCGGGCGAGGTCCCACCACAGCCATGTCACCTTTGAGCACGCACCAGATCTGGGGAAGCTCGTCCAGGGACAGTCTTCGCAGCATGCGCCCGACCCACGTCACTCTTGGGTCATTCTTCATCTTGAACGTCACGCCATTCGCGCCGTGATCGTTCTGTTGCTCCACCTTTGTTCGCAGGGCGTCGGCGTTGACGTACATGGAGCGGAATTTCGGAAAATCGAACTCCCGGCCATTCATGCCGACGCGTTTTTGCCAGTAAAAGACAGGGCCGCGGTCCTGCAGCCAGACTGCCGCCCCGATCAGCAAGAGCAAGGGACTGAAGATGACGAGGGCGCCGCCGCTGAGCGCCAGATCCATGGCCCGGGTTGCCATGGCGGGCAGCCGCGCGCGCAGGCCGTGATTCATGCGTGAGCGCAGAAAGGAAAGGCGCACGCGTACAGGTGACGGCAAGTGTGCCGATGGGCGTAATTTCATGGCGGACATTTCACCGCGACGCACGCCACACTTTGTCACCAGATTGTGAAAACTTCCTCGCAGGAGATCCGCGCAGGGGGAGCCGGTTGCGGGCGCTGCTAAAGTCGGTGCGAAATGACCGCCACGCGCCTGACGATCGTTGTTGCCGACGACATGCCTGCCTCTCGGGCGGACCTGTCGCGGGCAGTTCGTCAGCTCGGGCATGTGGTGCGCGAGGCCGAGGGCGGCAAGCAGGCGCTGCAGCTGATCGAGGATGTGCGGCCCGATCTCGTTCTGCTGGACCTGCTGATGCCCGATTTGACAGGCTTTCAGGTCGCCCAAGCCGTCCGCGAGCGAGTCACCGACCGATGGTTGCCCGTGATCGTGCTGTCGTCCATGGCAGGTCAAGGTCATTTCGTCGAAGCGCTCTCCCGAGGCGCTGACGACTATCTCGTGCGTCCGGTCAGCCCGCCCCTGCTCGAAGCCAAGCTGGCCCATTACTGCCGGGTGTTGTCCCTGCAATCGAGTGCACGAGCATCGTCTACCCGACTCAAGGCCATGCACCAGGCCATCCCGGACGCCCTCGTCACTGTGGACAGCTACGGGCAAGTGGTCGAGACGAACCCAGCCGCAGACACATTGTTCGGCCCGCTCGCCGGCCGAAAATTCCCGCAGCCGCTACACACCAGCAGTGAGGCCGAACTCGACACTTTGGCAGGGCCCAAGCGATTCGCCGTGCAGGCCGGCTCCTGGGCCACCGACGGCGTCACTTTCACCACCTTCGTCCTGCACGACATGACCGAGCGTGTGCAGGTGGAGCTCATGAAGGACGAGTTCCTGGCAACCGTCAGCCATGAGCTGCGAACACCCATGACATCCATGATCGGCGCGATGGACCTGATCGCCGGGGGGTTCGCGGGCGAGTTGCCCGCCGAAGCGGCGGAACTGGTCACCCTCGCGCACGAGAATGGCCGGCGGCTCTCATCGCTCATCGACGACGTTCTGGATGTGACCAAGCTCCAAGCCAGCGGCCCGAGCCTGAGGCTGCACAAGCTTTGTCTGGCTCCCATCCTCGCCCAAGCCGCACGGGCAAACCAGGGCTATGCAAGCCGGGCCGGCGTGCTGCTTGACTACCAGGCGGGACCCGCCGAAGCTGCGGCGCAAGTCGACACCGAGCGGCTCATGCAAGTGCTGGCCAACCTGCTTTCAAATGCCGTCAAGCATTCGCCCCACGGGGCGCTGGTGCGGCTGACCCTGGAAGACGCCGGCGAGCACTGGGCCATCTCCGTCAGCGACCGCGGCCCGGGGATCTCGCCAGACTTTCGCCCGCGCCTGTTCGAGCGCTTCGCCCAGGCCGATTCCAGCGACCGCCGCTGCGTGGCTGGCACTGGCCTCGGGTTGTACATCACCCGCATGCTGGTTCAGCGCATGAAGGGCGAGATCAGCGTCAACAGTGAGGCGGGCAAAGGTGCCACTTTCACGGTGCACCTGCCCAAGGCCTGAGAGGCTGAGAGGCCGAGAGCAAATCGCCCATGGAAGACCTCACAAGGGTGCTGTGCGCCGAAGACGATGCGGACATCCGCAAGATCCTGAATTTCAGCCTGACACGCGTGGGGCACTTCGAGGTGTGCATGTGCGAGGACGGCCTCCAGGCGCTGGAAAAAGCACCCGGGTTCAAGCCGCAGTTGATCCTGCTGGACGTCATGATGCCCGGTCTGAGCGGTCCCGAAACTTTCCAGAAGCTGCGAGAGCATCCGCAGCTTGCCTCGGTGCCCGTGATCTTCGTCACGGCCAAGGCCACGCTGGACGAACTGGAGGCGCTTTCGCATTACGGCGCTGCAGGCATCATCGTCAAGCCCTTCTCGGCCAACGAACTGCCGCAGAACGTGCGCATGATCTGGGAGCGGCACCCGCATGCAAGGCGCTGACTGCAACGCCTTCACCGAGCTGCGACGATCCTTCATCGAGGGCTTGACCGGGCGGCTGATCATCATCCGCGGCCAGGATGCGAAAGCCCGCGACGACGCGCTGCACAAGCTCGCGGGTGCCGCCGGAGCCTTCGGGCTGGATCTCCTGAGCGAGCAGGCACGCGGCATTCAGGCTGCGCTGGCGACCGGGAACGCCGCAGCGGCGCAGGCGCAAATCGAAGCGCTGGCGGCTCGGGTGGCGGCGCTGCGCGACGAAGCCTCGAGCCAGTGAACATGACACAGTCGTGCCACACTTGACGCCAGCGGTCTCGGTGTAATCCTGCCATCAACCGATCGTTTACTGGACAACAGATGGATCTGAACACCCGCAGCCAAGGCAACGTACTCGTCATCGAGTGCAACGTGGAAAGCATCGATGCCGCCAACGTAGGCCAGTTCCGCAGCATGATGCAGTCGGTGCTGGCGGGGCAAAAGAACGCCGTGCTGGACATGTCGCGCATCGCCTTCGTTGACAGCTCCGGGCTGGGCGCCCTGATCGCCTGCTTGCGCGAGCTCAGCGTCCGCAAGGGCGACTTCCGCCTGGCGGGCATGAACGACTCAGTGCGCGCGCTCTTCGAGCTGATGCGCATGCACAAGGTCTTCAGCATCCACGACACCGTGGAAGGTGCCGTCGAGTCCTTCGCCTGATGGCCGGCCATGCGCCTGACCGAATGCTTCGACCGCGTGATCGTGGTCCCCAACGAGCTGCCCTTCGCACGAGGGGCCGAGCTGGAGGCGCTTCAGCTTTGCACCCATGGTGTGCTGCTGGTCGCCCCTGAAACGGCGTGGGTGGCCCACCAGCACTGCGACGCGCTGGCCGAACAACTGGACTCGCGCGCCTGGACCGTGGTGTACCTCGGTCATGAGGCAGAGGTTGGCGAGGACGTGAACGAGACGCCGCAACTGGTTCGGTGCGCCCTGCCACCGACCACTGTGACGGCGCTCGCCGTGCGACCTGAACTGCTACGCCACCTGCTTGATGTCTGTGGGACCGGGGGCATCACCGGCCAGCTCACGCCGAACGATTGGCTGACGATGGCCAGCTGGATGCTGCTGGACCAATGCCCCGCCGGAACGCTGTGGGGAACCTACCCTGGCCTGCAGCCCGTCCGCCGAGCGTCCGGCGCGCCGGACGGGCCGTCTCACCTTTCTTTATCCCACGTTGCCTGAACCCCCGGACGGTTGCGGCATCGCCACCGCCCGGGACAGGCCCTGCCTGAATCACTTCATGTTGCTCCACTCCGTCGATTTCCATCGTCCCGTCTATAACCTGCTGGGTCTGCCCCTGGACGCCGTCGGCATGCTGCAGGCCGCCCAGCGGCTGGAGCACGCCCGCACTGGCGATCGCCCTTTCTTCCTGTCCACGCCCAACCTGAACTTCCTCGTGGCAGCCCAGGACGATGCGCAGATCCGGGACTCGGTGCGCCGCAGCGATCTGAGCATCGCCGATGGCATGCCGCTGGTCTGGCTGGCGAGGTTGCTTGGCCTTCCGATCTTCGAACGGGTGAGCGGCTCAGGTCTGTTCGAGCACATCCGCGCCAACACGGTCATGCCCTGGCGCGTGTTTTTCTTCGGGGGCCAGGACGGCATCGCCCGCCAGGCGGCCGAGGTCCTGGCCGGCCAGCCCGGCATGCAGCCGGCCGGCTGGGCGCACCCGGGCTTCGGCACGGTCGAGGAGATGAGCAACCCACATCTGCTGGCGCTGGTCAATCGCAGCGATGCCGACTTGCTCGTGATCTCGCTGGGCGCTGCGAAGGGGCAGGCCTGGATCTGCAGGAACCTGCCGCGCCTGCGGCCCCTCGTCGTCAGCCACCTGGGCGCGGTGGTCAATTTTGTGGCCGGCTCGGTTCAGCGCGCACCCGGGTGGGTGCAGCGCATCGGCATGGAGTGGGCCTGGCGCATCAAAGAGGAGCCGCACTTGTGGCAGCGGTATGCCAGCGATGGATTCGCGCTGGCCCGCATCGTGGTCACGCGTGTGACGCCATTGGCCGTGCTGCAGCGCTGGTGGAAGCCGCCGCAGTGCGAGTTCGACCGTGCCACGGTTGAACTGCAGGTGGCCGCAGGCCGCGTCACTCTGCGAGGGGCGTGGCAAGCTGCCAACCTCGAGCCCGTGCGCATAGCGTTCGACGGCATGATGGCGCCACGCGGCACACTGCATCTGGATCTTCGCGCGGTGTCCTATGTCGACGCAGCCTTTGTAGCCTTGCTGACGCTGCTCGATTGCGCCCTGAGCGAGACCGGCGGCAAGCTGCGGATCGAGGGCATGAGCGCTCGCGTACGCCGGTTGCTGGAATTGCATCGTGCCCTGCCCAAATAACGCGCCCGTCACATGGGATCGCGGGGGCGTTAACGGCCTTCGCGGTATGGCCTGCCTCATGCTTGTCGTGTACCACACGATCGGCGCGAACGAAACTCAGGGTTTGAGGGTCGACTCGGGCCTCTGGCGAGAAATCGTCGACCTGCTCGGCGCCGTGCGGATGCCGGTGTTCGCATTGATTGCCGGTGCGATGTGGGCGGCCAGGCCGGTGGCGAACATGTCAGCGCTGGCGCACAAGGCCGAGCGCCTGCTGGTGCCCATGCTCACGGTAGGCACTTTGTTCGCCGTGATGCAGGCACTCGTCCCCGGTGGACAACAACTGCCCGTGCAGGACTGGCACCTGTTGCACATCGTGCCGGTGGCGCACTACTGGTTCCTGGAGGCCTTGTTTCTGGACATCGCCCTGGTGATGGCGATAGAAAGATTGTGGCTGTTGCGAACGCCCGGCCAGATGGCCGCGTGGACGGCGATCGCCTGGGGCTGGTACCTGTCACACCCGGCGTTCATCTGGTTCGGCGTAGCCGGTGCCGGCTATCTCCTGCCGTACTTCCTCTGCGGGATCGCATTGGTCAGATTCGGCGCAATCGCCCCGTCTCACGCCAAAACCGTCATCGTGGCCAGCGCACTGTTGGCCGGCCTGGCCCTCCTGGGCGGATGGATCCCCACCGACGACCGCTTCACGCCAGCCATGCTGGCGTGCGGCACGGCGGTGGCGGCCGGGTTGTGGATTTTTCCGCCCCGGTGGCACTGGCTGCAGTGGGTGGGCGGGTACTCCTTCGCCATCTTCCTGTTTCATCCATTTTTCACCGCCGGGATGCGCAAGCTGCTGAACGTCGCGGGGTTCGATGCGTTCTCCCTGCATGTGGCGCTGGGCGTGATCGCCGGCGTGCTGGTTCCTGTGCTGCTGCGCCGATCGGCCGGCAGGATGCAGGCCGCCGCGTATCTTCTTTTTGGCGAACCTGCGCGAAGGCTCGTGAAATGAACTGGATCATTGCTTGTGGCTATGGGGCTGCTGGCATCGCGTGCGCTCTGAGGGGCTTGCAGCGCGCGGAGCCGGCCTGGATTGGCGCCGCCGCCGCACTGTGCCTGCTCGCATTGGTGCAAGCCACTCACCTGGACCTGGTGGCTACCAGCGCCCTGCGCTCTGCCGCCTCTCACGAGGGCTGGTACGTCCTGCGCCGCCCGGTCCAGGCGCTCGCCCTGGGGGCCGGGGCCCTCGCGCTGTTCACCGCGGCCCGGCGCCTGCGCTCGCAGCCACTCCTGGCTGCGGGCCTCGGGATGTGTCTGCTCCTGGGGTGGGCTCGGGTGGTGTCGTTGCACCAGGTCGACGAGATCCTGAACGCCCGCGTGTCTGGCCTGAGTACAGGCCGCTGGATCGACATGGGCGCTCTGGCGCTGGTGACCGCCGCTTGCCTGTGGCCCGGAGAGCGTCATGCTTGAAAACATCCGTGCGGACCTGCGCGCCTACCGGGGCGACTGGGGCGCCCAGGGCTACTGGGCCATGGTGGTCTACCGGTTCGGCCGCTGGCGCTACACGATCAGGCCCGCCGTGCTGCGCAAGCCCTTCTCGTTCGCGTACAAGGGCCTGTTCAAACTCGTGCAGATCGTCTGCGGCATCGAGCTGCCATGCGAAGTACCTGTCGGCAAGGGGCTTGTCATCGAGCATTCCGGCGGCATCGTGGTCAGCGGCTTTGCCCGCATTGGCAGCAATTGCCGGCTGCGCAACGGGGTGGTGATCGGGTTGGCGCGGCTCGAGGATCCTTGCGCGCCACAACTGGGCGACGATGTGGATGTGGGCGCGGGCGCGAAGCTGCTCGGGAACATTCGAATCGGCAACCGGGTGAGCATCGGGGCGAACGCCGTGGTGCTGTGCGACGTGCCGGACGACTGCATCGCGGTGGGCGTGCCGGCCGTCATCAAGCCCCGGCGCAAGGCGGCTGAGTTCTCACAGTTTCGCCACAATTAAAAGGGCGCGGCGGCCTGTAATCCAGGCAATGCCAACCTTCCTCCACATCGCGCTGATCGCGCTTGCCGCTGCCGCGGTGGTTCCTGCCGCGTGCCTGTTGGCACTGACCCTGGCCGCGGGCCGCCAAAGAAAGCTTCCCAACCTGGCGGCGTCCCGGGAGCAGCCCGTCGTCGCGGTGCTGGTGCCGGCGCACAACGAGTCGCGCCACATCCTGCCCACGCTCGAGAGTTTGCGGCTGCAGCTGTCCCCTGGCGACACCTTGTTGGTGGTTGCCGACAACTGCACCGACGATACCGCCGCGGTGGCGCAGGCCGCCGGCGTTCGCGTGCTGGAGCGGCACTGTGACGGCCTGCGCGGCAAAGGGTATGCGCTGGATGCCGGGGTCCGGCATTTGAAGCAGGACGGCCGTTATGACGTGTTGGTGATCATCGATGCCGACTGCACCCTGGAGCCCGGCTCCATCCGACGCATCGCCGCTGAATGCGTGGCAAGCCAGCGCCCCATGCAGATGCTCAACATGATGCATGCGCCCGCGGGCGCCTCAGTGCGTGTGCGTGTGCTCGAGTTCGCATGGGTGATGAAGAACCTGGTGCGGCCTCTGGGCATGAAGCGGCTGGGCGGAGCCTGCCATCTGACCGGCACGGGCATGGCCCTTCCCTGGTCGATCGCGGCGGCCGCCAAGCTTGCAACCGGGCACGTCGCCGAGGATATGCAGCTCGGGGTGGAACTGGCCCTGAGCGGACAGCCAGCCATCTTCAGCACCTCGGGCACCGTTCGCAGTGAGTTCCCGACAGACATTGCTGTTGCCCGCGTGCAGAAGACGCGCTGGGAGCACGGCACGCTCGCCGTGCTGGGCAAGATGCTGCCCCGTCTGGCCCATGCCGCGGTGCGGCGCCGCAGCCGGGCTCTGGGGGCGATGGCCATGGACCTCGCTGTCCCACCGATCGCGCTTTACACCGCCACGCTGGTCGGGCTGTGGGCCGTGGCACTCCCGCTGCACTGGACTGCCCTGTGGC
Source organism: Comamonadaceae bacterium (assembly GCA_947476465.1). Lineage (GTDB taxonomy): Bacteria > Pseudomonadota > Gammaproteobacteria > Burkholderiales > Burkholderiaceae_C > Ramlibacter. The sequence continues at coordinate 26,965 of CANJQN010000009.1, read as the reverse complement.
CCGCGGCTGCGGTTCTGGACGCCGGGCTGGCGGCCTTGGTCGCCTCGATCCTGGTGGGCTGGCTGCGTCACGGCCGCCACCTGCTGCATGCGCGTGAGATGCTGGCGATGGTGGCCTACCTGGCGTGGAAGCTGCCCGTCTACGTGGGTCTGGCGTTGCGCCGGCGCGTGGGATGGGTGCGCACGGCGCGCACCTGACTGACGAGACCGACACGATGGAAGCTCCCCAATCCCCCGGCCGCAAGATCCAGCCGATCCTGAGCCTGCTGCGCCACTGGCGCATCAGCTTGGCTCTGGCGTTCGTTGTGCTGCTGGCGAGTGCGCCGGCCGCCTGGATCAAGGGCCGCAGCAGCTGGAACGCCGAAGCCGTGTTCCAGGTCGCGCCGTATTTCCAGAAGAACGTTTCGATCGACCGCGAAATGGAGCTGCAGTCGAACTCGCAATACCGCGAGTTCGTCAATCATCTCTCACGGTCTGTGCTGCGCTACGACGTTGTTCTTGAGGCGCTCAAGCGCGTGCGCGCCAAGCAAGTCGACCCTTGCCCGGCGGCCTTTACTGAGCGCCGCTGCGTCGAGTATTTGCAGCGGGCCATCTATGTGATTGCCGTCGGCGACACCTACATGGTGCGCGTGGGGCTGAATTCTCCCCACAAGGAGGAGCCCGACAAGGTGGTCAACGCCATCATGGAAGTCTTCCTCGAAGTCACCCAGGACGAGCAGATTTTCGGCTCGGACGAGCGCACCAGGATGCTGGCGGACCGGACCACGCAGCTGCGCCAGGAACTGGCGGAATTTTCCGCGCAGCGAGACAAGAGGGCGGCCGTACTCGGGCTCACCACCTTCGGTGAGAACACCACGAACGCCTATGACGCGGTGCTGGCGCAGGCGCGCGAGCGCGCCCTGCGCGCCGGCGCCGAGCGTTCCCAAGCCCAGGCCATGCTGGAAGCCTTCCGGGCGAACCGGGAAGTCCCGATCGCCGCGGGCCGCTCAGTGCTGGACATGCGGCTGCAGGACAACGGCCTGCAGGCCCTGCGCAACGAGGTCGTCAAGCGTTCGGAAGAACTCGGTCGCACAGTGCGCGGACTGGAGGACGCCCATCCGGCCAAGTCCCCCGCCGTGTCCGAGCAGCAAGAGATCGCTGCACGGCTCGAATACAAGGAGGGGTCGTTCGAGAAGGAAGCCCGGGTGAACGTGATGGCCCGGCTGCAGGCCACACTGCAGCAGGCCCAGCAGGTCGAGCGCGAGGCGCTCGCCGGCCTGAAGGATCTCGAGGGACGCGCGACCGGCTTCGCCGGCAGCTTCCGCGAGGCGATGAACATCACCACGGAGATGAAAAAGCGCGAGCAGGAACTCAACGAGTTGCGCGACCGCGGCAATTTCCTGCAGGCCGAGCGGCGGGCTATCGGTTTCGCGCGCCTGGTAACCGCAGCGCTCCCGGCCGAAGTCCCTCAGGGCCAGGGACGCACCAAACTGGCAGCGCTGGCGCTGCTGGCCGCCCTGGCCTTGGCCCTGCTCGCCCCCGTGGTCATTGACCTGGCAGACCGCCATGTGCTGGTCCCCGCCGACGCCGAGCGGGCGATGGACATGCCGGCGGCGGGCTGGATCGTGCGCAGAGACAGTGCCGCCACGCGGCTCCTGGCTGACGACCAGATCAGGCGGTTGGCCAGCATGATGCTGCGGCAAAAGCGCCAGAGCGGCCGAACCGTATTTGGCTTCACCTCGGCCCGAATAGGCGGGGGCACCTCCTCGCTGGTCCAGGAGCTTGCAGACACGCTCGACGTGCTCGGCACCCGGGTGCTGGTCGTCGACGCCAATTCACTTTCGCACCGGGAAGGATCGCCAGCGGCTTCAGAGACACCCCTGCGCCCGACGCTCGTTGACCTGCTGACGGGAGCCGCCTCAGCGCAGGAAGTGGTGGGCACGCGGCCCGGCGGACGTGCATCGGTGGGCCGGGTGGCTTGTGGCCCCCTGGCGGCACAGGGCCTGCAAAGGCTGGACCGCCTGCAGGCAGCCATTGCACAGTGGTCCGACACGTGGGACCTCGTGCTCTTTGACGTCGCGCCGATTCTTCCCAGCGCGGATGCCGAACTGCTGGTTGAACTGCTGGGCCAGGTGTTCGTGGTCGCCGAGGCCACGTCCCTGGTCAAATCTGACCTGTCGCTGGTCAAGTCCGCCCTGCGGCGGCTCGACCCAGCCGGCGTTGGACTGATCGTCACGCGCGTGCCGCAAGCCCGGCTCGGCGGCGATTGGTTGCGCCAGGCCGTCGAGCACATCACCGGCTCGCGCTACGACCGGTTCGCAACCGGTGGCTGGCTACGTCTGCGGCTGGCTGCCCTGCGGGCAGGGTTGCCGCTGCGGTGATTCAGGACCCGGGCGGGGCCAATAAGGCGAGCAGCTCGCGGGCGGCGTCGGTCCATGTTCGCGCGTGCGCCCGCTCGTATGCCGCGGTGGACATTGCCTCCCAGGCCGGCGCCGGGCCGCTGAGAAGTTTTACCAGCGCGTCGGCCATCGCCTGAGGGTTTTCGCCGGGCACCACAAGCCCGGTCCCGCCGGCCAGAAGCTGCGGCGCGGCACCCACCGGGACGCCCACGACGGGTGTGCGACAAGCCATCGCCTCCAGAACCGGCAGGCCGAAGCTGTCCAGACGCGAGCCGAACAACCACGCGTCACAGGCTGCATAGTGCTCACGCAGGGCATTCTGGGCTGGCCGGTGGAACCAGCGGGTACCCGCTGGCAAGGGGAGCGCGTCGACGGGTTCGTCCGCTCCGAAAGCCACGACTTCGAGCGAGGGCAGCCGCTGGCGGGCCAGTTCGATGGCGCGGATGCAGACGTCGGCCCCCTTGATCCGCTGCGTGGAATAGATGAAACCGACGGTGGGCTGGTCGTTGCGGCCGCGAGGCGGCGCATCGAACTGCCGCGGATCCAGCGCGTTCGCGATCACGCTGACCGGAAGCGGGCCGACCTCGCGCACGATCGTGGCGCGCAGGTCAGTGCTGATGGCGATCTTGATGTTCGGCAATTGCAGCGCTGCATGCACCTGCTCTTTCTGGCCGGGGATCCACACCTCGTAGCCCTGTATCAGGTGAACATGGACACCCTTGCGGGGGGGCATGGCGTGAATCCAGTTCGCGGTCTCCCACCACGTGGCCACAATGAAATCTGCATCCGGAACATCGTCAGCCGTCACGGCGCCGGGCCGCTGCAGGATCTGGTGCGGCAGGCCCGACAGAGCGATGTGCCCGGCAAGCGGTGCCTGCCGGGCCGGCCTGCGGCCAAGGAGCGTGGCTGCGCGATCGCGCAGGCTCGGGCGGTCTGCGGCGCAGGTGACGACCAGGACCTTGTGGCCCAGTTTCTGGAGCTCGCTGGCGTAGAGCGCTACGACACGGGCGCCGCCGGTGAGGTTGTCGCAAGGAAGCAGGAAGGTGATGCGCACGTGATTTCCAGGATATCGGACGAACTCAGAGGCGGCTGAGCGCACTGCCCAGGGCAGCGCCTGCTGCCAGCGCCAACGGCCAGATCCACTCGCCGGCAAGGATCGGCATCCCAGCCCGCCGCTTGAACAGCAGCGCCACCGGCCAGCCGGCAAACTGGCTGGCTGCGACGGCCCAGAGCGCGCCTGGGGTGCCGTACAACCGGAAGCCCACGGGAATGAGTATGGCCAGCAGCAGGGCTCGCAGCAGGTTGCTTGAGGTCACGTAAGCGGCCTTGCCCTGCGCGAACATCATCTGCTCGAGGACCTGAAAGCGGGTTGCGACCAGACCGATCGCAAGCACCTGCAACATCCAGCCAGCGCCGGCGTAACGCGCGTCGTACAGCCAGCCCACCAGCAGCGGCCCGCCGCCCCAAAGCAGGCCGGCGACTGCGCCGAGCATGAGGTCGGCCAGCCGTTGCGTGCGCCCGTAAAGCGCGCGCGCATCGTCGCCGCCGCGGCGCAGCGCCGCGCTGAACGCCGGAAAGAGCAGGTGGGCATTGAGGGCCGCCAGCAGGCTCAGCGCGCCGCCCAGCAGGGTGGAGGCGATCGCCACGAAGCCGAACTCCACAGCGCCAAGCAAGCTGCCCAGGATCAGCTTCTCGCCTTGCGACGCTGCGAATCCGATGAGGGAGGAAAGCAAAATCCAGCGGCCGAAGCGAACCATGTCCCAGGCATCTGCGGCATTCCAGCACGGTCGTGTGCGCGCTCCGGGCAGCCGGTGGCTCAGACCCGTGCGCACGGCCGCCGCCACCAGCGCACCGGCCAGCAGCGCCCAGGGGGAGGGGCGCAGAAACGCCAAGCTGATGGCCACCGCGGTGCCCACCAGCTGCGAGGTGATCTCGAGCCGGGCCAGCTCGCCGGCGCGAAGTTCGCGCTGGGCCATCGCCAGCTGCATCGACTCACCACCCTGGATCAGGGCACACAGGGCGAAGCCGGCCACCATCCAGGGCAGGCGTGCGTCGGCGAAGACGGCGCCCGGCGGGATCAGGCCGGCCGCAGCGCCCCATGCCAGAGCGCCGGCAAAGGACAGCACCACCGCTGCCAGCAACAGTGCGCGCAGCATCTGGATCGACATCGCAGTTCCGAGGAAGCGCGCGTCGGGCGCCTGGTTGCGCTGCACGACGGACTGCCAGACGCCAAGGTCGGACAGCATGACCAGCCCGAAGTAGACCGTCAATGCGGCTGCCATCAGGCCGAACATCTCGGGGGCCAGCAGGCGTGCCAGCACGAGGTTGCTGGCCAGCCGCAGCGTCTGGGCGGAAAGGTTGCTGGCGAGCAGCCAGCCGGCGACCCGCAGCAATCCGCCGGGTAGGGCGGCGCCGGTGGCGGCAGTGGCCACGACGCTCACCAGGGTTTGGCCGGGCTCAGGCGGCCGCCGCGCGTGTCGTGCCAGGCCTGGGCCAGCTGCCTCGAGTGCGCACGCAGCTCCTGCAGCTGCTCGACGCGGCCGGCCGCGCGATTGCGAAGGCGGCGCAGCAAGGTCCAGCAGGACTCCAGCGTCTTCCAGCCCCACGCTGCCGCCGGACCGTGATGCTTGCGGTAGTAGAGCAAGGCGCTTCGCATGCGCCAGCTCTCGAGCTGGCTGCCGGCCCTGGACACGCGGGCCCTGGCGACGGTCCTGGCCGAGGCGCCACCAATGTGAGTGGCCTTCAGCGCGGGCCAGTACTGAACGATGAGGCCCTTATCCTGCAGCCGGCGGCAAAGGTCCACTTCTTCGTAATACATGAAGAAGCGCTCGTCGAAGCCGCCGAGGGTGTCCCACACGTTGCGCCTGATGAAGACGAACGCACCCGGGATCCAGTCCACCGCCGCGGCCAGTTCTGGGTCGGCCCATCGCCGGTCGAGGCGGGCGAGCAGCGGGCTCTGCGGGTACCGCGCAGCCAGGCCCGACATGGTGAACAGTTCGTCGCGCAGGGTGGGGAACATCCTGGCCGAAGGTTGCGGCGTTCCATCGGGCGCCAGCAGTTTGCCCCCGCCCAGCCCCACCTGCGGATGGGCGCGCATCAATTCCACGCCGGCGGTGAGTGCAGCCGGGGCTGGCACCGCGTCGGGATTGAGCAGCAGCAAAAACTCCCCGCGGGCTTGCCGGGCGGCGAGGTTGTTGCCAGCCGCGAATCCGAGATTCCTGGCGCTGCGCACCAGGCTCACCCAGCGGTAATCATGCGCGATCAGGTCTGCGGTTGCATCCGTGGAAGCGTTGTCGACCACGATGACTTCGGCCTTGATGCCGCTTGAAGCGTTGAGTTGCCTGTGCAATTCATCGAGCAAGCCTGCGATCAGCGGGGCGGAGTTGTACGTGACGATCAGGATCGAGAGGTCTGTTTTCATACGATGCGAGCGGCGGGAAAGGTTCGGAAAATCTCGCCCAGGCGGGCCGTGTTCACGCCCAGGTCGAAGTGCGATTGGACCTTGGCGCGCCCGGCGTCTGCCAGGCGGCGCTGGAGATCGGTACTCGCTGCGACTGCCTCGATCTGCGTGACCAGGCTGTCCACGCACCCAGGGGTGGCCAGCAGGCCGCTTTGGCCGTGAGAGATGAGCTCGGGAATGCCATTGACCGGGGTCGAGATGGTGGGAAGCCCCGTCGCCATCGCCTCCATCAGCACCACGGGGATGCCTTCGGCGAGGCTGGGCAGCACGAAAACGTCGGCCGCAGCCATCGCGTCGCGCACCTGGTCCTGCCGCAGCGGACCGGTAAACCGGACGTGGCTCTCAACGCCGAGGCTGCGGACAGCCGCATGGAGCCGCGCCTTGTCGGGCCCGTGGCCTACCATCGTCAACGTGGCATCCAGACCGCGCTCGCGCACCCTGGCGAGCGCCTGCACCAGCAAAAATTGCCCCTTGGCAGGCGTGAGGCGTCCGACGCACAGCAGGCGGATCGGGCCAGCGCTGCGCTCACGGTGCGCGCGGGGGAAATCGGCGGGGTTCACCCCCAGGCGGCACACCTCGATCTTGTCCCAGTGCTGCGGACTTCCGATGCGCATCAGCTGCCCCTTGGCAAACTGGCTGATGCAGACGATCCGGTCGAAGCTCGCGATCTTGCGCGCCAGGTGCTGCCCGGGCACGTCGTCGAACTCGTCGGGCCCGTGCACCGTGCAGGACAGATGGCAACCCGTCAGTTGTTTGACCAGCAGGCTCACGGTCGCGGCGGCGTTGGCAAAGTGCACGTGCAGGTGCTTGAGGCCCGTGCGCGCCATCCAGCGCCCGATCATCGCGGCTTCGACGGCGTACGCGAGGCCGAGTCCGCCGGGCGCGAGCCGCTGCCCCTGCCGCAGGATGGCCAGCATCGTCAGGGGGGATGTGGACATCCAGTACGCCACGGCGGCCGCAGCGCCCCGGACCCCGTCACGCTTGATGAAATACGTTGACCTCGCCTCGGCGAGCTCGACCGGGTCCATGTCAGCCTCGGCCCGGTCCGGATCATTGATGGAGGCGGCATGGATGCTGTGCCCCAGCTCACGAAGGCGCTGCACCTCGCGCAGGATGAAGGTGTGCGAGACCGCCGGATAGCGGCTCACGAGATAGCCGATGGCTGGTGCGCTCACGCTACGACCGCCTGATAGTCCCTGGCCGGGATGCCGCGCGCCCGCGCGCCACTGGGAAGGCTGCGGCTGACCACCGCGTTGGCTGCGACCACCGCCGAATCACCGATGCGCACGCCTTTGAGGACGGCCGCGCCGCGGCCGATCCAGACGTTGCGCTCCAGCACCACGGGTGCCGCGTCGTGGCCGCTCTCGCGCATGCGCTCGCGGCTCGCGCGGTGATTGGCGTCGCGGATGCTCGTGTACTCGCCCACCATGCAGTCATCGCCGATGGACACCTGGTCGAAAGCAACGATATGGACGCCGCGCGAGAGCACAACCCTGTCGCCGATCACGATGCGGCCCGCAGCCTGGGTCTCCAGCACCACGCCGGCGTGAATCAGGGCGCCGGCGCCGATCGTCACGTTCGCAGTGCCCTCGACGGTGACGGGCCCCAGTACGACGTTGCTGGCGTCCAGGCGCTTGCCCAGGTCGCGCTGAAGCCGGGCGAAGGACCACAGACGCAGTGTGCGGGCGTGCAGCGCCCCGGAAATGGCAGTGGCAGGCGCCAGCAGAGCCGCCAGAACGGCCTTGACGGTCCAGCCCGGGGTCTGGATGTCCTGGTACGCGAGCGCGTGTGTGCTGCGGCCCCTGAAGTGAGCCCAGCGCCAGGCCAGCTGGCCACCCAGCGCCGGAACTTTCTGGACTTGGGAGTGCACGGCATACGCCAGGAGCAGGCCCGGGCGGCCGGGGGCCTTCCAGCGGGCGCGCCAGGCGCTGCGCACGATGAGGGCGCCGGCGGCCAGCAGCGGCGGCAGGGTCCAAGCTGGCCCCCCAACGAGGGCCAGGATCACCAGCACCGGGGCAAGGGCCAGCCAGCACAAGCCTTGCACAAGGTCGCGCATCGACTCGCGCTGCCACAAATGGTCGCCCATCTGCCGCGCGCGCGCGGCCACCTCGGCATAGGCCATGCCGCCGCGCCAGCAACGGCGCGCGTAGGCGCGCCATGTGCGCACAGCGAGATCGTGTTTCGTCATCGGAACGTCCAGGTGCTCGATCTTCCAGCCGCCGGCGCGCAGGCGGGCGCACAGCTCGGGCTCCTCTCCAGCTTGCAGGGTCGGGCTGTAGCCGCCCACCTGGGCAATCGCCGTGCGGCGCACCAGTGCATCACCGCCGAAGTACAGGCTGAGCCCCGCCGGGTAGACCCAGTCGAGGTCCAGCACCCGCGTATAGATGGATTGCTCGGGCCGTGTTTCCCGGCGATGACCCCAGGCGGCGCACAGCGTCGGGGCCTGCAAGGCTTCCAATGCCGCAGTGACGAAATCGGGCTGCAGCTCCGTGTCGCCGTCAAGGAACAGGATGAACTCCCCGCTGGCGCGCTGCCAACCCAGGTTGCGAGCCTTCGCAGCGCAGGGATCGGCCTGCAGCACGCAGGTGTATGCGCCGAAGCTGCGAGCCACGGCGACCGACTGGTCGGTCGAGCAGGAGTCCACATAGATCACCTCGTAAGCAACGCCTGCCCACGATGCAGCATGAACCGAGGACAAGCATCTGCGAAGGCGCTCGCCCTCGTTGCGGCCGATCACCACCACCGAGACATGGGGTGGCGACAAGTCTTCAGCCGCCGCGGCCGAAGCGGGAAAAATCTGTGCCGGGGTCATTTGCTGACCGCCTTGAGCGTGGCCCCGAAGCTCAGCACGGACATGGCCGGCGACAGCTGGCGCATGACGTAACCGATCTCAGCCATCGTCCCGCGCGGGACGAACACCACGTCGCCATCCTCGAGGGCGAAGTTCAGGGCGCGCGACGGGTCGATCAGGTCCTGGAAGGGCACCACCTGCACGTCTGCCGCGCCCGCGCGGTAGACCCCGATCTGCTCGGGCTTGCCATCCTCGGACGGACCGCCTGCCTGGGCAATTGCGTCCAACAGTGTCATGCGCGGCGTCAGCCGATACGAACCGGGCTTGGTCACCTGGCCCAGTACGTAGACCGCCGTGTCGGCCGAATCAGGGATGAATACGATGTCGCCCTTCTTCATTCGAATGTTGTAGGCGGGGTCGCCATTGAGCATGGCTTTGAGGTCCACCCAGATCAGCTTTTCGCGCCCACGCAGGATGGCGCAGCGTGTCAGCGTGGCCTGCTTGTCCAGGATCGGCATTGCGCCGGCGCTCGCCAGCACCTCGGCGAGCGTGGGCGAATGGGGAAACTTGAGCATGCCGGCGCGCTCCACCCTGCCCAGCACCGTCACCTGGTTGGAGACGTATTCCTCGACCGTTAAGGTGACGTGCGGCGCGGTGTAGAAGGGGCGCAGGCGCTTTTCGATCAGGGCACGCGCTTCCTCGCGGGTCAGATCCGACAGGTTCATCTCGCCGGCCAGTTGCACGACGAGCCGGCCGTCAGGACCCACCACCTGCTTGCCGCTCACTTCCGGTCGGCCGAAGACATCGAGCCGGACCATGTCCCCCGCGCCGATGCGATAGACGGGATTGACCGATTCCTCCAGCAGGGCCAGTTCTTCCTTGCCAAGCAGTGGAGCGCTCGACGCTCTCTCAATAGCCTTGAATTTCGGGGGTAGCGGCGGCTGCGTCGTGGTGCAGGCAGCCAGGCACGTGATCAGAACGGCGAAAAAGGCGGGCAGCGACACTGCGCCAAACTTGAACCTTGGGTTTCGGGAGATCTTTAACATGGCCCGCAGTGTCCGAGCCGGCACTCACCAAAGCGTGGCACGATTGTGAAATTGCCTGAGCCGCAGCCGCTTGCTCTCCTACAGTCGGCCGGACAATGACCGCCTACGTCGTCTTCGTCGCCATGATCGCCTGCCTGTTTGTGCTGGCACGGCACGGGCTGGAAAAGGCATTCCTGTGGGTCTGGATCCCGTTCTTCCTGGCCCTGCCGTTCTCCTTCTGGGTGAACATTCCCGGCCTGCCGGATCCGAACTTCATGCAGGCCGCCATCCTGCCGCTGCTGTTCGTCGTGGTGCGCAATCGGCTGCCCAGCGCCAGGTTCGGGCGGATGGAGGCGCTGCTAGTCGCCTACATTGGCTGGCGCGTGTTCGCCGACTTCACGAGCCGCGGCTACGCAGACGCCCAAAACTACGGCTTTTACCTCCTGACCTGTGTCGCCGGCCCCTACCTGCTCGGGCGTTATGTGATCGACAGCCGGCGGATGGACATCGAGACCAGCCGGATGTTCGTGCTGATGTTTCTCGTGTTCTTCCCCTTCTTTCTGTTCGAGGCGAAGTTCTGGGTCAGCCCGGTCTTCAAGCTGCTGTCCCCCCTGTTTCCGAATGCGTTCAGCGGCCTGTCGATGCGCTGGGGCATCGCCCGCACGGCCGGTACGTTCGAGCATCCGATCCTGGCCTGCATCATGGTTGTCGCCGTGTACCGCCTCCACCGCTGGCTCGCGTGGAGCGGGAGTTGGGACGGCCAGCAGCACGGCTGGTGGGCGCGGCTGCAGAAGGTATCCGGGCAGTTGCGGCTGTCGCTGTCCACGACGATTACGCTGGTGCTGCTGATCATGGCTGCGATGACCCTCTCGCGCGGTCCGTGGGTCGGTGCGGTCGCCGGCGCGGCGCTGGCGATCTGCGGAAACTTCAAGCAACGCGGCCGGATGCTGGTCATCATGGGCGCGGTATTGGTGTTCGGCGCCCTGGCCGGCAGCGCCGCGCTGGACGCGTACATCACGCCGCTCGAAGGCGAGATCCTGAGCGGCGAAGCCAAGACCATGCTGTATCGCAAGATCATGGTCGAGCGCTACACGGAGTTCCTGCTGGCGCGACAGTGGCTTGGGTGGGGCCTGACAGGCGTGCCCAAGATCGCGGGCATGGAGTCCCTGGACAATGCGTTTTTTCTGATGGCGCTACAGCATGGGGTGTTCGCCCCGGCGCTGTTCGTGCTGATTTTTCTCTACGCCATTGCCAGCGCGCTCAAGTTCGCCCTGAAGTCCCCGCCCGGCGGCGCTCCCCTGGGCTTTACCTTCACCGGCATCTACGTCATGTGCTTCATCTCGTTCGCGACCGTGTACATGGGCGCGCAGACCGAGCCGCTGCTGTTCCTGCTGCTCGGATGGGGCGAGGGGCTGAAGTACAGGAAGGTGGAGGCACCTGACGCGGCTGACGTACCGGCAGCAAGACCTATGTACCGGCACGTGATGGTGTGAGGCCCCTGCGGTCCGTGCTTGCCCATTTTGCAATCACGCCACATTTTGCAGAGCATGGCTTCCTACACTGCGGCCTTCGCCCACGATAAGGTCATCGCATGAAGATCTGCTTCACACCGGACAACCCGCCGGCCGCCACTAACAATCGCGGCGTGTCCCTATCGCAAACGCGCGGCACGTTCATGGACTTGGCGGTGCCGTCATGAACCTGCTGCCCGTCATCCTGTGCGGTGGCACCGGCACCCGGCTGTGGCCGCTGTCGCGCGCTGCATTTCCCAAACAGTTCATGCCGCTGATCGACGGCAAGAGCCTGCTGCAGCTCACGCTGGAGCGCCTGGCGCCCCTGGCTGCGGACCAGGGCGTCCACTGCGTCGCGGCGCAGGAGCACCGCTTCCTGGTTGACGAGGCCCTCGCGGCGGCGCGCTCGCGGGGCACCGTCACGCTGGAGCCGGTGGCGCGCAACACAGCCGCGGCGATGGTGCTCGCGGCCCTGCAGGCAGACCCTGCCCAGCTGATGCTGTTCTGCCCTGCGGATCATCACATTCCGGACGGCGAGGCATTCCGCTCAATGGTCCGTGCGGGCGAGGCCGCGGCTGTGCGCGGCGCGATCGTCACCTTCGGGGTCGTGCCTACGCACCCGGCCACTGGGTACGGCTACATCCGACGCGGGCTGCAGCGCCCGGACGGCGCCTACCAGGCCGAAAGCTTCATCGAGAAACCATCGGCCGAGGTGGCGCAGCGCCTGCTGCTGGGTGGCGATGCGCTCTGGAACGCCGGCATCTTCCTGTGCAGGGCCGGCACCCTGGTCGAGGCGATCGCTCAGCACGCACCCGACATCTTCGCGTCCTGCCGAACGGCATTGGCAGGGGCGGCACGCGAAGGCAGGTTCGTCTGTCCGTGCGCCACTGCGATGCAGGCTTGCCGTGCCCAGAGCATCGACGTGGCGCTGATGGAGCGGCACAGCAACATCGCCGTGGTGCCCTTTACCGGCCAGTGGAGCGACGTAGGCACCTGGGTTGCCGCAGCGCAGCTGACGCCGGCCGACGACGCCGGAAACCGCCTGGTCGGCAACGTCACCGTGTCTGACGCGTCTGGCAATTTTGTGCATGCGCCGCACCGGTGCGTGGTGGTGCTGGGCGTCAATGACCTGGTCGTCGTCGACACCCCGGACGCACTGCTCGTCGCTCACAAGAGCGCCTGTGAACAAGTCAAAGACGCGGTCGCCCTGCTTCAGGAGCAGGGCGCCCCGCAGGCGGGCGGCCACCGCCAGGTCCAGCGCCCGTGGGGCTCGTACGACCTCATCGAACAGGGCGAGCGATTCCAGGTCAAGCGGATCGTGGTCAGGCCCGGGGCACAGCTGTCCCTGCAAAAACACTTTCACCGCGCTGAGCACTGGATCGTGGTCAAGGGAACGGCGCAGGTGACCCGCGACGACGAGACCTTCCTGCTCACCGAGAACCAGTCCACCTACATCCCTTTGGGGGCCGTTCACCGCCTGCTCAACCCCGGCAAGACGACGCTGGAGCTGGTCGAGGTGCAGTCCGGGAGCTATCTCGGAGAGGACGATATCGTGCGCCTGGAGGATCGATATGGGCGGGCGCCGCAGGAGCGGCGGGTCGCATGAAACCAAGCGGGGCCCCAGCAAATGCAGTACTTGCCAAGGCCGCGAAGCTCATTTAGGGTCCAGAGTGTGCACATCGGAATACTTGAGGACGACGAAGACCAGCTTGCGCTGATCCAGCTTTGGCTTCAGGGCGGGCGTCATACCTGTACGGCGCACCTGAGCGTCAGCTCGATGCTGGAGGCGCTGCGCAAGGGCACGTACGATTTGCTTCTGCTGGACTGGATGCTGCAGGACGGCTCCGGCCTGGAGGTTCTGCGCTGGGTCCGGGCCAACCTTGGCTGGAACACGGCCGTCGTGGTCCTTACCGCCCGCGAAGAAGAACAGGTCGTCGTGCAGGCGCTCGAAGCCGGCGCCGACGACTACGTGGTCAAGCCGGCCAAGCAGCACGAGCTCCTGGCAAGGCTTGCTTCGGCTGGGCGGCGCGCGCGGGGGGGCTCGACGCAGGTGCAACGCCTGGGCGCCTACGAGGTCGACTCTCAGCGAAACCTGCTGCTGATGGATGGTCAAGGGGTCGCGCTCACTCAAAAGGAGTTCGACCTTGCGTCCTACCTGTTCCAGAATCCGGGCAAACTCGTGTCGCGCGATCACCTTCTGGACAAGGTGTGGGGCATCAACGCGATGGTGGACACCCGAACCGTCGACACCCATGTGAGCCGCCTGCGCAAGAAGCTCTTATTGGACGGAACCAAGGGGTGGAAGATGTCGCCTGTGTATGGCTTCGGCTACCGGATGGACCGCCTGGAGCAGCCAGCCTAGCCAGGCCATCCACAGGCCCGGGAATTTGCGCGCGATTTAACCTGTGCACCGTCGCGCGGGCTTCAGGCCAATCTTGCCGCCGCCCATGTCCATGCCCACCTTGGTGGCGATCACCACCTTGTCACGCCGCCAGCCTCGCTTGAGCCAGCGGCCGATGATGGCCTCGGACTCGCCGCCGCGGTGCCCGGGCGTCCAGGTCGAATACACGTCCGCCGTGTCGATGAAGTTCATGCCCGCATCCACCCAGGCGTCCAGCAGGCTGTGCGAGGTGGGCTCGTCGGCCCCCAGCCGAACACATTGCTGCCGAAGCACAGGCTCTGCCCTATGATCATCAGCGACCAACATGCTTGAGAGACAAGACGCAGTGCGGCCGAACAACTCCGAGGTACCGGCACAAGCGCCCTCGCCTTTTGCCATCTCGCGGCGCACCCTGGTGCTGCTGGGGCTGACCAATTTCTGCGGCAGCGCGATGCTGCGCATCTGCGACCCCATGCTGCCGGCGCTGGTTCGCGAGTTTGCGGTCACCACCGGGCAGGCCGCGCTGTGTGTGTCGGGCTACGCGGTGGCCTTTGCGCTCATGCAGCTGTTGTTCGGCCCGCTGGGAGACCGCTGGGGCAAGCGCCGTGTGATCGGCTGGTCCACACTGGGCTGCGGGCTCGCAAGCCTGCTCGCTCTGGCAGCTGGCACCCTGGAGATGCTGGTGGCCGCGCGCATCTTCTCGGGTGCGATGGCCGCGGGCACGGTCTCGCTGGCGCTGGCGTGGATCGGCGATGCCGTTCCTTATGAACAGCGGCAGGTCGTGCTGGCGCGGTTTCTAAGCACCAACCTGATGGGGCTGATCTTCGGCCAGTGGATGTCCGGCCTGATCACCGATTGGCTCGGGTGGCGCTGGGTGTTCGGCGTGTTGGGCGTGCTGTACCTCGCGGTCAGCAGCGGCCTGCTGCTGGGCGCGCAGGAACACAGGCCTGCGGCCGGCCGCGCTTCGGGGCCGTATTGGAGCAAGCTCGCGCAGGTACTCAGAACACCGCCAGCCCTGCTCTTGTTCGGGTTCACCGGCCTCGAAGGCGCCTTTGTGTTCGGAGCCGTGGCCTTTGTGCCGGCCTTCCTGGTGACCACCGGGGGCTTGTCGATCTCGGCCGCGTCCGCAGCCGTCGCGCTCTATGCCGTCGGCGGCTTCCTGTATTCGGCCGGGGCCGCCAGGCTGCTGTCCGGCCTGGGCGAGCGCGGCGTCGCACTGGCCGGCGGTCTGAGCATGGGCCTGGCCTGGTTGTTTCTCGGCTGGGTCAACGCATGGTGGGCGGCCATTCCCGCGGTGCTGTTTGGCGGCATCGGCTACTACATGCTGCACGGCACGCTCATGACCCGCACCAGCCAGCTCGTGCCCGAGCTGCGCGGCACCTCCATGGCGCTGTTCTCCGCGTTCATGTTTGGCGGTGTCGCCCTGGGCGTGGCGGTGGGCGGCGTTGTGATCGACCGCGTGGGCTACGCCACGCAGTTCGGCATCTGCGGCCTGGGGCTGCTGGCGCTGACGGCCGCCGTCGTGCGGCACCTCAAGCGAAGCCCGGCGCAGTGAATCATGTATGCAGGTACTTGTGCCTGCTCATGACCGTCGCCCCGTGGCGACCCGCAAGCCCCTGGCCCGGGCGCGAAAACCTACAGACCGAAGCGCTCACCGCGGCTGCGCAATTGCGCAAAGGCATCATGGAGCTCTTGCTGCGTGTTCATCACGAACGGGCCACCCGCCGCCACGGGCTCGCGCAGCGGAAGTCCGCCCAGCAGCAGCGCACGCAGACCTTGATCGCCCGCCGTCAAGCCCACGGCGCTGGCCGCTTCACAGGGCGTGAGCCAGACGAGTTGGCCTGAGGTGACGGCGGTCGCCGATGCACCGATGGCGCCGCCGCCCTTGAGCACCACGACAAAGCTGTTGTAGCCGGCCGGCAGATCCTGTGAGACCTGCGCTCCAGGCGCCAGGGTGATCTCGACCATCGTCACGGGTGCGTGGTTGAGCGTCTGCGAACGGACGGCGCCAGAGGAACCCGAGAACACGCGAATCTCGGCGCCCGGTTCGCGGCGCAGCGGCATGGCCTCGGCGCGAAGATCCTGATGGCGTGCCGCAACGAGTTTGGCCGCGCCAGGAAGATTCACCCAGAGCTGCAACAGGTGCACGTGCTGGCCCGCCGCAGGCTGCTCGTTGTGGATCAGGCCGCGGCCGGCCGTCAACCACTGGACATCCCCGGGACCGAGCGAGCCTGTGTTGCCATGGTTGTCGTAGTGCTCGATCCGGCCCTCAATGACATAGGTGACGGTTTCAATGCCGCGATGGGGATGCCGGTCGAAGACACCACCGGGAAACCAGTCTTCCATCATCCGCAGGAAGGGATCTGTCGCCGCCCATCGCTCGGACGCGATGAGCGGACGCACACGATGGGCATCGCTGATGCCACGGCGAATGGCGGGGGCTTCGATGTGTGCAACCTCGCGTTGCGCGAGATCGGTCGCCATGGAAGGCTCCGTGGGGATGGTCATTCAATTTCCAGGTTCGCGAGTCTGGCGGGGAAATTGAGCGACGCGTGGCTGGCGCGCGACGGCGAGACGCCGCCGGCTTGTGCGCAGGCGCTGGGGAAACACCTCGTGGCGTACTACGCCACGGTTGTCACTCTTCCAGTTGCAGGCCCGATGCCTTGATGGCGCCCGCCCATACTGGCAAGCTTGCCTTGACGGTCCGGTCGAATTCGGCGGGGCCCTGCGGCGTGGCGGACATGCCGCGCGCCTTGGCCCATTCCTTGAACTCGTCGGATGCCACGGCCTTGGTGAACATGTCGCCCAATTTGGCCGTGACGTCCGCCGGGATGCCCTTCGGGCCGAAGATACCGAAAAACGCCGTCAGATCCATGTCCCGGACCCCGCCTTCGGCAGCCGTCGGCACGGTGGGAAATTCGGCGATGCGCTTGTCGCTGATGACGCCGATCGCCTTGATCTTGCCGGCATCCATCAGGGCCTTGGCGGAAACAAATGCCGTGGTGCTGAAGTCGGTTTCGCCTGAGGCCAGGGCCGTGAGCATCGGGGCACTGCCCTGGTAAGGCACCTGCTGCATCGACAGGCCGGTTCTTTGCTTGAACAGCTCACTGACCATGCGTGCGGAGGTGGCGGGGCCATCGCTGCCATAGTTCAGAGGCTTGCCGGCCGCTTTCGCCGCGCGGATGAAATCGGCCACGTTATTTGCCGGGTTGGCGACAGGAACCACGAAGATGTAGTTGACTTCGGCCAGCTTGGCGATCGCGGTGAGGTCCGAAGCCGTGTACGGCGGCGTCTTCTTGGTCTGTGGGAATACCGCAATGGTGTCTGGCGGGCAAATCGTGAGGGTGTAGCCGTCTGGTGCCGAGCGCATCGTCGCGATGACTGAAATGGATCCGCTGGCGCCGGGACGGTTTTCGATCACGACGCTCACGTTCGGATTTTGCTGCTGCATGATCTGCGCAACTTTGCGCGACACGTTGTCCGAGCCGCCGCCCGGTGCGGCACCCACAATGATCCGGATCGGCTTGGACGGGAAGTCCTGGGCCCAGCCGGTGCCGCACGCCGCCAACAGCGCGGCGATGACTGCACCGCGACGGCCGAGATTCGCTATTTTCGATGGGTTCATGTTGTCTCCGGATTTTCTATAAACGGCTCAGCATAGGGGCCGGCCATACTCACTCACAATACATTTTTTGCATGGTCGGCATCGCGCGCGGTGATCGCGTATCAGGGTTTGCCCAGCCCCTGCGCAATGGGCTCGCCCGCGAAAAACCGACGCGGATTGTCCTCAAGCAGCACCTTGAGCACATCCTCGCCAATGCCCTGCTCCTTGAGCATCGGGATGAACACATCGAACAGGTGCGTCATCGGCCGCGGTCCGCTCGCACCGGACATCATCTTCTGATCCTCCGGCGTCAATGTCACCAGCTTGCCCCGAAAGGCGCACATGCAATCCTGGCTGATCATGGCGTTGCCCGCGAAGCCGCGGCGAATCAGCTGGGCGAGGTTGGCAGCCCGCACTTCGTCGGTCTGCTCACGCACCTTCCCGATGCGGTCGAAGCCCACGTACGAGCCACCTTGCGCGATCGTCAGGTGGTAATTGAGGTCGGGATTGGCGCAACTGTGCCCGATCAGGCAACGTGACGGATCGACGCCGCCTTTCTTGAACAGCGCCTGCTGCTGCGGGCCCATGACGCCGCCGTCGGTGTGCGTGAGGATGGGGGCGTTGGTCTCACGGTGGGCGATGCATGCGGCTTCGACCAGGCGCTCTTCCAGCGCGGTGATCTTGGGAGCGCCGGTCGCCACCTTGATCAGGCCGGCGCGGATGCCGGTGCTGCCGACCCCCTCGCGCAGTTCGCGGATGTACAGCTTGGCGATGTCTTGCGCGGTGTGCTTGCGCCAGTAGGGCGGAATGCCCATGTCCTCGGTGTAGAACCCGGTGGCGCAGATGATGTTCATGCCGGTGCGTTGCGACACCTCGCGCATCAGCTCGACGTCGCGGCCGGTCTCGATCGGGCATGGGTCGACAAAGGTGTTGACCTTGCAGCGCTCACGCAGCTCCGTGATGCGCTTGACCGCCTCGTCGGCCACCTTGCGCCGGTCGTACGGCGATTCGGGGTCGAATTCGGCGCCGGGGAAACACACGAAAACATGCTCGTGCATGAGCGTGCGCCCCAGGGAGTTGACATCGATCGGGCCGAGAACAGTCTGAACTTGCATGGTGTTTGTACTCACGAAACAGTTACGCTTGCGCCCGCTTGCCGCGGACCCCGAACGAGCTTGCCAGGCAGGGCGCCTGTGGCCTCGCCGTCGATGTAGGTGGTGGCGCCCGACACGATCGTGGCGCGATAGCCCCGGGCCTTTTGCAGCAGCCGGTTGCCGCCACCCGGCAGGTCGGCCGCCATGTAGGGACGCTCCAGGGCGATGCGGTCCATGTCGATCACGTTGAGGTCGGCCTTCAGGCCGGGGCGCACAAAGCCGCGGTCGTGCAAACCGACGAACTTGGCGTTGTCGGACGTGTGGCGCTTGACCAGCCAACCCAGGTCGAACCGGCCACGTGCCCGATCGCGGCCCCAGTGGGCCAACAGATAAGTGGGAAAGCTCGCGTCGGAGATGATGCTCACGTGCGCGCCGCCGTCCCCCAGGCCCACCAGGGTGTTCTCGTCGGCCATCATCGCGCGGCAAACATCGAGGTTGAACTCGACGTAATTCGCGATGGGCCCGAACAGAAAGTTGCGGCCGCCGTCGGCGGTGATGTAGTCGTACACGACCTCCTTCACATCCCGGTTCTGCCGCAGGGCCTCGTGGGCGATCGACGCCTCACGGGGCGGCTCGTAGTCGGGCGGGTCTCCCAGCGGAAAGAGGTACTCGAACGCACGCAGGCGGTTGGCGATCGGTGCCGAGTCGGCCGCCGGCTGCTCAGACAGCAGCTGTCGCCGAAAGGCCGGCTCTTGCATGATCGCCAGGCGCTGCGCCAGGGTCTTGTGCGCGATGGCGCGGTAAGAAGGGCAGTCGGAAAACGGATTCATGCTGCCCTGCAAGCCCAGCAGCACACCCACCGGCCGGGGCGGCGACTGGCCACGGATCGTCAGCCCATCGGCGTTGGCGGCCTTGGTGCAGGCCAGCAGCTCTTTCCAAACGTTGGGCGTGGCATGCCGCTGGCCCAGCGAAAACGACACCGGCCGCCCCGACTTCGCCGTGAGGTCCCGCACCATGCTGAACTCGGCCTGCAAGTCATCCCAGTCTGAGATCATCTCGAACACCCCGCAGCCCGCGTCTTGCATGCCCAGGGCGATGCCGAGCAACTCTTCGTGGCTGGCGCGCAAACACAAAATGGGCCCGCCGGTGGAAGACCGGTGGTTCAGCGTGCGCGAGGTGGAAAAGCCCAGGGCGCCCGCCTTCATGGCGTCGGTCGTCAGTTGGCGCATCTGCGCGATGTCTTGGGGCGTTGCGGCCTCCATGCGGGTTGCCCGCTCGCCCATCACGTACAGCCGCAGCGGCGCGTGGGCCAACTGGGCGCAGACGTCCATGTCGTGATCGACCCGCTCGAGCACGTCCATGTACTGCCCGAAGCTCTCCCAGTTCCAGGACAGGCCCTGGTCCAGCACGGCGCCGGGGATGTCCTCGACGCCTTCCATCAGCTCGACCAGTTGCCGATGATCCCGTGCGCGCACCGGCGCGAAGCCGACCCCGCAGTTGCCCATCACCGCCGTGGTGATGCCATGCCAGCTCGACGGCTGCAGCCGCTCGTCCCACATGGCCTGGCCGTCGTAGTGCGTGTGGATGTCGACAAACCCGGGCGTGACGTGCAGGCCCTTGGCATCGATCTCCTGTGCCCCCGAACCCGAAACGTCACCGACCGCGACAATCACGCCGCCATTGACCGCCACGTCCCCCTCCACGGGGGGGCCGCCTGAGCCATCCAGGATGCATCCGTTGCGGATGACGAGGTCATGCCTTGGTTTCAATAGTGCCTCCTGGAGCGTTGGTGCCTGGCCGAAGCAAACTCCGGGCAAGACCGTCCAGGGTAAGCCAGCGCGCAAGGAATGCGAAATACATTGTTTCGCTGGCAGACATCGTGGCCGGTTATGGCAACCGGCCACGGCAAACGCGACGGCTCGTGGCTCAGCACGATTTAATATCCGCATTACTGAAACATAAGTCATGCGAATATTTAACTTCGCTCACATGAACCAATCCGATCCCGGCCTCGAAGCGCCTGACGAGAGGTATCAGCAGACCCGCACGCGTTTTACGCACTGCTTGCAGATTGGGTTGGCTGACGGCCCTCACACCTGGCCGGACATCGGTGAATCTCATGCTGGATGATCGAGCGAGCAAGGATGCGATGGATTCCGGCGCCCGCACTGCCGATGCCGATCTCGCGCACGTGTTGCATGGCAAGCGGGTCGTCAAGGTTTCAGGCGGACTTGCGGGGCAACATTGCGCTCATGCGATCGCCGGGCTTGGCGCGTCGGTGGTCAGCGTCCGGCGTAGCCAGCCCGGGCAGCCAGGCCCGCTGCGCCTGGCCCTGGATGGCCACAAGGAAATCGTTCAACTTGACCCTGAAACGCAAGAGGGGTTCGAAGCGCTGGTTCAGCTTTGTGTCGGCTGCGATCTGTTCATCGAGGACCGGCCGCCGCTCGGATGGCCGGGCCAGGGGCCGCTGTTCAGCCGGCTGCTGGAGCGCGACCCCGCCCTGCTGGTCGTCTGTCTGACGCCCTTCGGTTTGACCGGACCTTATGCCGACTACGCGGCCTATCCCCTGAACTGCTACCACGCAGGCGGCAGTGCACAGCAGATTCCCTGCGACTTTCTCCGGCCGCAGGACAAGACCCGTGCACCATTGCAGGCCGGCGGCTCCTGGGGCGAGGCCAAGGCCGGCACGCTGGCGGCGGTCGCGGCGATCGCATGCCTGCTCAATCCTGGTCGTTTCAAGGGAACTGTCATCGACTGCTCCAAGCAGGAGGCCCTGATCAGCTTCAACTGGACCGAGGTGGCGCGCTACCCCAACGAAGGCCGCGCACCTTCGCGGCTGGCCCCCCTCGCGACGATTGTGGGCGGCATCCTGCCGACGCAAAATGGCTTCGTACAGATTGCGGTGAGAGAGGACCATCAGTGGACAGCGCTGGCGAATTTGCTTGCGCACCCCGAGTGGGCCGATCATCCACACTTGTCCAGCCGTGCCGCGCGCATCTGCCGGCCGTCCGACATCTCTCATCTGCTGGCCGCCGAAACGGTGAAGTTTTCCTCCGAGCATTTGCATTTGCGCGGGCGGGAGCTGGGCATCCCGATTGCTGCGGTTTTCAGTCCGTCGGCACTGCTTCGCGACCCTGACCTGGCTGCGCGGGGCGCCTGGACGCAGGTTGACGATGCTGGCGTGAAACTTCCCAGGTGGGACACCAGCGTCAGAACGGCGGCCGCCGCACTGCTCGCCGATCCAGCGAACGCAAGGCCGGCCGCAGCGCGAGCCTTGCCCAAGGGCGGCAGCCCGAACGCGACTCATCTTCCGCTGCAGGGCCTGCGAGTCCTCGATCTTGGCTGGGTCGCCATGGGGCCGTATGCGGGCTACTTATTGGCAAGCCTGGGCGCCGAGGTGATTCATGTGGGTCGCCCGCCAGCCGAGGACGCCGGCGTCGATCTTTCGGCATACAACTACGGATTCGATACCCTCAATACCGGCAAGACTTGGGTCGGCATCGACATGAAGTCACCGGCCGGGCTCGACTTGCTTCACAGCCTGGTGGCCAAGAGCGACGTCTTGCTTGAAAATTTCAGGCCCGGGGTCACCCGTCGCCTGGGCATCGACTTCGAAACGCTCAACGCCATCAACCCACGGCTGGTCATGCTCTCGGCATCAACGTATGGCGAACGCGCCATCGGCGGCGCCTATGTCGGCTACGCCCCGGTCTTTTCCGCCCTGGCCGGACTCGCCCACTTCACGGGCTATCCGGACGGTCCGCCGGCCGAGGTTTCCCATCCGGTCGATTTCTTTGCAGGCTCCGTCGGGATCATGGGAATCGTCGCCGGGCTGCATCGGCTAGCAGCCACCGGACTCGGCTGCCACATCGACCTGTCCGCAAGGGAAGCCATTCTGTGGTCACTGTCCAACGCGATGGTGGAGCTGCAGACCGGCCAAGGCGATGGCCGGCGCCTTGGCAATGGCCACGCCGATATGGCACCGCACGGCGTTTACCGCTGCCGCGGGGACAACCGATGGGTCAGCATTGCAGTGGGCAGCGACGACGAGTGGCGGCGCTTGTGCGCCTGCATCGGGGAGCCGAAGTTGCCAGAAGGCATGCCATCGTGGACCGCCCGGGAAAGGCTCGCGCACAGGGCTGCGCTCGACCAGCATATTGAGCAATGGACGCAGCGCAACGAGCTGGGCGATCTGTTCCAGCGGCTGCAGGCAGCAGGCGTCGCTGCATTTCCGTCATTCACCAGTGAAGACCTCTGGAACGACGCGCACATCAAGGTCAGGCAGATCTTTATGAGCAGGCAGAGCGATGGCGCAACGAGGTGGTATGTGGGTGCGCCCTGGAGCCATCTTGGCCAGCCTCGCGCTGCCCTGGACACCACCTTGGGTATGGCCGCGGCGCGTGTAGTCTTCGCCGACGTGCTCGGCTTGTCGCAAGGACAGATCGAGTCACTGAAAGCGCAAGGCGTGATTGCCACTCGCTAGCTGGTTATGGCTGTCTTGGCGCTACACAGGTGGACTTTCCCACTAATTTTTTTTAAAGGAAGAGCGAAATGATCAATCACAGGAACAGGTTTGCAGCAGCCTGGAAGATGCTTGCGGTAGCCCTTCTAGCACTCACCGCGGGCGTGGTTTCGGCCCAGGCGCCAGCGCGGACGGGGTACCCAGCAAAAGCGATCACGCTGGTGATCCCCTCCGCCGCCGGTGGTGGGCTGGACGTCGCGATGCGCCACGTCGCCAGGCGTTTGTCAGAGGAGATGGGCGTTCCGGTCGTCGCCGAGAATCGTCCGGGCGTGAACCTGTTGATCGGAACACGCTATGTCGCGAGCGCGCCTGCGGACGGCTA
Source organism: Comamonadaceae bacterium (assembly GCA_947476465.1). Classification (GTDB taxonomy): domain Bacteria; phylum Pseudomonadota; class Gammaproteobacteria; order Burkholderiales; family Burkholderiaceae_C; genus Ramlibacter. The sequence goes on along the minus strand of CANJQN010000009.1, from coordinate 3,879 downwards.
CACACTGCTGGCCATGTCCAATACCTTCCTGGGCGCAACGGTCTTCGGCGACATAGCGGCCGGCTATGACCCGTTCCGGGACTTCATCACAGTCTCATCGATCGCCATGGGGGCCAACGTGCTGCTCGTCAACTCGTCCAGTGGCATCACCTCGGCACGCGATCTGGTGGAGCGGGCAAAAAAAGCTGGCGCCAATAAACTGTCGTATGGAACGGCCGGCGTCGGATCGTCGCCGCACGTAGCCGCCGCGCTGTTCGTCAAGAGTACCGCCACCGACTACATCGACGTGCCCTACAAGGGCACCGCACCCGCCATGATCGACCTGCTGGGCGGGCGATTGACCTTCCTTTTCGACTCGGTCGTTGTATCCCTTCCGCATGTGAAATCAGGGGCTTTGAAACCGCTGGCAGTGAGCACAGCCAAGCGCTCCGCACTCATGCCCGACGTCCCGACAATGGCGGAAGCGATGAACCTCCCGGATTACAACCTGCCGCTCTTTTACGGCATTGCCGTGCCCGCCAAGACGCCCCCCGATGTCGTCAAGACCCTCCATGCCGCACTGTCGAAGCTCACCGCCGACCCGGCCCTGCGCGAGCAATTCGCCACCATGGGTTTTGAGCTACAGGGCAGCGAAAGCCCGGACGAATACACGCGTTTCCTGCGCCAGCAGCTGGACAATCTCAAGAGCTTGAAGAACTGATGGCACAGGGAACACAGGACATGGCGGCGTGCGCCAGGGAGAACCTGCAGGAGAAGGTTCTGTTGACGGGCGGCCTGGGCATGTTGGGCTCACATGTCAGCCGCGCGCTGGTGGCGTCGGGGCGCCGGCCGGTGATCTATGACGCGGGCACCGACACCACGCTGATCGCCGACGTGGCAAGCCGATGCGACATCGTCCAGGGGAGCCTCGACGACCTGCCGCGCATCATGAACGCGATCAAAGATCACAAGCCCACCGCCATCCTGCATTTTGCGGCGCAGGTCGGTGCCGCTGTCGACAAGTTCCCCTGGACCGCGCTTCACGCCAATCTGGTCGGAACCACGGCCATGTTCGAGTGTGCACGGCTGATGGGCGTCGAGCGAGTGGTGTTCCCGAGTTCAAAAATGGTTTACGGCCATGTTGCCCAGCGCCATCAGCACCCGCGCTATGAACCCGTGCCCGAGGAACACCCGCTCCAGCCCCTCATTCTGTATGCCAAGCTCAAGCGCGCGGCAGAAGACATGGCCGCGCACTACGCGCAGATGTATGGTCTGGACATCGTCGCCTTCAGGTTCGGGTCTTCGTTCGGGCCGGGCAAGACGGGCCGCAGCAAGGCCATACCGCTCATGGGCCTGATCGAATCGGCGATCGCCAGGCAGCCCTTCCATATGGAGTGCGGCGCCGAGCAGTTTGATGACTATTGCTACTCCGGCGAGGCGGCGAATGCAGCGGTGGCGGCGCTGGATGCGCCCTTGCAGCGGGGGAAATTTAGGGCCTACAACATCGCAAGCGGCGAACTGATCTCGCTCGGGCAGATCGTTGCGCTTCTGAAGGAGCTGTACCCGGGTTGGAACGGCAGCGCCGGGCCAGGCCTTGACTATAGAAAGATAGGCCCCGGCTACTATTTCAAGATGGACAGCGGCAAAGCCCAGCAGGAAATCGGGTTCAGGCCCCGGTTCAATTTTCGAAGCGCAGTCCTCGACTACGCGGCCTTGCTCGAACTGCAGAAGGTGCAGGGCTCGACATGACATGTGCCTCACATGTTTATCCCCAGGTTCGGATGCTGATCGGCGGCCAGTGGCGTGAACGCCCAGGCAAACCGGTCATCAGCCCGATTACCGGCAACACCATTGGGACGGTCCCCCTCGCGACGCGGGACGACCTGGAGGATGCAGTGCTGGCGGCGCAAAACGGGTTTAAGGTGTGGCGCGCCCTGGCACCTGTGCAGCGGTCGCAAGTCATGCTCCGCGCGGCAGCGCTGCTGCGCGAGCGCGTTGACGCCATTGCAGCGAGCATGGTGCAGGAGCAGGGAAAACTGCTGCGCGATGCGAAGGCAGAGGTTATTCGTGGCGCGAGCCTGATTGAATGGGACGCGCAAGAGGCGCGCCGCACCTATGGCCGGATCATTCCGTCAGAGCCGGGCATGCGCCACCTGGTCTTGCGCGAGCCGATCGGCGTGGTCGCGGCGTTCTCACCCTGGAATGCGCCGCTGGGCTCACCGGTACGCAAGGTTTCCCCTGCGCTTGCGGCAGGGTGTGCGGTCATTCTGAAGGCTGCGGAGGAGACCCCGGCCAGCGCGGCCCATCTGGCCCAGGCTTTCGTTGATGCGGGTCTGCCGGCCGGGGCGCTGAACCTCGTTTTCGGCAATCCGGCAGAGGTCTCGGAGTTCCTGATTCCGCATCCTGCCGTCCGGCTGGTGGCGTTCACCGGCTCGACGGTCGTCGGCAAGCGCCTTGGCGCGCTGGCGGGCGCACATATGAAGCCCGCCATCATGGAGCTGGGGGGACATGGCCCAGTCATCGTCTGCGAAGATGCCGATCCGGTCGCGGTCGCTGGCGGGGCGGTGAACGCCAAGATCCGCAACGCCGGCCAGCTCTGTGTCGCGGTGACGCGTTTCTTTGTTGCAGACCGCCACTACGACGCTTTCGCCGCCGAGATGGTGCGCCTCGCGGACAAGCTGCGCGTCGGAGATCCTTTCGATGCCGCCACCGACATGGGGCCCATGGCTAACCCGCGGCGCGTGGAAGCTATCCAGTCATTGGTAGTCGATGCAGTGGCGCGAGGAGCGAAGCTGCTGGCTGGAGGGGCGCGAACTGAAGGGCCGGGTTGCTTTCTTCCTTTCACGGTGCTGGGCGATGTTCCGGACGATGCCCGGGCCATGTGCGAGGAGCCTTTCGGTCCGTTGGCCTTGTTGCAGCGCTTCAACACAGTCGATGAAGCGATCGCAAAAGCCAATGCACTATCGGTCGGATTGAACGCCTACGTGTTCACCGATTCGGCCCGTCTGATCGACCGGTTCATCAACGAAATAGAGACCGGCTACCTTTCGATCAACTACTTCGGGTCGTCCATCGCGGAGACGCCATTCGGCGGCGTGAAAGACAGCGGGTTTTCACGCGAAGGCGGCGTCGAAGGCCTGGAGCACTACATGACCGTGAAGACAGTCTCGCAGCGAACCCGCTGACAGCACTACGATCTTGGCTTCATCGACCTGGAACAAAAGACATTGCAAACCTTAGACAACCCGTTCGGCGCGAGGTGAACCACCCCGGCTTTCGTGGAGGCCAGTTGGATTAAGTCAGACCGACATGGTCTGCTGACTTCGGCTTTTGTATTCTCCTTTCTTTATGCCCCCCGCAGGGGCCGCCGGAGGCCCCCCTGGCGGGGCGGTGTACTCAGGGCTCGATTCACGCTGCTGTTGTTCACGCCAGTAGTTCGCCTCAGCCTCGGCGGGCGGAACGTAGCCGATGGGTTCGAGCAGCCGGTGGTGGTTGAACCAGGACACCCATTCGAGGGTGGCGAGTTCTAGCGATTCCTTGGTCTTCCAGGGTGCCCGGCGATGAATCAACTCCGCCTTGTACAGGCCGTTGATGGTCTCGGCCAGTGCGTTGTCGTAGCTGTCGCCCTTGCTGCCGACCGACGGCTCGACGCCGGCCTCGGCCAAGCGCTCGCTGTAGCGGATAGACACGTATTGGGTAGATTCAATCGGTCGTCGCAACACCCCAATCGTGGAGAAATTCAATGGGACGACCCACTACTGTCCGGTTAAAAGTTGAACAAATTCAACTGGTTAGCTACGCTGGGCATTTCGAGGTCTGTGGCGTCGGCCTGCAAGGCGCATGAAAGCTGGGTTTTCTCGAAAACCGAGACCGACAGAATCTGTAGACAGGTGTAGAGCG
>CANJQN010000008.1 GCA_947476465.1 Comamonadaceae bacterium | reverse complement strand
CTTTTAGCGGTCGCCCTGGTGGCGATCGACCAGCGCCTGGTTTGCCGGCCTGGGCTCATACAGTAGTTCGAATCGCGCCCCGTTGCAGCTCACCTTTCCTGTGACGCCGCAACCACTTAGTCCAATCGTCCGAATTTATTCCGGACACCCGTGCGCGAAGGCGGGGGACCAGACGCGTGGTCTGCCCGGCGCTTTACACCCGCCAGATGGAACCCTCCAGGGTCAACCCGTACTCATGAGGTGCACATCAGGAGTACGCGGATGTCTCCCCGGTCCGGCGCCAAGGGCGTCAGCCCCTGCTCGACCGTGTCGCCTGCCCTGAACAGCGCCGAGCCCGGTCGAGGGCAGGCGCTGCAGGCGTTGACCGACGCCCTCACGACACGCCAGGCCGATCCACGTGCGGCGAGCGGCGCCGCCCAGGCGCTGCTCGCCTGCCTGGAGGGCACCCGGCTCGAGCTGAACCGAATCGAGCCAACATGGCGCGCCCTGGTGTTCGATCTGCCCGACGCGGTCTGGGCCGCACTGGACCGCTGTGCCGCGGCGCAAGGCGCCGAAGGCATCGCCTGGTTGGGCCTGCCCGAGCCTCGGCAAAACGCGCAGTTGCAGCCCGCGCTCGAACGCGTGAATCGTCTGCCCCACCTCACCGAACTGATGCTGCGCGTTCCAGAGTCCGGCCCCTCCATGACCTTGCAGCCCTTGTCGGACGCGCCGGTCAAGGTGGTGGAGATCGACTTCTGGTGGCCGTCATTCAAGGAGGTCAGCGCGCCTGACACACTCAAGGTTCGAGCGCGGCGCTCGCAGCCCGAGCATCTGACCCGGAAGAACACCCCGCGTCTGAGCCTCACCGACGCCAAGGGCGCGCTCGCCAGCGAGCCAGTCCCGGACCTGGGCTACTTTCGGCGCCCGACCGACTTCGACGGCCCGAACGCGGCGAACACAGCGATGCTTGTCGCTCTCAACGGCAAGATCCGTTTCGACTCGAAGCGCGCGCCGGCGGACAAGGTCGAAGGCACGGCCGACAAAACCGAGTTGATCTGGTGCCGCCACATTGCCGTTGCCCTGATCAAGGCGCGCCGTGCGTACCTGCTGCAAAAGGCGGCCGGCCGATCAGCGGACACAGCAACGGTCGCGGAATCGAAGCGCTCGCACGAATTGCGCTTGCAGCAGTGGAAGATCGTCGACGCCTAAGCCAGCAACAGCCTGCGCAGCCGCTCGGGCAGGGGCGCTGATTTTTGCTTGGGAAAATCGACCCACACGTTGGTCGCGCCCCCGGTGGCGTGGATCACGCCAGGTGCATCGGTGCGTTCGAACGTGACCCAACAGTCGAAACTGCTGCGGTTGACCTCCCCCCCATAGAGGCGCACTTTTACCGTGCCGGGGTGCTCCAGCTGCTTCAGGAAATCGCAAAACACGTTGAGCACCAGCGGCCCTTCTCCCTGCGGATTGGGCTGCGCGTCCATCGCCCGAAACCAGTCGACGCGCGCGCTTTCGAAATACTGCAAATACGCACCGTTGTTCACGTGCCCCATTGCGTCCATGTCGCCCCATCGAATGGGGATGTCCATCTCGAACAGCTGCTTCTTCAACTCGGGCAATACGAACTTCATGCTTTGCGTTCCTTCTTCCTTCAAGCTCCATAGCCGTCGTCAGCGGCGATCACCGCGCCGTTGACGAAATGACTTTCGCTGCTGGCCAGCAGCACGATCAGCGCGTCCAGATCCTGCGGGCGTCTAGCCCGCATAAAATGCCCAGCACATGCTGAGCGTCCCAGGGCAGCCCAGCTTAAGAATCATTATGAGCGAGTCGAGATGACAAACAACGAGATCCTGGCGCAGTTCGGCCCCCGCGAATCGATGGAGTACGACGTGGTCGTGGTGGGCGGCGGCCCCGCCGGCCTGTCGACCGCCATCCGCCTGAAGCAACTGGCGGCCGAGGCAGGGCGTGAGGTGTCGGTGGTGGTTTTGGAGAAAGGCTCGGAGCCCGGCGCGCACATTCTGTCGGGCGCGATCATGGATCCGATCGCCATCTCCGAATTGTTCCCCGACTGGAAGGCGCGAGGCGCGCCGCTCAACCAGCCCGTCACCGACGACGCCTTCCTGTTCCTCACCGAATCCGGCGGCACGCGCACACCCAACTTCCTGCTGCCGTCCAACTTCCAGAACCACGGCAACTACATCGTGAGCCTGGCCAACGTCACACGCTGGCTGGCCCAGCAGGCCGAGGCGTTGGGCGTGGAGATCTTCCCCGGCTTTGCGGCCAGCGAGGTGCTGTACAACGACGACGGCTCAGTCAAGGGTGTGGCGACTGGCAACATGGGCATCGGCAAGGACGGCGAGCCCACCGGGGATTTTCAGCTGGGCATGGAGCTGCATGCGCGCTACACGGTTTTCGCCGAAGGCGCGCGCGGCCACCTGGGCAAGCAACTGATCTCCCGCTTCAAGCTCGATGACGGCCGTGATCCGCAAAGCTACAGCATCGGCATCAAGGAAGTCTGGGAGATCGACCCGGCCCGCCACACGCCCGGCCTGGCCTTGCACAGCGCCGGCTGGCCTTTGAACAACGACACCTATGGCGGCTCCTTCCTCTATCACATGGAGGCCAACCAGATCGCCGTGGGCTTCGTGGTCGGCCTCGACTACGCCAACCCGTGGCTGAGCCCTTATGAAGAGTTCCAGCGCTTCAAGACGCATCCCAACATCCGCTGGTACTTCGACACGCCCGAAGGCGGCAAGCCGGCCAAGCGCCTGGCCTACGGCGCGCGCGCGCTCACGGTGGGCGGCCTGCTGTCGCTGCCCGACACGGTGTTCCCGGGCGGCGCGCTGGTCGGCTGTGACGCCGGCTACCTCAATGCCTCGCGCATCAAGGGCAGCCATGCCGCCATCAAGACCGGCATGCTGTGCGCGCAGGCCGCCTTCGAGGCCATCGTGGCCGACCGCAAGCACGACAAGCTGTCCGCCTACCCCGAGGCGTTCGAAAAATCCTGGCTCTACAAAGAGCTCAACCGCGCCCGCAATTTCAAGGCCTGGTTCAAAAAGGGCCTGACCGTGGCCACCGTCATGACCGGCATCGAGCAGTTCGCGCTGCGTGGCCACATCCCCTGGACACTGCACCGCCACAAGGCCGACCACCTGTACCTGAAGCCGGCCGATGAGTGCACGCCCATCGTGTACCCCAAGCCCGATGGCAAGCTCACTTTCGACAAGCTGTCGTCGGTGTTCATCTCCAACACCAACCACGCCGAAGACCAGCCCGCGCATCTCACGCTCAAGGACGACGGGGTGCCGGTGGGCGTGAACCTCAAGAAGTACGCCGGGCCCGAGCAGCGCTACTGCCCGGCCGGCGTGTACGAGTACGTCAAGGACGAGGCCTCGGGCGCCGACCGCCTGCAGATCAACGCCCAGAACTGCGTGCACTGCAAGACCTGCGACATCAAGGACCCCACCCAGAACATTGTCTGGGTGACGCCCGAGGGCGGCGGCGGACCGAACTACATCAACATGTGATCGCTGGCGTGGGCTACACCCGCGCGTCAGTCTCCACGGGGCCGGCTTCCCGATAATTCATCGGCACTCACAAGTGCTGGCCCAGTGCCGGCGACAAGCCATGAATCAGGGAACCTCGGTCGCGGGTGGCCGCAAGGATGCACAGCGAGAAGCTGCATCGCTGTCTCCGCTCGCGTCGCTCTCACCGCTCACATCACTCTCACCGCCTAAACGCAAGACCGCCACCTATCAAGGCCGCACCGTCACGATGATGACGGTCCAGCCGGGACGCGTCATCGCCATGCGGGCGTCGTTGACCGTGCTGGGTCAGCCGTCCGCGCGCAAACTCGACTCGAAATCCGCCACCATCTTGCAGATGCCCGGGGGCCTGCCCGCGCAGCAGGGCGAGGCCAAGCCCCGGCGCGGTTCGGCATTGCTCGATGCGCGCGCTCAGGCCTTCCTGATCGACCAGGGCATCGAGCGGCTGGGCCCTGGCAACTGCGGTGAGATCTTTGCAAACATCTTCAATCGAACCGTGACCAGCGTCGCGCCCGCACGCGGCGACGTCAAGGCGGCCGTCTGGCGCAACCCCACCGAGGACATCGCCCGCTGCCTGGCCTTGCACATGCTCGCACTGAAGGAGCCGGTGGCCGGCTGGCAAGACGCATTCGTGAAGGCGCTGATCGCCCGACAGATCGACCGATCCAGTCACAGCGCATGCACTTCCTTTCTCGCCGGCATCCGCGCCCTGTCGGCCACGCTGGAGCCACAGCGCTCGACCCCATCGCCGGCCTTTCTGGGGGGCGTGTTCCGGCACGTGCTGCAACCCGCCCTGCCCGCCGAGTTGGGCGCCCGTTACGCGCAGCGCGGGACTGCGCAGCGGCTGATCGCCGCCCTCGTCAAGGAGCAGGCCAGCGCGCACCCGTCCACATCAGGACCGGCGCCGGGCGAAAGATCCTTCTTGTTCGGATCGTTGACGCGGGGGGCCGCCCGGTCCCCGGTCGAGCTCGGCGAGATCATCCGCAACCTTGTGCGGGACACGCTGGCCCAGCCCACGCAAGACCTCACACTCCTGACCGTGCGCGACGCCCTCGGGCGCATGGGACACCAGTTCACACTGATGCAGATGGCCGCCACCGGTTGCGGCTACGCGCTCGGCTTGGCCGGCTCGGGCGCATCGGCCAGACCCTGGGCGGAGGTCGCCGCGCGCGTCACGCAGCATTGCCCGGCACACCCCGACGTGATGCGCATGTGGCTGGCGCTGGGCATGCGGGTGGGCGCAAGTCCCGTCCATGCCTTGGGCCGAACGGATCTGCCGCTCGCCCACCGCATCGACCTGGTCTACCTGGCCCTCGACCTGGCGCGCGTGCTGAATCGATCGGAGGCGCTGGCCCTGGTCCTCAAGCTCAAGATTGGGGACACGCCGGACATGGACAGCCGGCAAGCGCGGCTGCGCGCGGAATGCATGACACGCGTCGTCGACGCGAGTGGCGCAGCGGTCGAGCTTTCAAGCCTGATCGAAGCGTGCGCCTTCACGCGCCGCAGCCTGATGCGGGTGGTGGGCGATTGCGCTCGTCAGCGCGGCATTGGGGCGCCTGATGGCAAGGGCGATACCCAGACAGCCGCCGGCGCCTTCAAGACCTGGCTGCCGGGCGATTTCGGCCTGGACGCGGTGCACCTATACCGGCTGCTGTGCCAACTGTACGACCTGGCCAACGATCGGCTGTCGCAGCCCACGATGGGGGTGCGCGCTCCGTTCGCCCGATCGGAGCGCGAAGCACTGGCCGACCTGCCGCCGAGGTTGCGGCAACCGCTGCTGGAACGCTTGAGGCCGATCGAGACCGGCTCGGGTGCGGCCGACCCGATCGCACCGCGTGCCGGTCACAAGTGAATCGCCCCCATGATCCGCCCTTGAAATCGGCCACTACAATCGAGCGTCGTCAGGAGAGCGCCACCCCAGAGATTTTTTCTCGCTGAGGCGGCCACCGAAGGCGCAGGCCCCAAGCCGAACGCTCAGGTACCCAGGACTGGCGGCACGCCGCTCGCTCGCATTTGTCGTGGGCGCGCGGCGTTTCCTTGCTGGAGAGAGACGCTCCACCCACGGGCCACAACCCCGGGTGATGAGCGTCCACCGAAGGAGCAAGCCCGGCGCATGCGGCGGGTGAATCTCTCAGGTAAAGCGGACAGCAGGGCTCGCCCATGGTCACCACCATGGAACGCAGCTTTGCCCACGGAGTCCCGCTTGTCCGCCGCCCAAGATACCGCCCTGCAACGCACGCCCCTGCATGCGCTGCACCTCGAACTGCGCGCCCGCATGGTGCCCTTTGCCGGCTACTCCATGCCGGTGCAGTACCCCGCCGGCCTGATGGCCGAGCACCACCACACCCGCGGGGCCGCCGGCCTGTTCGACGTCTCGCACATGGGGCAACTGCGCCTGGAAGGCGCCGATGCCGCCGCCGCCTTCGAATCGCTGATGCCGGTCGACGTGATCGGCCTGCCGGTAGGCAAGCAGCGCTATGGCCTGTTGCTCACCGAAGAGGGCACCATCATCGACGACCTGATGTTCGTCAACCGGGGCACTGACCTGTTCGTGATCGTCAACGGCGCCTGCAAGGTGGGCGACATCGCCCACATCCAGGCGCGCATTGGCAGCCGCTGCGCCGTTGTGCCCATGCCCGAGCGCGGCCTGCTGGCGCTGCAGGGGCCGCAAGCGGTGGCCGCCCTGTCGCGCCTGGTGCCCGGCGTGGACAAACTGGTCTTCATGACTGGCGCCGCCTTCGCGTGGCAGGGCGCGGACCTGTTCATCACCCGCAGCGGCTACACCGGCGAAGACGGCTTCGAGATCTCGGTGCCTGATGCCCAGGCCGATGCCTTTGCCCGCGCCCTGCTGGCCCAGCCCGAGGTCAAGCCCATCGGCCTGGGCGCGCGCAATTCGCTGCGCCTGGAAGCCGGCCTGTGCCTGTACGGCAACGACATCGACACCAGCACCACCCCGGTCGAGGCCGGGCTGAACTGGGCGCTGCAGAAGGTGCGCCGCAGCGGCGGTGCCCGCGCAGGCGGCTTCCCGGGGGCGCAACGCGTGCTGGGCCAGCTCGATGGCACCGTGCCGCTGGCGCGCCAGCGCGTGGGCCTGGTGGCCCTGGAGCGCGTGCCGGTGCGCGAACACACGCAGTTGCAAGACAGCGCCGGTACGCGCGTCGGCGAGGTCACCAGCGGCCTGCTCGCGCCCACCTTCGACAAGCCCGTTGCCATGGCCTATGTGGCCAGCGCGCAGGCCGCGCCTGGCACCCGCCTGAATGCCATCGTGCGCGGCAAGCCCGTGCCCATGGAAGTGACCGCCATGCCCTTCGTGCCCACCCGCTACTACCGCGGGTAAAGCCCGAGCTTGCTTCTTTCCAGTTTCAACCCAACATCAACCAGGAGAACCCGAATGAGCGTCAAGTACACCCAGGAACACGAATGGGTCCAGACCGAGGGCGGCGCCCCGTCTATCGTGGGCATCACCGTGCATGCGCAGGACGCGCTGGGCGACGTGGTGTTTGTCGACCTGCCCGAGGTGGGCCGCAGCTACACCCAGGGCGAAGTCGCCGGCGTGGTCGAATCCGTCAAGGCCGCGGCCGACGTGTACATGCCGGTCACCGGCGAAGTCACCGAAGTGAACGAAGCCTTGCGCGCCGACCCTTCCCTGGCCAACACCGACCCGCTGGGCGCCGGCTGGTTCTTCAAGGTCAAACTGGCCGATCCGGCGCAGCTCGATGCGCTGATGGAAGCCACCGCCTACGACGAGTTCGCCAAGAACGCCTGATCGGCCACGTGATACGAAGGCTTCGACAGGCCTGTCCTGAGCTCGTCGAAGGGCTCAGCCCGAACGGTGCTATTGCTCGCCAACCCGATTCATGGATTCCTCATGCTGATGCACTCCGCCCCGCCGCTGCGCGAGCTTGAAAACGCCGCCGAATTCCTGCCCCGCCACATCGGCATAGCCGCCGCCGACGAGCAGCACATGCTGTCGGTGATCGGCGAGGCCTCACGACGCGCCCTCATCGAGGGCATCGTGCCGGCCAGCATCGCCCGCGCCAGCCCGATGAAGTTGCCCCCCGCCGTGACCGAGGCCGCTGCGCTGGCCGAGCTGCGGGCGATCGCCTCGCGCAACAAGGTGCTGCGCAGCTTCATCGGCCAGGGCTATTACGGCACGCTCACGCCCACGGTGATCCTGCGCAACGTTCTGGAGAACCCCGCCTGGTACACCGCCTACACGCCCTACCAGGCCGAGATCAGCCAGGGCCGCATGGAGGCGCTGGTCAACTTCCAGACGATGGTGTGCGACCTCACGGCCATGCCGATCGCCAATGCCTCCATGCTCGACGAGGCCACCGCCGCCGCCGAAGCCATGACGCTGGCCAAGCGCAGCGTCAAGAGCAAAAGCTCGCGCTTCGTGGTCTCGGGCGAGTGCCATCCGCAGACCATCGAAGTGGTGTGCACCCGCGCGCGCCCGCTGGGCATCGAGGTGGTGGTCACGCGCACGGCCCAGGCCTGGAAAGACGCGCTGGCCAGCGAACACTTCGGCGCCCTGGCGCAGTACCCGGCCACCAGCGGCCGGCTCGACGACCTGCGCGCCGACGTGGTGCAGTCGCACACGCACCAGGCGGCCTTCATCGCCGCCGCCGACCTGCTGGCCCTCACCCTGCTGGTGCCGCCGGGCGAATGGGGCGCCGACATCGTGATCGGCACTACCCAGCGACTGGGCATGCCCATGGGTGCCGGCGGCCCGCACGCGGCCTACATGGCCTGCCGCGACGAGTTCAAGCGCTCGCTGCCCGGCCGGCTGGTGGGCGTGAGCGTGGACACCCACGGCAACCCCGCCTACCGCCTCGCGCTCCAGACGCGCGAGCAGCACATTCGCCGCGAGAAGGCCACCTCCAACATCTGCACCGCGCAGGTGCTGCCGGCGGTGGTGGCGAGCATGTACGCCGTCTACCACGGGCCGCAGGGCCTCAAGCGCATCGCCCAGCGCGTGGCGGCCTACACCGCGGTGCTGGCCCAGGGCCTGGCGCAACTGGGCTTTGCGTGCGATCACGACAGCGCCTTCGACACGCTGTGCGTGGACACCGGCGAGGCCACCCGCCGCATCACCGAGCGGGCGCTGGCGGCCGGCTGCAACCTGCGGCATTTTGCGGCCGACCGGCTGTGCATTTCGCTGGACGAAACCACCACCCGCCAGGACATCGCGGCCCTGTGGGCGGCGTTCGCCGAGCGCGACCAGGTGCAGCCCACGTTTGCCGCGTTCGAAAAGGGCGTGACGCCGCTGATTCCGCAGGCGCTGCGCCGCACCAGCGCGTACCTCACGCACCCGGTGTTCAACACCCACCACAGCGAGACCGGCATGCTGCGCTACATCCGCGCCCTGTCCGACAAGGATCTGGCGCTGGACCGCAGCATGATTCCGCTGGGCTCATGCACCATGAAGCTCAACGCCACCAGCGAGATGATCCCCATCACCTGGCCCGAGTTCGCGCAGGTGCACCCCTTCGCCCCGCGTGATCAGCTGCAGGGCTACGCCGAGCTCGACGAACAGCTGCGCGCCTGGCTGTGCCAGGCCACCGGCTACGCCGGCATCAGCCTGCAGCCCAACGCCGGCTCGCAGGGCGAGTACGCCGGCCTGCTGGCCATCAAGGCCTGGCACGACAGCCGCGGCGATTCACACCGCACGGTGTGCCTGATTCCTTCGTCGGCCCACGGCACCAACCCGGCCAGCGCGCAGATGGCGGGCATGCAGGTGGTGGTGACGGCCTGCGACAGCGCCGGCAACGTCGATCTGGCCGACCTGGAGGCCAAGTGCAAGCAGCACGCGGGCAAACTGGCCGCGGTGATGATCACCTACCCCAGCACGCATGGCGTGTTCGAGACCCAGGTCAAGGAGCTGTGCGCGATGGTCCATCGCCATGGCGGCCGGGTCTACGTCGACGGCGCCAACATGAACGCGCTGGTTGGCGTGGCCGCGCCGGGCGAGTTCGGCGGCGACGTGAGCCACCTGAACCTGCACAAGACTTTTTGCATTCCGCACGGCGGCGGTGGCCCGGGCGTGGGCCCGGTCTGCGTGGTCGCGGACCTGGTGCCTTTTCTGCCGGGGCATGTGACGGCGCAGGCCATGGCTGACCATGCCGATCCGGTGGAGGCCCTTCGACAGGCTCAGGGCGAACGGGATCGCGTGGGCGCGGTATCCGCCGCGCCGCTGGGCAATGCGGCGGTGCTGCCGATCAGCTGGATGTACTGCCGCATGATGGGCGCCGACGGCCTGCGTCAGGCCACCGAGACGGCCATTCTTTCAGCCAACTACATCAGCAAACGCCTGGCCGAGCACTACCCCACGCTCTACGCCAGCCCCAACGGCCATGTCGCGCACGAGTGCATTCTGGATCTGCGCCCGCTCAAGGAAGGCAGTGGCGTCAGCGCCGAGGACGTGGCCAAGCGCCTGGTCGACTACGGCTTTCATGCGCCGACGCTGAGCTTTCCGGTGCCCGGCACGCTGATGGTCGAGCCAACCGAGAGCGAGACGCTGGGCGAGCTCGAGCGCTTCATTGAAGCCATGATCGCCATCCGCGAGGAAATCCGCCGCATCGAGCGTGGCGAGTGGCCGCAGGACGACAACCCGCTCAAGCATGCGCCCCACACCGCCGCCAGCCTGCTGCGCGCCGACTGGGCCCATGCCTACCCGCGTGAGGTGGGCGCCGCCGTGCGGGACGAACGCCGCCACGCCAAGTACTGGCCGCCCGTGGGCCGGGTGGACAACGTTTACGGTGACCGCAACCTGTTCTGCTCTTGTGTGCCGATGTCGGCCTATGAGTGAACGGCCCTTGGGTTAGAGGATCACACAGAGCACGTTGCAAGGAGCGTGCTCGACCAAGGCCCCCGAGATCGAGCCGCGCCACCAGCGGGCTGTCCAGCTGCCCAGGTGCTTGTGGCCGACCACGATCAGGTCGGCGCTGATCTTGCGGGCGTACTTGGTGATCTCGTCCACCGCCTCGCCCATCACCACCTCACCTGTGGCCGCAAAACCCAGCGCCTGAAGGCGCTGCAGCCCGTCCTTGAGCACGCCGTCGAACTTATTGCGCTCGCGCTCTTCCAGCTCGATGTCGTAGACGCCGCCCTCCAGCCCCACGAAACTCATGGTCGAGGGCATCGCGGCCACAAGGAACATCTCGGCCTTGTTCCATTCGGCCAGCTCACGGCACTCGAGCAGGGCCTTCTGTCCCGCGTCGCTGCCGTCGTAGGCCAACAGGATTTTCTTGTACAGCATGGAACTCTCCCACTTCAAGTCTCGATGCGCGGAGCATAGGGCCGCCTCAGCCATCCGAGACACCGAGGAAAACCCTCGGATGGTCATTCCTTTTCTTGCAAGCTTGTGCCAATGGCCGTGATCTGTGTCAAAGCACGGGCGCGCAACGGGGCCTAGCATGACGGCGAGCTTGCCCCAATCTGTCTAACAAGGAGATCCAACAATGAGTGACGAAAAACGCGTCGGCCTGGTCACAGGCGCCTCTTCAGGCATCGGCCGGGCCATTGCCCTGGCCTGGGCGCGGGAAGGCGCGCGGGTGGTGGTGTCCGACCTCAAGGGCACGGCCGGCGCCGAAACCGTCGAGCTGCTGCGCGCCGCTGGCGCCGAGGCCGTGTTCATAGCCGCTGACGTGTCCAGCCCGCAGGACTGCGAAACCCTGGTGCGCCAGACCGTCGAGCGCTTTGGCCGCCTCGACATGGCTTGCAACAATGCCGGCATCGGCGGCGCGCTGGCGCCCACGGCCGACTACCCGCTGGACGCCTGGGCCCAGGTGATCGGCGTGAACCTCAGCGGCGTGTTCTACGGCATGAAGTACCAGATCGCGCAGATGCTCAAGAACGGCGGCGGCGCCATTGTCAACATGGCGTCCATCCTGGGCTCGGTGGGCATGGCCAACGCGCCCGCCTACACCGCCGCCAAGCATGGCGTGGTGGGCCTGACCAAGGCCGCGGCGCTGGAATACAGCGCGCAGGGCGTGCGCGTGAACTCGGTCGGCCCGGCCTTCATCCATACGCCCATGATCGCCCCGCTGGAGTCCGACCCGGCCATGCGCGAGCAGCTGATCGCCCTGCACCCGATCGGACGGCTGGGCCAGCCCGAGGAAGTCGCTGCGTTGGTGTCGTGGCTGACCTCGCCAGCGGCGTCGTTCGTGACGGGCAGCTATTACCCAGTGGACGGCGGGTACCTCGCGAGGTAACCCCCCCGAAGCGCCTTCGGCGCCCGGTGCTCGCTGCCTGAGGCAGCGGCTCTTCGGGCCGTCCTGACCTGCGCAGGCAGGTCAGGAGCCACGGCCCTCAGCCCCCAGGGGGCGCCACCAGCGGCCCGGCAAAGCCGGTTCCGCGGTGGCCGCTGATCCAGACACGGCTCTCGTACAGCGTTTGCTGCTTACTACCGCAAGTCCTCCACCGGCATCGTCACCCAGGCGTCGCCGACCGGATGCACCGCGATGCGGTGCGCGAACACGCGTTCCAGCGCGCGGTGGGTATTTGCATCGCCCGTCGCGCCCTGGTGTGCAATGCGGCCATCGTCGACCAGCACCAGCGCGTCGGCATGCAGCGCCATCGGGATCTCGTGCAACACGGTGACGGCCGTGCCGCCGCCGCGCACGTGCTCGCGCACCAGGGCCAACCAGTCGGACTGGTGCGGCGGATCCAGGTGCGACAGCGGCTCGTCCATGAGCAGCAGCGGCGCGCCCACGGCCAGCGCCCGGGCCAGCAGCACGCGCTGGCGCTCGCCACCCGAGAGCTGCCCGAGCGGACGCTCGCGCAAGTCCCAGCTGCCGGTGCGCTCCATGGCCGCTTGCACGGCGCCGTGATCGGCCGCGCTGGGCGCGCCCAGCCAGGACTGGTGCGGCAGCCGGCCGAGCATCACCACGTCATGCGCGCGCAGATCGTCGGCGCCGGCTTCGGTCTGGCCCAGCCAGGCCAGCATGCGTCCCCGTTCACGCGGTGCCATGGCGCCGGTTTCGCGCCCCAGCCAGCGCACATCGCCAGCGGCCGCAAGCAGCCGCGCCAGGGCCTTGAGCAGCGTGGTCTTGCCGGCGCCATTGGGGCCGGCCACAGCGGTCCAGCAACCGGCCGGCAGCACGAGGTCGACGCCGTGCAGCACCTGGCGGCCGCCCAGCGCCACACGCAAGCCGCGCGCCTCGATGGCCGGAACCTGGCTCACGCCAACCTCCGGTTCATCAGCCACAGCAGATAGCCACCGCCCAGCACCGCGGTGAGCGCGCCCACCGGCAGCTCCTGCGGGGCCAGCAGCCAGCGGCCCAGCACGTCGGCGGCCAGCAGCAGCACGCCGCCGGCCAACGCCGACAGCGGCAGCAGCACGCGGTGCGTGGGCCGCAAGGCCACGCGCACCAGATGCGGCGCCACCAGGCCGACGAAGGCGATCATGCCGACCTGCGACACCGCCGCGCCGGTGGCCAGGGCCATCACCGCCACCAGCGCGGCGCGGGCTGGGGCCAGGGCCACGCCCAGGCTGGCGGCGGTGGCATCGCCCAGTGTGAGCGCATCCAGCACCCGCGCCAATGCGCCGGCCACGGCGAGGGACACCACCAGCAGGGGCAGCATCACCAGAGTGCCGTCCCAGCCGACGAACCCCGTGGTGCCCAACATAAAACCCTGCATTCCACGCATCACCTCCGGCATGCGAAACATGATCAGCGTGGCAAGGGCTGCCAGCACCATACCCACGATCACGCCCGCCAGCAGCAGGCGCAACGTGTGTGCGACGCCGCGCGCCAGCGCCAGCGTGAGCAGCACCGCCACCACCGCGCCGACAAAGGCCGCGCCGGTCAGGCCCAGCCGCACCCCCCAACCCATCGCGCCCACCGGCGAGAGCCCCATCAGCGCGAGCAGCAAGGCCACCCCCAGGCCCGCGCCCGTCGCACTGCCCAGCAGGTAAGGATCGGCCAGTGGATTGCGAAACAGCCCTTGCGCGACCGCCCCGGCAAGACCCAGCAGCGCGCCCGCCAGCCAGGCACCCAGCGTGCGCGGCAGGCGGATGTCGCGCAGGATGGCCGCCGTTGATGCGGAGTCGCCGTACAGCGGCTCCCAGCCGGCGCTGCCTACGGCCAGGCCCAGCAGTACCCCGATGGCGCTGGCGCCCAGGAGCACGACGGTCAGTGAACGCGGTGTCATGTGACCCCCACGCTGGGCACTGCGTGTCCGTCGCTGGTCGGGCCGCTGCCGGAGTCAGCGGCACTCAGGCCCTCAGGGGCGCGAGCTTGCTTGAGGCGGCTCGGCGCGGCCCTCACGGCACGTCCCGCCCGCGCCCGCGCAGGCATTCGGCCATCAGCGCCGCGCCCTCGGCCAGACGCGGGCCGGGACGCACGATCACGTCCGACTGCTGCGGCGTGAAGCGGCACACGCGGCCCGTGCGCAGGGCGGATATGGCTGGCCAGCCCGGCCGGCTGGCCAGCTCCGACACGCGGTCGGCCAGCATGATCACCTGCGGGTCGGCGCGGACCACGAACTCGGGGTTGAGCCTCGGAAACGGCCCGAGCGCACCGGGCACCACGTTGACAGCACCGATGCGCGCCAGCAGCTCGCCCAGGAAAGACGAAGCACTGGCCGCGTAGGGGCCGCTGCCCACTTCAACGTACACACGCTGGCCGCGCTGCGCCGCCGGCAACGCGCGCGACGCATCGCCGAGCGCGGCCTCGATCTCGCGCCACAGCGCCGGGCCGCGGCCAGTGCCCAGCAACGCGTCGAGCTGGCCGACCACACGCTGCATATCGGCCAGGGTGCGCGGCTCCAGGGCCACCACCTTCAGGCCCAGCCGCTCCAGCCGGCCGATGGCGCGGGCCGAGCCCGCCAGCAGCACGAGGTCGGGGCGCTGGGCCACGATGGCCTCGATGCGGGCGTCCTCCAGGCCGCCCACGCGCGGCAGCGCCTGCACGGCCTGGGGCCAATTGGAAAAATCGTCGACCGCCACCAGCCGATCGCAGGCGCCCAGGGCGCAGACCGTTTCGGTCAGCGATGGCAGCAGCGACACGATGCGCTGCGGCGGCGTAGTCAGCTCGATGCGGGTGCCGCGGTCGTCGACCACTTGCACGGCGTGCCCAGCGATGGGCAGCGCGCTGGCCATGGCCAGCAGCAAGCCGCCACACCAGCGCGTCAACCGGCGCCCTTGCGCGGGTGCGGGCGGCCGCCGATCAAGCATGGCGCGCGGCCCAGTCCATCACGATGCGGTGCAACTGCGCCACACCATCGGTGAGCGCCGCCGGACCGGGCTGCAATATGTCGGCGGACTTGATCTCGAACAGCTGCGCGCCCTGCACCGCGTTGACCGCCTGCCAACCTGGCCGCGCGGCCACGCGCTCGGGGCGGAATTTCTTGCCGCACCACGAGCCCACCACGATGTCCGGGTTGCGCCGCACGATCTCCGGCGCGTCCCGCACGATGCGGTCCTTGCCGAGCGACTGCTTGGCCAGCTCGGGAAAGCAGTCGTCGCCACCGGCAATGCCCACCAGCTCGCTGACCCAGCGGATGCAGCTGATGGGAGGCTCGTCCCATTCCTCGAAGTACACCCGTGGCCGGCGCGGCAATGCGGCGGCTGCTGCACGGATCTCATCCAAGCGCTCTCGCATACCGGCCAGCAACACCTCGGCCGGCTCGCGCGCATCCACCATCGCCGCCACCTGCCACAGCATGGAAAAAATCTCGTCCACGCTGCGCTGGTTGAAGACGGTGACCTGAATGCCATGGCGAATCAGCGCGCTGGCGATGTCGGCCTGCAGGTCGGAAAAGCCGAACACGCAGTCGGGCTCCAGCGCGAGGATCTTGTCGATCTTGGCGCTGAGAAAGGCGCTGACCTTGGGCTTTTCCTCACGCGCGCGGCGCGGCCGCACCGTGTAGCCGGAGATGCCCACGATGCGGTCCTGCTGACCGAGCAGGTACAGCCACTCGGTCGTCTCCTCGGTCAGGCAGACAATGCGTTGCGGGCCTTTGCGGTCTGACATAACCAATCAACTAAGTCACTTGTGAAAGGGCATTCACGCCGAATGACACCGTACCCCGTTCGGGCTGAGCCTGTCGAAGCCTTGAAGTGGCACTCGCATGCCCCCTTCGACGGTGCTCAGGGCGAACGGACAATGACGTGACGTCCGTGGGCGTGTTTGGCAAAACGTGTGACCTCAATTGAAGACAACCCGCACCGCCGCCGTGAACACCCGCCCCGGCTCCGGATAGAGCGAGGTGGCCTGCGCGCCCGCGCAGGCGAAGGCCTGGGTGAAGTACTTGCGGTCGAACAGGTTGGCCGCGCCCACGGAGAACTCGGCCTGCCGCCATTGGTAGGCATAGCGCAGATCGGCGGTGGCGTAGTGGGGCACTGAGCAGCTGTTGGCGAAGTCGACGTACTGCGAGGATACCCAGTTGACGCCGCCCGTCAGGCGATGGCCGGCCAGCGGCACCCAGTCGGCGCGCAGGGCCAGCGTGCTGCGCGGCACCAGCGGCACATCCTTGCCGCTGTGGGGGCCGCTGCGAAAGCTGGCGCGGCGCAGGGCCAGGTTGCCGCGCACGGTGAGCGTGGGCGAGACGCGCTGCGAGGCGTCCACTTCCAGCCCCTGGCGGCGGGTCGGGTCGAAGTTGACGTTTGCGCCAGGAAAGACGCCGAAGGGCGAAGGCGGTCCGGCAGCGCTCGGGTCGTAGCCGATCTCGTTGTCGAGATTGCTGCGCGACAGACGCGCCTCCAGGGCGCTTGCATCAGCGCTCCAGCGGGCGCCGGCCTCGATGTCCCGCGCGGTTTGCGGCTGCAGGGGCAGGCCGGAACCGGTGTAGCTGAATTCATCGACCTTGGCCAGCCGGTAGCTGCGGCCCAGCCTCGCATACGCCGTGAACCCAGCGCTGATCGGGTGGCTGGCGCCCAGCTCCCAGGCCTGCTGTCGGCTGTCCAGGTTGGCGGTGGCATTGGTGTCGGTCTTTTCGATCCGCTCGGTGCGCAGGCCGGCAGCCAGGCGGGTGCCCGAGGCCAGGGTGAGATCGTCACGCACATACCAGGCGGCGTTGCGCTGTTCGGCGGTCGAGCCGAAGGCGCCCAGCACTTCGCGCTGCCAGCCGCCGCGGTCATAGCCGAGCACCAGCACGTTCTTCATGCCGGCGATGCTGCCGTCGTGCCGGGCGCGCAGCGCCTGGGTGTCGGCATCCACATCGAACTCATAGCCCGATTCGCTGCGCAGGGCGCGCGTGCGCTTGCCCAGGTCGGCCGACAGCTGCCAGCTGCCCAGCTCGGCGCTGGCGGAGACGGTGTCACGCTGGCTGCGCAGGCGCGCCCAGTCGTTGGGGGTGCCGGCCTGCGTGGGGTCGGCCGCGTATTGCGCGGCGCTCAGGCCGCCGGCCAGGCGGGCATCGAGGTCGTCGCGGCCGGTGCTGGCGCCCACGCGCAGCCAGTCGTTGGACCATTGCAGGCCCAGCGATTGCGCGTCGCTGGCCGAACTGCCGTTGCGACGATGGCCATCGCTCAAACGCCGCTGCACGTTGGCGTCCAGCGAGAAGCCCCCCGAGGCCAGCGTGGCGCTGGCGCGGCCATCACCCAGGCCGTTGCTGCCCGCGCCGCCATACACCGATGCGGCGTTGCGCCGCTGGGTACCGGCGCCCGCGCGGGTGGTGATGACGATCACGCCGCCGGATGCGCCTTCGCCATACAGCACCGCACCGCTGCCGCGCAGCACTTCGATGCGTTCGACCGTGTCGATCGGAATGCCTGACAAGCGCGTGCCGCTGGTGTCGGCCTCGGACACGCGCTGGCCGTCGACCACCACCACCTGGTTGCTGTCGGCGGTGGCGCCGAAGCCGCGCAGATCGAGCGTGTATTCGCCACCGCCGTACAGATCGAGCCGGCCAGGAATGCCCAGCAGGCGGATCAGGGCCTCGTTCACGGTGGTGGCACCGCTGGCGCGGATGTCGTCGGCGGACACCACGGCCACCCCCATGGGCAACGCCCGGGAGGTGTCGGGAAGGCGGGAGGCGGTGACCACGACCTCGCGCAATGTGGCGGTGGTGGACTGGGCGAAGGCAAAGGGTGCGGCGGCCAAGCCAAGGGCCAGCACGGCGCCGCGGATGGGAGCGTGGAACGCGGGGTACTTCATAAGGGAAACAACCATGGACAAATGCCCGCACCGGGTTCCCCGCCGGTGCGTTGGGCGTCACGGCGGCGCCGCGCCCGAAGGCAAGGCACCACCACCTCGTTGGCCGGTATCCGGGCTGGCGGATCGTCTCCTGCGGCCTTCCCAGGCGCGAGGCCCAGTGGCGTGTGTGGGGAGACGGGCATGGGCCGCAAGGCCCATGCATTCCGCTTACCGTTGCGGGGGCAGCGCAGGTTGGGCTGTTGGCGCAAACCGCCGGCCTTCCTGCTTCCCGTTGAACTGCGGCATGTGAACCACACCGCGAGCACCAACACGGCGATTGTAGAAGCAAGCCGCCGGGGCGCCTCTACAATTTGCCGGTATGTCCGCCCCTCCTGAGATCGACCTGCTGGCCGACCGTGTCGAGCGCCTGCTGGTGCGCCACGAGGAACTCCAGCGCACCAACGCACTGCTGCTGCAGCAGGTCGAAGCCCTCACCCAAGACCGCGATTCGCTGCGCTCGCGGCTGGCCGCCGCGCGGGCCCGCGTCGACGCACTGCTCGAGCGGCTGCCGCAGGCCAAGAACGCGGCCTGAACCTCTCCCCCACCACCGTGCCGATGAATCAGATCGAAGTGCAGATCATGGGACAGAGCTACCTGCTCGGTTGCCCCGAGGGCGGCGAGCCGCGCCTGCGCGAGGCGGTCAGCCGCGTCGACGAAGCCATGTGCCGCATCCGCGACGCGGGCAAGGTCAAGGCCCGCGACCGCATCGCGGTGCTGGCGGCCTTGAACCTGGCTTTCGACTTGCACGCCGCCCCGGCCCAGAGCGCTGCCGCGCCTGCCCCGTCGCAAGAAGGTGTCGATCCGCGCATCGCTCAGTTGCGCCAACGCATCGACCAGGTGCTCAGCGACGACGGCCGCCTGCTCTGATCCTGACGGCCAAAGTGCAGCCCTGCGCCTGCGGCGCGCAGGTGTCAAGTCACCTTTCTTTTTGTCGCCATCGGCCACGGGTTTTTCACGTGACACGGCATCAGGCGCGCCTACAATGAGCTTGTATCTGCAGTGCGCATCGGGCTTTATATTTCCTTGAACCAATGCTCCACGAGCTCGGGCCTGGAACAAACCTTGTGAGCGTGAACGTCTCGCGTCAGATGATCCCAACACAAGGGTGACCTAGCCCACCTGAACCCCGGTTCAGGATGCCGGTCCGGTGGCACTTGCAGATGCACTAAATTGTTCAAAGAGAAAACGCTGCGCGTTTTCTCTTTGGTTTTGAAGTTGGATGACAAAGGCCGGAGTGAATCCGGCCTTTGTCATTGAGGGATCGCGCTGCGCTTCGCTTCGCGCGATCCGGGGGGCGAGCCTTCGGCCGCCTGGGCCTGCGGCCGGCCTGTCGTTTCGCCTGCTGCGAGAATGGCGGCTTTGCCTGCCCTCGCCGATGGACCTTCTCACTCCCGTTCTCTTTCTCGAACTCGCCCTGCTCGGTATCGGCACGGGCTTCATGGCGGGCTTGCTGGGGATCGGCGGTGGCATGCTGATGGTGCCGTTCATCACCTACATCCTGGGTTCGGTCGGCGTGGAGGCGGATCTGGCGGTGAAGATGGCGATCGCCACGTCGATGGCCACCATCATCTTCACTTCGATGTCGAGCGTGCGGGCGCACCACCGGCGCGGCGCGGTGCGGTGGGACATCGCACGGCGCCTGGCGCCGGGCATCGTGATCGGCAGCCTCGTGGCCAGCCTGGGCGTGTTCGCGCTGCTCAAGGGCTCGTGGCTGGCGCTGTTCTTCGCGGCGTTTGTCACCTTCTCGGCCACCCAGATGTTCCTGGACAAAAAACCCAAACCCACGCGCCAGATGCCCGGCACCGCGGGGCAGCTTGCGGCCGGCGGGTTCATCGGGTTTCTCTCGGGCCTGGTCGGCGCGGGCGGCGGCTTCGTGAGCGTGCCCTTCATGACCTGGTGCAACGTGGCCATCCACAACGCGGTCGCCACGTCAGCGGCGCTGGGCTTTCCGATCGCGATGAGCAATGTGGTGGGCTATGTGATCGCCGGCCAGCAGGTCCCGGGGCTGCCGCCGGCGTCCTTCGGCTACATCTGGCTGCCGGCTTTGGCGGTTGTCGCGGCAGGCAGTGTCCTGACCGCTCCGCTGGGTGCGCGCGCAGCGCACGCGCTGCCGGTCGCGGTGCTCAAGAAGGTTTTTGCCACCATCTTGTACCTGCTGGCCGCCTACATGGCCTGGAAGGGACTGTCGGCCTAGGTCACAGAACAGCACGGCACAATGCACTGAATGAATTCCGTCGTGATCCGCTCTGCCCTTCCAGGCGACGAGGCAGCCTGGCGCCAGCTGTGGAAAGGCTATTGCGGCTTCTACAAGACCGCGATTCCCGACGAGGTGACCACCCGCACCTGGAGCCGCATCCTCGACCCCGACTCGGCCGTGCTGTGCATGGTGGCCGAGGTGGACGGGCAGGTGTATGGCTTCGCCAACTGCGTGGTGCATGAGAACACCTGGGAGGCGCTACCGGTGTGCTACCTCGAAGACCTGTACGTGTTGCCCTCGGCACGCGGCCGGGGGATCGCCGCCGCATTGCTGGAGTGGCTGCGCAACGCGATGCGCGCCGAAGGCTGGGGCCGCGTGTACTGGATGACCCAGCAAGGCAACGACGCGGCGCGCCGTCTGTACGACCGCTTCACCAAGCCCGACGACTTCGTGCGTTACGTGCTGCGGCCGCGGTAGGCCGCCCTACAGCCGCTCGACGATGGTGACGTTGGCCATCCCGCCGCCTTCGCACATCGTCTGCAAGCCCCAGCGCTTGCCGCGCTGCGCCAACGCACTGAGCAGCGTGGCCATCAGCTTGGTCCCCGAGGCGCCCAGCGGGTGCCCCAGCGCAATCGCACCGCCGTTGACGTTGATACGCTCCGGGTCGGCGTCCAGCGCCCGCAACCAGGCCAGCGGCACGGGCGCGAACGCCTCGTTCACTTCGTAGAGGTCGATGTCGCCGATCTTCATGCCGGCCTTTTGCAGCGCGCGCTGCGTGGCCGGCAGCGGCGCTTCCAGCATGACCACCGGATCGTGACCCAGCACGCTCATGTGGTGGATGCGCGCCAGCGGCTTGGCGCCCAACTTCTTCAGGCCCGCCTCGTTGGCCACCAGAACACCGCTGGCGCCGTCGCAGACCTGGCTGGCGTTGGCCGCGCTGATCACGCCGCCTTCCTGCAGGAGCTTGACCGAGCCGATGCCCTCCAAGGAGGCGTCCCAGCGGATGCCCTCGTCGCTGTCGTGCAGACCGCCCGGCTCGGTGCCGTCGGCCAGGCGAATGGCCACCGGCAAGATCTCATCCCGGAACCTGCCCGCCTGGGCCGCCGCCGCCGCCCGCTGGTGGCTTTGCAGCGCATAGCGATCGAGCTGTTCACGCGTGAAGCCGTATTTCCTGGCGATCATCTCGGCGCCGGCGAATTGCGTGAACTGGAAGTTGTCGTAGCGCTGGTTGATCAGCGGGCTTTGGTAGTGGCCCATGCCGGCCTTTTGCGCCAGGCCGACGGTGCTGAACATCGGCACCCGCGTCATGGACTCCACGCCGGCCGCAATGACGACGTCGTTCACGCCGCACATCACCGCCTGGGCCGCGAAATGCAGGGCCTGCTGCGAAGAGCCGCACTGGCGGTCGATCGAAGTGCCCGGCACCGATTCCGGCAACCGTGAAGCCAGCACCGCATTGCGCGCGACGTTGACTGCCTGCTCGCCAACCTGGCTGACGCAGCCCATGTAGACGTCTTCGACGACCTCGGGGTCGGCGCCGGCACGATCGAGCAGGCCATTGAGCACCTGGGCGGCAAGGTCGACGGGGTGCCAGCCGGCCAGGCGGCCATTGCGGCGGCCGCCACCGGTGCGTGCGGCGGCGACGATGTAGGCGGTGGACAGTGGGGTCATGTCGGGCTCCAGGTGAGGTTCAGCGCGGCGCCATGCGGATCGCGCCGTCGATGCGCACGCTCTCGCCATTCATGTAGGCGTTGGTGATCAGGAACTCGGCCAGCTGCGCGTATTCCTGCGGTGCGCCCAGACGCTTGGGAAAGGGCACGGTCGCGGCCAGGGCCGCGCGCACGTTTTCCGGCAGGCTTTGCAGCAGCGGGGTTTCGAAGAGGCCGGGCAGGATGGTGTTGACACGGATGCCCTCGCCCATCAGGTCGCGGGCGATCGGCAGGGTCATGCCCACGATGCCCGCCTTGCTGGCGGCGTAGCTGGCCTGGCCCATCTGGCCATCCTGCGCCGCCACCGAGGCGGTGTTCACGATGGCGCCGCGCTCGCCCTCGATCGCCTCCAGCGTCAGCATGCCGGCGGCCGACCTGGCGATGCAGCGGAAGGTGCCGACCAGGTTGATCTGGATGATGCGGTCGAACTCCGCCAGCGGGAAATGGCGCGGTGCGCCGCTTTCCTTGTCGCGGTACGCCGTCTTGAAGGCGTTGCCGGTGCCGGCGCAGTTGACCAGCACACGCTCCTGGCCGTGCGCGGCGCGGGCCTTGGCGAAGGCCGCGTCGACCTGATCCTCGCGGGTGACATCGACTTGGCAAAACACGCCGCCGATCTCTCGTGCCAGGGTGTCACCCTTGTCCCTGTTCATGTCGAACAGGGCCACACGCACGCCGTGCTGGGCCAGCCGGCGCGCGGTGGCCGCGCCCAGCCCGGAAGCGCCGCCCGTGACGACCGCGGCGACGGACGAATCCAGTTTCATCGGACAGCTCCTGAGTGTTCAGAGGGCGCGCGCGATCACTTCCTTCATGATCTCGCTGGTGCCGCCATAAATGCGCTGCACGCGGGAATCCGCGTACATGCGCGCGATGAGGTATTCGTTCATGTAGCCGTAACCGCCGAACAGCTGCAGGCAGGTGTCGATCACGCGGCCCTGCGTCTCGCTGCCCCACAGCTTGGCCATGGAGGCGGTGGCGGTGTCGAGCCGGCCGGCCACCAGGTCCTCGACGCAGCGGTCGATGAAGGCCCGGCCCACCTGGATCTCGGTCGCGATCTCCGCCAGCTTGAAGCGGGTGTTCTGGAACTCCATCACCGCCTGACCGAAAGCCTGCCGCTCGCGCACGTAGCGCAGCGTCTCCTCGTAAGCGCCCTCCATGGCCGCCAGGGCCAGCACGCCAATGATCAACCGCTCATACGGCAGGTCGGTCATCAGCTGGGAAAAGCCGCAGCCCTCCTGGCCGCCCAGCACGGCGTCGCGGCCCACCCGCACGTCGTCGAAAAATAACTCGGATGTGTCCTGCGCCTTCATGCCCACCTTGTCCAGCAGCCGCCCCACGCGAAAACCCGGGCAGTCCTGCGCCTCCACCAGCAGGATGGAGATGCCGCGCGAGCCCTGCGCCGGATCGGTCTTGCACACCACCAGCACCAGGCCGGCCAGGTAGCCGTTGGAGATGAAGGACTTGCTGCCGGTGATGCTGTAGCCCTGGGCATCCGCCACCGCCCGGGTGCGGATCGCCTGCAGGTCGGAGCCGGTGCCGGGCTCCGTCATCGCGATGGCGCCCACCATCTCGCCGGCGGCCATGCGCGGCAGGTAACGGTTCTTTTGCGCCTCGGTGCCGTGCGACAGCAGGTAGTGCGCCACGATGGAATGCACGCCGGCGTTCATGCCGCTAAGGGCGCGCCGCGACATCTCCTCGTACAGCACCGCCTCGTGGCGAAAATCGCCGCCGCCGCCGCCATACTGCTCGGGAATGTCGGTGCACAGCAGGCCCAGCTGGCCGGCGGCGCGCCACAGCGCATGACCAACATGCCCGCGCTGCCGCGCGGCCTCGTCCTGCGGCTGCATGTGCTCCACCAGAAAACGCACCACGGTGTCGCGGTACTGCTCGAGCTCGGGACTGGACCAGGAACGCCGGAAGGTGATAGCCATAGCGATGTCCGTCCTCAGGCCACGCGGCGGTCGCGGCCGGCCCAGTAGCGCTCGCGCAGCTTGTATTTCAGCATCTTGCCGGCGGCCGACAACGGAATGGCGTCGACAAACTCCACGCTGCGCGGGCATTTGTAGCCGGCGATCCGGGTCTTGCAGTGGGCGATCAGCGCCTGCGCCGTAAGCGGCGCGTCTTCGCGCAGCACCACCACCGCGTGCACCCGCTCGCCCCACTGCTCGTCGGGCACGCCGATCACCGCGCACATTGACACCTGCGGCAGCTGCGCGATGGCGTTCTCCACCTCGGCCGAATAGACGTTCTCGCCGCCGGTGACCACCATGTCCTTGATGCGGTCGACCACGTACACGTAGCCATCCTCGTCCATGCGGCCGCCATCGCCGGTGTGCATCCAGCCATCGCGCAGCACCGCCGCGGTCTCGGCCGGCTTGTTCCAGTAGCCGGCCATGACGGTCGGCCCGCGCACGGCGATCTCGCCCACGGCGCCGGTCGCAACCGGCTGGCCCTGCGGATCGACGATACGCACCTCCACCGACAGCAGGGGCAGGCCCGCCGAACGCAGCTTGCCCCCCGGCCCGGCCCCAGGCCGGTGGCAGCGCGGTGGCAGCGCGGTGACCACCGGCGACAGCTCGGTCATGCCATAGACCTGCCAGAAGCCGGCGGTGGGCAGCTTGCGCAGGGCCTGCTCCAACAGCGCGTCGTCGATGGGGGCCGCGCCGTAGAACAGGATCCGCAGGCTGGACACGTCGTACTCGGCCAGGCGCGGATGCTCGATTACGCGCTTGAGCATGGTCGGCACGATGAAGGTCTCGGTGCCCTTCTCGCGCTGGATCGTCTCCAGCAGAACCGTCTCATCGAAGGCCGGCAGGATCACCTGCCTGCCCAGCCACTGCAGCACCTGCAGCATCAGCGCCACGCCGCCGATGTGGAACATCGGCGCCGTCTGGATGCAGACGGTGTCCGGCCCACGCGCGATGGTGGCCAGCGTGTTGAGCGAATTGGTGAACATGTTGGCGTGCGTGAGCATCACGCCCTTGGGCAGGCCGGTGGTGCCGCCGGTGTACATCACCGCCGCCAGGTCGTCGCCGCCGCGCTGCGCGTCCTCGCAGGGCGCGTGTGCGGCCAGCAGGTCTTCAAAACCCAGCATGCCTTGCGGCGCGGGGCCCTCGCCGGTGTAGACCAGCGTCGTGAGCGACCGGGAGCGCTGGCGCAACTCGCCGGCCAGCGGCTGGAACTGCGCGTCCACGAACAGGATGCGGGTGTCGCAGTCGTCCAGGGAATAGGCGATCTCGCTGGCGCTCCAGCGGATATTCACCGGGTTGACCACGCCGCCGGCCCACCAGACGGCGTAGAAGAACTCGAGGTAGCGGTCGCAGTTGAGCGCCAGCATGCCGGCGCGGCCACCCGGCGCAAGGCCCAGGGCGCGCAGCGCCGCGGCCAGGCGCGCGACGCGCCCGGTCACCTCGGCGAAGCTGCGCCGCCGCTCGCCGAACACGACGGCGGTCGCCTGCGGGACCTGGGAAACGCCCTTGTGCAGGGCCTGCGTGAGGTGCATGCGTGCCATGTTCGCTGCGAGTGTAGTGGGCCGCGGCGTCCTGTCCAATCGGCGAAAACGACGAAAAGCGGCTACGGGATTGTCCCGAAGGCCAGCCCGGCGGCACGTGGCACACTGCGCCGCATCACCCCCAGGACAAGCATGTCAACGCGTCGCGCATTGACGGCCGGGACCGCCCCGCACGCGATGCCACCGGCCCGCTCCAAGCTGAGCCCTCCAGCGCCGCCCGCCGCCATGGTGGAGCGCACGGCACTGTGCGAGCGCGTCTGCCACGGCCGCGGCGCCAAGCTCATCCTGGTACGCGCGCCGGCCGGTTACGGCAAGACCACGGTCATGGGGCAGGCCCGGGCGCGCCTCATCAAGGACGGCGTGCACACCGGCTGGATCACCATCGACCGCGCCGACAACGACGCCTCACGTTTCCTGCGCTGCCTGGGCATCGCGGTGGCGGACATGCTGCAGCCGGGCGTGCGCACCGCCGGCTCACAGCTGCCCGATGCGGTGGAGGCGCTTTCGGCCGCCGACGCACCCTTCGTGCTCTTCCTCGACGAGTTCGAGCTGCTGCGCGAGCCCGCGGCCATCGCCCTCGTGCACGAAATCATCGAGCGGCTGCCGCGCCGCGGCCAGCTGGTCGTGGGCACCCGCAACCTGCCGGAGCTGAGCCTGGCGCGTCTGCGGGCCCGCGGCGACCTGGTGGATATCGACGCCGAGGCGCTGCGCTTCAGCCTGGACGAGACCCGCGCCTACTTCCGGTTGCGCCGCCAGGGCGGCCTGCCGGCCGATGTGGCGGCGGAACTGCACCACAAGACCGAGGGCTGGATCGCCGCCCTCTGGATGACCTCGCTGGCGCTGGACCGCAACGAGGACGGCAGCGCCTTCGTGCAGCGTTTTTCCGGCAGCACCCGCGCCATCGCGGACTACCTCGCCGAGGAGGTGTTCGAAAAGCAGGACGCGCGCGTGCGCGCCTTCCTGCTGCGCACCAGCGTGCTGCGCAACCTGGCCGCCCCGCTGTGCGATGCGCTGGTGCCGGGCGCAAACGCGGCCGGCCTGCTCGAGCAACTGCATGTGTCGGGCCACTTCCTGGCCCCGCTGGAAGGCGAGCCCGACACCTATCGCTACCACAGCCTGTTCGCGGAATACCTGCGCGCCCGCCTGGGGCGCGAGCACCCCCAGGAGCTGCCCGCGCTGCACCTGTCGGCCTGTGACTGGTATGAGGCCCATGGCCGCCCGGTGCCGGCGATCGAGCACGCATTGGAGGCCGGCGACGCCGGGCGCGCCCTCAAGCTGCTGGCGCTGCATGCGCAGGTGCTGCTCAAGGACGGCCGCATGCGGCTGCTGGCGCGCTGGTTCCAGACGATTCCAAAGGCGCAGCTGCGCCAGCATCCGCGGCTGGAGGCGGTGGCGATCTGGGCCACCTGTTTCACCCGCGGCCCGCAGACCACCATGGCCTGGCTGCAGGACGCCGGCCCGCTCGGCGAAGGCGACCCGCATGTGCAGGCCAGCGTCAACGCGCTGCGGCCGTTGCTGCTGGGCATGCTCGACCGCTACGACGAGGCCTTCGAAGCCGGCCAGCCGCAGCTGGCGCTGCTGCCCACCGGCAACACGTTCGCCGACAGCGTGCTGTCGAACGCCATGGCCTGCGTGGTGTCGGTGATCGGCCGGCCGCAGGACGCGCACCGCCTGCTCGATGCGGCGCGCCGCAGCCAGGGCGCGGACGGCCGCTTCAACATCATGTACACCGAGACGCTGCAGGGCATCCTCGACCTGACCGAAGGCCGGCTGCGGCTGGCCATGGCGCGGTTCCGCCTGGCGGTCGGGGCGCAGCGCGCCACCTCCTACAACTTGCACAACGGCAATGCGTGGGCGGGCATCGTCTACGCCGACGGGCTGTACGAAACCAACGACCTCGACGGTGCCGAACGCCTGCTCAACGCCTACCTGCCCCTGGCGCATGACGTGGCTCTACCCGACCACATGATCATCGGCTACGCCATGCGCGCGCGGCTCGCCTGTCTGCGCGGCGACCTCGACGGCGCCCAGCGCGCCCTGGTGGACCTGGAATGGGCCGGCAGCAGCCGCCAGTTGGCCCGCGTGGTGGCGGCGGCCAAGCTGGAACGCTCGCGCCTGTTCCTGCTGCAAGGCAACGCCGCGGCCGCACGCGAAGAGCTGGAACGCGCCCGCGACGACGCCATGTGGGACAAGGTACGGGCACTGCGCTTTCCCGCCCATGACATCAATGACTTCCTGATCGCATCGTTGCGCTGGGAGATCCTCGCGGGCGATCCCCATGCTGCTCTGGCGCCGCTGGCTGCTGAGCTGGCTCGCGCTTGTGACGAAGGCCGGCACCGGCGGGCGCTCAAGCTGCGGCTGTTGCAATGCCTGGCCATGGATGCGGCCGGCGATACCGATGGCGCGCTGACCCGCTTGGGCGGCGTGCTCCAGGATGCGGCGCGCGAGGGCTTCGTGCGCCTGATCGCCGACGAGGGTGCGTGCGCCGGGCGCTTGCTTCAGCGCTTTCGGCGCGCGGCGGCCGGCCAGAAGGCGGCCGCGGCGGATCCCCTGCTGGGCGAATACCTTCAGCGGCTGGCCCCGGCGATCGGTGCGGTCCATGAAACAACGGATGAGCAGGCCCCCGCCCCGGCGCCGGAATCGGAACTCACGCGCAAGGAAGTCCGCGTGCTGGAGCTTCTGGCCGCCGGCTATTCGAACAACGCCATCATGGAGACGCTGTTCGTGTCCGACAGCACCGTGCGCACCCACGTGCGCAACATATTCCAGAAGCTCAAGGCGAAGAACCGCACGCACGCGGTGGCCCTGGCCCGCAAGATGCAGTTGGTCGCATGAGCGCAGCGCCGAGCGTCGAAGGACACGCAGTGCCGAGCGTGGGGGCAACATGAGCGCAGCGCCGAGCCGCCTCAAGCAAGCTCACACCCCCCCGGGGGGCAGCGAAGGACACGCAGTGCCGAGCGTGGGGGCAACATGACCACCGCCCTCGTCACCGGCGGCACGCGAGGCCTCGGGCGGACAATCTCGCTGCGGCTGGCGCGCGCTGGAATGGACCTGGTCCTGGTCAGCCGCCGGCGCGATGCCGCGGCCGACGAGGCGCTGGGCCTGCTCGCCAAGGAGGGCGTGCGAGCCATCCACGTGGCGGCCGACTGCTCCAGGGAAGATGACGTCGCGGCCGCCTTCTCGGCGGCCGCGGGTGCCTTCGGCGCCATCGATGCGGTCGTGCATGCCGCCGGCGTGCGCAGCATGACCTTGGTGGCCGACATGAGCTTGGCGCAATGGCGCGAGGTGATGGCCAACAACCTCGACGCCGCCTTCCTCTGCAGCCGGGCCGCCCTGGCGCATGTCCCGGCGGCGGGCGGGCGCATCGTCTTCATCACCGGCACCGTCGGCGCCATCGGCCGCGCCGGCCGGGCCCACCTGGCCGCGGCCAAGGCGGGCATCGAGGGACTGGCGCGTTCGCTGGCCGTGGAGCTCGCAGACCGGCGCATCACGGTCAACTGCGTCTCGCCCGGCGTCATGGATACCGGCGCGCCCGATGGCGCGGCGGCCGTCGCCCAGTTGAAGATTCCCGCCGGTCGGCTGGGCGACCCCGCGGAGGTGGCGGCGGCAGTGGCGCTGCTGGTGTCGGCCGACGGGGCGTACACCACCGGGCAGGTGTGGCACGTCAACGGCGGGCTGTACTTCGGTTGAGCAGCCTCGCGCCGGGGCCGGCCCGCGTTCGCCAGAAAATTCGTCGTATTCGCCGATAGGCCGCACCGCCCCTGCCCTCCTACACTGGGCCACACCATGGAACGCGAGACGATGGCCCCTATGACTAAATCCGCGCGGATGCGCAAACTGTTGCATGACGAGCAACTGCTGGTCACGGCGGGGGTGCATGACGCCCTCAGCGCCAAGCTGGTGGAAGCTGCGGGCTTTTCTTTCGCCTTCCTCTCCGGCTTCGGCTTCGAAGCCAGCCTGCTGGGCAAGCCCGACGTCGGCCTGCTCACCCTGATGGAAATCGTCGACCATGCCCGCCGCATCGACCAGGCGGTTGACATCCCGCTGCTGGCCGATGCCGAGGCCGGCTACGGCGGGCCGTCCAACATCCAGCGCACCGTGCACGAATTCGAGCATGCCGGCATCGCCGGCATCTTCATCGAGGACCAGCCGCACCCCAATTTCTGCGGCAGCCTTCGCAAGTTCAAGAAGGTCATCCCCGCCCAGGAGATGGTGATGAAGGTGCGCTGCGCGGTGGCAGCACGGCGCGACCCGGACTTCATCATTGCCGCCCGTACCGACGCCGACATCGTCTCCATCGAGGAGCAGATCCGCCGCTGCCACCTGTACCTGGAGGCCGGCGCCGACATGGTCACCGCACTGCCGGCCAACCGCGCGGAGTTCAGCCAGCTGGCCCGCGAGGTGAAGGCGCCCCTGTGGCTGTACCTGCATGCCCAGGCCGACGTCACCCCGGACGACCTGCGCGAGATGGGGATCCGCGGCGTGGTGATCTATCCGGTGGAGCCGCTGTTCGTGGCCACCCACGCGATGATCGGCCTGCTCAAGGAGCTCAAGGAAAAAGGCACGGTGCGCGAGACCTTCGCGCGCGATTCGGTGCTGAACTATAAGGAGTTCTTCAGCCTGATCGAGCTGCGCAAGTTCGTCGAGCTCGAAGGGCGTTTCCCCTACCTGAAGGACCAATGAGCATGGGCCATACCATCGCGCAAAAAATCCTCGCGCGCGCCGCCGGCCGCAGCGACGTGCAGCCCGGCGAGATTGTCTATGCCAAGCCCGACCTGCTGTGGATGTACGACTGGCACGGCTTCGATGGCCTGATGCGCACCATCAACATCGACCCGGACAAGGTCGCGCTCAACATCGACCACTACTTCTCGCCCAGCAGCGACGGCGTGGCCAAGCTGCACCAGAATTTCCGCAACACCGTCAAGCGCTACGACATCAAGAAGTTCTACGACGTCAACAAGGGCGGCATCGGCTTCCACCTGTTCGCCGAGGAAGGCCACATCCGCCCCGGCATGTGCGTGATGCACATCGACCCGCACGTGAGCACCATGGGCGCCATGGGCGCCTACTGCGTGGGCGTGGGCGGCGACGTCATGGCCGGCTTTCTCACAGGCGAGGTCTGGCTGCGCGTGCCCGAGACGCTCAAGGTGCACCTGACCGGCGGCTTCCGCCCGGGCGTGACCAGCCGCGACCTGTTCGAGCGCCTGCTGCACGACCTGGGGCCGGACGGTGCCCAGGGCCAGGTGATCGAGTTCACCGGCCCAGCGCTGCGCGACATGAGCGTGGACGCCCGCCTGGTGCTGTGCAACTCGGTGCAGTACCTGTCGGCCGAGACGGCCATCATCGCCGCTGACGCGGTGGTCACCGATTACCTCGTCGGCCGCACCGAAAAGCCGTACGAGGTCGTCACTTCCGATCCCGACGCCACGTATGCCCGCGAGGTGCACTACGACGTCTCCACCCTGGAGCCCATGGTGGTGACGCCACCCGACGTTTTCTACATCAAACCGATCGGCGAGGTGGCCGGCAAGAAGATCCACCAGGCCATGATCGGCACCTGCGCCGGCGGCCGGCTGGAGGACCTGCAGGTGGCCGCCGAGATTGTGCGCGGCAAGAAAGTGCACCCCGACGTGCGCTTCCTGGTGTTCCCCATCACGCCGCGCACCGAGCGTGACGCCAACCAACAGGGCCTGATCGACGCGCTGGTCGACGCTGGCGCCATGATCGGCCCCTCCACCTGCGGCCCCTGCTTCGGCGGCTTCGCCCAGTTGCTGGCGGGTGAGGTATGCCTGTCCACCGGCACCATGAATGTGGCCGGCCGCATGGGCAGCACCGAGGCCGAGATCTATATGGCCAATGCCGCCACCGTGGCTGCCTCCGCGCTCGCGGGCGAAATCGCCGACCCGCGGCCCCTGTTGGCCTGACGCCTGGAGACACGATGGAACCCATCCTCGAGGGCCGCAACGTCTGGCAGTTCGGCGACAACTACAACGCCGACCTGATCGTCGGCTCCAACCACATCACCACCACCGACAAGGACCTGCTGGGCAAGGTCTGCCTGGCGGACTACGACCCCGAGTTCGTCACCAAGGTGCAGCCGGGCGACCTGATGGTGGCCGGCCGCAACTTCGGCTATGGGCACCCGCACTACCAGGGCATCATTTCCCTGCAGCGCAACCACATCTCCACGGTGATCGCCGAGTCCTTCTATCCCATGTGGTTCCGGGTCGCGGTGTTCTATGCCTTCCCGGCGCTGGTTTGCCCGGGCATCAGCAACCATGCCAGCCTGGGCGACCGGCTGCGCGCCGATATCACCACCGGTCGTGTCGAGAACCTCACCACCGGGGCGGTGTTGCAGGGCGAGCCTATCTCCCCGGTGCTGCTTGCGATCATCGAGGATGGCGGCTTGCCGGCGCACCTGAAGAAGCAAGCGCTGGCGAAGACGCAGGCCAGCGCTGCCTGAACAGAAGACCAAACCATGGCGGGAGACAAACGCATGAAGCAACACCACCCCAGCCGGCGCAGCGCGCTGGCCTTCCTCGGCGCGCCGTTCCTGGCCGGCACAGGCCACGCCCAGTCCGACTTCCCCACCCGCCCCATCAAGCTGGTGGTACCGGCGCCCCCGGGCGGTGGTACCGATCTGATCGGGCGCGTGGTGGCGGAGCACTGGGGCCAGGCCATCGGCCAGTCGGTGGTGATAGAAAACATCGGCGGCGCTGCCGGCAGCGTGGGCGCTGCCGCAGTGGCCCGCGCGCAGCCGGATGGCTACACGGTATTGCTGCACACCACCTCGCTGCCCATCACCTCGGTGACGCAGACCGGCCTGTCCTACGACCCCCTCACCTCCTTCGCGCCGATTTCACTGCTGTGCAAGTTCCCGTTCATCCTGGTGGTGCCCGCCGAATCGCCGGCGAAGGACCTGCGCGAGCTGGTGGCCATGTTGAAGGCGCAGCCGAAGGCCTATGCCTATGGCACCTCCGGTTACGGCGGCGTCGGCCATCTGATCAGCGAATACTTCACCAGGTCCGCCGGGGTCGAGATGCTGCACGTGCCCTACAAGGGCAACGGGCCGGCGCTGATAGACCTGATGGGCGGCCGCCTGGCCCTTCTGTTTGACGGCGTGCCGCCGATGCGAGCGCATGTCGCGTCCGGCAAGGTGAAGGCCATGGCCGTCACGAGCGAGACGCGCTCCAGCGTGATGCCCCAGGTACCGACCATGACCGAAGGCGGCATGCCCGGCTTCAATCTCTCGTTCTGGCAGGGCGTGTTCGCCCCGGCTGGCACGCCGGCGCCTGTCATCGACAAGCTGTCTTCGACCCTGCAGAAGGTGATGCAAAAGCCCGAGGTGATTGCCAAGATGAAGGAGTTCGGCGCCGACGCCATCGGCTCCACATCGGCCGAACTGGGCAAGACGCTGCGCGACGAGGTGCAGGTGTATCGCAAGATCGTGGCCGACGCCAACATCAAGGTCTCGAACCAGTAGCCAGTAGCGACCATGCTGCCCGCCGCCGATCCTCGCTACGACCGGTTCAACCCCCATCCGTCGCCGCCACGCCTGCGCCTGCCGCGCGGCAGCTGCGACACCCACACCCATGTCTATGGCGACCCGGCGCTGTTCTCCTACGACGCCGGCCGAGCGCCCCGCTACGCGCCGAAAGAGGCCTTGTTCGCGCTGCACCGCACGCTGGGCATCGACCGCTGCGTCGTCGTGCAGTCGGTCGCCCACGGCTTTGACAACCGGGTGGTTCAGGACGTCATCGACGCCGGCAAGGGCCGCTACCTGGGCGTGGCCCTGTTGCCCACCGACGTGCCGCAGGCCGAGCTCGAACGCCAGGCCGGGCGCGGCATGCGCGGCGTGCGCTTCAACTTCATGCGCCTGGTGCCGGGCCTGGACGAGATCGAGACCCTGGTCGCCTTCACCCGGCGGCTGCGCGACGCCGGCATGCACTTGCAACTGCACCTCGCGCCCGACCTGATCCATGCGTTCGTGGAGCCGCTGCAGCGCAGCGCGGTGCCGGTGGTCATCGACCACATGGGCCGGGTGGACGCCAGCCTGGGGCCGGACCATGCGCACTACCGCATGGTGTTCGAGTTGATGCGCAACCCGCTGTTTCACGTCAAGGTCTGCGGCGTCGATCGAGTCGACTGGAACCCGGCCTCGGCGCCCGGCTATGACAAAGGCGTGCTGCTGGCGCGCCGGCTGGTCGAGGCCTACCCGGACCGCTGCTTCTGGGGCACCGATTGGCCCCACCCCAGCCACACCCACATGCCCGACGACGGCAAGTTGGTCGATGCGCTCGAGCGCATTGCGCCCACACCGGCACACCTGCGGAAACTGCTGGTCGACAACCCGGCACGCTTTTACAGGTTTATGTAGCAACTGAGAACCACAAAAGGAGACAAGCCATGTTGAAACCCTCTCTGCGCCGCCTCGCCTGCAGCCTGGCCCTGGCTGCGGCCGGCGCCAGCCTCGCCTTCGGGGTCCAGGCGCGCGACCTGCGCGTGGCCTTTCCGATCGAGGCCTCGTCGATCGACCCGCACGCCATGATCCAGCCCTACAACGGCTCGATCAGCCTGCACATCTACGACTGCCTGGTGCGCCGCAAGCCGGACATGACCCTGGAGCCGGGCCTGGCCACCGCCTGGAAGCCGCTGGACGACACCACCTGGGAGTTCGAGCTGCGCAAGGGCGTGAAATGGCACGACGGCGCCGACTTCACCGCCAACGATGTGATCGCCACGGTGGACCGCATCAAGGCGCTGCAAGTGCCGATCTCGTTTCGGCTCTACACCGGCAACATCGCGAGCATGACCGCCGTCAGCCCCACCACGCTGCGCATCAAGACCAGCACACCCGACCCGCTGCTGCCGGGCAAGCTGTCCTTCATCTTCATCACGCCCGAGAAGGTCAAGAACGCGCTCAGCGCCGAGTTCAACGCCGGCACCGCCGCGATCGGGACCGGCGCCTACAAGTTCTCCGAGTACGTTCCGGGCCAGCGCATCACGCTCGCGCGCAACGTCAACTACTGGGGCGAGGCGCCGCAGTTCCACCGCATCATCGTGAACACGGTGCCCAACGAAGCCTCGCGCGTCGCGTCGCTCCTGGGCAACAACACCGACCTGATCCTGGACGCCTCCCCGGAAAGCGTGGCCCAGCTCAAGGCCAATCGCGGCCTGAGCGTGGCCGTCGGCCCGCAGGACCGTGTGATCAGCATGTGGTTCAACTTCGGCGACACCACCAAGTACGTCAAGGCAAGCGATGGCAAGCCGCTGCCTTCCAACCCCTTCAAGGACATCCGTGTGCGCAAGGCCTTCTCCAAGGCCATCGACCGCGACGCCATCGTCACCCGCGTGCTCGATGGCCTGGGGCAGAAGGACGGCCAGATCTTTCCCACCGGCTACGCCGGCAGCTCGCCGACGCTGAAACCGGACACGTTCAACCTGCAGCAGGCGCGCGACCTGATGAAGCAGGCCGGCTACCCCAACGGCTTCCAGCTGACGATGCAGTGCACGGCCGGCCGCTTCATGCGCGACAAGGAGGTGTGCGAGGCCTTGGCCGCCATGCTGGCGCAGATCGGCGTGCAGGTCACCGCGCAGGCGGTGCCCTTCGCTTTGCACACGCAGATGCGCCTGACCAAGGAGCTGAACTTCTACATGTATTCCGGCGGCACCGGCTGGGGCGAGATCCTGAGCACCTTCATCGCCGTTGCGCCCACGCCCAACCCGGCCCTGCGCATGGGGAGCGCCAACACCTACAACTATTCCAACCCTGAGGTCGACAAGCTGCTGATCTCCGCCACCAAGACCATCGACAACAAGGCGCGCTGGGCGGCCCAGGCCAAGGCGATGGAGATCCTGGTGCGCGACGACGTCGCCGCCATCCCGCTGTTTCGCCAAAGCTCGATTGCGGCGATGAAGAGCGATCTGAAGTACGAGACCCGCCAGGACGGCATGTTCAACGTGCTGCACGTCAAGAACATGCAGCCCGCGCAGTAAACGCATGTTCGCTTACCTGGCCCGGCGGGTGGCGTCCTCGGCGGCCACGCTGCTTGTGATCGCCGCCGTGGTCTTCCTCGCGATGTTCGCCGTGGGCGACCCGGTGCAGGTGATGGCGCCGCCCGATGCCACGGCGGCCGACCTGGACCGGATCCGCAGCACGCTGGGCCTGGACAAGTCGATGGGTGAGCAGTTCGTCCGCTTCATCGGCAATGTCTTCACCGGCAACCTGGGCGACTCCTTCGTGTTCCACCGGCCCGTGATGGCGCTGATCCTGGAACGCCTGCCAGCCACCCTGGAGCTTGCGCTGCTCGCCTTCCTCATGGCGGTGGCCTTGGGCATTCCGCTGGGCATGTATGCGGGGGCGCGGCCGGACAGCCGCGCGGCCCGGGCGATCATGGGCCTGTCCCTGTTTGGCATCAGCCTGCCGTCCTTCTGGATCGGCATCCTGTTGATGCTGGGGTTCGGCGTCTGGCTGGGGTGGTTACCCACCGGCGGCCGGGGCGAGACGACCCGCGTGCTGGGCCTGCAACTGAGCGTTTTCACCGCCGATGGGCTCGCGCACGTCCTGCTGCCTGCGCTCAACCTGGCGCTGTTCAAGCTCGCGCTGGTCATCCGCCTGACCCGGGCCGGCGTGCGGGAGATCCTGCCGCTGGACTACATCCGCTTCGCCCGCTGCAAGGGCCTGGGGCCGGGCCGCGTCTATGGCCTGCACGTGCTCAAGAACCTGATGATTCCGGTGGTCACCGTGCTGGGCATCGAGCTGGGCAACCTGATCGCCTACACCACCATCGTGGAAACCATTTTCTCCTGGCCGGGCGTGGGCAAGCTCCTCATCGACTCCATCAACATGGTGGACCGCCCGGTGATCGTCATGTACACCCTGTTCGTGATCGCCATCTTCCTGCTGCTCAACCTCCTGGTGGACCTGGCCTATGTGGCGCTCGACCCGCGCGTGCGGCTGCCTGGCGCGGAGGCCGGGGCATGAGTGGCACGCTCGCCGCACCTGTCGCCGCGGAAGGCTTCTGGGCCCGCAACGCGCGCAGCTATGCCAGAAGCCCCCTGGCCATCGCCGCGGCCGCCCTGCTGCTGCTGCTGTTGCTGCTCGCCCTGTTCGCACCCTGGATCGCGCCCCAGGATCCCTATGACCTCACCCGCCTGAGCGTGATGAACAGCAAGATGCCGCCCATGTCGCGCGGCTCCGACGGTCTGCTTTACCTGCTGGGCTCCGACCAGCAAGGGCGCGAGATGCTCAGCGTGATGCTGTACGGCCTGCGCGTGAGCTTGTTCGTCTCGATCACCAGCGTGGCCATTGGCCTGGCGATCGGCGCCGTGCTGGGCCTAGTCGCCGGCTTCGGCGGCGGCTGGGCGGACGCCGCCATCATGCGGGTGGTCGACGTGCAGCTGGGCATTCCCGCGATCCTGCTGGCCATCATCATCCTGGCCCTCCTGGGGCAGGGCGTGGACAAGACCATCATCGCCCTGATCCTCACCCAATACGCCTACTTCACCCGCACGGTGCGCAGCGCCGTGCTGGTGGAGCGCCAGCGCGACTATGTGCTCGCGGCTCAGGGCCTGGCGCTGCCCCGGCACCGGGTGCTGCTGCGGCACGTGCTGCCCAACTGCCTGGCGCCGGTGATCGTGGTGGCCACGCTGCACATCGGCGGCGCCATCGCGCTGGAGGCGACGCTGTCCTTTCTGGGGCTGGGCGTGCCGGTGACAGA
The DNA here is from genome assembly GCA_947476465.1 of Comamonadaceae bacterium. Taxonomy (GTDB): domain Bacteria; phylum Pseudomonadota; class Gammaproteobacteria; order Burkholderiales; family Burkholderiaceae_C; genus Ramlibacter. The sequence continues at coordinate 81,050 of CANJQN010000008.1, read as the reverse complement.
ACCCTCCCTGGGCATGGTCATCGCCAACGGCTTTCAGTACCTGCTCTCGGGCCGCTACTGGATCAGCCTCTTCCCGGGCACTTTGCTGATGGTGCTGGTGATCGCGATCAACCTGGTGGGCGACCGCCTGCGCGACGTGCTCAACCCGCGCCTGGCCCACTGAACCACAAGACAGAAACGGAAAGCACCATGGCTCGCATGCCCTACGTGGACCCGGACAAGGCGCACTGGCTCGCCAAGGAAATCCTCGCCCGGCGCAACAACCGCAACATCCACCGCATGCTGGGCCACTCGGGCCCGATCGGCGACGCCTTCGTGCGCATGGCGGTCACGCTGCGCTACGAATCGGAGTTGGACCCGGTGCTGCGCGAGATCGCGATCATCCGCGTGGGCGTGCTCACGGGCGCCGCCTACGAAGTGCAGGCGCACAAGCGGCTGTCGATCAGGCTGGGCATCATGAACGAGGAGCAGCTGGCCAAGGTGGAGGCCGGAGAACTCTCACCCGGCCTGTTCACCGACCTGCAGCGTGCGGTGATGGCCTTCACCGAGGATATGGTCAAGAACGTGCGCGCCGGCGACGCCACCTTCAAGCCGGTGCAGGCCGGCGTGGGCGAGCGCGGCATGGTGGAGCTGCTGATCACCATCGGCTACTACATGATGGTGGTGCGCTTCCTGGAAACCCTGGACGTGGACCTGGACCCGACGTGACCCAGCCGGTGCTCTCGCTGCGCGGCGTCTCGGTGGCCTTCGGCCCGCTCACCGTGGTGTCGCAGCTGTCGCTGGAGCTGCGTCCGGGCGAGTCCTTCGGCCTGGTCGGCGAGTCCGGCTCTGGCAAGACCATGGTGGGCCTGGCGGCGATGCGCCTGGTGCCGGACGGCGGGCGTATCAGCACGGGCACCATCCGGGCCGATGGCATCGACATCACCGGCGTCGACGAAGCCTCCATGCGCCGCCTGCGCGGCCGCACGCTGGCGATGGTGCTGCAGGATCCGCTCAATTCGCTCAACCCCACGCTCACCATTGCCACCCAGATGGTGGAGGCGATCCGGGCCCATGCGCCTGTGTCCGAGCGCGAGGCGCGCGCCCGGGCCCGCGACGCGCTGGGCAAGGTCGGCATTGCCAACCCCGAGGAGCGGCTGGATGCCTACCCTCATCAGTTCTCCGGCGGCATGCGCCAGCGGGTGGCGATCGCCACCGCCATGATCAACCGGCCCAAGGTGCTGATCGCCGATGAACCCACCACCGCGCTGGACGTCACCACCCAGGCGCAGATCCTGGCCGAGGTGCGCACCCTGTGCCGCGAGGAAGGCACGGCCCTGCTCTGGATCTCGCACGACCTGGCCGTGGTGTCCGGCCTGGTGGAGCGGGTGGGTGTGATGTACGCCGGGCAACTGGTGGAGACCGGATCCATCTCGCAGGTGCTGCAGCGCCCGCGCCACCCCTATACGCACGGCCTCATCGGATCGATCCCCGAGCGCACGCCGGTGGGCCAGCGATTGCCGCAGATCCCGGGCATGGTGCCCGCACCCTCCGCCTGGCCGACCGGCTGCCGCTTCGCGCCGCGCTGCTTTCGCGCGGCACCGGCCTGCGACACCGCACCCGCCTTCGAGCCCGACGCCGCGCACGCGGTCCGCTGCCACTTCCCGCTGGCGGGCGAGCAGGCCGCCACGTTGCAGGCGCCGGCGGCAACCCGTGAGGCCGCACACGCCGGCGAACCGCTGCTCACGCTGGAGGGCGCGGGCAAGACCTTCCGCCCGCCGCGCAAGCTGTTCAAGCGGATGCTCGGCGCCACACCGCCGCCCCCGGCGCCCGCGCTGGCGGACATTGATCTCACCCTCAGACGCGGCGAAGTGCTGGGCATCGTCGGCGAGTCCGGCAGCGGCAAGTCGACCCTGGCCCGGATCCTGGCAGGCATGATGCAGCCCGATGCCGGCAGCTTTCGGCGCCAGCTCCAACGCGGCCCGCTGGGCGTGCAGATGATCTTCCAGGACGCCATGTCCTCGCTCAATCCACGCCAGCGGATCGGCCAGGCGATCTCGGAGGCGCCACTTTTTCACGGCCTGTGGACCGCGCGGGAAGCGCCGGCCAGGCTGGCGGACCTGCTGGCCAAGGTGGGCATCGATCCCTCTTACGCCAGCCGCTACCCGCACCAGTTCTCCGGCGGGCAGCGCCAGCGCATCGCCATCGCGCGGGCGCTGGCGGTGGAGCCCGAGGTGCTGATCTGCGACGAGGCGGTGGCTTCGCTGGACGTGTCGATCCAGGCGCAGATCATCAACATGCTGGCCGACCTGCGCCAGACCCTGAACCTGAGCTACATCTTCATCGGACACGACCTCGGCCTGGTGCGCCACGTGAGCGACCGGGTGGCGGTCATGCACAAGGGCCGCATCGTCGAGCAGGGGCCGGTGCAGCAGGTGCTGAGCGCGCCCGCGCATCCCTACACCCGTTCGCTGCTAGAGGCGGCCCCCTCCATCGGGCACCGCGCCCACACCGCCGTGCCGGCCGCAGCGCCCTCCCCGGCAGCCGCGCAGGAAATGAAGCCATGAGCAGTTCCCATTTCGCCCATGCGCCGGATGCCAAGCCCGCGCTCGTCTTCAACACCGGCGCGACCCTCGACTACGGCACGCTGGACCACCGCGCCAACCAGGCCGCGCACCTGTTTCGCTCCCTGGGCCTGCAACGCGGCGACGGGGTGGCCATCCTGATGGAGAACCAGCCGCAGTTCGCGGTGCTGGTCACCGCAGCCAGCCGTGCCGGGCTCTACTTCTGCTGCATCTCCACCCAGCTCGCCGTCGCCGAGGCGGCCTACATCCTGCAAGACTGCCAGGCCAAGCTGCTGCTGACCTCGCAGATGAAGAAGGAGCTGGCAGCGCAGGTGGCGGCCGGCGCCGGCCCCAGGTACAAGTTCATCGCGGGCGGGGCGCTGGAGGGCTTCCGCTCGTGGGACGAGGCCCTGGCGGCCCAGCCCGGCACACCCATCGCCGACGAAAGCGAGGGCCAGGACCTGCTCTATTCCTCCGGCACCACCGGCCGGCCCAAGGGTGTCAAGGCGGCCCTGACCGAGCCGGGCCAGCCCTCGCCCATAGCCCGGCTCACTGAACTGAACGTCCGCAACTATGGCTTCGACGCCTGCACGGTCTACCTCTCACCCGGCCCGCTGTACCACGCGGCGCCGCTGCGCTGGCTGCTGGTGACGCTGCGCCTGGGCGCCACCGCCGTGGTGATGGAAAGCTTTGACGCCGAACGCGCCCTCGCCCTGATCGCGCAGCACAAGGTCTCCCACAGCCAGTGGGTGCCGACCATGTTCGTGCGCATGCTGCGCCTGCCCGAGCCCGCGCGCCGCGCGCACGACCTGTCCTCCATGCGCTGCGCCGTGCATGCGGCGGCGCCCTGCCCGGTGGACGTCAAGCGGGCCATGATCGCCTGGTGGGGCCCGGTGCTGTGGGAGTACTACGCCGGGACCGAGTCCAATGGCGCCACCGTGATCTCCAGCGCCGAATGGCTCGCGCATCCGGGCTCCGTGGGCCGCGCCGCCATGGGCCGCATCCACGTCCTGGGCGATGACGGCCAGGAGCTGCCGCCACGCAACATCGGCGCGATCTATTTCTCCGGCGGCCCCGAGTTCGAATACCTCAACGACCCGGAAAAGACGCGGTCGGTGCACGACGCCCACGGCCGCTCCACCATTGGCGACATCGGTTGGCAGGACGAGGAAGGATTCCTCTACCTCACGGACCGGCAGTCCAACATGATCATCTCCGGCGGCGTCAACATCTACCCGCAGGAGATCGAGGGCGTGCTGGTCTCGCACCCCGCGGTGCAAGACGTCGCGGTGATCGGCGTGCCCAATGCGGAGTACGGCGAGGAAGTCAAGGCGCTGGTGCAGCTGGTGGACCCGTCGCGCGCGTCGTCCGAGCTGGGGCAGGAGCTGATCGCCCACTGCCGCGCCCGCATCGCGGGCCTGAAATGCCCGCGCAGCCTCAGCTTCGTGACGGAGCTGCCGCGCCATGCCAACGGCAAGCTGGTCAAGCGCCTGCTGCCGGCGGAACTGCGCGCCGGCCCGGGCGAGATCCGTGCCCGCCAGCAGAACTCGGCGCAGGCATGAACCCACCGCGCCGTCCCATGGCCGAACACCGCAGCGCGTCGCATGGAACTTACCCAGTGAACCAGGACGACCCCAACCACGTGCGCGCCGGCGATCCGGCTGCGGTCCAGCGCGCACTGACAGCTGTCGCGCGCCATCTCGGGCCGGGCGGTTCGAGCGTCAATGACCTGGAGCGCCTCACCGGCGGCGCCAGCCAGGAAACCTGGGCCTTCACGGTGGGCGGCGTACCGCTGGTGCTGCGCCGCCGCCCACCGGGCGGACAGGCGCGCCCCGCCGGCGGCGTGGCGCCGTCCACCGAAGCCCGGCTGCTGGACATCGTGGCGCGCGCCGGCGTGCCAGTGCCGCAGGTGTCTCTGGTGCTGCGGCCCGAGCATGGCCTGGGCGAGGGCTTCGTCATGGAGCGAGTGCCGGGCGAGACCCTGGGCAACCGCATCGTGCGCGATCAGCGCTTCGCCGTCGCCCGTCAGGCGCTGGCTTACCAGTGCGGCACGGCGCTCGCGCGCATCCACACCATCGCCACCGAGAGCCTGCCGGTGCTGCGCATGGCGCCTGCGCAGGCGGAGCTGGCGCACCTCACGGCCTTGCACCACAGCCATCGCGTGGACCGGCCGGTTTTCGAATCGGCCTTCCAGTGGCTGCTGCGCCATGCGCCGCCCATGCCCGTGTCGCCGGCGCTGGTACACGGCGACTTTCGCAACGGCAACATCGCGGTGGGCGAAGCCGGCCTGCGCGCGGTGCTCGATTGGGAGCTGGCCCATGTCGGCGACCCGATGGAGGACCTGGGCTGGCTCTGCGTGAAGGCCTGGCGCTTCGGCCGCAGCGACCTGCCGGTGGGCGGCTTCGGCAGCCGCGAGCAATTGCTGGCCGGCTACGAAGCTGCCGGTGGCCGCGCCGACACCGCGCGGCTGCACTACTGGGAAGTGATGGGCACGCTTAAGTGGGGCATCGTCCGCAACGACAAGGCATCCGCTTGGCAACGCCGCGCCGAGCCTGACCTTGAAATGGCTGATCTCGGCCAAAGGGCTCCTGCAGCCGAGGCCGACCTGCTTGCGCTGCTGGCGCCGCGGTAGGGTCCGTTGTCATTCCCTAGTCCGTCACCGGCACCAGGAAGTCCCGGCTGATGCGGCCGCCCAGCTCGTTCACGCGATCCAGGAACTGCGTGAGAAAGGCGTGCAGGCCGGTGGCCAATATTTCCTCAATGCTGCCGTACTGAAGCTCGGCGCGCAGGCGCCCGGCGCGGCGCTGCGTCTCGACCGACTGGTCGTTGCCCACCGAGGCCAGGTTGGCCACCACCTCATTGAGGCTGGCGTGCAGCGAGCGCGGCATGTCGGGGCGCAGGATCAGCAGATCGGCCACCCGCTCGGGCGAGATGATGTCGCGGTAGACCTTGCGGTAGATCTCGAAGCCCGAGACGCTGCGCAAGATGGCGCTCCAGTGATAGAAGTCGTACTCCTGGTCCTGCGCGGTGGCGGCACCGAAGAAATCGCTTTGCACGGCATGGAACTTCACATCCACCAGGCGGGCCGTGTTGTCGGCGCGTTCGAGGAAGGTGCCCAGGCGCATGAAGTGCAAGGCCTCGTCCATCAGCATGGTGCCTACCGTGACGCCGCGCGACAGGTGCGAGCGGAACTTCACCCACTCGAAGAACTGGCCGGGGTCGCGCTCGAATTCGCCGCTGGCGAGCATGCGGCGCACTTCCAGCCAGGTCTGGTTCTGCGTCTCCCAGACCTCGGTGGTGAGCGTGCCACGCACCGCCCGCGCGTTCTCGCGGGCGGCGCGCAGGCAGGAAATGATGGACGAGGGATTGTCCTCGTCCATGACCATGAACTCCATCACGGCGCGCTGGGTGACCTCACCGTGCCTGGCGGTGTAGGCGGGGCCCAGCTCGCTGATGGACAGCAGGCCTTGCCAGCCGGCCTGCGCCACGGCGGTGGACTGCGGCAGCAGCGAGGTCTGGTAATTGACGTCGAGCATGCGGGCGGTGTTTTCCGCGCGTTCGGTGTAGCGGGACATCCAGAACAGGTGATCGGCGGTGCGTGACAGCATGGCGGTGTTCTCCTGCACTCTTACTCTTCCAGCACCCACGTGTCCTTGGTGCCGCCGCCCTGGGACGAATTGACCACCAGGGAACCTTCTTTCAGCGCCACGCGGGTCAGCCCGCCCGGCACCATCTGCACCGTGCGGCCCGACAGCACGAAGGGGCGCAGGTCGATGTGGCGCGGCGCGATGCCGCTTTCCACATAAGTGGGACAGCTCGACAGGCTGAGCGTGGGCTGGGCGATGTAGCCGCTGGGGTTGGCCTCGACCGCCTTGCGGAAATCCTCGATCTCCTGCCGGGTCGAGGCCGGGCCGACCAGCATGCCGTAGCCGCCGGCGCCGTGCACCTCCTTGACGACCAGGTCCTTGAGGTTGGCCAGGATGTACTTGAGGTCGTCGCTGTTGCGGCCCATGAAGGTGGGCACGTTCTTGAGGATCGGCTTTTCCCCGAGGTAGAACTCGATCATCTGCGGCACGTAGGGGTAGATCGACTTGTCGTCGGCCACGCCGGTTCCCACCGCATTGCAGATGGTGACGTTGCCCGCCGCGAAGGCGTCGAGCAGGCCGCGGCAACCGAGCGTGGACTTGGGGCGAAACACATCGGGGTCGAGGAAGTCGTCATCGACCCGGCGGTAGATCACGTCGACACGGCGCGGTCCGCGCGTGGTGCGCATGTAGACATAGCGGTCCTTGACGAAGAGGTCTTGTCCCTCGACCAGTTCCACCCCCATCTGCTGGGCCAGGAAGGCGTGCTCGAAGTAGGCGCTGTTGTACATGCCGGGCGTGAGCACCACCACGGTCGGGTCGGGCGCACCGGGCTGGGCCGAGGCGCGCAGCGTCTCCAGCAGCAGGTCGGGGTAGTGCATCACCGGCGCTACGCGGTACTGGCTGAACAGGTCGGGGAACAGCCGCATCATCATGCGGCGGTCTTCCAGCATGTAGCTCACGCCGCTGGGCACCCGCAGGTTGTCCTCGAGCACGTAATACTCACCCTTGCCGTCGGCGTCGGGCGCGCGGACGATGTCGACGCCGGCAATGTGCGAGTACACATGGTGCGGCGTGTAGATGCCCATCATCTCCTTGCGGAACTGGGCATTGCCCAGCACCTGATCGGCCGGGATGATGCCGGCCTTGAGGATCTCCTGCTCGTGATAGACGTCGTGCAAGAACCGGTTGAGCGCGGTGACACGCTGGACCAGGCCGGCCTCCATGCTGCGCCACTCGTCGGCCGGGATGATGCGGGGGATGAGATCGAAGGGAATCAGCCGCTCGGTGCCGTCGCCGTCCTCGTCCTTGGCGCCATACACGGCGAAGGTGATGCCCACGCGGCGAAAGATCATCTCCGCCTCTTCCCGGCGAGCGCGCATCTTCTCCTGGGGCTGTCCGGCCAGCCAGCGGGCATAGGTTTCGTAATGGGCACGCACCCCCTGGGACTGGGACTGCGCCATGCCGCCCAGGGACTGCGCCTGGAGCTGCACCGGCCCCGCGTCCGGAACCTGGGTCAGCATTTCGTCGAATTTCTTCATTCGATGTTCTCCTCGTTACAGGATAGCAATATCCGGGCCGCGCGCCACTGGGGCACATCCACAGGGCGCGTCATGGGCTCGCGTCCGCTGTCTCGGCGGCCAGGGTGGCCATGGCGGCCTCGACATCGTGGTGCCAGTAGCGCCGCACGCGATCACGCTCGCAACTCACATGGCGCGGCTGCGCCGACGACCACAGCGCCGCGCCGCAGGCCGCGCTGGTGGTGGTCCCGATGCCGCGCTGCTCGTAGCGCGCCATCACCTGTGGCACCGGATGGCCGAAGCGGTTGCGCCAGCCCGCCTGCACCAGCGCGACTTTCGGCCCAACGGCCTCGATGAAGGCCTCGGTCGATGACGTGCGGCTGCCGTGGTGCGGCACCAGCAGCAGGTCGGCCCGCAGCGCAATGTCTGCGGCCGCGGCGCGGGCCAGCAGGCGCTGCTCCTGCGGCCGCTCGATATCGCCGGTGAGCAGCGCCGCGCGCCCACCAGCCGACACCCGCAGCACGCAGCTGAGGGCATTGGGCCGCAGCCGCGCCGCGTCGTAATCGGCCGCCTCGGGATGCAGCACCTCGAAGCGAACGCCGTCCCAGTCCCAGCGCTGCCCGGATTCGCAACGCACCCAGGGCCGGGGTTGGGCTTCAGGTTCGGGCGCATCCGCGGCCATGGCAAACGAGGCCCACAGTTGCGCCTGCGGATGCGCCGCCAGCACGGGCGCGGCGCCGCCGCTGTGGTCGGTGTCGCGGTGGCTGATCATCACCCGCGCGGGCCGCTCGCCCAGGGCCCGCAGCAGCGGCACCAGGACGCGGTGGCCGGCGTTGCTCTGGCCGCCATAGCGCGGCCCCGCATCGTACAAAAGGCTGTGCCCGGCGGTGCGCACCAGCACCGCACTGCCCTGCCCCACGTCGGCGGCCAGCAGCTCGAACTGGCCTGGCGCGGGCCGGGGCGGCTGCCACAGCAACACCGGCAGCAGCAGCGGCAGGCCCATCACCCGCAGGACGGCGGGCGCCGGCAGCACCAGCAGCACACCGCCGGCCAAAGCCGCCAACGCCAGGGTCAGCGGCGGGGTGGCCGCGCTCCATACCGCGCCGGGCACCTGCGCCAGGGCCACCAGGCCGGTGTTGAGCAGGGCCACCACCGCGCCCGCCACATCCCACAGCGGCGGCAACGCGATGCCTGCCAGCGCCAGCGGCGTCACCAGCAGGGTCACGGCCGGGATCGCCACCAGATTGGCCGGCAAACCGACCAGCGACAGCTGGCCGAACAGCAGCAGCGTGAGCGGCGCCAGGGCAATGGTCACCACCGCCTGCTCGCGCAGCAGCGCGCCAACGCGCGGCCACAGCCCCTTGACGCTGGATGGCGCGCCGCCGACCGGCGCACTCGCGAACAGCACACCGACCGCCACAAAACTGAGCCAGAAGCCGGCCTGCAACAACGCCCACGGATCGAACACCACCACCACGCAAGCCGCCAGCAGCCAGACCAGCGGCCACGGCCAGTGCAGCCCCGACAGACGCAGCGCCCCCACCGTGGCCAGCATCCACACCGTGCGCTGCGCCGGCACGCCCCAGCCGCTGAACTGGGCGTAGGCCGCCGCCAGCAAAACGCCACCGACCACGGCCGCGTGCTGCGCCGGCACCGCCAGGCACAGGCGGGCGCTGCGTTGCCAGGTGCGGCGCAGCAACCCGGCGGCCAGCCAGGCGAACATGGTCACGTGCAGGCCGGAGATGCTCATCAGGTGAGCGACCCCCGTGGCGCGAAACACATCCCAGTCGGCGCGCTCGATGGCGCGCTGGTCGCCCACCACCAGTGCCGCCAGCACGCCAGCGCGCGCCGGATCAGGCACGCGTGCCAGGATCGCGTCGCGCACGCCCTGACGCCAACGCTCGACGAGGTGGCGCCCGCTGGTGCCCAGGTGTTGGGGCGGTGCCTGGCCGGCGCCCGTTCGCACCGAGCCGGTGGCGCGGACGCCCTGTTCCCACAGCGACAACTCCTGATCGAAGCCGTGGGGGTTCAGGGTGCCGTGCGGCGCCCGCAGGCGGACTGTGAGCTGCCAGCGATCACCCGCGCGCAGCGCTGGTGAGGGCTCGGGCGGCCCCGCCACGCCGTCGCCGTGCCACCAGCCCAGAAGCACCGTGCCCCGCACCGGCGCCGGCCGGCCCACCAGCGACGCCTGCTCCACCTCAAAGGCAAAGCGCTGGCCACCATCGAGGCGCTGAGGCATGGCGGCGATCCAGCCGATGAGCACCAGGTCGCGGCCCTCCAGCGACGCGGGCAGGGCCTGCCCCGCGTGTTCTCCCGCCCGCCAGCCGGCCAGCGCAAAGCCGACCAGCAGCATGCCGGCGCCCAGGCCCGCAGCGCGCCAAACGCCGCGGGCGCGCAGGCCCAGCGCGAGCAAAAGTGCGGCCGACGCCGTGCAAGCCAGCAACGCGGCTGCGGGCCACAGACGCGGCAGCTGCAGTTGCCACGCGGTGCCCAGCAGCAGACCGGCCAGCAACGCGACCGCCACACGGCCGTCGTGCTGATACGTCTGTATGGAGGTCGCCTCGCGCATCCGCGTACTTTACGTTTACTTTTTGATCCCGCGATGTGGTGCCGTGGGCCTCTTACTTGCTAGCATCCATGCCATGTCGATTCACGCTGCACTGAACCATGTCACGCACTACAAATACGACCGGCCGGTGCAGCTCGGTCCCCAGGTGGTGCGGCTTCGTCCGGCGCCGCATTGCCGCAGCAACGTCATCTCCTACTCGCTGAAGGTCGAACCGGCCGACCATTTCATCAACTGGCAGCAAGACCCTTTTTCCAACTACCAGGCGCGCCTGGTCTTTCCGAACAAGGCACGCGAGTTCAAGGTCACGGTGGACGTGGTCGTCGAGATGGCGGTGTTCAACCCCTTCGACTTCTTCCTCGAACCCAGCGCCGAAAAGTTCCCCTTCGCCTACGAGCCCATGGTGGCCCAGGAGCTCGCGCCGTATCTCGCCGCCGAGCCGGCCGCACCCCTGGTCAAGGCCTACCTGGCCGCCATCGAGCGCACGCCCACCCCCACCATCGATTTCCTGGTCGCGCTGAACCAGCGCGTGCAGGGCGACGTGGGCTACCTCATTCGCATGGAGCCGGGCGTGCAGACGCCCGAGGAAACGCTCAAGAACGCCAGCGGCTCCTGCCGCGATTCGGGCTGGCTGTTGGTGCAGCTGCTGCGCCACCTGGGCCTGGCCGCGCGCTTCGTCTCGGGCTATCTGATCCAGCTGGTGCCCGACGTCAAGTCGCTCGACGGCCCCAGCGGCACCGAGGTCGACTTCACCGACCTGCACGCCTGGTGCGAGGTGTTCCTGCCGGGCGCTGGTTGGGTCGGCCTGGACCCCACCTCCGGCCTGCTCGCGGGCGAGGGCCACATTCCGCTGGCGTGCACGCCCCAGCCCTCCGGCGCGGCGCCGATCGAGGGCCTGATGGACGAGGCCGAGGTCGAGTTCGCCCACCACATGCAGGTGACGCGCATCCACGAATCACCGCGCGTGACCAAGCCCTACACCGACGAACAATGGGCGCGGGTGCTGCACCTGGGTGAGGCGGTCGACGAAGCCCTGGTGGCCGGCGACGTGCGCCTGACCATGGGCGGAGAGCCCACCTTCGTGGCGACGCAGGACCGCGACGCACCAGAGTGGAACACCGATGCACTGGGGCCGACCAAGCGCGGCTATGCCACCGAATTGGTGCACAAGCTGCGCAAAGAATATGGTCAAGGCGGCTTCCTGCACTTCGGCCAGGGCAAGTGGTACCCGGGCGAGCAGTTGCCGCGCTGGGCGTTGTCGATCTTCTGGCGCACCGACGGTAAACCCGCCTGGACCAACCCCGCCCTGTTCGCCTCTGAGCAAGAGCCCTCTGGCTACACCAGCGCCGATGCCGAGCGCTTCACCCGCCATCTGGCCAAGCAATTGGGCCTGACCGACAGCTTCGTGCAGGCCGGCTACGAAGACGTCTTCTACTACCTCTGGCGCGAGCGCCGGCTGCCGGTCAACGTCGACCCCTTCGACGCCCGCCTGGATGACGAGCTCGAACGCACCCGCATGCGCCGGGTGTTCGAGCAAAAGCTCGACACGCCCGTCGGCTATGTGCTGCCCCTGTCTTCGCGCGACGAAACGCCCGAACTGGCCGGCGAGAAAACACCCGCGCCGGCCGGCACGGTCTGGCGTACCGGCCCCTGGTATTTCCGCGATTCGCGCATGTACCTGTCGCCCGGCGACTCGCCCATGGGCTTGCGCCTGCCGCTGGACGCCCTGCCCTGGGTCAGCAAGTCCGACTTTCCCTACCTGATCGAGCAGGACCCGTCGGTGCCTCGCGGCCCCCTGCCTGTGGCCGCGCTTCCCGTTGCCACCGTCCCGGTCGCGGGGCTGGCACGCCAGCAAGCGCCTAGCGTTGCACAGGACGGCCTGAGCCACTACAACGCCCCGGCGGTGGCCAGCAGCCCCAAGCAGACCGAACCCGAAGACTTGGCGCCGCCGCCTGGCCGCTTCAAATCAGCCGCCGGGCTCACCCGCACCGCGCTGTGCGTCGAAGTGCGCGACCCGCGCCGCGCCAGCGGCCCCAAGGCTGAGAAGACCGGCGAAAAATCCGGCGTCATCTACGTCTTCATGCCGCCGGTGGCCCGCGTCGAGGACTACCTGGCCCTGATCGCCGCGGTCGAGGCCACCGCGACCGATCTGGGCGTGAAGATCGTGCTGGAGGGCTATCCGCCCCCGCGCGATCCTCGCCTGAAGATGCTGCAGGTCACGCCCGACCCGGGCGTGATCGAGGTCAACATCCACCCAGCACACAACTGGCGCGAACTGGTCGAGCACACCGAGTTTCTCTACCAGGCCGCCTTCGAGACGCACCTGTCGGCCGAAAAATTCATGACCGACGGCCGCCACACCGGCACCGGCGGCGGCAACCACTTCGTGCTGGGCGCGGCCACGCCGGCCGATTCGCCCTTCCTGCGGCGGCCCGAGCTGCTGACAAGCCTGCTGCTGTACTGGCACAACCACCCCTGCCTGAGCTACCTGTTCTCGGGCATGTTCATCGGCCCGACCAGCCAGGCGCCGCGCGTGGACGAGGCCCGCAACGACCAGCTGTACGAGTTGGAGATCGCGGTGCGCGAGATCGAGCGCAACCGCAAGATCCACGGCCAGGAGATGCCGCCCTGGGTGGTCGACCGCACGCTGCGCAACGTGCTGATCGACGTCACCGGCAACACGCACCGCAGCGAGTTCTGCATCGACAAGCTCTACTCGCCCGACTCGGCCACCGGCCGCCTGGGCCTGCTGGAGTTGCGCGCCTTCGAGATGCCACCGCACGCCCGCATGAGCATCGTGCAGCAGCTGCTGATCCGTGCGCTGGTGGCCCGCTTCTGGCACGAACCCTACCGCGCCCCGGCCACGCGCTGGGGCACGCAACTGCACGACCGCTGGATGCTGCCCACCTTCATTCAGCAAGACCTGCACGATGTGCTCGCCGAGACCCGTACCGCCGGCTGGGACTTCGACCCCGCCTGGTTCGCGCCGCACTTCGAGTTCCGCTTTCCGCTGGTCGGGCAGGTGCGCTCGCGCGGCATTGAGCTCACCCTGCGCAACGCCCTGGAACCCTGGCATGTGCTGGGCGAGGAAGGCTCGGTCGGCGGCACGGTGCGCTATGTCGATTCCTCGCTGGAGCGCATGGAGGTGCGGGTCAGCGGGCTCAATGACAGCCGCCACACCATCACGGTCAATGGCAAGGCCTTGCCGCTGCAACCCACCGGCGTGGCCGGTGAGTTCGTGGCGGGCGTGCGTTACCGCGCCTGGAACCCGCCCACCGCCTTGCATCCCACCATCGGTGTGCACGCGCCGGTCATCGTCGACATCGTCGACACCTGGATCAACCGCTCATTGGGCGGCTGCCAGTACCACGTGGCTCATCCGGGCGGGCGCAACTACATCACCTTCCCCGTCAACGCCTACGAGGCCGAGAGCCGCCGCCTGGCGCGTTTCTTCCGCATGGGCCACACGCCCGGGCGGCTGCATGTGCCGCCGGCCACGGTCGACGTGCCGGCCAGCCGCGAGTTCCCGTTTACCCTCGATCTGCGCACGCCGTCACGAGGCTGAGCCACCTTGTGCATCGCCAAACGGGTAAAACCGAAGGCGAATGAGCAGCAAACTGAACGCACTCGGGTTGGGGCTGGGGCTTGTGATCGTGCTGGCCATGCCAATCACCGTCCAGGCCCAGCCACAGGCCGCCAGCCCCGGCTCATTCACGCTGGAGATCCGCGCCCCTGCCCGCCAGCGCACGCTGCTCGAACAGCACCTGGAACTGGGCCGCTACCGCGAGGTCCCCGACCTGGCCCTGCACTCGGTGGTGGACGGCATCGCGCTGCAGGACGGCCGCCTGCGCGGCCGCCTCGATATTGCGGTCAACATCGACCTGGGGGATGACTTCCGAATCAGCGGGCAGTCCCTCGCCGCGCCGCGCCTGACCGGCACGGTACTGGCCAGCGGCAACTACCAGGCCTGCGGCGAGCGCCTGTCCATCGAACGCGGGGAGCTGCGTTTCACCGGCCCGCCCGACAACCCGGCACTGGACATCCTGGCCGTGCGGCCCAATCTGCTGCAAAAGGCGGGCGTGCAGGTCACCGGGCGCGCCGAAGCCTGGGTGCACAGCGGGCTCGACCTGATCTACACCTTCAGCTACGACTGATCCATGGCGAGCGCAGAGCCGGCGCGACATTCGCGCCGCATCCGCGCCACATCGGGCAGCGGTCCCGGGGGCGGTGCGGCCGGTTTCAATGCAACAATCGTCCGCAGTGGAATCCCCCCATCTCTCCCTTTTCGCCGCCGCGTCCAGCGAGTCACCCGAGGCGATCGCGGCCTCGCTCGCACCGCGGGCCATGCCCGGCCACTTCGACGAGTTGCGCGGCGCGATGTCGCCGCTGGACGCGGCGGGCGGCGCGGTCGCGGCCGAACCGACACCAGGGCCCACGCCCGTCTGGGCCAGCTTCTTCCGCAACCTCGGCGAAGGCGGTTTTTCCGACCTCGACCGCCGCACCGCCAACCTGCACCGGCAGGTGCGTGACAACGGCGTCACCTACAACGTCTACGCCGACACCACCGGGACCCAACGCCCCTGGTCGCTGGACCTGTTCCCGCTGATCATCGCGCCAGAGGAGTGGCAGCGCGTCGAGGCCGGCGTGCTGCAGCGCGCGCGACTGCTCGAGCGGGTGCTGGAAGACGTCTACGGCCCGCAGCGGCTGCTGGCCGCCAACTTGCTGCCGCCGGCTCTGGTGCACGGCCACCCCGGCTACCTGCGCACGCTGCACGGCGTGGCACCCCCCGGCGGGCGGCGGCTGATGATCACGGCATTCGATCTGGCCCGCGATCCGCAGGGCCAGTGGTGGGTGGTGTCGCAGCGCACGCAGGCGCCCTCGGGCCTGGGCTACCTGATGGAGAACCGGCTGATCACCTCGCGCCTGTTCCCCCAGGCCTTCGGCGCCATGCGCGTGCAGCGCCTGGCCGCCACCTACAGCGCCCTGGTCGAGAGTCTGCGCGCCCTCAGCCCCGGTGGCGGCGAGGCGCCGCGCATCGTGCTGCTCACGCCCGGCCCCTACAACGAGACCTACTTCGAGCACGCCTTCCTGGCCCGCTACCTGGGCCTGACCCTGGCCGAGGGCAGCGACCTGACCGTGCGCGACGAGCGCCTGTTCCTCAAGACCCTGGGCGGCCTGGAGCCGGTGCACGGCGTCCTCAAGCGCCTGGACGACGAGTTCCTGGACCCGCTGGAGTTGCGCCCCGACTCGCGCCTGGGGGTGCCGGGCCTGCTGCAGGCGATCCGCGCCGGCAACGTGCTCATGGCCAACATGCCGGGCTCGGCCTTCCTCGAATCGCCCGCCCTGCTGGGCTTTCTTCCGGCACTGTCGCGCCAGTTGCTCGGACAGGAGTTGCAACTGCCCTCGCTGCCCACCTGGTGGTGCGGCGAGCGCGCTGCCATGCAGGCGGCGCACCCGCTGCTCCATCGCAGCGTCATCAAGCCCACCTACACGACCCCGGGCTCGGGCGCCGTGCTGGGCCGATCGCTGACCCGCCGCGAACTCCAAGAGTGGGCGCGCAAGATCGAGCGAGCGCCCGACGAACACACCGTGCAGGCCTGGATGCCGCTGTCGCAGATGCCCACCTGGAAAGGCCAGCGCATCGCCACCCGCTCGCTGATGCTGCGCGTGTTCGCCCTGCCCGACGGGCCGCGTGGCTGGCGGGTACTGCCTGGCGGCCTCACGCGGCTGGCTGGCGCCTCGGCCGACATCGCCTCGATGCAGCGTGGCGGCAGCAGCGCCGACAGCTGGGTGCTGACGCGCGGCGAAATCGATCGCACAACCTTGTTGCCACAGGACGGCCCGACCGGCGCCGTGCTGCGCCAGCGCGCCGTCACCAGCCGCGCCGGCGAGAACCTGTTCTGGCTGGGCCGCTATACCGAACGCACCGAGAACAGCGCACGCCTGGCGCGCCTGGCGCTCGAAAGCCTCAGTGGCGAGGACCAGTCCTCGCGCCCCTTGCTCGAGTGGCTGAGCCAACTGGCCGCCGACAACGCCCTGGTGCCGGCGCAGGCCCCACCGGCCACCCGCTCGCGCCGGGTGTTCGAGCGCGCGCTACTCACCGCGCTGGGCGACACCAGCGAAGCGGCCAGCGTGGGCTTCAACCTCAGTGCGCTGCGCGGCGCGGCCTCGGCGGTGCGCGAGCGCCTGTCGGTCGAACAGTGGAACCTGATCGTGCGTGCCGAGCACGAGTTCCTGGGCGCCTGCAAGCATGGCGAGGGCCATACCGGCTGCTCGCCGATGGAAGCCTTGCGCGTGCTCGAGCAGTTGTCGGCGCACACCGCCGCCATGACCGGCGCACAAACCGACCGCATGACCCGCGACAACGGCTGGCGCCTGTTGTCCATCGGCCGCCACCTGGAGCGCCTGACCTTTCTGGCGTCGGCGCTGTCACTGGGCTTTGAGACCGGCGCGGTGCGCGACGAAGCCGGATTTGATGCGATCTTGGCGCTGTTCGACAGCGGCATCACCTTCCGTGGCCTTTATCAGAAGCGCCATCACATCCCCGCGCTGGTCGACCTGCTGGTGCTCGACCGGGACAACCCGCGCTCGCTGGGCTGGGTGCTGCAGACCCTGCGCGGGCGGCTCGCGCGGCTGGAGGGCAAGGCCCACGGAGACGACGAGCCGCTGGAGCCCTACCTGCCCGACCCCGAGGGCTGGACCCTGGAGCAACTGAGCGAACGCGGCAACGACCACCAAGCCCTGCGGGCACTGCTGCAGCAATGCGTGGACGCGGCCCACCAACTGTCGGACGACCTGGGCACCCGCTACTTCACTCTCACCAGTGACGACCGCCAGAGCGTCGGCGCGTAATACTGAGAATTCCGTAACTCGTGACACCATATTCCGTTCGGGCTGAGCCTGTCGAAGCCTTGGAGTGGCACTCGCATGCCCCCTTCGACTTTGCTCAGGACAGGCTTCGACAGGCTCAGCCCGAACGGAAAATGACGTGTCGTCCAATAGGGAAACATCAATAGTCATGCTGCTGCGGATCACCCACGAAACCCGCTACGACTACGTGCCGCCGGTCAAGACCGCGCAGCACATGGCGCACCTGCGCCCGGCGGACACCGCATGGCAGCGCCTGCTGCGACACCACCTGACGGTCACGCCCACGCCCACGCGCCAGGGCGAAGCGTCGGACGTGTGGGGCAATGGCCGGGTATTTTTCAGCCTGCAACAGGCGCATGCGCAGTTGCGCGTGCGGGCCGAAAGCGTGGTCGAGACCACGCCGCGTCCGCCGCCTGTGCGCGACATGCCCTGGGACGAGGTGCGCGAGCGCATGCGCTACCACCGTCACGCCGCCTTCGATCCGGCCAGCCAGTTCGCCTTCGCCTCGACCTACGTGCCGCGCCACGCCGACTTCATCGCCTATGCCGCGCCCACCTTCACGCCGGGGCGGCCCTTGCTGGAGGCGGCGCGCGAGCTGTGTGCCCGCATCCACGCCGATTTTCAATACCACGCCGAAGCCACCGACGTCAGCACGCCCGCGCTGGAGGCGCTCAAACTGCGCCAGGGGGTCTGCCAGGATTTCGCGCATGTCATGCTCGGTTGCCTGCGCAGCCTGAGCCTGCCCGCGCGCTATGTCAGCGGCTACCTGTTGACCGAGCCACCGCCAGGGAAACCCCGCCTGGTCGGCTCGGATGCATCGCACGCCTGGGTGTCGGTGTACCTTCCCGGGGCCGACATGGGTGAGCCCGGCGACTGGGCCGAGCTCGACCCGACCAACGACCGCCCGGCCGGCGAGGACTACGTCACCCTGGCCACCGGCCGCGACTTCGCCGACGTTTCGCCGCTGCGTGGCGTGATCCATGGCGGCGCGCACCACACGCTGGACGTGGCCGTGACGGTGGCGCCGGTGGACGAGGTGAGAAAATAAATAGTCATCCCCGCCAATGACTCGTCATCCCCGCGAAGGCGGGGATCCAGAAGCGCGGTGTGTCCAGCGCGACACGCCCCAATGAAAACCCCATCATGACCATCCAAGCCAAGCTCAAAGAACTGAACATCACCCTCCCCCCGGTCTCCGCGCCCGCGGCGGCCTACGTTCCCTTCGTGCGCACCGGCAACCTCATCTTCATCAGCGGCCACATCGCCAAAAAAGACGGCAAGCCCTGGGTCGGCCAACTGGGCAAGGACATGGCCACCGCCGAAGGCCAACAAGCCGCCCGCGCCATTGCCATCGACCTGCTGGGCACCCTGCAGGCGGCGGTCGGCGATCTGGAGAAGGTCACGCGCATCGTCAAACTGATGAGCCTGGTCAACTCCACGCCCACTTTCACCGAGCAGCATTTGGTGACCAACGGCGCCAGCGAGTTGATTGGTCAGGTATTCGGCGACAAGGGCGCCCACGCCCGCAGCGCCTTCGGTGTGGCGCAGATTCCGATGGGGGCGTGTGTGGAGATCGAGATGATTGCGCAAGTCGGTTAGACAAGGGGCTTGGTGGCGGTCTCCATTCACGCGATCACATGTCATCGCAATTGACATGTCGTTCTCGTGTCCTAATAATGGCACCATTCAAAAAGGTGGGAAGCGGTCGTGATATCCAGCGAAGCTAACCTGTTGGCTCGAGGAGTTGCGTCGCAGTCAGACATGAGCAGCACGCCTGAGCCGTTAATTTGACGACAAGTAAAACGCCTTCAGGGCCGATTGACAGGGCGTTGGACGGCATCAACCGGGCGTTCGCTCCGGTCATCGAAGCCTATGCCGGCGATGCGGGCGCCCCAACGGGTACGTTAAACCGACTGGACCGCGCCGTCGACGGCCTGCTCTATATTCTTTCGGCGCTGCTGCTGATCGCGATGACGGCCCTCATCACCTATTCCATCTTCATGCGCTACGCCCTCAGCCGGCCTCCGCTGTGGTCGGAGGAAGTGCCCATGGTGCTGTTTGTCTGGATGACCTTCATCTCGCTCGCCGTTGCCACGCGGCGCGGCGAAAACATTCGCGTCACATTCTTCATTGAAAAATTGCCGCCTCTCGCTCGACTGGTGCTCGAGCTCGTGATGCATGCGCTGGTGATCGCCATGATGGCTCTGATCTTCTGGTACAGCCTTGATGTCATTCGGCTGCAACTGCGCGGCACGATGTTGTCGACCGGCTGGAGCGCGGCTGTGATCTGGTTTCCGCTGCCGCTTGGCATGGCGCTGATGTCCTTGTACCAGTTCAAGCTCGTGCGCGGGACCGTGCTTTTGTATCGCCGCTCGATTGGCGCACACAGCGCAGGGATCTGAACGATGTTGCTTGTCGTCATGATCGGCCTGCTTCTTTTTTTCTCCCTGATGGGGATGGAAATCGCCTGGGCCATCGGCATTGCTGCACTCGGCTTTATCGTGCTCGACCAAATGATGGGCGGCGGGGTTCCCTTTGTGCTGGTCGCGCAGATGATGGTGACGGGGATCGACACGTTCTCCATGCTCGCGATCCCTCTCTTCATCTTTGCCGGCGACCTCATGAATGCAACCGGCATGACCCAGCGCATCATCCGGTTCGCCGCCGCCTGCTGCGGCCACATCTACGGCGGCCTCGCCAACGTCGGCGTCCTGGCCAACTTCATCATGTCGGGCATATCGGGCTCGGCGATGGCCGACGCTGCCGCGACCGGCACCGTCTTGTTGCCCGAGATGAAGAAGAAGGGTTTTCCAGACGCCTTCTCAAGTGCGGTGATCGCCGCTGCGGCGACGGTCGGTCCGATCATCCCGCCATCCATCATCTTTGTGATGCTGGGCGCGTTGATGGAAATTTCGGTTGGGCGCCTGTTCCTGGCCGGCATCATCCCCGGCACCATCATGTTCGTTGCGATGTTCGCCATCACATGGTGGCTGTCGAAACGCCGGAACTATCCGCGCGAGGTTAAAGCGACCACGGTGGAGTTGAAGACAACCTTTATCGAAGGTGCGGCTGCGTTGTTCGCGCCTGTTGTGATTGTCGCAACGATCGTGCTGGGCATCGCCACGCCGACCGAGGCCGCCGCCGTCATCGTCCTCTATGCGGTCTTCCTCGGGGTCTTCGTCTATCGCAGCCTGAGCTTGCAGGCCGTCATGCGGGCGGCCGGCCGCGCGGTCATCGCCACCTCGGTCATCATGCTGACGGTCTCCACGTCCGGCGTATTCGCTTTCATCGCCGTGTCGCAGCGGATGGGGGAAATCCTGACCCAGGCGATGCTGGCCATCTCGACGAACCTGATCGTGGTGCTTCTGCTTGTCAATGTCTTGCTGCTGATCCTCGGCATGTTTATGGAAATCCTGCCGATCCTGCTGATTTTGGCGCCCATACTGTTCCCGCTGCTGGGCCAGATGGGCGTGGACCCAGTCCATTTCGGCGTTGTGATCGTGCTCAACCTCATGATTGGCATGATCACACCGCCCATTGGGCTCAACCTGTTCGTCATTTCAGCGATAGGTGGGGTCGGCGTCATAGAGATTTTCAAGGCCGCCATTCCCTACATAATCGTTCTGGTCGTGGTCCTGCTGCTGGTCACCTATGTGCCCTGGCTGAGCCTCTATCTGCCGAATCTGCTAATGCCGACGAATTCACCTTGAAGGAGTATTCCATGAGTGTCCCCACCACCCGAAGACAAGTCGTTCAGCGCGCAGCCGCATTGGTCACCGTCGCCGCGGGGCTACCCTTGCGCGGCAATGCCCAGTCCAAGATCAAGATCAAATACGCGAACAGCGGTGGCGCCAACAGCACAGCGGTTGTGTTTGCCAAGAAGGTGTTCGCCGAAGTCACCAAGCGAACCAATGGCGAAGTCGAATTCGATGTGTTTGCCGGCACGCTCGGGGGCGAAAAGACTTTGCTCGACGGCCTCGCACTCGGCACCGTCGACATGACAACGACCGCTTACACCGGGACGCGCGAGTTCGATATCCTCTACGCGCCCTACATGTTTCGTGACGCGGAACATGCTGGGAAAGTAGTCAATGGAGCGCTGCGCGAACGCTTTTCCAAACTCATGAAAGACCGCTACAACGCCGAATTCCTGGGCGTTGCGCGGGACGGGCCGTTCTGCCTTTTCACGAAGACGAAGATCGAGTCGCTAGCTGGCATCAAGGGCATGAAGATCCGCGCCGGCGAAATCGAAGGTGTGATCGCCGGTCTCCAGCATCTGGGCGCGCGGCCAACCGTGGTGGCCTTCAACGAGGTCTACACGTCGCTGCAGCAGAGCCTGGTCGACGGCATGGTGACGCTGCCCAACCTTGCACTGGTCATGAAGTTCAACGAGGTCTGCAAGTACTACGTGAACAATGATTTCGGCATTGGTCTGGGCAAATGGACGGTGGCTTCGCGCGTATGGAGCCGCCTGTCCCCGGCCCAGCGTCAGATCGTCCAGCAGACCTTCAACGACCTGGAGGCCAGCGAGTACTTCGCCGATGTCAAGCGGCAGGCCCCCATAGACGTCAAGAAATGGGAAGTGGTCAATGGCGCAGGCACGGTCCTGAGCTTCGATGCCAAGGCGGCACAGAGTCAGATGGCGCCGCTCAACGAGAAACTGGCGAACGAGGTGTTTGGCGCTGGAACCTGGGCACTTATCCAGAGAACTTGACGACGGCGGCGCTTTTGCGCGTGCGTTACCAGGCGTCGGCTTTGGCCGGCGCCGATCCAAACTCCAAGGACTGTATGAGCAAGCAACCGCCCGCGTCCGTGCTGGTCGACATCTACCGCCGCATGATGCGCATCAAGCTGAACGACGAGCGCATCCGTTCAGCCATGCGCACCGGGCGCCTCGTCATGCCGTACTACTCGGCGCGCGGTCAGGAATGCATTCCGGCCGCCGTGTCCGTATGCCTGGAGCACAGCGACACGATCTGCACCACCTACCGCGGCATCCATGACTCGATTGCCAAGGGCGTGCCGATCAAGGAACTTTGGGCGGAGCTGGCCGGCAGGGTCACCGGCACCTGCAAGGGCAAGGGCGGACCGATGCACATCACGCACCCCGCCTCGGGCGTCATGGTGACCACCGGCATCGTCGGCAGCAGCATGCCGATCGCCAACGGCCTGGCGCTGGCCTCGCAGGTGCGGGGTGACAAGCGTGTGTCGGTGGCCTACTTCGGCGACGGAGCGACCAACATCGGCGCATTTCACGAGTCGCTCAACATGGCATCGGTCTGGAAACTTCCCGTCGTGTTCGTGTGCCAGAACAACCAGTACGCCGAACACACGAAATACGCCGTCTGCACATCCGCAGCCAACGTGGCCGACCGTGCCGCCAGCTATAGCATGCCCGCCCGCAAGGTCGACGGCAACGAGCCGCTGGAGGTTTATGCAGCGGCTCGCGAAGCCATCGACCGTGCGCGCGACGGCCATGGCCCGACGCTGATCGAGGCGGTCACCTTCCGCTTCGAGGGCCACACCATGGGCGACAACGACGCCTACATGGACAAGGGAGAAAAAGAGGGTTGGATGGCCAGGGATCCGGTGCCCCGCTACCGCACCTGGCTGCTCGCACAGGCGCATGCCACCGAGGCGCAATTGGCCGACATGGAGGCCGCAATAGCAAACGAAATCGAGGAAGCATTCACGTTTGCGATGGCCAGTCCGTTCCCCGATGTCGCCGAATTGCGCCGCGACGTCTACCGCGACGAGGTGGCAGCATGAGCGCCGCGCCGAGCCGCCTCAAGCAAGCTCGCGCCCCCTCGGGGGGCAGCGAAGGACACGAAGTGCCGAGCGTGGGGGCCCTATGAGCGTTACAGCGGTGACGCCAGCCAAGGCCGACGAAAAAATCACCATGCTCCAGGCGATCAACTGGGCGCTGGACGACGCAATGGCCCATGACCCGCGCGTGCTGGTGTTCGGTGAGGACGTGGCGGACCCTGAGGGCGGTGGCGTGTCCGGCATCACCCGTGGGCTGTCGACCAAATACGGTGCCGCGCGGGTACGCTCCACACCGATTTCGGAACAGGCGATCGTCGGCGCGGCCATTGGCGCGGCCATTGCGGGAATGCGGCCGGTGGCCGAGATCATGCTCATGAACTTCACGGCTGTCGCCATGGACATGATCGTCAACCACGCGGCCAAGTTGCGCTTCATGTCGGGCGGACAAACCCACGTGCCGCTGGTGATCCGCACGATGACCGGTGCGGGCTACAGCTATGGCGGGCAGCACGCCGACTTTCTCGAGGCCTGGTTCGCTCACACGGCCGGCCTCAAAGTCGTTATCCCGTCCAACCCGGCAGACGCCTATGGCCTGATGCTTTCCTGTATCGACGATGACGACCCGTGCATCTTTGTCGAGAACCTGCCCCACCTGCGTGCGGCGCCCACGACGGCGCCAGTGCGCGGCAAGCGGGTCCCGCTCGGCAAGGCCAATGTGCTACGAAGTGGCAAAGACGTGACCGTCATCACGTACAGCCGCCAGGTACATGATGCCGTTGCGGTGGCCGACAAGCTGGCCGGGGAAAATCTGTCGGTTGAAGTGATTGACCTGCGCACGATTTCCCCGCTGGACATGCCGACGCTACTCGAATCGGTGGGAAAGACCGGCCGTGCACTGATCGTGCACGAGGCTGTCAAGAGCTTCGGCGTGGGCGCGGAAATTGCCGCCCAACTCAATGAAGCCTTGTTCGGCAAACTGAAGGCGCCGGTGCTGCGACTCGGCGGGGCGTTTTGTCCGGTGCCTTTCTCCAAACCCCTGGAAACCGCGTTCATACCGGGGCAGGCGGACATCGAAGCGGCGATCCGCAAGTTGCTCGGCTGATCGCTCTTTTTTGCAAGACGTTGCGATATCAAAGAACACATGCATTGCGAAATACTGTTTCCGAAACTCGGCTTTACGATGGACGAGGGCACGCTGACCGAGTGGCTGGTGCCCGATGGCGCCGAGATCACGCAAGGCGCACCGCTCTATATGCTGGAGAGCGAAAAGTCGACCGTGGAGATCGAATCACCAGCGACCGGCCGGCTCAAGATAAGCGCGCAGCCCGGGCAGGTGTACCCAGTGGGCGCAGTGCTGGGCCATATCGTCTGAACGGCCCGCGATAAATCACAGCCCGGGCCTGATCCTGAGCGCGGGACTACTGGCAAGCTCGATTGGCTCAACGAACCACCGGGCCATCTTGGCCGCATTGCTGGCGGTTCACGAAGACGATGGCCAAGCCTGCGTCGGGAACCTGAAACTCAATGGCCCCAGAGGTCCCCGCTGGATGAACCTGGCGAGTGAACTTCAGGCGCTTTGACGCCAGGTAGGCGGAGAATTCATCGGGCGTCTTGATCTCGGAGAGATCCTGGAGCTTGCGCTTGAGGGATGAGATCGAAGCGTACTCTCCGTGGCGACCGAAAAGCCTCCACTCCTGTGCGATTGCGCCTGTGCACACGAGCCAGATGGACGCTGCTACCAGCGTTGACAGAATCGGCGGCCGACGCACTGGACACTCCATGGGGATTCTGAGGCTTGACGAGTGAAGTAGAGCCGCAGACCGAGGCTTGCCGAGGGCTGCCAGCTCGAACGACCGGTTCGGCCTCGCAGGGCGCACGGCTATGCAGCCTCAAGCATGAACTCAACCCTCACGGCCTCGAAGGGGAACACAACGCCCCCCTCTGCCGCACGACTGAGAACGCCTGCATTCAACAAGGCCACCACGTCACCGTGCACAGCCTTCACATCACGCCCGACGCGTCTGGCTACCTCGCGGATAGACATGGCGCCCGCCCCGCACATTGCTTTGAGCAACTCCCATCGTTTGGCCGTAAGCACCTGCCATAGCAACTCGGGCGTGGCAAAGCCAATGCGAGCTTCACGCTCAGCGCGGCCGGCTTTCATTGCGCGGGTTGCGTCAGCGAGCGTATCCGCCAGGGAACGAACCTCAAGAACGACTGTGTTCATGATTCCACCTCGTAATATCAGCATTGAAGTCGAGCATCAACTGTTCCGGCGTGGAGAAGGCATAGTCAAGCTCCTGCCCTGCGAAGTGCCGGTGATCACCTTTACCTCGTTCATTGTCGTATCTCAGCACGCAATCACCACCAACAACATAAGCGAGACGATATTTGAACCGATGCCCCGAAGGTGGGACCGGTTCAGGAACTCGCCATACGGCAATCTCTGCGAATGCGTCGGGAGCAAGGACAACGCGACGGCGAATCAGCGGGACAGCCTTCATGTTGGACATTATGACAACACAGCAAGCGTGTTGTCAAGAAGTCCAACGAGTCCCAATTCTCCACAGGGCCGAACGTATAGTTGTGAAGTTGAAGCCGGGCGGTTCTCCGCCCACCACTTTGCGGCTGTCTCGATCTGCCGCTGCGCGCGCGGCTTGATCCGAACAATGAGCGCCAAGATCAGCCGAAGCGCTGAAGGCGAGCAAAGAGCTCTTGGGCAGACACGCCCTCTTCGCGGTCCGCTTCGTCCAGCGCGTCCAGAAGCTCAGCTTCGTCGGCCGGTGAGAGCTGGACGGAGCGTTCGTCGTCCCTGGTGAGAACCGTGACGACGGTTCCTTCAGGCAGGGAAAGCCCTTCGACAACGACTTTGCCATTGATGACGGTGCCAGTAGCTAGCTGCATGAGTTGATGGTACTCCAAGGCCAAACGGAACGCGAGGCTGCGGTCGAACATCGAAGGTGACCGGCACGCGACATGCGCCGTGAAGCGGCCTCCTGATGTTGCGTGTCCGTGTCGAGCGATCAGTTAGATTTTCCCGAGCTTCTCGCCAAGTTTGTCCAGAATCTCTTTGCTCCAATCGGGAGCGAAAACGTTCGTCGCCATCGACTTCTTCGAGACGACTTCTACTCTGGTTCTGGTAACACCATTCACCGACTCCACGAAGATTGCGACGTTCTCCCCATAGCTGAATGCGGTGATG
Source organism: Comamonadaceae bacterium (assembly GCA_947476465.1). Lineage (GTDB taxonomy): Bacteria > Pseudomonadota > Gammaproteobacteria > Burkholderiales > Burkholderiaceae_C > Ramlibacter. The sequence continues at coordinate 54,999 of CANJQN010000008.1, read as the reverse complement.
CCCCTTTGGGCAAGAATGTACCCTTCCTGCCTGTTGTCGCCCACCATGGGCAAGGACAATTCGGCAAGAACTGCTGGGAGCGCCTTCCACACATGGTCAATGGGCGCTGAGTACTCGCGCGACAGACCACTCCCCTTTGCGGATCTTGCATCAGCGAGGGTTGAGCACCCCGACATGAATGCGATGGCAGCGATTGCAACGAAGACGGTGAAGATTCTCTTGAGCACAGAAATAACTCCTTAGGGGGAAACAATCTAACGTGATGTAGACCGCACGAGTGCGCAATAGCATGGACGCTGCGGAATAATCTGGACTCGGCGGCCACTCATAAGCGGTTGCCCTGCCTGAAGACTGTGAACATCGTGCACTCCTTCATGTTGGATATTCTGGCGCCAAACCCCGCAAGAACTCAACCGGCGCCCAAACCGACGCAGCGCCGAGGCCGGTGGTTGGGGCGGGTCGGGCGCCGGACGATTCGCGGTTGCCACAGAGCCTGCGTTTCGCGGAGGCGTTGATGACGTGGTGCTGGCATACATGGGTGACCGCCCGCGAGATGGACAGAGCACGGCCCACCCCGGCCGGCGGCCGATGCCGACCTGCCAGGCCGGTTTTGCTTCCTGTGGTCCTGGGGCGCAAACCACGCGGTCCATTGAGAATTTCACAGCTCACGACACCCTATTCCGTTCGGGCTGAGCCCTTCGACAAGCTCAGGGCGAACGGATGATGACGTGTCATATGAAGACATCAATCATCACGGCGGGCAACGCGAGAAATCGCGTCTGATGAATGGACCTTGGCCCGCCACAAGTCATAAGCGGCCTGCTGCGCGAGCCACACAACAGCTGCACCCCCTCGCTCGGCACCCAGCCACTTCTCCAGCCACTTCTCCAGCCGCAGCGCCATTTCAGCGGAAATAGCGGCGCGCCCGTTCAACACCCTTTAAAGCGCCGGCCGGGTGACGCCCAAGTGCCGCGCCGCCTCGGTGACGGACAAGCCCAATGCGGGCAGCACGTCTTCACGCAGTGTCGCGCCAGGATGGGGCGGGTTGCGCATGGCAGTCATGACATGGCCTCTGTTTCTGCGACTACTCGACGCGTTCCACCGCAGTGGGTTTGAACCCCAGGTCGGCCGCCTTGCCCTTGCGGCCACGGCCAGCCTTGGCATTGTTCAGCGAGCGGATCTCCAATGTCTCTTCGCGCTCCTTGCCGCCGCGGCCCAGGCCGCTGATCTTGACGCTGCGGGTGTAGGCCGCCGCACCGGCCAGGGTGTCCTTGGCTTCCAGGTCGATCAGCATCAGGCCACGGCCGCCGTTGGTCTGGGCCTTGAGGTCGGTGATCTCGAAGGTGAGGATGCGCCCGCCCGTGGAGGCGCAGCACACATGCGTGGCCGGTGCCTGCGGCGCGACGTTGGCCGGTGAGGGGCGGCACACGGTTTCGTCGGCACCGCAGCTGATGAAGCTCTTGCCGCCACGCTGGCGCGAGCTCATGTTTTCCACGGTGGCCAGGAAGCCGTAGCCCGCCGAGTTCGACAGCAGCAGCCACGCGCCCGTCGCACCCGCGAAGTAGTGCACGAGCTGGGTGCCGGGCTCCAGGTCGAGCAAGGTGGTGATGGGCTGGCCGTCGCCACGCGCACCGGGCAAGGTAGACACGGCAATCGAATAAATGCGGCCGTTGCCGCCGAAGGCCAGCAGGGTGTCGACGGTGCGGCATTCGAAGGTGCTGTACAGGCCGTCGCCGGCCTTGAAGGCGAAGCTGGCGGCCTCATGGCCATGGCCCTGGCGGGCGCGCACCCAGCCCTTTTGCGAGACCACTACCGTCACCGGCTCGTCGACCACGCGCACCTCGGCGACGGCCTTCTTTTCGGCCTGGATCAAAGTGCGGCGCGCGTCGGCGAAGGTCTTGGCGTCTTGTTCGATCTCTTTGACCATCAGGCGGCGCAGGGCGGTGGGGCTGCCCAGAATTTCTTCGAGCTTGCCCTGCTGTTCGCGCAGCTCCTTGAGCTCCTGCTCGATCTTGATCGCTTCAAGCCGCGCCAGCTGGCGCAGGCGGATTTCAAGAATGTCCTCGGCCTGCCGGTCACTCAGATGAAAGCGGGCGATCAGCGCCGCCTTGGGCTCGTCGCTGGCGCGGATGATCGCAATCACCTCGTCGATGTTCAGCAGCACTGTCTGCCGGCCTTCGAGGATGTGGATGCGGTCGAGCACCTTGTTCAGGCGATGGCGCGAGCGCCGTTCGATCGTGCGCTGGCGGAACTCGATCCACTCGGTGAGCATCAGCCGCAGCGATTTTTGCACCGGCCGGCCATCGAGACCGACCATGGTCAGGTTGATCGGCGCCGAGCTCTCCAGGCTGGTGTGCGCCAGCAGCGTGGTGATGAGATCGCTTTGCTCGATGCGGCTGGTCTTGGGCTCGAACACCAGGCGCACGGCCGCATCCTTGCTGGACTCGTCGCGCACTGCATCGAGCACCGACAGCACGGTCTGCTTGAGCTGCAACTGGTCTTGCGACAGCGCCTTCTTGCCGGCCTTGACCTTGGGGTTGGTGATCTCCTCGATCTCTTCGAGCACACGCTGGGTGCTCACGCCCGGTGGCAGCTCGGTGACCACCATCTGCCACTGGCCGCGGGCCAGGTCTTCGATCTTCCAGCGCGCGCGCACCTTGAGCGAGCCACGCCCGCCGCGGTAGGCGTCGGCGATGTCGGTGGCGCCGCTGATCACCTGCCCGCCGCCCGGATAGTCGGGGCCGGGAATCAGGGTGAACAGCTCCTCGTCGGACAGCTTGATGTTTTTGATCAGCGCCACGCAGGCGTCGGCCACTTCGCGCAGGTTGTGGCTGGGGATCTCGGTGGCCAGGCCGACGGCGATGCCGCTGGCGCCATTGAGCAGGGTAAAGGGCAGGCGCGCCGGCAGCTGGGTGGGCTCTTGCGTGCTGCCGTCGTAGTTGGGGATGAAGTCGACCGTGCCCTCGTCGATTTCGTCGAGCAGCAGGTTGGTGATCTTGGCCAGCCGCGCCTCGGTGTAGCGCATGGCCGCCGCGCCGTCGCCGTCGCGGCTGCCGAAGTTGCCCTGGCCGTCGATCAGCGGATAGCGCTGGGAAAAATCCTGCGCCATGCGCACCAGCGCGTCGTAGGCGGCCTGGTCACCGTGCGGATGAAAGCGGCCCAGCACGTCGCCCACCACGCGGGCGCTCTTGACCGGCCTGGCACCGCTGGCGCCCGCAAAACCCAGGCCCATGCGCGACATCGAGTAGAGGATGCGCCGCTGCACCGGCTTCTGGCCGTCGGCCACATCGGGCAGCGCGCGGCCCTTGACCACACTGAGCGCGTATTCAAGGTAGGCACGCTGCGCGTAGGTGCCCAGGTCGAGTTGATCGTCGTCGCCGCCGTCGCCGGCGGCCACGCTGAGAAGGTCCTGATCCATGTCAATCGCTAAGGTTGTTCGTGGCGTCCGCGGCTGGTGCGGCATTCGCGGCGAGGGCGGTCAGTGCGTCCATCGCCGACACCGCGGCCATCGTGGAGGGCGGCATGTTGCCGCGTCCGATGGCGCCGCCGGCGGGAACGCCAGGCAGTTGCATGCGAACGCGCCGGGGTGGCGCACCGGCGCCAACGGTCACAGGGGTTGGGGCGGGCGCCGGGCGAACCGCCGCCGCCGTGATGGGCGCGAGCGGTGGCTTGAGCTGCGCATACAGTTGCAGCACGGTCTTCACATAAGCCTGGGTTTCGCGGAAGTTGGGAATGCGGTTGCCGGCGCGCTGCACCGCGCCCTCACCCGCGTTGTACGCCGCCACCGCGAGGTCGAGCTGACCGGGGAACAGGTCGATCAGGTAGCGCAGGTAGCGCGTGCCGATGCTCAGGTTGGTGCGGGTGTCGGTGAGCTTTTTTTCCAGCGGCGTACGGGCATCGCCCGCCAGCCCCCAGCGCTGGGCGGTGGCCGGCATCACCTGCATGAGGCCGATGGCACCCTTGGGCGAGACGGCCTGCGGATCGAAACCCGACTCGGCGGAAATAACGGAACGAAGCAGGTCGAAGTCGACAGCGTGGGCGCGGGCAGCCTCGCGCAGCTGGTCGCGAACCTGCAGGTAGCGCGGCGCCACCTCGAAGAACGCGTGCAGCTTGATGGGCTCCGCGGGCGCGGCCTGCAAGGGAGGCAGCTCGGTCACCGCGGGCGGCGGGGCCGAAGGGACCGGGATGCCGTTGCGGGTGTCGAAGGCCTGCCCGCCACGAAAGAACAATTCGTAGCGCTCGTCCAGCCGCTCAGAGGCGAAATGCGCCACACCGCGTGCGTCGACAAAGCCCCAGACATCGGCACGCACGCCCAAAGCCAGTACTGACAACAGCAACGCAAAGGCGGCGCGGGCGATCGTGGAGCGGTTCATGGGGGGATCAGACGTCGATGTCGACCGAATCGCCGTGCAGTTCCATCAGTTCACGCCGCGCCGCCGCTTCCCCCTTGCCCATCAATTTTGTGATCAGCCCCTCGGTGCCGGCGAAATCGAACCTGCCCAACTTGATCGGCAGAAGACGCCGCGTGTCGGGGTTGAGCGTGGTCTCCCACAGCTGCTCGGCGCTCATCTCGCCCAGGCCCTTGAAGCGGCTGATATTCCAGGCGCCTTCGCGCACGCCCTCCTTGCGCAGCTTGTCGAGGATGGCGGTGAGCTCGCCCGCATCGAGCGCGTAGTTCTTGCTGGCGGGCTTCTTGCCGCGCGCCGGGGCATCCACCCGAAACAGCGGCGGCCGCGCCACGTACACATGGCCCGCGTCGATCAGCTTGGGAAAGTGCCGGAAGAACAAGGTGAGCAGCAGCACCTGGATGTGCGAGCCGTCGACGTCGGCGTCGGACAGGATGCAGACCTTGCCATAACGCAGGCCCGACAGGTCCGGCGTGTCGTTGGGGCCGTGCGGGTCGACGCCGATGGCCACGGCGATGTCGTGAATTTCGGTGTTGGCAAAGAGGCGGTCGCGCTCGACCTCCCAGGTGTTGAGCACCTTGCCGCGCAAGGGCAGCACCGCCTGGCATTCCTTGTCGCGGCCCATCTTGGCGCTGCCGCCGGCCGAATCGCCCTCGACCAGAAACACCTCGTTGTGGCTGATGTCCTTGCTTTCGCAATCGGTGAGCTTGCCGGGCAGCACCGCCACGCCCGAACCCTTGCGCTTTTCGACCTTCTGGCCGGCGCGCTGGCGGGTCTGGGCGGCCTTGATGGCGAGGTCGGCCAGCTTCTTGCCGTATTCCACATGCTGGTTCAGCCACAACTCGAGCGCCGGGCGCACGAAGCTGGACACCAGGCGCACGGCATCGCGCGAGTTCAGCCGCTCCTTGATCTGGCCCTGGAACTGCGGGTCGAGCACTTTGGCCGACAGCACATAGCTGGCGCGGGCGAACACGTCCTCGGGCAGCAGCTTGACGCCCTTGGGCAGCAGCGAATGAATCTCGATGAAGCTCTTGACGGCGTTGAACAGGCCATCGCGCAGGCCGCTGTCGTGGGTGCCGCCGGCACTGGTGGGAATGAGGTTGACGTAGCTCTCGCGCGCCGGCTGGCCGTCTTCGGTGAAGGCCACGCACCACTGGGCGCCCTCGCCTTCGGCGAAGTTGTCGTTGTTCTCGGCATAGCCTTCGCCTTCGAACAAGGGGATGACCGGATCGCCCGGCAGCGTCTGCATGAGGTAGTCGCGCAGGCCGCCCTTGTACTGCCAGCTTTGGGTTTCCTTGGTCTTCTCGTTGACCAGATACACGGCCACGCCGGGCATGAGCACCGCCTTGCTTCGCAGCAGGTGGGCCAGCTCGGTCATGGGCAGCTGGCTCGACTCGAAATACTTGGCGTCGGGCCAGGCGCGCACGCTGGTGCCCTGGCGGCGGTCGCCTTCGGCCAGCTTGCGCAGTTGCAGCGGCAGGGCCACATCGCCGCCCGAGAACGCCAGCTGCGCCACCTGGCCCTCGCGGTGCGAGACCACCTCGAGCCGCGTGGACAGGGCGTTGGTGACGGACACCCCCACGCCGTGCAGGCCACCGGAGAAGCTGTAGGCGCCACCCTTGCCCTTGTCGAACTTGCCGCCGGCGTGCAGGCGGGTGAACACCAGCTCGATGACCGGGGCGCCCTCCTCGGGATGCAGGCCGAAGGGGATGCCGCGGCCGTCGTCCTCGACGCTGACCGATCCGTCGGTGTGCAGGGTGACCTTGATGCGCTTGCCGTGGCCGGCCAGGCATTCGTCGGCCGCGTTGTCCAGGACTTCCTGGATCACGTGCAACGGGTTGTCGGTGCGCGTGTACATGCCCGGCCGCTGCTTGACGGGCTCCAGGCCCTTGAGCACGCGGATCGAAGCTTCTGAATACTCGGGTGACGATTTGCTTGCCATTGGAGCGACGATTGTAGACACAGGAGCGCACAGTACTGGATATAAAAACAGATAAACCGCCCTTTGCGCAATCGGCCGGCACCCGACGCATCCATGGCTCGTGAATTTCCAGGATGGCTGACACCCGCGCGACGCCGGTTGAACCGGCCTTTGGATACAGTCTGCGGATGTCAACGTCCCCGCCCCGCCTTTCCATGCTGCAGGTGCTCGTCTGCGGCGCCGCCATCGTCACCTTGTCGATGGGCGTGCGGCACGGCTTCGGCCTGTGGCTGCAGCCGATCACCCAGGCCAACGGCTGGACCCGCGAGACCTTCTCCTTGGCCATGGCCATCCAGAACCTGGCCTGGGGCATCTTCGGCATCTTCGCCGGTATGGCGGCCGACCGCTTCGGCGCCTTCCGTGTGATGGTCGGTGGCACCGTGCTCTACGCGCTGGGCCTGGTTGGCATGGCCCTGTCCACGAGCAGCCTGATGTTCGCGCTGACCACCGGCGTGTTGATCGGCGCCGCCCAGGCCGGCACCACCTTTGCCGTCATCTATGGCGTGATCGGCCGGCAGATCGATCCGGCCAAGCGCTCCTGGGCGATGGGTGTCACTGGGGCGGCGGGCTCGTTCGGCCAATTCCTGATGGTCCCGACGGAAGGCTTCCTGATTTCGGGCCTGGGTTGGCAACAGGCGCTGCTGGTGCTGTCCGTCGTGGTGCTGGCGATCGCCCCGCTGGCCTGGGGCCTGCGCGAGCCCGGCTTCGGCGGCAGCGGCGCACCCCGGCGCGACCAGTCCATCGTGCAGGCCGTGCGCGAGGCCTTCCGCTACCGCAGCTTCCAGCTGCTCACGGCGGGCTTCTTCGTGTGCGGATTTCAGGTGGTGTTCATCGGCGTGCACATGCCCAGCTACCTTAAAGACCATGGCCTGGCGCCCCAGGTGGCCAGCTATTCGCTGGCGCTGATCGGCCTGTTCAACGTGGTCGGCACCTACGTCGCCGGCTCGCTGGGCCAGCGGCTGGCCAAGCGCAAGATCCTGGCCTTCATCTACCTGGCCCGCTCGGTGGTCATCGCCCTGTTCCTGCTGGCGCCCTTGACCCCCACCAGCGTGTATGTGTTCTCGGCCGTGATGGGCCTGCTGTGGCTGTCGACCGTGCCGCCGACCAACGCCATGCTGGCGCAGATCTTCGGCGTGGCCCATATGTCCATGCTCAGCGGCATGGTGTTCTTCAGCCACCAGGTTGGCTCGTTCATGGGCGTTTGGCTGGGCGGCCTGCTGTACGACCGCACCGGCAGCTACGACATCGTCTGGTACATCGCCATCGCCCTGGGCGTGTTCGCGGCACTGATCAACCTGCCGGTGCGCGAAACCCCCATCCAGCGCCAGCCGCTGGCCCAGGGGGCTTGAGCATGAGCACGCGCATCCGCCAGTTGACCCTGTGGGCGGCTGCCGTCGTCGCGCTGGCGGGCGTGTTCGTCCTCTACACCCGGCCCACCATCCTCGTGGCCGTGTCCGATCTGGTGTGGGCCTGCTTCAACTGAAGCCGCACACCATGCACGGCACGGAAGAAGCGTCCCCCTGGGTTCGCCGCTGGAGCCACCTGGTGCGGCCGGGCCGGCCGGTGCTTGACGTGGCCTGCGGGGCGGGCCGGCATATGCGCTCGTTCGCGGCGCGCGGCCACCCAGTGACGGGCGTCGACCGCGACCCAGCGGCCGTCGCCGCCGCGCAGGGCCTGGGCCAGGTGGTGCACGCTGACATCGAGAACGGCCCCTGGCCTTTCGAGGGGCAGCGCTTTGGCGGCGTGGTCGTCACCAACTACCTGTGGCGCGCCCTGCTGCCGATGATCGTGGACAGCGTCGAGCCCGGCGGCGTGTTGATCTATGAGACTTTCGCCGCCGGCAACGAGACAGTCGGCAAGCCGTCACGGCCCGATTTCCTGCTGCGACCGGGCGAACTGCTGCACGTGTGCGCAGCACTGCGGGTGGTGGGCTTCGAGGATGGCTACCTGGACGAGCCGCCACGCTTTGTGCAGCGCATCGCGGCGGTGCGCGAAACCGCGAGCCAGCCGCGGGCGCCACGACATCCGCTGCCGCCGCCCAACTGAACGTGCACTGGCCGCCCGCTTCAAGTGGGCGGCGGCTCGGTGGTGAACCGATCGCGGCGCACCAGCTGCGGAAACAGCCGCAACCAGGCGGCCGCGATGCACAGTGTGGCCACGGCACCGAACACCACCGAGCCCACCGGGCCCATGACGGCCGCCGTCGCACCCGACTCGAACTCGCCCAGCTGATTGCTCGCGCCGAGGAACATCGCGTTCACGGCGCCGACCCGTCCGCGCATTTCGTCGGGCGTCTCGGCCTGCACCAGGGTGTGCCGCACCACCACGCTGACCATGTCGGCGGCGCCCGAGACCGCCAAGGCACACATCGAAAGCCAGAGCACGGATGAAAGTCCGAACACGCCCATGGCCGCCGCATAAATCACCACTGCGCCCATCATGCGTGCGCCGACACGCCGGGTCAGCGACACCCGCGCCAGGAGGACGGCCATCACAACGGCGCCGACGGCGGGCGCGGCGCGCAGCATCCCCAGGCCAGCCGGCCCCACCTGCAGCACGTCGCGGGCGAACATCGGCAGCAGCGCGGTGACGCCACCGAGCAGGACGGCGAACAGGTCGAGCGAGAGCGCCCCCAGCAAGACCTTGCGCTCCCACACGAAGCGCGCGCCCGCCAGCAGGCTGTCCAGGCTCATCGGCGTCCTCGCCGCGGGGATGTGTTCGTACCGCAGCACGGCGGCCAGGCCGAATGCGAGCGCCAGAAGGAACAGGGTCCCCGCATAAGCAGCCGGGGCCCCGGCCAGCAGCAACACCCCGCCGACGGCCGGCCCGGCCATGATCGCCACCTGCCCGGCGCTGGCGCTCAGCGCCATCGCCCGCGACAGCAAGGCCGGCGGCACCAGCAAGGGCACCAGCGCCTGCTGCGCCGGCATCTGCACGCCCCGCGCCACGCCGAGCAAGGCGGCGACGGCCAGCACCAAAGCCCGGCTCGTGGCGTCTTGCGATGAGGCGATGAGCAGCAGGCCAACGCCCAGGCCCTGAACCGCCAGGCACAGCGCGACGATCCGGCCGCGGTGCATGCGGTCGGCCAACTGCCCCGCCGGAAGGCTGACCAGCAGCAAGGGGATGAACTGCACCAGGCCAATGAGCCCCAGGTCCCACGCGCTGCGTGTCAGCTCGTACATCTGCCAGCCCATCACCAGATTGAGCATCTGTGAGGCCGAGGTGGCGCCGGCCCGGACCACCCAGAACCGCAGGAACATGCGCTGGTCGCGCATGCGCACGCGTGCTTCAACCATGGCGGCCGCGAGCTTTCCGATCGGTCTGCGGCTTGCAGCACGGCGGCCGGCCAGCGTAGGATCGAGCACTATGCTTCCTACACACGACCGCTACGGCTACACGCGCATCGGTAAGCGCCCCGATTACCACTGGCCCGAAGGCAAGCGCCTGGCCTTCTATGTCTGCACCAACATCGAGTATTTCGCGCTGGGCGTGGGCGATGGCGCACTGGACAACGCCGTCATCGGCGCCAAGCAGACGCACCGAAATTTCTCGTGGCGAGACTACGGGCTGCGAATCGGCATCTGGCGCATCCTTGAGGTGCTGGAGTCGCTGGGCCTGCCGGCCGCGCACAACGTCAACAGCCTGGTCTACCAGTTCCGCCCGGACGTTGTCGAAGCCATTCGCGCACGCGGGGACGAAGTCGTTGCCCACGGCCGCACGAACTCCGAGCACCAGGACGGCATGTGGGAGCCCGATGAAGCCCGCCTGATCCGTGAAGTGACCGACACCATCACCCAGCACGAGGGCCGCGCGCCCAGCGGCTGGATGGGCCCCGGCCTGTCGGAGACCAAGGTCACGCCAGACCTGCTTCATGAAGCCGGCTACCGTTACCTGATGGACTGGCCCTGCGATGACCAGCCGTTCTGGATGAAAACGCGCAAGGGCCGCATCCTGTCGGTGCCCTATTCGATCGAGTTGAACGACGGCCCCGTCATCGCCCGCCGCCAGCACAGCGCCCGCGAGTTCGCCGACATGATCGTCGACCAGTTCGACGAAATGGTGCGCCAGTGCGATGCGCAGCCGCTGGTGTGCTCGGTGGTGCTGCACCCGTTCATCACCGGGCAGCCGTTTCGCCTGGGGCCGCTGCGCCGGGCGCTCGAGCACTGCGTGCAGCACCCCCTGCGCGATCGGGTCTGGTGGACGACGCCCGGGCGCATCGCGGACCACTGCTACAGCCTGCCGCCGGGCGTGATCACGAACGGTTGATCGCCGCACGTCCGACGCCGTTTCACTGCAGCGTCGGGGGCACGACCGGGAACCCAGGCTGCGCCTCCAGCCGCATCAGTTGCGAATGAAGCGCGCCTGACGCCTGCGGCCCCAGTGCCGCGCACAGGGTGTTGAAGCGCTCGAGTTCGTCCGCCGCACTGAGATCGTCGTCCGGCATGCCGCGGAAGGTGCGCGCATCCGCTTGGAGACGCCGGCCGTCCCGCAGCACCACAGCCAGGCGCGCGCTCCATGGGGTTGCCAGGCCGGCGCCCGGCTTGAGCTGAACCCGGATGCAGGCATCCAGGATGCGTGAATCACGCAACGCGCTGTCGTCGAACGATGCGGGCAGCAGCGGATCGCGGTACAAGCCCAGCGCAAGGCAAAACGGCACGCTGTACTGGGCCTGCATGATGTCGGCCGGCGCGCGGATGTCGTGATGGCTGATCACCTTGGGCGAGCATTCCAGCTCGATTGCGGCCACCTCGTCGGCACTGAAGGTGTGGTCGGCCATGAGCGCGCGCAGGGCCTGCAGGGGCGCCTGGGCTGTGACATGGCAGGCATAACGCTTGAGGCAGATGCGCCGGGTTTCCCACTGCTTGCCCAAACCGGCTGTCAGCAGCGCCGGTTCCGGGTCGCGGCAATAGGCCTCCAGGAAACCGAAGCGCCCGTCGAGAATCGTGTCCGGGCCGAAGAACCCCTGCTGCGCCAGCCGCGCGGCCAGGATGCCCGACTCGCAGGCGCGGCCCATGTGCAGCCGCTTGACCTCGGCGCCGCCCTGGGCCTTGCTGAACGCCAGGAGCCCGGCCGACATCGACCCGGCGCTGCCCAGCGCACCCGTGAGCGCGTCGGCGTCCAGCCCGTAGATGAGCCCCGCAGCGATGGCGCCGCCATACACGCCTGTCAAGCCCGGGGCGTGGAAGCCCAGCTTCTCGCTGCTGTGGTGGGTGGCGGCGCCGATGCGGAACAAGACCTCGCAGCCTGCCACGAAGGCCCGCAGGGCGGCCGCGCCGTCGGCGCCCGTCTCCTGGCAAGCCGCAGCGATCACCGGCACCAGCGCCGCCCCCGGGTGCACGCCGGCGCCCGGAAACCGCAGGCTGTCCTGCTCGAACGCATGCACCGCCGCCCCGTTGGCCAACGCGGCGAACGGCGCCGGCACGCTGGCGCCCGCGCTGCCAAAGATGTCGCAGGGGCCGCCGCCATAGGCCCGCGCCACCGCCGCCACCTGCCGGCTCCAGGGCAGGTGCGAACCGTAGACCGCGCAGCCGACGGTGTCGGCGATGCAGGCGCGCGCGCGCCGCAGTACGTCGTCGGGCACGTCGGCCAGCCGCAATCCCGCGGCGAACTGTGCCAGTCCCCGCGCGGCGGTGACTGGCCTTGCCTGCGCGCTACGCGCTGCGGGGCTATTCGCCTTGGGAGCGGCCCGGCGGCTCATGGCCGGCGCCCCCGCAAAATCGGGCTGCCGCCGGCGTGGCAGGCGCCGCGCCTCATGAGAGAATCCCGACCGTGAAAACCAACCGCTCCGGCAACGTGTCCCTTGGCGATATTGCCTACCAGGCGATTCGCGAAGCGATCATGACCAACACCATGAAGCCCGGCGACCGGCTGTCGGAATACATGGTGGCGGACTGGCTCAAGATCAGCCGCACGCCAGCGCGCGAAGGCCTGCGCCGGCTGGAAAGCGAAGGGCTCCTGACGTCCCACCAGCGCCGCGGTCTGGTGGTCGCCAGCTTCGACGAAGCGGCGGTGCACGAACTGTATGCCGCACGCGATCTGCTCGAGAGCACGGTCGCGGCGATGGCAGCGCGGTTCGCGACCGACGCCGAGATCAGCGCCCTGCAACACATGGTCGAACGCGAGGCCGCCCTGGCCGATACCCCGGAAGCGATGTTCGAGCACAACATGGCCTTCCACAAGCTGGTGTCCGAGGCGGCGCGCAACCGTTATCTGGTCAAGTTCCTGCAGTCGCTGTCCGACACCATCTCGGCCCATCGGCGGGTGTCCACCCTCACCAACCTCAAGCGGCGCGCGCAGGTGCTTCGCGACCACCGCGAACTGGTCAACGCCATCGCAAGCCGCAACGAGGAAACGGCCCGGACCGTGGCCGCGCGCCACATCCAGGGCGCCATGCAGGCCCGGCTCGAAATGGAGCGCAGCGTCACCGCCGCCGAGGCGGCCACCACGCGGGCCGCTGGCTGAAACGCAAGCCACGGCACCGGCACCGGGCCAACCACCGCGGGTGCGCATGACCGGTCCGGCGGGCTGGGGCATCACGCAGCCAACAGCCGCGCCAGCGCCGTCGCATCCGGCTGGCTCTCGAGGTTGAGGAACCAGTCGCGCACCTGCTCGACACGGTCTTGCGGCAAGGCGCGGCGCGCGAGTTTCTCGAACTTGTCGACCACATCGGCTTGCGAGGCGAAATCGCGCTCGTTGCCGCGGCCGGCTTCCACGGTGCGTTCCATGCGGGTGCCATCCATCAGCTCAACCTCCACCCGGACCATGTGCCGGAACTTGGAGCCGCGAGCGGTGATGTCCGCATCGTGCTTGACCACCACCTTGTCGGCAATGCGCATTCGCTCAGGGTCAGCCACCTTGTCTTGCGTGAACTGATCGACAAAGCAGTCGCCATCGAGCAGCCAGGTCGCCACGCAGTAAGGCAGGTTCAATTGGGCGGAGGTCAGCCCCTGCGGGACGTACTTCCAGCCGACGTGGTCCATCGTCACCTGGGAACCATTGACCGTGATCTGGCGAACGTCGTTGGCGCCGAAAGCACGCTCGTGCTGCATCAGCCGGATCGCATCGAGCGTGGTGTGGTTGCTGCCCACACAGGAATAGAACTTGAGCGCGATGCCCATGGTCTGCCAGGTCTCACCCAGGCCGGCCGTGAGTTGTGAGAGGTCGAACCGGTCCTGCGATCGCGAGAACGTGCTGCAAAACCCGCCGTACTCGCATTCGAGCACGTTCACGATGCCGGTAAAGCCTTCCTCGGCCAGCAGGGCGCCGTACAAGCCGCTCTGCGACGCGCGCCCGGCATGCATGCGCTTGACCATCGATCCGTACTGCGCCGCCATGAGGCCGCTCGATTGCGTCCCCGCGATGCCCAGGGCATGCACGGTCTTTTCCTCGTCCAGCCGCAGCGCGCGCGCCGCACCGGCCGCCGCCGAGAACACGCCCACCGTCGCGCCCGAATGCCAACCCTGGGCGATGTGCTCCTGGCCCATGCAGATGCCCACCCGCGGGCCGATCTCATAGCCGGCCACCGCGGCGGCCAGAAACTCCCGCCCGGTCATGCCGGGCCGCTCCTCGGCGATGGCCAGCAGGGCGGGCAAAACGACCGCGCCCACGTGCAACACGCCCTGGCGGTGCACGTCGTCCAGCTCAAAGCCCTGGACCTGGGTGCCGTTGACCAGCGCGGCATGCGGGGCCGACAGACGCAGGCCCGTGCCCCAAACCGTGCAACCCCTGGAGCTGTCGTACCGTGAGAGGGTGCGCTGGAGAATGCGCGTCCACGGCAGGTCGGAGCCGAACAACGCGCACCCGATCGAATCAAGCATCAGCAGCTTGATGCGCTCGCGCACCTGGGCAGGAATGGCGTCGTACGCAAGCCCCGACACGAAAGCGGCAATGCCACGCGTGTAGGGGTTGTCGTGCATGCCTTCGGTGTCTGAGGTCGTCTGCGCCATGGAGGTTGGGAAGAGGTTGGGAGGTGGTCGGGTGATGCAAGTTTGACGAAGATAGTATACCATGGCATACCCAAATCGAACCGACGGATAAAATCGTGAGTGACGTGCCCGCCAGGACCGAGACGACCGACCGCGCCGAGCCCAAACCCCGGGGATTCGCGCGCGAACTGGCTGACCGAAGCAGCGCCCTGCGCTGGGATGATCTTCCCACCGAGGCCGTGCACTGGGCCCGCGTCGGGCTGCTCGACACGCTGGGCGTGACACTGGGCGGCAGCCGGGAGCCCGCAGCTGTCATCGCGGCGCAGGCATTGGACCTGGCGCCGGGTCCCGCGCTGCTGCTGGGGCAAGGCCGCCGCGTCGGCGCCCTCGACGCGGCGCTGGTCAACGGCACAGCCTCGCATGCATTGGACTTCGACGACTCGAACAACACCATGGGCGGGCATCCGTCAGCGCCGGTTCTGTCGGCCCTGCTGCCCCTGGCGGACGAGCTTGGTTCAAATGGCCGTGACTTCGTCACCGCCTACGTCGCCGGCTTCGAGGTCGAATGCAAGGTGGCGCTCGCGGTCAACTTTCACCACTACCAGAAGGGCTGGCACCCCACCGCAACGCTCGGTGTCTTCGGTGCCGCTGCGGCCTGTGCGCGGCTGATGGGCCTGGACGCGCATCGCACGGCCACGGCCCTGGCCCTGGCGGCCTCCTTCGCTTCGGGCCTGAAGGCGAACTTCGGCACCATGACCAAGCCGCTGCATGTGGGCCACTGCGCACGCAACGGCTTGCTGGCGGCCCGGCTTGCGCAGCGCGATTTCACCGCCAACACCCGCAACGTGTTCGAGCACGACCAAGGTTTTCTCGACGTGTTCAACGGCCCCGGCACCTACGACACGGCGCGCGCCATCGCCCGGTGGGCCGCGCCGCTGGACATCGTCGCGCCGGGCATCGCCATCAAGCAATATCCCTGCTGCGGCAGCACCCACCCCGCCATTGACGCACTGCTGGCCCTGGTGCGCCAGCACGCCTGGGAGCCCGGCGACATCAAGCGGATCGAAGCCTGGATCCACCCGCGCCGGCTCAAGCACACCAACCGGCCCGAGCCCGCCTCGGCACTGGATGCCAAGTTCAGCCTGCAGTACGTGCTGGCCCGCGCCGTCGTGGATGGCTATGTCGCGCTCGAGCACTTCGACGGCGACGCGCATGCCGACCCGCGCGTGCGAGCGCTGCTGCCGCGGGTGGCCGTGGCGCCGTACGACGACACCCAGTTCGAAGCATCCAACCATTTCGCGGCCGCCGTGCGCGTCACGCTGCAGGGCGGCAGTGTGCACGACAGCCGCGTCGAGCAAGCCTTGGGCCGCACCTCAGCCCACCCGCTGCCCCAAGCCCTGCTCGAGGCGAAGTTCGCGCTGTGCGCAGGCCGCGTCCTGGAGCCGCGTGCGGTGGCGGTCATCGCCGACATCGTGCAACACATCGAAGAACTGGACGACCTGCACCGGCTCACGGGCGAGCTGGCGAAGGTGGTACCCGCATGACAAAAAGGACAGATGTGGAAAAAACCTACAACTATGACGTGATCGTTGTCGGCAAGGGCAACGCGGCCTTGTGCGCCGCGCTGGCGGCGCGGGACCAGGGCGCGAAGGTAGGCATGCTGGAGGCCGCCTCGACAGACGAGAGCGGCGGCAACAGCCGCTTCGCGGGCGGGGTGATGCGTTTCGCCTTCGGCGGCTTGGACGACCTGCGCAAGGTGATCGACATCACCGACGCCGAGATCGCGGACGCCGACTTCGGCACCAACACCACCGACGAGTACTACGACGACCTGTTCCGCCTGACCCAGTTCAAGACCGACCCGCAACTGTCGGAACTGCTGGTCACGCGCAGCCTTGACATCATGGTGTGGCTGCGCGCCAAGGGGGTGAGATTCATCGCCAACTACGGCCGCCAGTCCGCGCTCGTCGATGGCAAGCGGCGCTTCTTCGGCCGCATGCCGGTGGAGGTGTCGGGCGGTGGCAGCGGCCTGGTGGAATACCTGGACAAGGCGGCGGCCAAGGCGGATGTCGACATCCACTACAAGACGCCCGCCAAGGCACTCGTGATGGACGGCAACCGCGTCGTGGGCGTGCGCGCCATCCAGGATGGAAAGCCGGTGGTGTTCGCCGCGCGCTGCGTGGTGCTGGCCTGCGGCGGCTTCGAAGCCAATCCGGAAATGCGCACCCGCTACCTCGGCCCAGGCTGGGAACTGGCCAAGGTGCGCGGCTCACGCTTCAACCAGGGCACCGGGCTGCGAATGGCACTGGACATCGGTGCGGCCAGCCATGGCAACTGGTCCGGCGCGCATGCGACCGGCTGGGACCTGAACGCCCCGCCCTATGGCGACCTGAATGTGGGTGACCAGTTCCAGAAGCACAGCTACATCTTCGGCCTGCTGATCAACGCGCACGGCAAGCGTTTCGTCGACGAGGGCCTGGACTTCCACTCCTTCACCTACGCCAAGTATGGCGGTGAGGTACTCAAGCAACCGGGGCAGTTCGCCTGGCAGGTCTTTGACGCCAAGGTATCCAAGCTGCTGCGTTCGGAATACCGCATCAAGATGATGACCAAGGTCAGCGCCAACACGCTGGAGGAACTGGCAACCAAACTTGAAGGCGTCGACGCGCAGCAGTTTCTCAAGTCAGCGCGCGAGTACAACGCCGCGGTGCGCGACGACGTTGCGTTCAACCACACCGTCAAGGATGGCAAGGGCACCGTGGGCATCGAGCCGCCCAAGAGCAACTGGGCCCAAAAGCTCGACACCCCGCCCTTCGATGCCTATGCCACCACCTGCGGCATCACCTTCACGTTTGGCGGGCTGCGCATCGACGCGGACAATGGTCAGGTGCTCGACGTCACCCATGAGCCGATCCCTGGCCTCTTTTGCGCCGGCGAAATGGTTGGCGGCCTGTTCTACTTCAACTATCCCAGCGGCACCGGCCTGGTCTCCGGGGCGGTGTTCGGCAAGCTCGCCGGAGAAGGCGCCGGCCGCGCGGCGATGGCCTGATTCATGCATCAAGGAAAACACGATGGAGCCCAGTGACTACGGTCCGTTTGCCTACACCCCGATCAACCGCCGGCCCGTGCTGCGCTGGCCCAACGGCGCGCGGCTGGCGCTTTGGGTGATCCCAAACATTGAGTTCTTCTCGCTCAAGCGGCCGATGGCCGGGCATCCCTTCGAAAAGGCGGGCACCGAGGTGCCCACCGTTCGCCCCTGGGGACAGCGCGACTACGGCAATCGCATCGGCATCTTTCGCGTGATGGACGTGCTGCAGCGCTATGGTATTCGCGCCACGGCCACGGTCAATGCCGACATCGTCGACCACCATCCCCAGATCCTGGAAGACGCGCTCAAGCGCGACTGGGAGCTGATGGGCCACAACCTGACCAACAGCGTGCGCCTGACCGGCATGAACCCGCAGGAGGAGCTGGCCGTGATCCACGGCTCGCTCGACAAGCTCGAGCGCTTCTCGGGCCGGCGTCCGCGCGGCTGGCTGGGGTCGGGCCTGGCCGAGACCTGGAGCACGTTGGACGTATTGGCCGCCGCCGGAGTGGAGTACGTGTCGGACTGGGTCAACGACGACCAGCCCTACTACATGAACACCTCGCCGAACCGGCTGGTGTACATGCCCTACTCTTACGAGATCAACGATTCGCCCCAGCTGTATTACCGCGACCGGTCGATCGACGAGTTCGAGCAGATGATCCGCAACCAGTTCGACGTGTTGTACGAGGAGGGCGCGCAATCGGGCCGGGTCATGGCCATCTGCCTGCACCCCTACCTGATCGGCGTGCCGCACCGCATCGGCGGGCTTGATCGGGCGCTGCGCTACATCACCAGCCATGCCGGCGTCTGGTGCGCCACAGGCAGCGAGATCGTCGATGCCTGGAAGGCTTCCGGGTCGACCTTCTGATGCCCTCGCACATGGATGACTCCGCCCTGACCGTCACACTCGTGCGGCGCGCACTGGCGCTGCGGCGCCAGGACATTCCCGACGACGTGGCCCTGCTGGCGCGCCAGTGCTTGCTGGACCTGCTCGGCGTCACGCTGGCCGGTGCCCACGACCCACTGCCACGCCAACTGCGCGACGACGCGCGTGCCGAAGGCGGCCGCACGGCCGCCCGCATCATCGGCAGCAGCGAACGTCTGGGCTTGCGGTCCGCCGCCCTGGTGAACGGCACCGCCGCGCACGTGCTCGACTTCGACGACGTGAACCTGTCCATCAACGGCCATCCCTCGGCCGTGATCGGGCCCGCCGTGCTGGCCCTGGCGGATGCGACCGATGCCTCGGGCGCCGACACCTTCATGGCGTTTGTGACCGGCTATGAGTTTTCCTGCCGCGTCGGCCTGGTGGTCGAGCCCGGGCATTACGCCCGCGGCTACCACGCCACGGCCAGCGTCGGCATCCTGGGCGCGGCCCTGGCCGCCGCCCGGATGCTGCGGCTGGACCAAGCGCAGTCGCTGCATGCGGTGGGCATCGCCGCGACGATGGCGGCGGGGCTCAAGGCGATGTTCGGCACGCCCTGTAAGCCGCTGCACGCAGGGCTGGCGGCGCGCAATGGCATCGAGGCGGCGCTGTGGGCGCAACAGGGGCTGACCAGCCGGCCCGACATCCTCGAGTGCGCGCGCGGGTTCGCAAGCACGCTCAGCCCCGACTATCGTCCGCAGGACGCGCTGGCCAACCCCAAGCGCTTTCTGATGCGCGAGAACCTGTTCAAGTACCACGCCGCCTGCTACGGCACGCACTCGGCGATCGAGGCGGCGCTGGCCCTGCTGCGCCAGGGCGTGCAAGCGCACGAGGTGGAGAACATTGTGATCCGGGCCGAGAAGGTGGCCGACAGCACCTGCAACATCGCAGACCCCCGCACGCCGGCGCAAGCCAAGTTCAGTCTGCGGCTGGCCACCGCGATGGCGCTGCTGGGACTGGACACCGGCGACCAGGATCTGTACAGCGTGGAGACGATCTCGCGCGCCGATGTGCAGCGGCTTCGCTCGCTCGCCCATGTCGAGTTTGTGGACGGCTGGTCGACGTTCGATTCCGAGGTCGTCGTGACGCTGCGCGACGCACGCGTGCTGCGCGAGCGCTTCGACACTGGCGTGCCTTGCACCGATCTGCGCTTTCAGGGCGAACGGCTCGCGGCGAAGTTCGCCACGCTCACACGGCCGCTCTTGGGAGACGCGGGCAGCCGCGCGCTGTCGGACGCGGTCGATGAGATCGAGCAGCACCCCGCCCGCCGGCTCCTGGACCTGTGCGAGCCCGCGCAGGCGCATGCCGGCCACCCGGCCCTTGCACGAAAGACCACATGACCCGCTCGCCCGCCGATGCCCAGCTGCAGGCCCGAACGGCCGAGGGTTTGCGCAGCCTTGTCGACTGGGCATGTTCACCCGCGGCCCGCGACATCCCGCAAGCTGCCCGGAAGAAGGCCGCGCTCGTGCTGGCCGACAACCTGGCCGCGATCATTGCTGCGCAGGACGAGCCTGAAGTGCAGCAGGTGCACCGCCAGCTCGGCGCCGAGGACGGCGGGCACGAGCGCGCCACCGTCTTTCGCCAGGGCTTCCCGCAGAGCGGGCGCATCCCGGCGGCGCTGGCCAACGGCATCGCCGGCAGCTGGTGCGAACTGGACGAGGGCTACCGGCTGGCGCCCTGCCATGCTGGCCTGTACGTCATTCCGGCGCTGCTGGCCGAAGCCGAAGTGCTGGGCCTGACAGTGGGTGAACTGGTCGATGCGATGGCGCTGTCCTACGAGATCACAGCGCGCATCGCGCGCTGCTGGGTCTACCCGCAGATGACGCTGCACCCGCACCCCCAGACCGCGGCCATCGGCGGCGCGATGGCGGTGGCGGTGTGCCGGCGGTTCGAGGCCGCGCGCATGCACGCGGCGCTGACCGCTTCGGCCACGCTCATCACCGTGGGCGGCTTTTCGCATGCCGTCAACGGCGCTCTGGTGCGCAACGTCTGGTCCGCCGTCGGCACCGCCAACGGGATGCGCGCCGCGGACTGGTCCGGCTTGGGCATCGGTGGCATGGCCGATGGGCCCTGGTCGGTGTTCACCGAACTGCTCGGCCAGTTGCCCAATCCGGATGCGCTCACACAGTCCCTGGGCCAGGAGTGGGCCGTGGCCAACGGCTATCACAAGATTCACGCCTGCTGCCAATCCACCCACTCGGCGGTGGAAGCGACGCTGCAGGCCCGCGCGGCCCTGCCGGCCGGCATGGGCGTGGCGGACGTGAAGGAAATCCACCTGGCCACCCACCGGCCCGCGATGACCAACCCCGACCCGGACACGTCCCTGGCGGGGAAGTTCAGCTTTGCCCACGTGCTGGCAACCACGCTGGTGCACGGCCATGCGGACGCGCCCGCTTTCAGTGCCCACGCCCTGGCCGACAAAAGCGTTGCACGCTTGCGCCATCGGGTGCACCTGACCCGCTTCGAGCCGGCACTGCCGCGACCGCACGATCGGCCGGCGCGCTTGCGCCTGGTGCTGACCGACGGGCGCGAAGTGCACACCGAGTGCCTCAGCGCGCGCGGCGGGCCGGACCGGCCGTGGGAGGCCGGCGTCATCGAAGACAAGATACGGCGCCTGGCCGGCGCGGCATCGCCGCAACTGGCGGACGATCTGCTGCGGCTGATCGAACTGCCGCCCGCGCTGCTCGCGCGGCCCTGGCAAGACCTGCTGGCCCATGCACGCAGCTGACGCAGGCCTGGACGCCACACTCGAGCCCGCCTTGCGCGAAGCGGTGCAGGGCAGCGCCGAGCTGTTCGCGCTGTTGCGGGCGCCCTGGCCTGAAGGCGGCGTCGAGCGCGACACCTTCGGCGCCGGCGAGCAGCACGCGCATGACCTGCTGCTGGCGCGCGGCCGCGCGCTGGGCCTTGAAACGTCGGTCGATTTCGCCGGCAACCTGTGGCTGACCTCGCCCGGCCACGACCGCGGCGCGCCCGCCTGGGTCACCGGCTCCCACCTGGACTCGGTGCCGCAGGGCGGCAACTACGACGGGGCTGCCGGGGTGGTCGCCGGCCTGGCGGTGCTGCAGGCCCTGCACGCTTGCGGGCAGCGACCGCGGCGCGACATTGTGCTGGCTGCGTTCCGCGCGGAGGAAGCCAGCAGTTGGTACCGGGGCGATTTCCAAAGCCACGTGGGCAGCCGCGCCGCCCTGGGCATGCTCGACCCCCAGGAGCTGCAACGCGCCCGGCACCTGCGCGACGGGCGCAGCCTGTACGACGGCATGGTCAGCGCGGGCGCACGGCCGCAGGAGATCCGCCTCGGACACCGCTCCATCGATCCGTCGCGCTGCCACGGCTTCCTGGAGCTGCACATCGAGCAGGGCCCGGTGCTGGTCGAGCGGGGGCTGCCGGTCGGCGTCGTCACGGGGATCCGCGGCAGCGCGCGCGCCCGCGAAGCCACCATCCACGGTGTCGATGCGCACAGCGGCGCGGTGCCGCATGAGTATCGGCACGATGCGGTGCTGGCCGGCGCCGAGTTCTGCCACCGGATGGACCAGGCCTGGACGCGCGTGCGCGCCGAGGGTGGCGACCTGGTGTTCACGGTGGGCCGCCTGTTCACCGATGCGCAAAGACACTCGATCACCAAGGTGCCGGGGCGGCTGGACTTCTCCATCGACCTGCGCAGCCAGAACGCCGCCACGCTCGAGCGCATGGTGACGCTGGCGCGGCACCTGGCCGGCGAGATCGCCACGGCGCGCCGCGTGCGGATCGACCTGGGCGCGTTCAACACCTCACACCCGGCGGTGATGGATCCGAAGCTGGTCGATTCGCTGGACGCCGGCTGCGCGCAACTGAAAATCCCCGCCATGCGCCTGCCCAGCGGCGCCGGCCATGACGCGGCGGATTTTGCCGCCGCGGGCGTGCCAACGGCCATGATCTTCGTTCGTAACGACCACGGCAGCCACAACCCCCATGAAGCCATGAACCTCGACGACTTCGCCCACGCCACACGGCTGCTCGCGTGGCAGTTGCTGCAATGAGCACGCCGCCTCTTCACCAATTGGGCGCCCGCGCCGCGGCCAAGGCCATCGCCGCCGGCACGCTTCGCAGCCAGGCGCTGATGGAGGCGCTGCTGGCCCGCATCGATGCACGCGAACCCGTCGTGCGCGCCTGGGCCCATCTGGACCGCGAGGAGGCGCTGCGGCAGGCCCGCGAGGCCGACACCCGGGCGGCATCCGGCGCGCTGCACGGCGTGCCTGTCGGCTGGAAGGACATCATCGACTGCGCCGGCCTGCCCACCGGTTGCGGCTCGCCGATCCACCGCGACCGCATCGCCGCGCAAGACGCTGGCGCCGTGGCCATGTCGCGCCACGCCGGCGCGTTGGTGCTGGGCAAGACGGTGACGACCGAGTTCGCCGCCAGCCATCCCGGTCCCACCACGCACCCCATGAACCCCGCCCACACGCCGGGCGGCTCGTCCAGCGGCTCGGCCGCGGCGGTCGCGGACGGCATGGTGCCGCTGGCGATCGGCACGCAAACCGGCGGCTCGGTGATCCGGCCCGCCAGCTTTTGCGGCATCGTCGGCTTCAAGCCCAGTCACGGCTTGATCAACCGCTTCGGCGTCAAGCAGCTGTCGGACACCTTCGACACGGTCGGCACCTTTTCCCGCAGCGTCGAGGACGCCGCTTGGCTGGTGAGCGCGCTCACCGGCCGAGCCGATCTCGCGCCCGCGCAGGCCACGCGTCCCGCCAGCATTGCGCTGTGCCGGGACAGCGATTGGAGCGAGGTGGAGCCGCCCATGCTGGCCGCCATCGAGCAAGCGATGTCGCAACTGGCGGGCGCCGGTGTGCAGGTGCGCACCCTTGACCTGCCGCCGTCCTTCGACGGCATGGGCGAGGCCCACAAGCACATCGAGTACTTCGAGCTCGCGCGGGCGCTCCAGCCCGAGTACCGCGGCGCGCGCGAGCACCTGTCGGCCGCGATCCGCGGGCGCATCGAGACCGGTCTTGCCTTGCCGCCGCAGGCGTACGAGGCCGCGCTCGCGCTGCGGCAAGACTGCCAGCGCCAAATGACCGACCTGCTCGCCGGTGTCGATCTGCTGCTGGCGCCGGCCGCTCCGGGTGAAGCGCCTCAAGGGCTTCAGAGCACCGGCAAGGCCACCTTCAACCGCCTGTGGACGGCGCTCGGCCTGCCGGCCTTGACGCTGCCGCATTCGACCGGCGCACGGGGGCTTCCGCTGGGCCTTCAGTTCATCGCCGGCGCCCGGCGCGATGCCGCCCTGCTCTCGCATGCCACCTGGCTGGAAGCCTTGTTCCGGCGCCACCCATGAACCTCATGACCGCCACCCCCAACGCCCTGACCGACGCCCGCGCCCTCTTCCCCGGCTTGCTGCAATTGACCTATCTGGACGTGGCCGGGCGGGCGCCGCTGTGCACCCCCGTACGCGCGGCGATCGAGCGCTTCCTCGACGCGGCCGAGACCGGCGGTGACAAGGCGGCCATGTTCCGCTCGATCGAGGCCGCCCGCAACGCTTATGCCCGGCTGGTCAACGCCAGCGCCGACGAGATCGCCATCACCAAGAACATCTCGGAAGGCCTGAACATCGTCGCCAACGGCATCGATTGGCGGCCCGGTGACAACGTCGTGCTGTGCGAAGAGCTTGAGCACGCCAACAACATCTACGTCTGGCGCAACCTGGCGCGGCGCCTGGGCGTGCAGGTGCGCAGCCTGCGCCCGCAAGACGGCGAGTACCCGGTGGCAGCGATGGCCGCCGCCGTGGACGAGCGCACCCGCATCGTCACCGCCTGCACCCACACCTTCACGCCCGGCTTTCGCACACCCTTGGAGCTGTTGGGCCAGGCCTGCCGGCGCGTCGGCGCGCTGCTGCTGCTCGACGGTGCCCAGACCGTCGGCATCGGCCACCTGGATCTGGCGGCCCTGCCGATCGACGCGTTGGCCGTCTCGACGCAAAAGGGCCTGCTCGGCCCATACGGCATGGGCTTTCTTTACGTGCGCCGCGAGTGGGCCGAGCGGCTCAGCCCGGTGTACCTGGCGCGCTTTGGCGTCGATCTGGGCGAGGCCGGGGAAGCGGCCGCCGCGAGCGGCCACTTGCGGCTGATGCCGGCGGCGCGCCGATTCGACCTGGGCAACTACAACTTCCTGGCGGCCGCCGCGATGGAAGCCGCCCTCGGCCTTCTGGACACGGTCGGGGTCGCTCACATCGAGGTGCACGCGCGCGCTCTGGCCAACCAGCTGGCCGCCGGGCTGTGTGAGCTCGGGCTGCCGGTGCGCGGCGGGCCCGTGCACCCTCGGCGCGATCACCTGGTCAGCGTCGGCAACCCGGGCGAAGGCCACAACGCCTCGGGCGATGCGCGCATGCAGTCGCTGTACGACGCGCTGGCCGCCGGCGGTGTCAAGCTATCGATCCGCAAGGACATGCTTCGCTTTTCCTTCCACCTGTACAACAGCACGGACGATGTCGACCGCGTGCTGGAGATCGCCCGCGGATGGTCCCGCTCGCAGGGCTGAAAACCCGCCCTGCCGCTTCTTTCCGGAGTTCCCATGCAAGCTGCCCTCCTCCCGTCACGCGCCCGCGTCCTGCGCGAGCTGCTGGCCAACGCACGACCGGTGGTGTCGCCCGGCGTCTTCGACGCCGTCAGCGCGCGGCTGGCCGAATCGATGGGGTTCTCCACCATCGCCACCAGCGGCGCGGGGCTGTCGAATGCACTGCTCGGACAACCGGACATCGGCGTGTTCGGACTGCGCGACAACGTCGACGCCTGCCGGCACATCGCGCGCAGCGTGTCCATCCCCGTGATGGCCGACGCGGACACCGGCTACGGCAATGCGGTCACCGTCTACCACGTGGTGCAGTACTTCGAGGAGGCCGGGATCGTGGGCCTGAACATCGAGGACCAGCTCATGCCCAAGCGCTGCGGCCATATGCGCGGCAAGGAGTTGGTGGAGCCACGCGAGATGGCGATGAAGATCCAGGCCGCGATGAAAGCCCGGCGCGATCCTGATTTCATCATCAATGCGCGCACCGACGCGCTGGCGGTCGAGGGCATCGAAGGCACGCAAGCGCGCATCCGCGAATATGTGGCGGCCGGCGCCGACATGATTTACGTGGACGCGATCCGCACCGAGGACGACATCGCCCGCGCGGTGGAGGCGGCCGGCGACACGCCAGTCAACATCAACATGGGCTTTGGCATCCGCAGCCGCCCGACCTCACCGTCGATTCCCCTCAAGCGCCTGAAGGCGTTGGGCGTGGCCCGCGTGAGCATGCCGCGCCTGCTCACCTCGTCGGCCATCGCCGGAATGACCAAGGCCTTGGAGGTGATGCGCGAGTGCATCCGAACCGGCGAGGGAGCGGATCGCCCCGACCTGGCCGCGGACATGGAGACCATCACCGGCCTGATGCGCTACGAGCGCATCACAGCGCTCGAAAACGAGTTTCTTGGCAACGAGGCGCTGACGCGCAAGTACGGCGACGGTCAGCGCGACTACGTGGTCAAGGGCAAACCGCCCACCTGAGCGCGGCGCTCGCGCATTACCACGCGGCCTCGAGCATGGGCAGCACGTCTTGCGCGCCGGCCACCCGGCGCGGGTTGAAGTACAGGCCCTTTTCGGCCATCACACCCGCGGCCACCTGCGCCAGCACCGCACGCGGCACGCCGCGATCGCGCAGCCGGGTGGGCACGCCGATCTCGTGCTGCAACCAGCGCACGCGCTCGATGGCCGCGTCGGCCGACGACTCACGGGCGCCCAGCGCTGCGGCGCACTCGGCCAGATCCGCTTGTGCGGCGGGATCGGCGCGGTTGAACTCCATCGCGTGCGGCAGCATGATGCTGTTGGCGTCCCCGTGCGAGACGCCAGCGGCGGCACCGAGACAATGGCAGGTAGCGTGATGGATGCCACTGCGCGCATTCACCAGCACCTGGCCACCCAGGTGCGCGGCCACCAGGGCCTGCGATCGGGCCTGCGCCGAGCCCGGATCCCGCGCCACGGCCGGCAGCGCCTCCATGAACATGCGCATCGCCTCCAGGGCGAGCGCCGAGGTGATCGGGGTGCGCACGCGCGAGTAGTAGCCCTCGATGCAGTGCGCCAGGCCGTTCATGCCGCTGGCCAGGAAGATGGGCGCAGGCACCTCCAGGCTGGCCGTCGGGTCGATGACCACCAGGCGCGCGCACAGTTTTGGGTCGACCAGCACGATCTTGCGCCCATCCGGCGTGCGCACGCTGCCGCCGCCTGTGACCTCCGCACCCGACAGCGTGGTGGGAATGGCGATGATGGGAAGCTTGGGCGCGGGTACCGGGGGGGCATGAAATTGGTCTGGTGGCACGAAGCGGCTGCCGTGCTGCTCGAGCTCGCCACCTTCGGCCATCCACAGCGCAGCGGCCTTGCAGGCGTCCGATGCGCTGCCGCCGCCAATCGCCACGAAGCCGTCGGCCCCATGCGAGCGAGCCAGGTCGCGCAACTGGCGTACATGCTCGATGGGTGAATGCTCCGGCATGCCGGTCTGCTGCGCGATCGCAAGCCCCGAGAGCGCTGCAAGGGTACGCGCGAACACCCGGGCCGCTGCCGTGCGCGTCCCGGCGACAAGTACGGGCCGCTTGATGCCCAGTTCCTCCAGCTCGCCAGCCAGCCGATCGATCGCTCCTTCACCAAATATCAACTTGGAGGGTGGGCTACGGTGTGAAAAATGCTTAGGGAGGATCATGTGGACAACCATTCCGTAATCACGTATACCTCGGTATACCAATACTATCGCATCCGTCCAAAACACTTTTCAGGAGGTTTCATGGCACGTTCATTGACCCGGCGCAACGTGGTCGTCGCACTCGGCGCGTCCGCGATCGGCATGCCCCTTGTCAGCCTGGCCCAGGCTGGCTATCCCAACAAGCCGGTGAAGATCGTTGTGTCGTTCTCACCTGGCGGCACCACGGACATCCTGGCGCGATTCCTGGCGGCAAAACTCGGCGAAGCGATGGGCCAGCCGTTTGTCGTGGAGAACAAGCCAGGGGCCGGCGGGATTTTGGGCAATGACTTCGTGGTCAAGTCGCCCGCTGACGGATACACCTTCCTGATGGGATCGGCCAGCAACCTGGTTGTCGCGCCCGGCATGTACAAGAACATGCCTTATGACGCGAAGAAAGACCTGATCCCGGTCGCGCTGGCCGCGGCCGGCCCGTTCGTGATCGTCGTCAATCCGCAAGTGCCCGCCAAGACCTTCCCCGAACTGCTGGCCCTGGCCCGGGCCGAGCCGGGCAAGATCACCTTCGCGACCTCGGGCAACGGCACCTCGCTGCACCTGGCCGGCGAGTTGATCAACACCATGGCCAACGTCAAGATGACCCACGTCCCCTACAAGGGAACCGGCCCGGCGATGCTCGACACGATCTCAGGGCAAGTCAACGTGACCCTGAGCGACATGGTGCCCTTCGTGCCCCATATCCAGGCGGGAAAGCTGCGCCCGTTGGCGCAGACGACGGCCCAACGCTCCAAGCTGCTGCCCGACCTGCCCACGGTGGCCGAAACCCTGCCGGGTTACGACGCGACGTCCTGGTATGGCCTGATGGCAACGGCCAGCACGCCAGCGGCGGTCGTGCAACGGGTCAACCAGGAACTGGGCAAGATCCTGCAGCAAGCCGACGTCCGTTCACGCTACGCCCAACTCGGCGTGGATGCGGTATCGATGACACCCAACGAATTCGGGGTGTATATCAACCGCGAGATGGCAAAGTGGGCTGACGTGATCGCCAGGTCCGGCGCGAAGGTGGAATAAAGCGGCGCAACCGGCGGCGACGCGGCGCCCTCAGGGGACTTCAATCTCCATGAGCGGCGCGTATTGCTGCCCCCCATGCCCATCCGGGTCACCCACATCGCCCTGCGTGAAAGGCCGCGGAATCGAGGCCTTGACGGCCAGGGCGGGGTCGCAGAAGAACAGCTGGACCTGCTGGGGCGCCAGCTGGTACAGCGACGCGATGCGCTCGCGCGTGATCACGCCGGCGTTCTTCACGCGCTGGTAGCGCGCCTCGTCGTCGAACATGATGTCGAAGGTCAGCACGAAGGGGCCGGCGTTCTTGCTGCGAATCAGGCAGGCCAGCGACGCGAGCGAAACAGTCATACCGCGGCCTCCTGAACACGCTCGATGCGCATGGGAAACATCTCGTGGGGGTCGTCCGGCACCACAACGTGGTTCATGTTGAACCGGTAGACAGGGCCACGGTCGAGGGCGTTATACGGCAGCGCCACCGCGGTGATGAGTCCGCTCCACTCGGGGATCGGCAGGTGCAGTGCCTGGTGCCGGGTGATGCCCGCCAGCGACCGTGCGATGTCCTGCGTGTGCGCCGTGAGCTCGAACACCAGGGCCACCTCGTGCGGATGCGCGTCCTTCACTGGCTCGAGCGGGCCCATGGTGCCGTCGCGTCCATAGACGCGAATACCCAGTTGCCATTGACCTTCGATGCGATCTCCAAAGACCATCCGCACCCGCGCGGCGATCTTCTCGCGCAGGCGCTCCAGCCAGTCGTCCAGCTGGCGCAGGATGAACGGATCGCGCACGGAGCCGATCAGGATGCTCTGGTAGCCGGCTAGCTGCGCGCCCTCGAGCTTCACGGTGTATTGATCGGCGTCCTCGAAGCTGCTGCCACTCACGCGAACAGTGCGTTCGTCCACGGCCTCGTAGTGCGATCCGGTGAGGTCGAGCGTGCCGGAGCATTCGACGAGCCGGAACGGGTCGGCGTTCTCGTACAGCGCATGCGAGGCGATGCTCTGCGGCGTGCAACGCAGCTGCGGATCGGGCGCCTGAACCAGGAAATGGTCACGCCGCAGCCAAACGAACATGCAGTCCGGGCTCTTGCGATTGACCACTGCAGCGGCGCCACACTCCAATATCTTGGCGGCATGCCACGCCAGCCCCGCGGGAAAGCCGCGCATCAGCGGCACCGACGCGAAGATAGCGGTGTCACTGGCCCGGCCCGCCAGCACCACATCGGCGCCGGCCTCCAAGGCGCCGATGAAGGGCTCTGCGCCCATCATGCCCACGATGTGCGCGCTGCGGTCGATGACCGCTTCGTCAAAATGCGGCGCAGGATCGAGCGGCCGGATTCGGCCCTCATGCAGCCGTTGCCGCAGAAGCTGCGCGGGCTGTTCCGATCGGATCGTTGCCAGCGTGAAGCTCAACTTTTCCTCGCGGGCGATCTCCAGCACCATCGCGCGAACCAGATCGACCTGTGAATCCGCACCCGCGGTCCCGCACGAGCCAATCAGCAGCGGCACGCCCAGGCGGCGCGCGCCCAACAGCATCAGGCGCAGATCGCGCCGTATCGCCTCTGGAGGGAACGCGGTGCGCCCGGTTCCCAGGTACTCGGGGCCGGGGTCGGTCGAGCCGGCATCGCAACCGATGAAGTGCGGGCGCTGGCCGAGGGCCAACTCGAAACTGTCCTGCGAAAAGCCCGAACCACACACGCCGGTGGGCGCAAGTATGCGGACCTCGTCTTGATCAGCGAAGGTGTCCAGGCTCATTCGTCCGGCACCTGGCTGGCGAAGTGGCTGGCGATTTCGCTGCCGGTAGCCAGCCATACGCCCTCATGTCGGGTGACGTATTCCAGTGCGCGGTCAACGCACAGCGACCACTCCGGCACGCCCGAGACAAACGGGTGCAACGCAATGGCCATCACCCGTGGCGCCTGCTCCGATTCGCGGTACAGGCAGTCGAACTGCCCCTTGATGATCTGCTCGAACTCGTTGGCCGTGGCCTTCTGGTTGAAAAATTGGGTCGTGTCGTTGACGTGCAGCGTGTAGGGCACCGACATCAGCGATCGGCCACCGATGTCCATTCGAAAAGGCAGGTCGTCGCAGGCCCAGTCCGCCACATATTGCACGCCCTCGTCCACGAGAAAGTCCAGAGTGCTCCAGGTTTCCGACAGCCCCGCGCCCAGCCAGCCTGGCGGGCGTTTGCCGGTGGCCTTGGCAATCGTGGCCAGGGTGTCGCGGATCGCCTCGCGCTCCTCTTGCGGCGGCATTTCATTGAGCCGCACGGCGTTGGTCTGGCAGTGGCCCATGAACTCCCATTCCAGTTCGAGGGCGCGCTCGATGATCTGCGGATGGTGGATGCAGATGTCGCTGTTGAGCGATACCGTCCCGCGGATGCCGTGGCGCTTGAACATCTCGAAGAAGCGCCACACACCCACCCGGTTGCCGTAATCGCGGACCGCCCAGTTGCGCACGTTGGGAATCTTCGCGTGCCCGGGCGCGATGCGCTCGTTCGCCACGCCGGGCATCGCGTCCTTCAGGTGGAAGAACTCGATGTTTGGAATGACCCACAGGGCCAGCCGTTTACCCTGCGGCCACTGAAAGTGCTTGCGGGTGGTGATTGGCCGGTAGGGGAACGGGCCATAGGTGGAGGCTTGCACGGTGCCCTGTCCTTTCACTGTTGATGCGCGGGTGGGTCCCGGCTCGACACGTCGGGATGCTATGGTATACCATGATGCCGTCCTCGGCAGCCAGTCGATGTGAGGTAATTTCCATGCAAGTTAGCCACGGCACGACGCGCCGCAAAGTGATCCAGTCGGGCATCGCGATGGCCCTCGGGGCTGCCGGCATGTCGGCCCACGCCGCCTGGCCGGAAAGGCAGATTCGAATCATCCTGGGCTTCGCGGCCGGTGGTGGCTCGGACATCCTGCTGCGCGCCATCACGCCCGCCCTGGCCGAAGCGCTGGGCCAGCCCTTGGTGGTGGACAACCGCGCCGGCGCCGCCGGCAACATCGCCATGCAAGCGGTCGCACAAGCGGCGCCTGACGGCTACACACTCCTGATGGGATCGCCCGGGCTGGCTACCAACAGCAGCCTGTATGCCAGCCTCGGCTTTGACCCGCTCAAGGATTTCGCGCCGGTGTCGCTGGTCGGCAGCGTGCAGAACGTGCTGATCGTGCGCCCGAGCCTGCAGGTCAACACGGTCGCCGAACTGGTCGCCTATGCGCGGGCCAACCCGGGGCGCCTGAACTACGCCTCGCCCGGCACCGGAACCTCGCTGCACCTGGCCGGCGAGTTGTTCAAGGTCTCGACCGGCGTGCGAATGGAGCATGTCCCCTACAAGGGCGGGGGTCAGGCGCTGACCGACGTGATGGGCGGACAGGTGGACCTCATGTTCAACGTGCTGCCTTCGGCGCTGCCGCAGATCAAGGCCGGTGGTGTCAAGGCGCTGGCCGTCACCGGCGCGCAGCGCGCCCCGTCCTTGCCCGATCGCCCGACCATGATCGAGGCCGGCGTGGCCGGCTATACCGCGGTCACCTGGAACGGCATCGTCGCTCCCGCAGGCACACCGCGCGAGGTCATCGCGCGCCTGAACGAGGCGATCGTCAAGGTGCTGCGCACGCCGGAGATGGCCCAGAAGTTCGCGTCCATCGGCCAGGACGTGCTGGTGAGCACGCCCGAGGAATTCACGGTGTTCCTGCGCGAGGAAACCACGAAGTGGCGGCGCACGATCGAGAGCGCGGGCATCAGGCCGCAGTGAGGCCGCCGCCCATGGACGACATGCGAGATCGCTGCGGCGCGAACTTCAGGCGCCTGGCGCAATGGGCCGCCGCCACCGAGGCGCAGGCCATCCCGCCGCTGGTGATGGACAAGGCCGCACGCATCCTGGCGGATGATCTGTCCGCGATCGTCGGTGCCCGCGCCGAGCCCGAACTGGTGCGGTTCCAGCAGCGCATGCTGGCGCGTCGCGGGCCGCCTGAGGCGACCGTTTGGCGCGGAGGCACCGATCGCACGGGCCGCATCGACGCGGCGGTGTGCAACGCCCTGGCGGCCGACTTCCTCGAACTGGACGAAGGCTATCGGCCGGTACCCTGCCATGCCGGGCTTTATGTGCTGCCCGCCCTGCTCGCACACGCAGAAGCCGCGAACCTCAGCTGCCAGGACCTGCTGCGGGCGCTGGTGCTCGGCTACGAGGTGGTCACACGCGTGGCGCGCGGTTTCGAGGTCGACAAGGTGGTGATGCAGTCGCACGGCCGCTATGCGGCGCTGGGTGCGGCCGCGGGGGTCGGCATCGCCAAGGGCATGGATGCCGACATGCTGGCGGCGGCCCTGGGCGCTGCGGTGACGCTGATCGGCCCGGGCCCGCGCAATCACCTGGCCGAGGGCGCGATGATCCGCAATGCTTGGCCGGCCAGCGGCGCATGGAACGGCCTGATGGCGATCGAGTGGACCGAATGCGGCCTCGGCGGCATCCCCGAAGCCGTGTACGACGTCTACGCCACCGTCCTGGGCGCAAGGCCGGTGCCGCAGCGAATGGTCGATGGCCTGGGCGAGCAATGGGCCGTGCTGGACGGCTACACCAAGATCTACGCCTGCTGCCAGCACCTGCACTCGGCGGTGGAGGCCGCGCTCCAATTGCGGGCCGAGCATCCCGACCTGGCCCGCCCCGGCGCGATCGAACGCATCGATGTCCAGACGCACCCGCTGGCCCTGCCGCTGGTCAACCCCGCGCCTGGCACCACGCTCGGCGCGAAGTTCTCCATGCCGCACGCGGTTGCGGCGGCATTGTTGCAAGGCCATGCCGGCGCGGCAGCGTTTTCCAGCGACACGCTGGCCGATGCCGCGATCGGCCAGTTGCGCCAGCGCGTTGCCACCACCGCCTGGGAGCCACTGCTTCCCGCGCCGAACGACCGGCCAGCGCGCGTGACGGTGCGGCTTGCCGACGGCTCGATCCTCTCGGCCGAATGCCTCAGTGCGCGCGGCGGCCCCGACCGGCCGCTGCCGGCCGACACCTGGCGCACCAAGCTGATCGAACTGGCGCAGCCGGTGTATCCGCGCATCGTTGCGGTGCTCGACGAGATCGTCTCTGGCGATGCCCGCCGCCGTGCCCAACCCTGGCCGGACCTCGTGCGCGAGATGACACAGTCGCCATGAACGCGCAAGACCTGTGCTTTCTGCCCGCCACGGAACTAGCCCGGCGAATCCGCGCTGGCGAGTTCTCCGCGCTGGAGGTGACCGACAGCTTTCTCAGCCGAATCGCCAGCCTCGACAACCAGCTGCACAGCTACATCACCGTGACCAGCGAACTCGCGCGCGCGCAGGCGCAAGAGGCCGACCGGCGCCGCGCGCGTGGTGAGCATGGGCCCCTGTTGGGCGTGCCCTACGGGCTCAAGGACATGTTCGAGACCGCCGGCGTGCTCACCACGGCGCACTCTCGGGTGCTGCGCAACCACGTGCCCGCGCACGACGCCCACACGGTCACGCGCCTGAAGCAGGCCGGCGCCGTCCTGCTGGGCAAGCACGCCTGCCACGAGTTCGCGCATGGCGGCCCCTCATTCGATCTGCCGTGGCCGCCCGCGCGCAACCCCTGGAACACCGGCCACTACACCGGCAGCTCGAGCACCGGCTCCGGCGCCGCGGTAGCCGGCGGGCTGTGCAGCTTCGCGCTGGGCACGGACACTGGCGGGTCGGTGCGAACGCCGGCCTGGATGTGCGGCGTGGTCGGCTTCAAGCCCACCTTCGGCCGGGTCGGGCGCACCGGCGTCATCCCGTTTTCCAGCAGCTGCGACCACGTCGGGCCGCTGACCCGCACCGTGGCCGACGCGGCGCTGGTGCTTCGCACCATCGGCGGCCCGGACCCGGGCGATCCGGGCAGCTCGCCGCGTGGCATCGAGGATGTGCGCCCGCCCACCCGCACCGACCTGCGCGGCCTGCGCCTGGGTGTGCTGCGGCACCACTGGCAGGAAGACATGCGCGTCAACCCCGAGCTCTCGGCCGCGGTCGACACCGCCATCGCTGTGTTGCGCGAACTCGGTGCGAAGGTCGAGGATGTCCGTGTGCGGCCCCTGCACGAGTACTACGCCGTGCGCATCCTGCTGACCGAGAGCGAGCTGTTCGCGCGCCACCAGCATCACCTGAAGACGCAGGCCAGCGACTACGGCGAACACTTCCTCGGCCGCACGCTGGCGGCGGCCTTGTTCACGTCCTCAGACTACCTGGCGGCCCAACGGGAACGCCGCCGGATGATCGAGGAGTTCACGCCGCTGCACGAGCGGTTCGACGCCTTCGTCATGGCCGGCTCTGGCCCGGCGCCACGCATGGATGCGCATCGCAGCATCGGGGCCAAGCAGAAGTGGTCTTCACCGAGCATGGGCACCCTGTGCAGCGTCACCGGGGCACCCGCGCTGGCACTGCCTTGCGGCTTGAGCAGCGCGGGCCTGCCACTGGGGCTGCAGATCGCCGGCCGCCATTTCGACGACACACGCGTGCTGGAGATTGGTCACGCGTACGAGCAGGCCACCGGTTGGTGGCAGCGCCGCCCGCCGCTGGAGTCGGGCGGCGTGTCACCCGAGGTCGATGAAGGCCACGCCGAACCCGAAGTCCAGGACGATCCGCAGGTGCGCAGCCAGGTCGAGGCGGCCGTGCGCCACGCCGGCCTTGAACTCACCGATCGCCAACTCGCCCTGCTGCTGGAGTCCGCTACCCATGCGCTGCCGATGGTGCGCCGCGTCCGCCGCGACCTGCCCTGGGAACAAGAGCCCGCCGCCGTCTTTCGTGCCGACCCTTTCGGGCCGCCCCCCTGAGTCAACACACCACCGCAAAGGAAGCGCCATGTTCAGACCGACCCGCCGCCAACTGCTCGCCGCCGCGGCCGCAGCGCCATTCGCCGCCGCATGGGGGCCCGCCGCCGCCCAGGCGTGGCCGGCACGACCGATCCGGCTGGTCGTCACGTTCGCCGCCGGTGGCGGCGCCGACTTCGCGGGCCGCAACGTCGGCGCACGCCTTGCGGAACAGCTTGGCCAATCGGTCCTGGTGGACAACCGCGCAGGCGGCGGCGGCTTGATCGGCAACGACATTGTTGCCAAGGCGCCGCCCGACGGTTACACCCTGCTGCTGGGCGCCGCCGGCCCCATGGTTGTGGCGCCGCACCTGTACCCGAGTGTGCCCTACGACCCCGTCAAGGATCTGGTTCCGGTCGCGCACATCGCGTCCACGCCATTCGTGCTGACGGTGAGCCCCGGCGTGGCCGCCAACACCCTGGCGGAGCTCATCGCATTCGCCAAGGCCAACCCGGGCAAGCTCACCTACGGCTCCTCGGGCACGGGCGGTACACCCCACCTGGCTGGCGAGCTGTTCACACGCATGGCCGGCGTGAACATGGTGCATGCGCCGTACAAGGGGCTGGCGCCCGCCATCAACGACTTGCTGGGCGGTCACATCCAGGTGCTGTTCGCCGACACCGGCCTGGTGTTGCCGCACATCAAGGCGGGCAAGCTCAAGGCCTTGGCGGTCACCGGCACGCGGCGCACGCCCTTGCTGCCGGATCTGCCGACCGTGCCGGAGGCCGGACTGCCAAGCTACAGCGCCGGATCCTGGTATGGCATCCTGGCGCCGGCCGGCACGCCGGCCGACGTCATGAACCGCCTCAATGCGGAAGTCCGCATCGCCCTGGGCCATCCGGAACTGCAAAAGCAGTTGGGAACCCAGGGGGTGGAACCCCTGGCGATGAGCCGCGAACAGTTCGCCGCCCTCCTGCGAGAGGACTTCGACAAGTGGGGCAAGCTGATCCGCGAAGCGAACATCAAGTTGTAAGCGGCGCGCCGGCCGTGCGGCATGGATGTCGGCTGAAAGGCGGGGACGGCTGGGTAGAATGCTCGTTTTCCGATCGCCTATCCTTTCCATGACCCCCATTTCCGGCAGCATCGTGGCGCTGGCCACACCCATGCACGACGACGGCAGCGTGGACTATGCGGGCCTGCGAAAACTGATCGACTGGCACGTCGCCGAAGGCACCGACTGCATTGGCGTGGTCGGCACCACCGGCGAATCGCCCACCGTCAACGTGGACGAGCACCGCGAGATCATCCGCGTGGCCGTCGAGCACGCCGACAAGCGCGTTCCCATCATGGCCGGTTGCGGCGCCAACGCCACCCGGGAAGCCATCGAGCTGGCCAAGTTCGCCCGCGACGTCGGGGCCGACTGCCAGTTGCAGGTGGTGCCCTACTACAACCGGCCCACGCAGGAAGGCCAGTACCAGCACTTCAAGGCCATCGCCGAAGCCACTGGCGACCTGCCCATCGTTCTGTACAACGTGCCCGGCCGCACCGTCGCCGATATGGCACACGACACCGTGCTGCGCCTGACGCAGGTCCAGGGCATCGTGGGCATCAAGGAAGCCACCGGCAACCTCGAGCGCGGCCAATGGCTGCTGCGCGATGCGCCCAAGGGCTTTGCCATCTACTCCGGCGACGATCCGACCGCGGTGGCCCTGATGCTGTGCGGCGGCCACGGCAACGTGAGCGTCACGGCCAACATCGCGCCGCGCCTCATGCACGAGCTGTGCGTGGCGGCCATGGCCGGCAACCGCTCCCGCGCGATGGAAATCCAGTTCCAGCTGATGCCGGTGCACCGCCACCTGTTCGTCGAAGCCAACCCGATCCCGCTGAAGTGGGCCATGGCCCGCATGGGCCTGTGCGGCGGGGCGCTGCGCCTGCCGCTCACGCAGCTGACCGAAGCCAACCGCCCGGTGGTCGAGGCCGCGCTGCGCGCCAGCGGCCTGCTGCGCTAGTCATCCTTTTCCAAGGACTTTTTCTCCATGAAGCTTTCCGCAAGACTCGCGCTCCTGGCGCTGTGTGCCCAGTTGGCCGCGTGTTCGGTGATGCAAGAAGACCGCATCGACTACAAGAGCGCGACCAAGGGTCCATCCCTGGAGGTGCCACCCGACCTGACCCAGCTGTCGCGTGACACCCGGTATGTCGCCCCGGGGACGCCGGTGTCGGCCAGCACCTTCGGCACCTTGCAGCAGCAAGCCGGCCAGGCGGTGGCGGCCGTTGCGGTCGGCGACGTTCGCATCGAGCGCGATGGCAACCGCCGCTGGCTGGTCGTCAACCGCCCAGCCGACCAGCTGTGGAAGCCGCTGCGCGAGTTCTGGCAGGAAAACGGTTTTGTGCTCTCGCTGGACCAGGCCGAGCTGGGCATCATGGAAACCGACTGGGCCGAAAACCGCGCGAAGATTCCGACCGACATCATCCGCAACACCATTGGCCGCCTGCTCGATTCGCTCTATTCCACCGCCGAGCGCGATCGCTTCCGCACCCGGCTGGAGCGCGGCGCAACCGGCGCCGGCACCGAGATCTACGTCTCCCACCGCGGCATGCTGGAGGTCTACAAGGACCAGCAACGCTCGGGCACGGTGTGGCAGCCCCGCCCGGCCGACCCCGAGCTCGAGGCCGAGTTCCTGCGCCGCATGATGGTCAAGCTGGGTGTGCCAGTCGAACAAAGCCGAAGCATCGTCGCGGCCAGCGGCGCCACGCAGCCGGCGGCGCGTGTCGCACGCGTGGGCACCAACCCGGTGGTGCAACTGGACGAGGGCTTCGATCGCGCCTGGCGCCGCGTCGGCCTCACACTGGACCGCACCGGCTTCACCGTTGAAGACCGTGACCGCTCTCAGGGCGTGTACTTCGTACGCTACGTCGAGCCCAACGCCGATTCCGAAAAGTCCCCCGGCTTCTTCGGCCGCCTGTTCAACCGCGCCGCAGCGGCCCCCGCACCGCTGAAGTACCGCGTCGCGGTGCGCAGCGAAGGGCAGTCGACCACCATCTCCGTCCTCGACGCCAATGGCGCGCCGGAATCCTCGGCTACCGCCCAGCGCATCGTGCAGGTGATCGCGGACGACCTCAAGTAGGCCTGCGCCCCGCCGTGTTGCGCTTCAAGAGCCTGGGCAGCGGCAGCTCGGGCAATGCCACGGTGATCCAGGCCCGGGGCGGTGCGGCCGTCACACACCTGCTGGTCGATTGCGGCCTGGGCATCCGCCAGATGGACCGCCGGCTCGGCCAGGCCGGCCTGTTGGCCGACCAGATCGACGCGATCTTCATCACCCACGAGCACAGCGACCACATCGGCTGCGCCCGCACCCTCGCACTGCGTGAGCGCATCCCCGTCTACATGAGCGCCGGCACCTGGGCCGGCTGCGGCCAGCCCGATTTCGACGGGCTGCTGCGCATCGTGAGCGACGGCCAGACCGTGGAGGTCGGTGAGTTGCGCTTCGTGCCCTTCGCCGTACCGCACGACACGCGCGAGCCGCTGCAATTGCATTGCACAGACGGCGTCGCCCGGCTGGGCGTGCTGACCGACCTCGGCCACATCAGCGCCCATGTGCTGGCGCACTTGTCGGGCTGCCGCGCCCTGGTGCTCGAGTGCAACCACGACGAGCAGTTGCTGGCCGACGGCCCCTATCCGTGGTTCCTCAAGCGGCGCGTCGGCGGCGACCACGGGCACCTGGCCAACAGCGCCGCCGCACAAGCCGTGCAGGCCCTTTTGCCCGCCGGGCTGAAGCTGGTGATGGCCGCGCACCTGAGCGAAAAGAACAACACGCCGGCCCTGGCCCGCGAGGCGCTGGCGCAGGCCTTGGGTTGTGGACCGCAGGACATCCCGGTGGCCGATGGGCCCAGCGGCTGCGGCTGGCTCACCGCGTAAGGCCAGGTCGCCGATCTGAGGGCGTGACGCTGGACCCCCAATGAAAAAACCGCCCGAAGGCGGTTTTTTCATTGGCCCGGAGAACCGGGTTCGCGCAATTACTTGCTGGCGGCCGAAGCGGCGGGAGCAGCAGCGGCGGACGCAGCCGGAGCAGCGTCAGAAGCGGCGGCAGCGGGGGCAGGGGCAGGAGCGGGAGCAGCGGCGGGGGCGGGAGCCGGTTTCGGAGCTTCGGTCTTGCTGCAGGCTGCCAGGGCAGCAACGGCGATCAGCGATGCCAGAACGAGGGATTTCTTCATTTCGGGGTTCCTATGTGGGTGAAATTTTTTCCGGAGAACAGCCGGACGCTGAAAACAGGTGCCGGTCGCGCGGAACAACCACCGGGGGAACTTTCCGCACAGCCGCTGATTATAGGGGAAAGACCTATGGGATTTCTCTTGATTTCGTTGTTTTCTGGGGCTACAGGCCCAGCGTGGACGCCGGAAAGGCCGACGCGCTCTGGCGCACCCATTCGTCGAGATCCTGGCGCAGGTTCAGGCGCCGCGCCGCGTCGAAGGTCGCGATGCCATTCCAGCGGATGAGGTCGTGCCGCTGCATCATCCAGGCGGGTGTCCAGATGGCGCTGGGAAACTCGGCCGGATCGGCCCCCCGGGAGCCGCGCGCCTCAATGATGTCGGCCCAGGTGCGACGCCAGGTCACGAAACGCGCGTAGTGCCGGATCACATGATCCCAACGCCGTGCGATCAGCGTGATCTGGCGGCCATGGCGCGACCACGCCGCCAGCGAATCGACCACCTCGCGCTCGGCCAGCGGCCAGTCCTCGAAATCGGCGTCACACAGGATGAGCTCGCGCCAGCCTTCGCGGCCGGCGCATACAAGCGCGTCGCGAATGAGCTGCTGGTACTCGACGCGTCCGCTGAATCTTTTTTCCGGCAGCGGCGCGCCGCCATGGTGGTGGCCGATCGTCATGGCTGCACCGTGCCTTCCTGAAGCCATCCTGCTTCACACCAGGAAATGAGCAGCCCGCGGGCCGCATCGGTGGCCCGCGCCAGATCGCGCGCGCCGAGCTGACGCTGATTGGCCAGCCGGCGCATGAGCGTGGCATCGCGCCCGCTGGCCTCCCAACTCTCGCCGTTGACGTACACGTGGCGATCGTCGTAGAGCATGCGGGTTCGCGCGTCGAGGGTGACGCCACGCAGCGTGCTGGGTGCCGGCCGCACATCGAACCACACGTTGGGCTTGGGCTCGCTGAGGTATTCGCCGAGCGCTCGATCCAGCACCATGGGCGTGCGAAGCGCGTCGGCGACCGCGTCGCGGGCAAACGACTGCAGCGCGGCGGGAATCGCACCAGGCTCGGTCGTGGCCAATTGCCCGGCGTCACGGTACAGGCCATTGCCCGCCTGATCGAGCGCGTCGTCGGAGACGCGCTGCAGCAGCTCGCGCGCCAGCTCACCCCGCGACGGTGCGCGCAAGCCGATTGAATAGGTCTGGCACGCGCCCTCGGCAATGCCGTCGTGGGCGTAGCGCGGCGGCAAGTAGAGCATGTCGCCGGGTTCGAGCACCCACTCGGTCTCGGGCTCGAAGTGTTCGAGGATCTTGAGCGGCACGTCGGTGCGCAAGCTCAGGTCGTTGGAGCGGCCGATCCGCCAGCGCCGGCGGCCCTCGACCTGCAGCAGGAACACGTCGTAGCTGTCGAAGTGCGGGCCGACGCCACCGGTGTCGCTGGCCCAGGAGATCATCACGTCGTCGAGCCGGGCCTCGGGCACAAAGCGAAACTGCCGCATCAGGCGGGCAACCTCGGGCTGGTGCAGGTCCATGCCCTGCACCAGCAGCGTCCAGCCTGGGCGCGACAAGGGCGGCAGCGCCCGCGGCCCGAACGGACCGGACTGGATCCGCCAGTGGTTGCCCTTGTCGCGCGCCACCAGGCGCGACTCGACCTCGTCGCGCTGCGCGAGCTGAAACAAGCGTTTTCGATCCAGCAGCGGCTTGATGCCAGGAATGGCGCCGCGCACCAGCAGGGGCTTGCGTTGCCAGTGGCGCCGCATGAACTGGGCGGCCGTCAGGCCGCCAAGCAGAGTAAGTGGATCGTCGATAGACATTGATGAGCCCCCAGCTGCGAGAATTCTGCCCCATGGACATCTCTGAACTATGCGTGGTCGCCCTTACGTGGTCCCTGAAAGACACTCTTGGTGAAATCCTGGACGAACTCGACGAGCCGGTGGAGTTTCTCGTCGGCGGCGCCGATCTGCTCGCCAAGCTGGAGGAATCCCTCCAGGGCCATCAGGCGGGCGACCGGCTTGAGCTTCATCTGGAGCCAGAGGAAGCCTTCGGCGATTACGACGAATCGCTGGTGTTTCTGGAGGGTCGAAGCCTGTTTCCCGAGCTGCTGGAGGAAGGCATGACCTTCGAAGGCCTGCCCCCGGGCGCCAGCGGCCAGGACGCCCCTGCCAACACCGTGTTCACCGTGACCGAGATCTACCCGGAACATGTGGTGCTCGACGGCAACCACCCACTGGCGGGCATCGCCCTGCGGATTTCGCTGAAGGTCGAGGCGGTGCGAGAGGCGACCGAGGAAGAAATCGGCGCCGGCACCA
This sequence comes from Comamonadaceae bacterium, assembly GCA_947476465.1. Lineage (GTDB taxonomy): Bacteria > Pseudomonadota > Gammaproteobacteria > Burkholderiales > Burkholderiaceae_C > Ramlibacter. The sequence goes on along the minus strand of CANJQN010000008.1, from coordinate 13,656 downwards.
CCGGTTGCGGGTTCTTCCGGGTGGCGAACTGATCGCCAGGCTCGCTGCGGCGCCCCGCCGTTCGGGCGCTCGGTTGATCAGTACCGGTAGATCACCCCTTTTTCGATCCGCACCCGGTCGTTGACTCGCAAATCGCCGGTAGCGCCGACCTCGTATTGGCGCATCAGGCCCTGGTCGGTCTGGACCGACACCCGGTAGAGATAGCCGGTCGGGCTGGTGGTGGTCGTGGCGGCGTCGCGAAAAAGCGACGAAGCAGGCGCTCAGCGCATGGCGTCAGCCCTTCCCGGTGGAGCCGTATCCGCCCTCGCCGCGCTGAGTCGGCGGGAACTCGGCCACCACATTGAACTGCGCCTGAGCCACCGGCACGATCACCAACTGGGCCAGCCGCTCCATGGGCTGAAGGGTGAACTCGGTGTCGCTGCGGTTCCAGCAGCTGACCATCAACTGGCCCTGGTAGTCGCTGTCGATCAGGCCGACCAGGTTGCCCAGCACGATGCCGTGCTTGTGGCCCAGGCCCGAGCGAGGAAGGATCAGCGCGGCGTAGCCGGGGTCGCGCAGCCAGATCGCGATGCCGGTGGGCACCAGGCGCCAGGCGTTGGCTTCCAGCGTCAACGGCGCGTCGATGCAGGCGCGCAGGTCCAGGCCGGCGCTGCCGGGCGTGGCGTAGGTGGGCAGCTGGTCCACCATGCGGGGATCCAGGATCTTGAGGTCGACGTTCATGGTCGGAAATGAAGGGCAGTGCGGAAGATATGAAGAAATCGTAGCGAGCGGCCCGAGGTTGCGCCGAGCAGCGCAGCCGTACTATCGTACGGCGAGCAGCGCAGGTGCGAGATCGGGCCGCGCAGTAGATTTATTCATGTCTTCCGAGGCGGCGGGCGATCTCGGCGATGAGTTGGCGGCCCAGCACCTGCTTGCTGGCTCGCGGCAGCTCCCGCGAGCCCTGCGCGTCCACCAGCAGCAGCTGGTTGTCGTCAAGCCCGAAGGTGGCCGGGCCGATGTTGCCCACCAGCAGCGGCACGCCCTTGCGGGCGCGTTTGGCCTGGGCGTTGGCCAGCAGGTCGTGGCTTTCGGCGGCAAAGCCCACGCAGAACAGCGCCCCATTGCGGGCACGCTCGCCCTGCGCCAGGGTGTGCAGGATGTCGGGGTTTTCGGTAAAGCGCAGCTGCGGCACCAGGCCGGAGCCGTCCTTCTTGATCTTTTGTTCGCTCGCATCGGCGGCGCGCCAGTCAGCCACGGCGGCGGTGGCAACGAAGATGTCGGCCCGCGGGGCCTGCGCCTCGCATGCGGCCAGCATCTGCAGGGCCGAACGCACGTTGATGCGGTCCACGCCGCGCGGCGTGGCCAGCGCCACCGGACCGGCCACCAGCGTCACCTGCGCACCGGCCTCGCGCGCCGCCCGGGCGATGGCAAAGCCCATCTTGCCCGACGACAGGTTGGTGATGCCGCGCACCGGGTCGATCGCCTCGAAGGTGGGGCCCGCCGTCACCAGCACGCGCTTGCCGGCCAGCAGCTTGGGCTGGAAGAAGGCGACGAGGTCTTCCAGCAGTTGCTCGGGTTCGAGCATGCGCCCATCACCGGTTTCGCCACAGGCCTGGTCGCCGCTGCCGACACCCAGGATGGCGGCGCCATCTTGCTGCAATTGCGCCATGTTGCGCTGGGTGGCCGGGTGGGCCCACATCTCGCGGTTCATGGCCGGCGCCAGCAGCAGGGGCACACGGTCGATGGGCCGCGCCAGGCACATGAGAGACAGCAGCTCGTCGGCCCCGCCGTGCAGCAGCTTGGCCATGAAGTCGGCACTGCAGGGCGCCACCAGGATGGCGTCAGCCTCTCGCGAGAGGTTGATGTGCGGCATGTTGTTCGGCTCGCGCGCATCCCACTGCGAGCCGTACACGCTGCGCCCGGACAGCGCCTGCATCGTGACCGGGGTGATGAAATGCTCGGCAGCCTCGGTCATCACCACCTGCACGGTGGCGCCTTCCTTGATCAGCGCGCGGCACAGCTCCGCGGACTTGTAGCAGGCGATGCCGCCCGACAGCCCGAGCACGATGTGTTTGCCCATGAGGTCGTTCATGGCCGGCAAGTGTAGGGCAGGCCCTGCCTATAATCTCGCTTTACCACCTCCCGGAAGCCCGATCTTCCGGCCTGACATGACCAAATTTGTCTTCGTCACAGGCGGTGTGGTGTCCTCCCTGGGCAAGGGAATCGCCTCAGCCTCCCTCGCCGCGATCCTTGAATCGCGGGGCCTGCGCGTCACGCTCATCAAGCTTGATCCCTACATCAACGTCGATCCCGGCACCATGTCCCCGTTCCAGCACGGAGAGGTGTTCGTCACCGACGATGGCGCCGAAACCGACCTCGATCTGGGCCACTACGAGCGCTTTGTCACCACCCGCATGGGCAAGGTGAACAACTTCACCACCGGCCGCATCTACCAGTCGGTGCTCGAAAAAGAACGCCGCGGCGACTACCTGGGCAAGACCGTGCAGGTCATTCCCCATGTCACCAACGAGATCCAGGAGTTCATCAAGCGCGGCGCCGGCGACGCCGAAGTGGCCATCGTGGAGATCGGCGGCACGGTGGGCGACATCGAATCCCTGCCCTTCCTCGAAGCCGTGCGCCAGATGAGCCTGCGCATGGGCCCCAACAACACGGCCTTCGTCCATCTCACCTACGTGCCCTGGATCGCCGCCGCCGGCGAGCTCAAGACCAAACCCACCCAGCACACGGTGCAAAAGCTGCGCGAGATCGGTATCCAGGCCGACGCCCTGCTGTGCCGCGCCGACCGCGCCATTCCCGATGAAGAGCGCTCAAAGATCTCGCTGTTCACCAACGTGCCCGAATGGGGCGTGATCTCCATGTGGGACGTCGACACCATCTACAAGGTGCCGCGCATGCTGCACGAGCAGGGCCTCGATGGCCTGATCTGCGACAAGCTGCGCCTGAACACGCCACCGACCAACCTCAAGCGCTGGGACCAGCTGGTCCACGAGACCGAGAACCCGCAGGGCGAGGTCAGCATCGCCATGGTCGGCAAATACGTCGACCTGTCCGACAGCTACAAGTCGCTCAACGAGGCGCTGCGCCACGCCGGCATGAAGAACCATGTGCGCGCGAAAATTGACTACATCGACTCCGAGACCATCACGCCCGACACCGTCTCGCGCCTGGCCAAGTACGACGCGGTGCTGGTGCCCGGGGGCTTTGGCAAGCGCGGCATCGAGGGCAAGATCTGCGCGGCGCGTTTTGCCCGCGAGAACAAGGTGCCCTACCTGGGCATCTGCCTGGGCATGCAGGTGGCCACCATCGAATATGCGCGCGACGTGGCCGGCCTCGCCGACGCCAACAGCACCGAATTCGAGCCCGACACCCCGCATCCGGTCATTGCCCTGATCACCGAGTGGAAAGACGCCGACGGCAGCATCAAGCTGCGCGACGAAAGCTCCGACCTGGGCGGCACCATGCGCCTGGGCGCGCAAAGCTCCGACGTCGCCAAGGACACGCTGGCCCACAAGATCTACGGCGACGTGGTCACTGAGCGCCACCGCCACCGCTACGAGGCCAACGTGAGCTACCTCGACCAGCTGCGCAAGGCCGGCCTGGTGATCTCGGCCCTCACCCAGCGCGAACACCTCACCGAGATCGTCGAGCTGCCGCAGGACGTGCACCCCTGGTTCATGGGCGTGCAGTTTCACCCGGAGTTCAAGTCCACCCCCTGGGACGGGCACCCGCTGTTCAACGACTTCATCAAGGCCGCGGTCAGCCACTCGCAGTCCGGCTCGAAACTCAAGGCCGTCGCCTAGGCCCTGCCCATGAAACTCTGCGGATTCGACGCCGGGCTGGACAAGCCCTTCTTTCTCATCGCCGGCCCCTGCGTGGTCGAGAGCGAGCAGCTTCAAATGGACGTGGCGGGCCATCTCAAGGAGATCACCGCCGCGCTGGGCATCCCCTTCATCTTCAAGAGCAGCTACGACAAGGCCAACCGCTCCTCGGGCACCAGCTTTCGCGGCCCGGGCATGGCGCGCGGGCTGGAGATCTTGGCCAAGGTGAAAAAACAGCTGGCCGTTCCCATCCTGACTGACGTGCACACCGAGGCCGAAATCCCCGAGGTGGCCAAGGTGGTCGACGTGCTGCAAACGCCCGCTTTTCTGTGCCGCCAGACCGACTTCATCCGCGCCGTGGCGCAGTCGGGCAAGCCGGTCAATATCAAGAAGGGCCAGTTTCTCGCGCCGCACGACATGAAGAACGTGATCGACAAGGCGCGCGCCGCCGCCCGTGAGGCTGGCCTGCCCGACGACGTCTTCATGGCCTGCGAGCGCGGCGCCAGCTTCGGCTACAACAACCTGGTGTCAGACATGCGCTCCCTGGCCATCCTGCGCGAGACCGGCGCCCCGGTGGTGTTCGACGCCACCCACTCGGTGCAACTGCCCGGCGGCCAGGGCACCAGCTCCGGCGGCCAGCGCGAGATGGTCCCCGTGCTCTCGCGCGCGGCCGTGGCCGTGGGCGTGGCGGGCCTGTTCATGGAAACCCACCCCGACCCCGCCAACGCCCTGTCGGACGGCCCCAACGCCGTACCGCTCAAGCACATGAAGGCGCTGCTGGAAACGCTGGTGGCCCTGGACGCCGTGACCAAGAAGAACGGCTTCCTGGAAGACCGCTTCACTGCCTGAACCTTTGCCCCACCCCGAGGAATCTGCCATGCCCTACGGCTACGTGCTCGTCGAGATGAACATTCGCGATGCGGACCAGTACCGCCAGTACATGGCGCAGGCGCCCGCGGCGGTGGCCGCGGCCGGCGGCGAGTACCTGGTGCGTGGTGGCCGCAGCGAAAGCCTGGAAGGCGATTGGCAGCCGCACCGTGTTGCCGTCCTTCGCTTTCCGTCCTTCGAGGCCGCCAAGGTCTGGTACGAGGGCGAGCAGTACCAGCGCGCACGCGCGCATCGCGTGGGCACCACCGAATACTTCAACATGGTCCTGGTCGAAGGCGCCGGTTGATTCCCCGTTCGTCAAAACCAAAGAGAAACTTGCATGAGCGCAATCGTTGACATCGTCGGCCGCGAAATCCTGGATTCGCGCGGCAACCCCACCGTCGAATGCGACGTGTTGCTGGAATCGGGCACCATGGGCCGCGCCGCCGTGCCCTCGGGCGCGTCCACCGGCTCGCGTGAGGCCATCGAGCTTCGCGACGGCGACAAGAGCCGTTACCTGGGCAAAGGCGTGCTCAAGGCCGTGGAGCACATCAACACCGAGATCTCCGAATCGGTGCTGGGCCTGGACGCCGGCGAGCAGGCCTTTTTGGACAAGACCCTGATCGACCTGGACGGCACCGACAACAAGGGCCGCCTGGGCGCCAACGCCATACTGGCCGTCTCGATGGCCGTGGCCCGCGCCGCCGCCGAAGAATCGGGCCTGCCGCTGTACCGCTATTTCGGCGGCATGGCCGGCATGCAGATGCCGGTGCCCATGATGAACGTGGTCAACGGCGGCGCGCACGCCAACAACAACCTCGACCTGCAAGAGCTGATGATCATCCCCGTGGGCGCCCCGACCTTCCGCGAGGCGGTGCGCTACGGCGCCGAGGTGTTCCATGCCCTCAAGAAGATCATCCACGACAAGGGCATGAGCATCGCCGTCGGCGACGAAGGCGGCTTCGCGCCCAGCGTCGAGAACCACGAGGCGGCCATCCAGATGATCCTGCAGGCCATCGAGGCCGCCGGCTTCAAGCCCGGCGAGCAGATCGCCCTGGGCCTGGACTGCGCCGCCACCGAGTTCTACAAGGACGGCAAATACCACCTGGAGGCCGAAGGCCTGCAACTGGCCGCCGCCGAGTGGACGGACATCTTGGCCAGCTGGGTCGACAAGTACCCCATCATCAGCATCGAGGATGGCATGTCCGAAGGCGACTGGGACGGCTGGAAGCACCTGACCGAACGCCTGGGCAAGAAGGTGCAACTGGTGGGCGACGACCTGTTCGTCACCAACACCAAGATCCTGGCCGAAGGCATCGAGAAGAACATCGCCAACTCGATCCTGATCAAGATCAACCAGATCGGCACCCTCAGCGAGACTTTCGCCGCCATCGAGATGGCCAAGCGCGCCCGCTACACCGCCGTCATCAGCCACCGCTCGGGCGAGACCGAAGACAGCACCATCGCCGACATCGCCGTGGGCACCAACGCCGGCCAGATCAAGACCGGCTCGCTCTCGCGCTCGGACCGCATGGCCAAGTACAACCAGCTGCTGCGCATCGAGGAAGACCTGGGCGACGTCGCCTATTACCCGGGACGTAGTGCGTTCTACAACATTCGTTGATCGAACGGCTGGCCTGGCGGGCCTGACCGCCGGATAATCGGCGGCCATGGCTTTCCGAGTTGTACCGGCCTTCCTGATCACACTGCTGGTGGTCTTCCACGCCCAGCTGTGGTTCGGCCGAGGCAGCGTCCACGACGTCGCGCAGCTGCAACGCAAGCTGGTGGCGCAAAAAGATTCCAACCTGCACGCCCAGCAAGATAACGAGCGCATGGCCTTCGAGATCCGTGACCTCAAGGAAGGCCTGGAGATGGTCGAGGAAAAGGCCCGGCTCGAGTTGGGCATGGTCAAGCCCAACGAGATCTACATCCAGGTGGCGCGCTGACCGGCCGGCCCGCTTGCTGCCTTCGCCCCCTTCGCACCTTCGCCCCCCTTCGTCGCCACCGTTCCACACTGTCCCGCTCCCCCCGGCCACACCGCGGGCCATCGTATGCCGGCCTTGAAGATCGCCCTCCTCGGTGCCGAGAGCACCGGCAAGACCACCCTCGCCCGCGCCCTGGCTGAGCGCTTGCGCGCGCGAACCTCGCGGGTCGCGGTGGTGGGTGAAGTCCTGCGCGAGTGGTGCGCTCGCGAAGGCCGTGCGCCCCGCCCCGAAGAGCACCTGGCGATCGCGCAGAAGCATGAGCGCCGCGTCGACGAGGCCGCCGCGCAGGCCGACATCGTCATCGCCGACACCACGGCGCTGATGGTGGCGATCTGGGGTGGGCTGCTGTTTGCCGATGATCCGCTGTGGCGCTTCGCGCTGGAACGCCAGCGCGGCTACGCCCTGAACCTGGTGACCGGCCTGGACCTGCCTTGGGTGGCCGACGGCCTGCAGCGCCAAGGCCCGCAGGCGCGCGAGCCGGTCGACGCCCTGGTGCGCGAGGGGTTGGAGAAGGCGGGCGTGGCCTGGCAGGTGGTTTATGGCAGCGGCCAGGAGCGGGTGCGCAAACCGCTGGAAGCCATCGCCGAAGTCGCGCCTTGGGCCTGGACGGCCCAGGAGCAAGCGGAGCCCCGCTGGCGGGGGCTGTGCGATGCGTGCAGCGACCCGGACTGCGAGCACCGCTTGTTCAGGGGTTTGATGGGACGCTCAAGGGCCGAGGCTGCGTCGCTCCGGAGAACCCTCGCTCCTGGATTCCCGCCTTCGCGGGAATGACAAACCCAGCGTCATTCCCGCGTAGGAGCGCCTTCGCCGAAATGACAAACCCAGCGTCATTCCCGCGTAGGCGGGAATCCAGGAGCGCGGAACGGCCGGAGAACAAGTCCCCTACTGCACCGACGAAGGCACCGGCGGCAAATCCCCCGGCGGCGCGAAAATCTGCGCCGCATCCACCGGGTCGAATTGATACTGGCGGCCGCAAAAATCGCAGCCCACCTCGATGTCGCCGCGCTCAGCCAGGATGCTGTCGGCCTCGGCGCGGCCCAGCCCGCGGATCATGCCGGCCACACGCTCGCGGCTGCAGCTGCACCCGAAACGCGGTGTCTGGGGCGCAAAGCGCAGCAGCTTTTCTTCCCAGAACAGCCGGCGCAGCACGGTGTCGACATCCAGCTCCAGCAGCTCCTGGCGGGTCAGGGTGCCAGCCAGAACGGCGATGCGGTTGTAGTGTTCGTTCAGCCCGATCTCGTCCTCGTTCGACTGGCTCACGAAGCTTCCGGCCAGGTTGCCGTCGCCCGCCAGCGGCAGCCGCTGGATCAGCAACCCCGCCGCCACCTTCTCGTCGGCCGCCAGGATCAGGCGGGTGTCCAGCTGCTCGGACTGCAGCATGTAGTGCTCCAGCACGTCGGACAGCCGGTCGAGCTTTTCGCGCCGGTCGCCGTACAAGGGAACGATGCCCTGGTAAGGCTGCTGGCCGGGCAGCTTGTCACGCGGATCCAGGGTGATCGCGCAGCGGCCCTGGTTGGCCACGTTCACCATGTCGGGCAGGCGCGCGTCGGCGGCCACATTGCCGACCACCTTGGCTGTCACCCGCAGGGTCAGGTCGTGCTGCACTTCGGCCACGGCCACCTTGACCGGGCCGTCACCGAAGATCTGCAGCACCAGCGCGCCGTTGAACTTGATGTTGGCCTGCATCAGCGCGCCGGCCGCCGCCATCTCGCCCAGCAGCTCGGCCACCGGCGGCGCCCACGGGCCGGTGGCTGAATTGGCGGCCCGGCGCTGCAGGATCTCGGTCCAGGCGTCGGTCAGGCGCACGATCATGCCGCGCACCGGCAGGCCGTCGAACAGGAATTTGTGAAGCTCGTTCAAGACCGCAGACCTCAGCCGATCTTGCGCAGCCCGCGGACATAGCGCTGGCTTTGATGCACGTAGTGCTCGTTGCCTTCACGGACCGTCTTCATAGCGGCCTCATCGAGCGTGCGCACCAGCTTGGCCGGGCTGCCGAGAATGAGCGAGTTGTCGGGAAACTCCTTGCCCTCGGTCACCACGCTGCCGGCGCCCACGATGCTGTTGCGGCCGATGCGCGCACCATTGAGGATGATGGCCTGGATGCCGATCAGGCTGCCGTCCCCGATGGTGCAGCCGTGCAGCATCACCTGATGGCCGATCGTCACGTTATCGCCGATCACCAGCGGCTTGCCGGTGTCCACGTGCAGCACAGAGCCGTCTTGCACATTGCTGTTGCGGCCGATGCGAATGAGCTCGTTGTCGGCGCGCAGCACCGCGCCGAACCACACGGTGGCGTTCTCGCCCAGTTCCACGTTGCCAATGACCTGTGCCTCGTCCGCCACCCAAGCGCCGGGGCCGAGGCGGGGAGCAACACCGTCGAGTTCGTAAATCGCCATGAGGAATCCTGCTTTCGGGGAAATACGGGCATTTTAGGGAGGCAGGGCCGCCGCGGGGCCGGCCGAAGCCGACCGGGCGCCGCGCCGTGCCCCGCTGGCCTATGCTTGCGGCATGACTGACCTGCGACGCGAAGCCCTGGCCATCCTGCAAGAGCGCGACCCCGACACCAAGGCCAAGCGGGCCCGCGCGCTGCCGCTGGACGGCCCGCTCGACCCGGCAGCGTTCATCGAGCCGGGGCCGGGCATCCCGGGCCGCCCCGAGCGACCGCTGCTGGTGACGCCCATGTCGCTCAAACCGCGCCCCACCCACACGGTGGAGGGCCGCGCGGCGCTGATCCACGCGCTGACCCACATCGAGCTCAACGCCATCAACCTGGCCGCCGATGTGGTGTGGCGCTTCGCCGGGATGCCCGATCGCTTCTACCGACAATGGCTGACCGTCGCGGCCGAGGAGGCGCTGCACTTTCAGCTGCTGCGCGCGCACCTTCGGGGCATGGGCTTCGACTACGGCGACTTCCCCGCGCACAACGGCTTGTGGGAGATGGCCGAGAAGACCCAGGGCGACCTGCTGGCCCGCCTGGCCCTGGTGCCCCGCACGCTCGAAGCCCGGGGCCTGGACGCCTCGCCGCCGATCCGCGCCAAGCTGGTGGCGGCGGGCGACCGGCGGGCCGGCGAGATCCTCGACATCATCCTGCGCGACGAGATCGGCCATGTGGCGGTGGGCAATCAGTGGTATCGCGCGCTTTGCACTGAACGCGGCCTGGACCCCGTGCACACGTACGCCGAACTCGCCCTGCGCCATGGTGCGCCGCGTCTGCGCGGGCCTTTCAACCTGCAAGCGCGCCGGGCCGCCGGCTTCGCCGAAGACGAGCTGGCGGCGCTGGCCGGGCCGTAGCGCCGGCCTGCCTTCTGCTACGCTCGCCCCGTTTCACTGATCCGGCCGCCTGCCGCCCGCCCCATGACCAAGATCGCCTACGTCTTCAACGGCCCCAACCTCAACCTGCTGGGCACGCGCGAGCCCCAGATCTACGGCGCGCAAACCCTGGCCGACGTCGAGGCGCTGTGCCAGCAGGCCTGCGCCGCGCACGGCCTGCAGCTGGATTTTCGTCAGTCCAACAACGAGGGCGAACTGGTCACCTGGATCCACGAAGCCGGCCGCGCCCAGGCCGAGGGCCAGGCCGCCGGCGTCATCCTGAATGCCGGGGCCTACACCCACACCAGCATCGCGCTGCACGACGCGATCAAGGGCGCGGGCGCGACGGTGATCGAGCTTCACATCAGCAATGTGCATGCACGCGAGGCCTTTCGCCACCACAGCTACATCTCGCCGGTGGCCAAGGCGGTGATGGCGGGGTTCGGGGTGAAGGGCTATGTGCTGGCGATTGAGGGGTTGGCGCAGTTCTGAAGGTACGCGCCGGAGGCACCGCGCTCCTGGATTCCCGCCTACGCGGGAATGACCAAACGTGTGTCATTCCCGCGTAGGCGGGAATCCAGACCCCGGCAACGCGAAGCGAGCCGTGACGCCCGCTCACCCGCGCGGATGATGCAGCGCATGCAGGTGCTTCAACCGCTCGCGCGCCACATGCGTGTAGATCGTGGTGGTGGAAATATCCGCATGCCCCAGCAGCATCTGCACCGCCCGCAGATCGGCGCCATGGTTCAACAGGTGGGTGGCGAAGGCATGCCGCAAGGTGTGCGGTGACAGTGGGGCGGTGATGCCGGCGGCCAGCGCGTACTTCTTGACGATCATCCAGAACATCACCCGCGTCATGCCGGCGCCGCGCGCGGTAACGAACAGGTCTTGGGTCTGCTGCCCGGCCAAAATCTCACCGCGGGCCTGCTCCAGAAAGCGTACCAGCCAGTCGCCGGCCACCTCGCCGAACGGCACCAGCCGCTCCTTGCTGCCCTTGCCGAACACCCGCAGCACGTGCTCGGACAAGCTCACGTTGAGCACCTTGAGCGTCACCAGCTCGGTCACGCGCAGGCCGCTGGCGTACATCAGCTCCAGCATGGCGCGGTCTCGCAGGCCCAGAGGTGTGTCCACGTCGGGCGCGGCCAGCAGGGCCTCGACCTGCGCCTGCGTCAGCGTCTTGGGCACGCGCAGGGCGCGCTTGGCGTTGTCCAGCCGCAGCGTCGGGTCGGCCGTGATCAGCCGCTCGCGCAGCGCCCAGCGAAAGAAGCGCCGCAACACCGCCAGCCGCCGATTGGCGGTGGTGGCCTTGGTGGTGGCGTGGCGGGCGGAAAAGTAGGCATTGAGGTCGCCCTCTTGTGTGGCGCCCAACTGTCCGCCGCGGCCCTGCAGCCAGCGGTCGTACAGGGTGAGGTCGCGCCGGTAGGCGGCCAGGGTGTTGCGCGACAGGCCTTCTTCGAGCCACAGAGCGTCGATGAAGGTATCGATGACCGGGTCGGGCGGCGCGGGTTCGCTCAATCGAGCTTCAGCTTGGCGCTGTCGACGACCTTGCGGTAGACCTCGAACTCGGCCTTGATCTGCGCCGCGAACTGGTCAGGCGTGTTGCCGATGATCACCGAGCCGGTGTCCTCGATGCGCTTGCGCACGGCCGGATCGCGCAGGGCCTGCATCACGGCGGCATGCACCTTGTCGACCACATCCTTGGGCAGGCCCTTGGGGCCGAGGATGCCGTAGTAGGCCATGCGGTTGACAGGCTCCAGGCCGATCTCCTGGAAGGTGGGCACATTGGGCAGCGCCGCCAGTCGCTGGGGCGCGGCCACCACGATCGGCACCAGGCGGCCGTCCATGATGAAGGGCAGTGCCGACGGCAGGTTGTCGAAGATCATCGGCACCTGGCCGGCCACGGTGTCGTTGAGCGCCGGCCCCGCGCCGCGGTAGGGAATGTGCGTGACGAACACGCCGGCCAGGCCCTTGTACAACTCCATCTGCAGGTGGCCGATGCCGCCGGTGCCCGAGGACGAATACGAATAGCGGCCGGGGGCGCGCTTGAGTTCGGCGACGAAGGCCTTGTGGTCCTTGGCCGGAAAACTCGGGTGCACCGCGATCACATTGGGCGTGGCAGCGATGTTGATGATGGGGACAAAGTCGGTGAGCGTGTTGTAGGGGATGCGCGGGTTGATCGCCGGATTGGCCGCCGTGGTGGACACGGTGGCCATGCCCAGGATGTAACCGTCGGGCGCGGCGCGCGCCAGTTCGGTCGCGCCGACAACACCCCCGCCGCCGGCGCGGTTTTCCACCACCACCGGCTGGCCCAGGGCCTTGGCCAAGGGCTCGGCCATCACGCGGGCGATGATGTCAGTGGTTCCCCCCGGGGCGAATGGCACCTGCAACCTGATCACCTTGTTGGGATAGGCCTGGGCGAACGCGGCGCCGCTGGCGAGCGCCAGCAGGGCGGCGGTGGACAGGGCGAGACAGTGGCGACGGCGCATTGGGACTCCTTTTTAATGCGATTCTGACGTTCACAGTGCCATCGTAGTGGCATTGCCCTCACGCTCGGCTTGGTATCCTCGCAGCGGTGAATTTCGCCGCGCTGCTCATTCCCGACTTCTCGCTCATTGTGTGCGGCTGGCTCGTGTGCCGCTACACGCTCTTGAACCGCACGGTGTGGCAGCAGGCCGAGGCCCTGGTCTACTACTTTCTGTTTCCGGTGTTGCTGTTCCAGTCGATTGTGCGCAGCCCGCTGGACCTGGGCGCCGCCTCGGGCCTGATCGCCGCCGGCGTGCTCACGGGCCTGTGCGCGATCACCCTGGCCTACGCCCTGCCCCACTTGCCGTGGATTGGCCGCCACATCGACCGGCGCGACCACGCGGCCAGCGCGCAGATTGCCTTTCGCTTCAACTCCTTCATCGCACTGGCCCTGGTGGAGCGTGTGGCGGGCGCGCCGGGCCTGCTGCTGGTGGCGGTGCTGATCGGCTTTTGCGTGCCCATCTTCAACATCGCAGCGGTCTGGCCGATGGCGCGCGAATCGGGCACCCACTTCGGCGCGGCGCTGCTGCGCAACCCGCTGATCCTGGCCACGGCCGCCGGCCTGGCGGCCAACCTGGCCGGCCTGTCCATCCCTGGCTGGCTCGAACCCGCGGTCAGCCGTATCAGCGCCTCGGCCATTGCGCTGGGCCTGATGGCCGCCGGCGCCGGCATGCAGATCGGGTCGCTGGCCAAGGGCAAGATGCTTTCGGTCTCGGTGCTTGCCATCCGCCATGTCGTCACACCCCTGATGGCCTGGGGCCTGGCGCGGCTGTTTCGCCTGGACGGCGTGCAAACGCTGGTGTTGCTGGTGTTTGCCGCCATGCCCACCGCCTCCAACTGCTATGTGCTGGCTGCCCGCATGGGCTACAACGGCGCGTATGTGGCGGCCCTCGTCACCCTGTCCACCCTGCTGGCCGGATTGAGCCTGCCCTTCGCGCTGGGCGTCTTGCCCCGGTAGCGTTGTGAAAGCCCTGGGGACGCAAGGGACGGTCAGAAAAGCAATTCCGTCATTCCCGCGAAGGCGCACTGGTGTCCGGAATAAATTGATCGGGTGATACAAAGACAAAGGGGCGGCCTCGGTGGAATTTCCGTTCGCCCTGAGCCTGTCGAAGGGCATGCGAGTGCAAGTGCGAGGCTTCGACAGGCTCAGCCCG